>JAKFDB010000001.1:0-21147 GCA_036676315.1 Bradyrhizobiaceae bacterium
CGGTGCGATGCTTCAGCGCGGCGAGCGCACCACCTGCATGTCGAGCTCGCGGATCTTCTTGCGCAAGGTGTTGCGGTTGAGGCCGAGCAGCTCGGCGGCCCGAATCTGGTTGCCGCGGGTTGCCGCCAGCGCCGCCGCGATCAACGGCGGTTCGATCTCGCGCAGGATGCGGTGATACAGCCCAGGCGGCGGGACCTGGTCGCCGAACCCGGAGAAATACTGGTTGAGATGGCGCTCGACTGAGCCCGAAAGCGTCTCTGCGCGCTCCTGGCCGCTGCTGGAGCCGGCATAGCTCGATGTCGCCGCGGCAGGTTGCAGCTCCGCCTCGACGATCGGCGCCGTGATGGTCTCCTGTGGATAGAGCGCCGCCAGCCGCCGCACGAGGTTCTCCAGCTCGCGGACATTGCCGGGCCAGCGATAGCGCCGCATCACGTCCATCGCCTCGGAATCGATCTGCTTGCGCGGCAGGCCTTCCTTCTCGACGAGCCCGAAGAAATGGCGGACGAGATCCGGCACGTCCTCGACCCGCTCGCGCAGGGGCGGCAGCCGAATCGGCACCACGTTCAGGCGGAAGAACAGGTCCTCGCGGAACAGCCCGTGGGCGATCGAGATGCGCAGGTCCTTGTTGGTGGCAGCGACGATGCGGACATTGGTCTTGATCGGCGTGCGCCCGCCGACCGTGGTGTATTCGCCCTGCTGCAGCACGCGCAGCAGGCGCGTCTGAGCCTCCATCGGCATGTCGCCGATCTCGTCGAGGAAGAGCGTGCCGCCCTCGGCCTGTTCGAAACGCCCCGAGGAGCGCGTCAGCGCGCCGGTGAAGGCGCCCTTCTCATGGCCGAACAGCTCCGATTCGATCAGGTCCTTGGGAATCGCCGCCATGTTGATCGCGACGAACGGGCCGTTGCGGCGCTTGCCGTAATCATGGAGCGCCCGCGCCACCAGTTCCTTGCCGGTCCCGGATTCGCCGTTGATCATCACGGTCAGGTCGATCGGCATCAGCCGCGCCAGGGCGCGATAGACGTCCTGCATGGCCGGCGAGCGGCCGATCAGCGGGATGTCGTCCGGCTCCGCCGCGTGCCCGCGCCCGACCTCGCCACGCGGCCTTGAGAGGGCCCGGCCGACGATCGCGACCAGTTCCTTCAGATCGAAGGGCTTGGGCAGGTATTCGTAGGCGCCGCGCTCCGAGGCCTTGATCGCGGTCATGAAGGTGTTCTGCGCGCTCATCACGATGATCGGCAGCTCCGGCCGCACGCGCTTGATCCGCGGCAGCAGGTCGAAGGCGTTGCCGTCCGGCATCACCACATCGGTGATGATCAGGTCGCCGAGGCCCTGGGCCGCCCAGGTCCACAGCGTCGCCGCCTGCCCGGTGGTCCGGACCTCGTAGCCGGCGCGGGCGAGCGCCTGGTTGAGGACCGTGCGGATGGCCGCGTCGTCGTCGGCGATGAGGATGTTACCCGTCGGCATGCAGCTCTGCTTCCTGGTGCTGTTCAAACTGCCTTGCGCTCGCGCGCTTCGTGCAGCGGCAGTCGGATCCGAAATGTCGTGCGCCGCGGCACGGACTCGCACTCGACGATCCCGCCGTGATCGCCGATCACCTTGGCGACAAGTGCAAGTCCAAGGCCACTGCCCTGAGCCTTGGTGGTGACGAAGGGGTCGAACAGGTGCGCGTGCAGGTCCGCCGGCACGCCGGGCCCATTGTCCCGGACCCCGATCTCCAGCGGCAAGGCGAGCCGTCCGGGCGCGCCGGGGGCCTGCATGCGGATGCCGGGACGATAGGCGGTGGTCAGGGTGATCTCGCCATCGATCGCATCGGAACCGATCGATTCGGCGGCATTCTTGACCAGATTGAGCAGCACCTGGACGAGCTGGTCGCGATTGCCGGAAACCGGCGGCAGCGACGGGTCATAGGCTTCGCTGAAACGGATGTGGCGTGCAAAGCCGGACTGGGCCAGCCTTTTCACATGGTCGAGTACGTCGTGGACATTGACCGGGCCGCGCTCGCTTGGTCGCTCGTCGCCGAACAATTCGACGCGCTCGACCAGTTTCACGATCCGGTCGGCCTCGTCGCAGATCAGCTGGGTGAGCAGCCGGTCATCGTCCGTCACCGAGGATTCGAGGAGCTGCGCCGCGCCGCGAATGCCCGAAAGCGGATTCTTGATCTCATGCGCCAGCATCGCGCCGAGCGCGGTAATCGAGCGCGCTGCCCCGCGATGCGTCAACTGCCTGTCCATTTTTTCGGCAATTGTTCGTTCTTGCAGCAGAAGCACGACGCATTCGGCCTGCCCCGGCAGCGGCGAGGCGAAGACATCGACGATCCTGTCGAGCCCGAGCCGCGGCGAGCCGAGCTCGAGCCGGTACTCGCTGACGCTGGCGCCACGACGCTGGACCTCGTCGACCAACGCCAGCACCGGTGAGCCGAAGGCGATCAGGTCTTGCAGCCGCTGGCGCTTCAGCACCACGGCGCTGGCCTGGAAGAAATCCTCGGCCGCCGTATTGGCGTAAAGCACGGCATGCCCGTCCCCGACCACGACGACCGGCATCGGAAGCACATTCAGCGCCTGGACCTCGAGGGTGTCGAAGAAGCTCCCGTCCGGCGTCTCCCCGCTGTCGCCGAATATCGCCATGGTCATACGCGATTTTCCCCGTGTTTCAGGCAGCGGCGCCAAGGCGCTCGGTCGAGAACAGACAAGCGAGCGCGGCGAGCGCGCGGGCCGGATCGTCGGTGGTCAGGAGTTCGCGCCGCGCGCCCGCATCCGGCGCAAGCCCGCAGGCCAGCGCTTCGTCGGCATAGGCGGCCAGATGCTTGCGGGCATGGCGGACGCCGACTTCGCGCCCCATCAGCGAGAGCAGGCCCTCGTAATGTTCACGCGCCACCTCGCCCTTGGTCTCGAGCGTGATGGCCGCCGGCTCGCGCCCGGCGAGCGCCTCGCCGATCTGGCCAGGCAGCCAGGGGCACCCCAGCGCAGCGCGGCCGATCATGACGTAGTCGGCGCCGGAGCGCTCGAGGCAGTCCCGCGCCTGCGCCACCGTCGCGATGTCGCCGTTGGCGACGAGCGGAAAGGCGCCGGCAGCGCGTACCGGGGCGATCGCCGCCCAGTCGGCAAGGCCCTTGTAGAATTGCTGGCGCGTGCGGCCATGCACCGTGATCGCCGCGGCCCCTGCCGCGACGGCGCGCCGGGCGAGCTCCGGCGCATTGCGCGAGCCATCGTCCCAGCCGAGCCGCATCTTGACCGTGACGGGCACCTTCACGGCCGCCACCACCGCCTCGACCAGGCCGACCGCATGGTCGAGATCGCGCATCAGCGCCGAGCCGGCCCAGCCTCCGACGACCTTCTTGGCCGGGCAGCCCATGTTGATGTCGACGATCTCGGCGCCGGACGCTTCGGCGACCTGCGCCGCCTCGGCGAGCCAGCGCGCCTCGCAGCCGGCAAGCTGCACCACATGCGGCGTGACGCCGGAGCCCTCGGCCCGCAGGCGCGCCTCCTCGCTGCCGCGAACCAGTTCGTCGGAGGCGACCATTTCCGAGACGACGAGGCCGGCGCCGAAGCGCGCCGCGATCCGGCGCATGACGACGTCGGTCACGCCAGACATCGGCGCGAGGAAGGCGCGGGCGGCCGGACGCAGGCCGCCAATGGCAGCACCTGCTTCGCCTGATTTTGAGGCAAATTCCATTATGGTGATTTATTGGACATCTATTGCACTGCGCAAGGGATTTCTGAGCAATACCGCATTGCACCATCGTCGATGGCCGATGCGCCGCCCGCCCTCGGACGCCAAGCCTCGCATCGGCCCTGCCCGCGCCGCTTGGCTATCGGCGCCGCCCGGCCTATCACCCAGCACCATCCGAATCCGGAGTTCCGACGCTTCCATGACCATGGCAGTCGCCGCCCTGATCGTCGCCGCCGGACGCGGCCTGCGCGCCGGCGCCGAGGCGCCCAAGCAATACCGCCGCCTTGGCGGGCGGGCAGTGCTCTGCCGCGCGCTCGCGCCCTTTCTGGCGGAGGCGAGCATCGGCCCCGTGCTGGTGGTCATCGGCTCTGACGACGATGCGCGCTATCGCAATGCGATCGCCGAACTCAGCGAAAGCCAGCGGGCGCGCCTGCTGCCGCCGAGCTATGGCGGCGAAACCCGGCAGGATTCGGTCCGGGCGGGGCTGCGGGCGCTGTCGGAAGCCGGCTTTTCGGGAGCCGTCCTGGTGCACGACGCCGCCCGCGCCCTGGTCTCGGCCGATCTGGTCGGCCGGGCGCTTGCCGCCAGCCGCAATTCGCGCGCCGCCGTCCCCGCGCTGGCGCTGACCGATACGGTGAAACGCCTCGATTCCGCCGGGCGCATCGTCGAGACGCCGCCGCGCGATCGGCTCGTCTCGGTGCAGACGCCGCAAGCCTTTGCCTTCGAAACCCTGCTCGCCGCGCACGAGGCGGCCTTCTCTGCAGAGGTCCGTGGCTTCACCGACGATTCCGCCATCATGGAATGGGCCGGCCACGAGGTCGCGACCTTCGCGGGAGACCCGATGAATCTGAAGCTCACCCATCCCGACGATTTCTCCGCCGCCGAGCAGCGGCTGGGTCGCGGCCTCGTGACCCGGATCGGAACGGGCTATGACGTCCACGCCTTTGCCGATGGCGACCATGTCTGGATCGGCGGCGTCAGCATTCCGCATGGCCGCGGCGTCACCGCTCACTCCGACGGCGATGTCGGCCTGCACGCGCTGACCGACGCGCTGCTCGGTGCGCTCGCCGACGGCGACATCGGCAGCCATTTCCCGCCGAGCGACCCGCAATGGCGCGGCGCCTCCTCCGACCGCTTCCTCGCCTTCGCGGCAGAGCGCGTGGCGGCACGGGGCGGCCGCATCGACCATCTCGACCTGACGATCATCTGCGAGGCACCCAAGGTAGGCCCGCATCGCGACGCGATCCGCGCCCGCATCGCCGCGATCGCCGGCCTCAGGCTCGACCAGGTCGGGGTCAAGGCCACGACGTCGGAGCGCCTGGGCTTCACCGGGCGCGGCGAGGGGCTGGCGGCGCTCGCCTCCGCCAGCATCCGCCTGCCCGAACCGGAGTGAGAGCATGTTCGACCTCGATATCCGCTCGCTGGCCGCCGAGCTCCTGAACATCTCGCGCGAGCGCGGCATCACCGTCGCGACGGTGGAATCCTGCACCGGCGGCCTCGTCTGCGGGGCGCTGACGGCGATCTCGGGCTCGTCGAGCATGGTTCTGGGAGGCCTGGTAACCTATTCGAACGAAGCCAAGACGGCGCTCGCCGGTGTCCCGGCCGAGCTGATTCTCGAACACGGCGCGGTCAGCGAGCCGGTGGCGCGGGCAATGGCCGAGGGCGGCCGGGAACGGCTCTCGGCTCGCCTCGCCGTCTCGATCACCGGCGTCGCCGGCCCCGATGGCGGCAGCGAGGAGAAGCCGGTCGGGCTCGTCCATTTCGCCTGCGCCGGTCGTGACCAGACCCTGCACCGTGAGAAGCGCTTCGGCGCGCTCGGCCGTGACGAGATTCGCCGCCTCAGCGTGCTGGAGGCGCTCGATCTGCTGCGCGAAGCCTCGCTCAGCCTGAAGTGAGCCGCACTCCGGCGCCATAAACCACATCGGCCCGTCGCTCGAAGGCCTCGGCGAATTTGTGGAAGGCCTTGTCGAACATCGCGCCCATCAGCAGGCCGAGCATGCGGCTGGCGAACTCGTAGGAAATGAAGAACGCCACCTCCGAGCCCTTCTCGGCCGGCTTGAAGCTCCAGCGGTTCTCGAGATAGCGGAACGGCCCGTCGACATATTCGACCAGGATCTTCAGATTGGCCGGATCGAGCGTCACGCGGCTGGTGAAGGTCTCGCGGATCGCCTTGTAACCGACGGTCATATCGGCGAGCAGCACCTCGACGCCGCCCTCGCGCGGCGTCCGCCGGCGCACCACGAGCCCCTCGCAGAGCGGCAGGAACTGCGGGTATTTCTCGACGTCGGCGACGAGCGCGTACATCTCCTCGGACGAGTGCTTCACCCGTCGGATGCTGTTGAACATCGGCATGGGAAGTCGGCTCTCAGGCGCCGGCCTTGGCGGCGCGCGCAGCCCGCAACCGGGCGAAATCCTCGCCGGCATGATGCGAGGAGCGCGTCAGCGGCGTCGAGGACACCATCAGGAAGCCCTTCACATAGGCGATGGTCTCGAAGCTCTTGAACTCGTCGGGCGTGACGAAGCGGATCACCGCATGGTGCTTGCGCGAGGGCGCCAGATACTGCCCGATGGTGATGAAATCGACTTCCGCCGAGCGCAGATCGTCCATCAACTGGAGCACTTCGTTCCGCTCCTCGCCGAGGCCGACCATGATGCCGGACTTGGTGAAGATCGTCGGATCGAGCTCCTTCACCCGCTGCAGCAGCCTGAGCGAATGGAAATAGCGGGCACCCGGCCGCACGGTCAGGTATTTGCCGGGCACGGTCTCGAGATTGTGGTTGAAGACGTCGGGCTTGGCCGCGACCACGACTTCGAGCGCTCCAGGCTTGCGCAGGAAGTCCGGCGTCAGGATCTCGATGGTGGTGCCGGGCGAAGCCTCGCGAATGGCGCGGATGACGCGGGCGAAATGCTCGGCGCCGCCATCCTTGAGGTCGTCGCGATCCACCGACGTGATCACGACATGCTCGAGTCCGAGCTTGGCGACGGCCTCGGCGACCTTGCGCGGCTCCTCATGGTCGAGTGCTTCGGGCACGCCGGTCTTGACGTTGCAGAAGGCGCAGGCCCGCGTGCAGGTGTCGCCCATGATCATGAAGGTGGCGTGCTTCTTTTCCCAGCACTCGCCGATGTTCGGGCAGCCCGCCTCCTCGCAGACGGTGACGAGCTTGTTCTCCTTGACGATCTTCTGGGTCTCGGCCCATTTCGGCGAGCCCGGCGCCTTGACGCGAATCCAGTCCGGCTTGCGCAGGATCGGGTTCTCGGCGCGCTTCTGCTTCTCGGGATGGCGCAGTTCGCCGCCCGGCCTGGTCTCGGCCTTCGGATTGCCGATGTTGGGGCGCGGATCGCGGTTCAGAAGGTCGAGCACGACGGCCATGGACGGGTCCGTTTCCTGCGGCCGCCAGACGAAGGCGCCCTCGCCCGTCTAGCTAATGCCGAAGAGCCGCGCGGGCAACCCGCCGCGCCGCGCAGCTCAGTTGCGCATGGCGCGCCAGATCACGATCAGGATGCAGGCACCCGCGATCGCCGCCGTCAGCGTGCGCCAGAAGCCGAAGACCGGAATCTCCAGCAGCTCGCCCAGCCGGCTGCCGACGAAGGAGCCAGCGACCCCGACGATCATGTTGGTGAAGAGCCCGTGATCGGACGAGGTGACACGCTCGGCGATCCAGCCGGCGATGATGCCGATCAGCAGCGTCATGAAGAAGCCGTAGCCCGGCGTGCCGAGCGCGGCGACGATCTCGTTGTTCATGGCAATCCCCCTGCCCGTCATGGCCGCAGAGCCCGCGGCCGAAGCTTCAACGCGCGCATCGTGCGCGGGTTCCTGTGTTCAGGCGATGAAGCGCGCCAGCAGGACGACGAGGATCGCCCCGATCACCGCCATCGCCGCCTCGTCGAGAAAGGCCCGGCCGGTTCTGATCCGCCAGCCGGTAGCACGCACGATTCCTTGCCCGACCAGCATGCCGAGCACCCCGACCACCGCGTGGCGCAGGATGCCGCCGCCGCCGACCACCAGGCTGGCGGCGAAACCGGTCGCAGTGCCGAGCAGGACCACCGGCGCGAGGCGGCGCCAGTCGAGCGGCAGGCCCCGTCCCGGCGGCAGAATCTCGACCTTGTCGTCCTCGATAATCCGGCCGGGGCCGCGGGCCTTGCGCGTGCGTGTCGTCATCGCAGCGATATGCCCATGACGCCCGGCAGATTCCAGAGGCAAAGGCTCAGGCGATCAACCGGGCCAGGAACACCACCACGATCGCGCCGATCGTCGCGGTGACGATCTGCGAGATCAGCGGATTGTCGATGCCGAGATTGATGCCGAGCGCCTGGAGCAGGAAGCTGCCGACGAAGGCGCCGATCAGACCGGTGATGATGTAGCGGACGAGCCCGCCGCCACCCACGACGATGCTGGCGAGCCAGCCGGCAACGGCGCCGATGACGATGGCGACGAGAATTGCACGCATATCCATGGCGGTTCTCCAGCGCGGTCCCGCCATCACGATGCATGATCAACGCGACGTCAAGCAGGCGTCACGTCGGACTGCGCTGAGGGAATCCCGGGCGAGCCCCGCAAGCCGTTGAACGCCGCCCTGTCGTCGCTTTGCCGCAGGCGCGCCTCAGGCGTTCAGCACCTTGCCATAGGCGTCGAGCACGGCCTCCTTCATCGCCTCCGACAGGGTCGGATGCGGGAAGATGGTGTGCATCAGCTCTTCCTCGGTCGTCTCGAGGTTCATCGCGACGACGAAGCCCTGGATCAGCTCGGTCACTTCCGCACCGACCATGTGGGCGCCGAGCAGCTTGCCGGTCTTGGCGTCGAAGATCGTCTTGACCATGCCGCTGTCCTCACCCAGCGCCACCGCCTTGCCGTTGGCGACGAAGTTGAAGCGGCCGACCTTGAGCTGATGGCCGGCCTCCTTCGCCTTGGCCTCGGTCAGGCCGACGCTGGCGATCTGCGGATGGCAATAGGTGCAGCCCGGGATCATCGCCTTGTCCATCGGGTGCGGATGCAGGCCCTTGATCGCCTCGACGCAGATCACCGCCTCGTGCTCGGCCTTGTGGGCCAGCATCGGCGGGCCGGCGACATCGCCGATGGCATAGACGCCCTTCACATTGGTCCGGCACAGGCCGTCGATGGCGATGCAGCCGCGATCCAGCTTCACGCCGATCGCTTCCAGGCCGAGATTCTCGACATTGGCGACGACACCGACCGCCGAGATCATCCGTTCGGCGGTGATCGTCTGCTTGTTGCCCTTGTCGTCCTCGACATGAGCCGTGACGGAGTTGGCTGATTTCTCGACCTTGGTGACCTTGGTCGAGGTCAGGATCTTCATGCCCTGCTTCTCGAAGGCTTTTCGCGCGAAGGCGCCGATCTCGGCATCCTCGACCGGCACGACCTGCGGCAAGACCTCGACCACCGTCACCTCGGCGCCGAGCGTGCGGTAGAACGAGGCGAACTCGATGCCGATCGCGCCCGAGCCCATCACCACCAGCGACTTCGGCATGGAGGGCGGCACCAGCGCCTCGAAATAGGTCCAGATCAGCTTGCCGTCCGGTTCCAGCCCCGGCAGCGCGCGTGGGCGGGCGCCGGTCGCGACGATGATATGGTCGGCGGTGTAGGTGCCCTCGCCCTTGGCGCCCTTCGGCACCGGCCCTTGCGGCTGCATCGCCGGCTTCTTGGTCGGGGCGACCACGATCGTGTTGGCCTTGGTGAGCTTGGCCTCGCCCCAGATCACGTCGACCTTGTTCTTCTTCATCAGGAACTGGACGCCGTTGTTCATCCGCACCGCAATGCCGCGCGAGCGCTTCACCACGGCTTCGAGATCGGCCTTGAACGTGCCTTCCAGCGTCAGCCCGTAATCCTTGGCGTGCTGGCCATAGTGCAGGATCTCGGCCGAGCGCAGCAGCGCCTTGGTCGGGATGCAGCCCCAGTTCGAGCAGATGCCGGCGAGATGCTCGCGCTCGACGATCGCGGTCTTGAAGCCGAGCTGGGCCGCGCGGATCGCCGCGACATAGCCGCCGGGGCCGGAGCCGATGATGATGATGTCGTAGTCAGCCATGGGAGGCACCTCGGCTCTTTCCTCCCTCCGATGGGGAGGCATTGAGGATAAGGGAAGAATTCACTGTCGAAATCGGGGTCATGGGCCCGAGATTCGCAACGCTGGACCAAGTGCCGGCAGCGGCAAGCCGAGCAGGCCATCGACGGCAGGCGCGAGCGCCAGCCCGATGGCGCGGGTGTTTTCGGCGTCGAGATGAATGCCGTCCTCGCCGGTCACGGTCGCGATCGCCGCCGCGTCGAAGAAGTGCACGCCGATCTCATCGGCGATGCGCCGATAGTACTTTGCCAGTAGCGCCATCTTCTCCGGAGCGCCTTCCATGAAGAAGTTGGCCTCGTGGTCGGGATCGTCGGGCATGCGTACCACCGGCGGCGAGACGATCAGGATCTCCGGAACCGGCATCCCGAGCTCGACCGGCGGGCGCTGCGCCACCTGCGCCAGCATCCGCATCGAGCGGGCGACGTCGTAAGCGCCGAGCGAATGCTGGCGTTGGCAGTCATTGGTGCCGAGCATCAGGATGACGAGGTCGAGCGGCGCATGGCACTCGATGAACAGTGGCAGCAGCGAAATGCCGGAGCGATAGGGCCGCAGCGGATCCTCGAGCGCGATCCGCCGCCCGTTGAGCCCCTCCTCGATCACCGTGGCATAGCCGCCCAGCGCCTTCTCCAGCACGCGCGGCCAGCGCACATCATCGCCATGGCGCTCCGGCCGGTTGGCGATGCGCCCCCAGGTCAGGGAATCGCCGAAGGCGAGGATGCGGGCCGTGCGGGTCATGGCATCGCTCCCACATGCTTCAGGAGCGCAGCACGAACCGCCGGCGCGCGCGGCACGCCTCCTGCGATCAGCGAACAGAGGCCTGACAGTAAGATGGCATCGTGCAAGTGCATTGTTGCCTCGATTGTCTCGGCAGTCCGGTTCAGCTCGACGGTGCGCTCAGCTTGGCGACGTCCTGAATGCGCATGCGATCGCCAGGCAGATCGGCCGGGGCATCTTTCCGCCCGGCCAGCTTGAAGGCGTCTCCCTTGACCGAAGTCGTTGCCGGAATGAATAGCAGCGACGGGTCGATGCAGCGATATCGCGGTGCGAGTTCGGGAGCCTCCGGACGCGGAAGGCTCGTGCACAGCAACGTCCTGGCGGCCTCGGAAGGCCTGGAGCTACGCATCTCGGCGACCCATGTGCTGCTCGCGACGGTCGTGCGGCCGCTCACCCACTGGTAGACGACGCCGCTCGGATCGAAGAACAGCGCCTCGTTGCGCTTGGAGATATGACGCAGGAAGGTGTGGCCCGACACCTTTTGCCTGGCCTCCTCGGTCGTCCACGCCTTCGCATATTCCGAAGTCGGGTCGAGCCGCTCGAAGGAGTTGCGCGGAACGCAAGCCGAGGCCGAGAGCGCCAGCAACAGCGCGGCGCCGATGGTCTTGTAGCGATGCAAGTTGGATCCCCCCTGAAAAGGCATGTGCCTCAGCTCACACCAGCATCGCCATCGGCTTCTCGATATAGCCCTTGAAGGCCTGCAGCAGCTCGGCCCCGAGTGCGCCGTCGACGGCGCGATGGTCGGTCGAGAGCGTCACCGACATCACGGTCGCGACGGCGAGCTGGCCGCCCTTGACCACCGCGCGCTGCTCGCCTGCGCCGACAGCCAGGATCGTCGCATGCGGCGGGTTGATCACCGCGGCGAAGTCCTTGATGCCGAACATGCCGAGATTGCTGACCGCCGAGGTGCCGCCCTGATACTCCTCGGGCTTCAGCTTGCGGGCCTTGGCGCGCGCCGCCATGTCCTTCATCTCGTTGGAGATCTGGCTCAGCGTCTTGTGGCAGGCATCGCGCACGATCGGCGTGATCAGGCCGCCCGGGATCGAGACCGCGACGCCGACATCGGCGTGCTTGTGCTTCAGCATCGCGCCATCGGTCCAGGAGACGTTGGCGTCCGGAACGGCGCGCAACGCCAGGGCCAGCGCCTTGATCACCATGTCGTTGACCGAGAGCTTGTAGGCCGGCTTGCCGTCCTTCTCGGGCGCCGCGGCGTTGAGTTCGGCGCGCAGCTTCAGGAGCGCGTCGAGCTCGCAATCCAGCGTGACATAGAAGTGCGGAATGGTCTGCTTGGCTTCGGTCAGGCGACGCGCGATCGTCTTGCGCATGCCGTCATGCGGGATCTCCTCATAGGAGCCCGGCGCGAACAGCTTCTTGGTCTGCTCGTCGGAAGGCCCGGCCGCAAGCGGCGCGGCGGCCGGCTTAGCCGTCGGGGCGGCGCTCGGAGCAGAGGCCGGCGCGGCTTTCGCAGCCCCGCCCTGCTTGGCAGCCTCGATGTCCTTCTCGACGATGCGCCCATGCGGGCCGGAGCCCTGCACCCTGGCGAGATCGATGCCCGCATCCTTGGCGAGCCGGCGCGCCAGCGGCGAGGCGAACGGCCTGTCGCCCGAGACCGACTTGCCACCGGTGTTGATGCCGGATTCCGCAGTCACCTGCGGCGTCGGCGCGGACTTGGCCTCGGCCTTCGGCGCCTCCACCTTGGCAGGCTCAGCCTTGGCAGGTTCGGCCTTGGGAGCTTCGGCTTTCGGAGCTTCTGCCTTGGCCGGGGTGGACACCGCCTTGGCGTCCTCTCCCTCGGCGGCGATCACCCCGATGATCTCGTTCACCGCGACATCGGCCGTACCCTCGGGCACGACGATCTTGGCGAGGATGCCCTCGTCGACGGCCTCGACCTCCATGGTCGCTTTGTCAGTCTCGATCTCGGCGATGATATCGCCGGACTTGATCGCATCGCCTTCCTTCTTGAGCCATTTGGCGAGGTTGCCCTTCTCCATGGTAGGAGACAGTGCGGGCATCAGGATGTTCACGGGCATGGCTGGAGGCTCGCTTTTTCCAATGCGATGAACAGCATCCGGCGGACAGTGCCCATGCCGAAGCTGAGGGAGACGAGGACGAAGGCGATGTAGTCGAGATGTTCCAGCGCGCTGCCGGCGAGTGTCTGCCCCATCATCAGTTCGGGCGCGAAGGCCTGGACCGATTCAGGAATGAGCGACAGGACGCCGGCCGCCGCCAGCACGAAGGAGAGCAGGTCGACGCGGTGCAGATGGAGCCTCGTGCTGGCGAGGTCGCGGGCTGTCAGCGGGCGTGGCGCCAGCCGACGTTTCGGCTGGACATAGGCATAGGCCACCGCCGCCCCGGCACTCGCGAGGCCGACCGAAGCGACCATGGCTCCGATCGTCAGTTGCACGCGTCAGCCCCTGTAGCAGACGGCTTTCGCCGCTGCGACGACTTCGCCGACATTCGGAAGCGCCAGCTTCTCGAGATTGGCGGCATAGGGCATCGGCACGTCCTTGCCGGTGACCCGCGCCACGGGCGCGTCGAGATAGTCGAACGCCGCCTCCATGATCTTCATGCCGATCTCGGCGGTAATGCCCGATTGCGGGAAGCCTTCCTCGACCGCGACGCAGCGATTGGTCTTCTGCACCGAGGCGATGACCGTCTCGATGTCCATCGGCCGGATCGTGCGCAGGTCGATGACCTCGGCCTCGATCCCTTCCTTGGCCAACGCCTCGGCAGCACCGAGCGCATAGGTCATGCCGATGCCGAAGGAGACGATGGTGACGTCAGTGCCGGGCCGCACCACCTTGGCCTTGCCGATCGGGATGGTGAAATCATCGCCCTTGGGCACATCGAAGGAGCGGCCGTAGAGGATCTCGTTCTCGAGGAAGATGATCGGGTTCGGATCGCGGATCGCGCTCTTCAGCAGGCCCTTGGCGTCGGAGGCGCTGTACGGCATCACCACCTTCAGGCCCGGCACGTTCGAGTACCAGGCGGCGAAGTCATGGCTGTGCTGGGCGCCGACGCGGGCGGCAGCGCCATTGGGGCCGCGGAAAACGATCGGGCAACCCATCTGACCGCCGGACATGTAGAGCGTCTTGGCGGCCGAGTTGATGATCTGGTCGATCGCCTGCATGGCGAAGTTGAAGGTCATGAACTCGACGATCGGCCGCAGGCCGGTCAAGGCCGCGCCGACGCCGATGCCGGCAAAGCCGTGTTCGGTGATCGGCGTGTCGATGACGCGGCGCGCCCCGAACTCCTGCAGCAGGCCTTGCGTGACCTTGTAGGCGCCCTGGTACTCGGCGACCTCCTCGCCCATCACGAAGACGTCGGCGTCGCGGCGCATCTCCTCGGCCATCGCGTCTCGCAGGGCCTCGCGCACCGTCATCGAGACGACCTCGGCACCGGCCGGGAATTCCGACGCGGCGTCATAGGACTTCGCCTGGGCCGGCACGCTCGGCGCCGCAGCGGGGGCAGCCTTCTCGGCCGGCGCCTCGGCGGCCTTTTCCGGCTCGGCCTTGGCGGCGGGCGCCGCCTCCGTCTTGCCGGCACCGCTCGCGGCGGCGTTCACATCCTCGCCGTCGACGGCGATCACGCCGATCGGCGTGTTGACCGCGACGTTCTCGGTGCCGTCGGCGATCAGGATCTTGGCGAGGATGCCCTCATCCACCGCCTCGACTTCCATCGTCGCCTTGTCGGTCTCGATCTCGGCGATGATGTCGCCGGCCTTGACCTTGTCGCCCTCGGCTTTCAGCCATTTGGCGAGCTTGCCCTGTTCCATGGTCGGCGACAGCGCAGGCATGAGAATGTCGATCGGCATGAACGCACCTGGATTTCTGGAAGCCCGCTAGGGCTGAAAGGTCGATGAGAGAGCGCAGTGCCCGGTCAGGCCTGCGCCGGCTCCAGCAGGATGTCGGTGAAGAGTTCCGAGACGTCCGGCTCGGGATCATGCGTCGCGAACTCGGCGGCGTCGTTGACGATCTCGCGCACCTTGGCGTCGATCGCCTTGAACTCGTCCTCGCCGAGCTTGTGCTCGCGCGTCAGGCGGCCGCGCACCTGCTCGATCGGGTCGTGCTCCTCGCGCATGCGCTGGACCTCGTCCTTGGAGCGGTACTTCGCCGGGTCGGACATCGAGTGTCCGCGATAGCGATAGGTCTGCATCTCGAGGATATACGGCCCCTTGCCGGACCGCGCATGCTCGATCGCGCGCTGGCCGGCGGCGCGGACCGCACGGACGTCCATGCCGTCCACCTGCTCGCCGGGAATGTTGAAGGAAACGCCGCGCCGGGAGAAATCGGTCTGCGCCGAGGCGCGATTGACCGCGGTGCCCATGGCGTAGCGGTTGTTCTCGATCACGAACACGACCGGCAGCTTCCACAGCTCGGCCATGTTGAAGCTCTCATAGACCTGGCCCTGATTGGCGGCGCCGTCGCCGAAATAGGCCATCGAGACGCGTCCGTCCTGGCGGTACCAGTTGGCGAAGCCGAGCCCCGCGCCGAGCGAGACCTGGGCGCCGACGATGCCGTGGCCGCCATAGAAATTCTTCTCGCGGCTGAACATGTGCATCGAGCCGCCCTTGCCGCGCGAGTAGCCGCCGCGCCGCCCGGTCAGCTCCGCCATCACGCCGCGCGATTCCATGCCGCAAGCCAGCATGTGGCCGTGGTCGCGATAGCCGGTGATGATCTGATCGCCTTCCTTCGAGGCCATCTGCATGCCGATCACCACGGCTTCCTGCCCGATATAAAGATGGCAGAATCCGCCGATCAGGCCCATGCCGTACATCTGGCCGGCCTTCTCCTCGAAGCGCCGGATCAGCAGCATCTCGCGATAGGCGTGCAACTCCTCGTCCTTGTTGAAGACCGGAGTATTGGAGATCGCCTTGCTGTCGCCCTTGGCCGTCCTTGCCGCCGTCTTCGCTGGGTTCTTTCCGGCTGCCTTGGCAGGAGCACCCGCCTTCGTCCTACGCGCGGCAATGGCCATAAGCAGTCCTCCGAAGCTCAACTGCTTCGGTTGTAGAGGAACGCAAAAGCCTTGGCGAGATAGGTATCTCGCAGTGCAACATGGGCTAATCGATTGATATAGCTATATTATATTGACTTAACTAGATATCGGTTAATCGATCTTTTTGCGACTAATGTAGGGGCCTTAGCCACCTCAGCGACCCATCACCACGACATCGTTGCGGTGAATCCGGCCCAGGCTGGCACGGGCACGCTCCTCGAGAAGGTCACGGTCCACAGCCTGGTCGCGCATCAGGCTGAGCCGCTTTTCCCAGCCCTGCCTCTCGCTGGTCAGCCCGGCGATTTCGGTCTCCATCTCGCCGAGTTTTTCGCGCAGGCCGCCCAGCGTCTCCAGCCCCCGCGCGCCGTGATGGGCGTGGAACAGGAAATAGCCGACGACGCCGCTCGACACGAGGTAGAGCGCGAGCGTGATCAGGATGGAGCGGACGCCGCGACGAATGACCATGCCACGACGCTAGACCGGCTTGGTTTATGCCGCGTTAACGAATGGGCTTGACCACCTGCAGCGCTGGATCGGCCGGCGCGTCTTCGCCCTTGCCGAGCGCGATCAGATCAGCCTCGATCCGCCGTGCGATCGGCAGGCGATAATGCGCCGGATCCCAGTAGTTCATGTCTTCGCGGGTCAGCGACGAGACATGGGCATAGTCGGCGACGACGGCGCCGTGCCGCGCGGCGATCGTGCCGATCTCAGCCTTGCAGGCCTGCTCGCGCTGGAAGGCTGCCGTGCCTTCGCGGGGCAGCGCCCCGGCATGGATCGGAGGCAGGACGAGGATGCGCCGCGTCTGCGCCGGAAAAGCCGCCAGGGCCTGGTCGAGCCAGGCCAGCGCCGGAAAGCGCCACTCGGCCCGCTGCTCCGGCGTGACCGCCTGCGGTGGCGTCAGCGGCGCAAGCTCGGGCGCCCTGCCATCGCCGCCGCGATAGAGGTGGAAGCGGGCGCGGGCGAGATCATAGCTCGCCTCGGGCGGCGTGAAGACCTCGTAGCCGTCGCCGCGAATGCGCGGCGGCACCAGTCCGAGCCGATGCCCGGCGAGCCGAACGGCGATTTCGAGCGTGGTGAAGTTGAGCTGCTTTGCCCAGTCGTTCCAGCCGCTGTCGTCATAGAGCCAGGGCGGAAACGGCCGCGGCGTCAGCTTCCGCTCCTCCTGCGTCGCGTCGGCCGCGCACCAGGGCAGGTCGATGCCCCAGATCACGAGCTTCGGCTCCGCGACCTTGCGCGCGAACAAGGTGGCGATCTGCACCTGCTCCCAGGGCGTCGCGGCGTTCATGCCGAGATTGACGAAGCGCGCCTGCAGCCCCTGCGAGAGAATCGCCGGATCGAGCAGGCGCAAGGTCGAAGTCCCGAGGACCGCGGAATCGAAGGCGCCGGAACGCACCAGCTGCGGGTACATGAAGCGCTGGTTGAGATCCATCAGCGGCCGCGGCGACTGGCCCGCCTGAACGCGGGCACCATAGGGGTCGAGCAGCGCGATGAAGCCGAACAGCGCCGCGACCAGCCCAAGCGCGGTCAGGCCGAACGCCTTCGTCCAGCGACGCCAGGGGCGGCTTGCATCACTAGCCATCGGCTCAGGCGGCCCGGGACGGGCGGCACCCCGACGACGCGACAAAGGCCGCATCGGCGGCCGCAATCGGCGTCTGGCGTGGCTGACGGGACATGGCGAACGGCGACATCGGAAACCTCCGCGGCGCTTCTGCCATGATGAAGCGCTACGAACAATGTTGACCGGAACGCCGGCCCTGCCTATTCAGCGCCCCGTGAGGGCGGGTAGCTCAGTGGTAGAGCACGTGACTTTTAATCATGTGGTCGAGGGTTCGATCCCCTCCCCGCTCACCACTGGAACCGCTGATTGCGAACTCCCCGCGCTGCCGGAACCCGATCAGCCGCCGCCATCGACGGAAATTCCGGGAAAGCACTGACCCGCCATTCCTTCGGGCGGCGGGCTCGCGCCGTCAGGGGCGATTGACCGACACCACCTGATAGGTGTGCATCTCGTCGCCATCGCGAATGGAGACGTATTCCCCCGCGACGAAGCGTTCGTCGCCGAGGCGATACCCCGCCTCGTCGTCGTCTTCTCCATCCTTGTAGTCGATGAACCAGTGCCCGCCCGGCTTGCGGCGCAGAACCCCGATCATATCCGCCTGTCCGGGCTGGAACCGGCGAACGCGACAAGCTGCGCGATTGGCCTTCCATTCGGCAGGATCGAGACGATTCTCGTCATCGAGCGGAACCAGGAGGTCATAGCCGTTGCGGCTGTCGCCCTGGGGCGCTCCCTTTTCACGCGCCAGCGCAAGCCGGACATGCCAGAAACTGCGAGGGAGTGCGCTCATCACATTCCATTCCTTGCCGAGGTCCGAGCAGGCCGGAATCGGCCTGCCGCGAGAAACCATTCACCTCCCGGATAGCGCCAGGCTGATGGCATCCTTGATCCGAAGGCGCTCCTTGCGCAGTTCGGTTTCCGTCAACTGCTCCACCGGAGTGATGTTCGTTTCCGCCAGGTGCACCTGATCGTTCACCTCGTCATACCGAACGAGGAGACGCGCGAAATCGGGATCCGTCACCTTCAGCTTGTGGATCGCTTCTTCCTCTCCCGGGAACTCGTCAGCCAAAGTGTGCGGTGTGTTGGACATAGCAGCATCCTGTTCGGAGGAACTTCCTGGGCCCGATGCTATCGGTTCGAGACAGCGCCGAACTTGATTCAACGCAATTGGTCCGAATGCGACGATCAAGTCGGCGCTTGCGCGCCCGAACGGGCCGATGAGACGAACCGGCAACCGGATGGGCGCGTCTACGGCCGGGCCGGCGCCGCACGGCCCGATCGCGGCAAGCCAGTTTCCAGATCGGCGCCGTTCATGTGGGAAGCCCCCATTTGGGGGGCGCGCGCCTTCTCCAAAGTCAGCAAAGCTCGCCAAAAATGGGGGGAAGCTGACGTGCCGGAATGTGAGTGCGAGAGGCGTTTTCAGGCCGAAGTGGTCGCCGTCATGCCGAATTGGCTGATGACGCTGATCAACATTGCCGGCGCAACGACCTTGATTGTTCTGTCTCGACTGTAAACGCACGCACAGCCTGCAGCAGGTCGGGGCCTCATATCTGTATTGTCTGCAACACCATCGGAGCTGGACACTCTGGCGGCCATAATCAAAAATTCCGGAACCGCCTGCCTGACCAGCCGTCGAGGGATTATGCTGAGATTATCTGCTGCTCTCGCGATGTGCTTCTTCGCATCCGCGTCCCTCGCCCAAGAACATCCGACCGACCTTCTGAAGGAATCCTGGATCAAGGCGAAATGGTCGCAAGCGACCAAAGGGGCAGCTTTCAAGCGGTGGGATTCCTGGATTCCAAGCCTGTCCGGCGTCGGCTCCGCACCTGTCACGATGCGGGACGCCACCGGAACGAGCTGGACCGTGGCGGAGCTCTGCCAGCCGCATGACTGCGCCGACAACAAGCTGGTGGTGATCATCGATCGCCGGAACCAGGACCTGTGGGGCATGCAGCTCACCGCCAACCCCACCACCAGGCGCTATTTCGGCAATCCCGGCAGCGAACAGAAGTCCCTGCTGGAGGCCGCCATCCGCGGCAGCCTTGCCGGCGCGGGCGGCCGTGGAGCCGGTGTCACCGTCGACCAGGACGATGGCGAGGTATTGCTCAACTCGCCGCCCGTCGAAGCAGCGCAAGCCTCTCGCCCGCAAGTCCCCTTGTCGGAAGCGCCGGCGCAGCAACACCCAACTTCACTGGAGCCGCCAGCAGTCGAAGCGGCAAGCTGGCGCTATGGCAATCACCCGCTGTTCGGGCAATCCGCCCATATCGACAGCGAAGGCGAAAGCGTCGGGCTCGCCTGCGGGTTTCGCGGCGTCGACCTGATGCGGAGCGACGCGGTGGTCTTCCGAATCACGCGAGGGCTGTCGCCGGAGTCGACCAAGCCCGGGCGCGGCATCTTTTTCGTCGAAGGCCAGGTGAGCGGCGGCAGCACGCTGTTCGAGGCACATCCGCGCGGCTTTCTCGAGGTGAAGGAGAACGCTTGCGGCGTCGTCCAGGCCTTCCAGCGCGGCAAGTCGATCGCCTTTGCCGAGGGCACTTTCATCAGCCTCGAAAGCCGGGGCAAGGTGGTGGTCACAACCCTGACGCAGCGTGGCATCAAGAAGGAGATCGGCGGCGACCGCGACCTCCACAAGCTCGTCGACACCAAGCGGATCCCGTTGAAGGGTGCAGCAAAAGCGATCCGCCAGATGGTGAACGCCTGCCCGGCGATCAAAGCGGACTTCAAGAACGATTGCGGCGTTTGAAGCCCCTGGCAGTTCCGATGCGGAAAGCATCCCGCGGGACGCTATGGACCTGCTCGCGGTCGCGTGCATGATTGCCCGTGGGAGACGGGACGGCGACCGAGGAGCAAGCAATGCAGCGTCGATCTTTCATCACAGGACTGTTGGCGCTCGCCGCCGGCAGCACTGGAACCTTGGCCGCCTTCGAGGCCGCCGCTGCGCCGGCTGCCCAGGGGATCATCCCTCTGCTTCCGGCCGCGGCGGCCGAAGATGCGAACATGGCAGCCCCCGACGGAACGCCGATCGAGGCCGCGCAGCACCGGAATTCGGTGCACTGGCATCACCGCAATCGGCGGTACCGTTACCATCGTCGCCGCGTTCACCGCCGCCGCGTCTGCCGCGTGCATATTGACCGGCGCGGGCGCCGGGTACGTCGCTGCCACTGGGTCTGGGGTTGACGTCAGGCCGCGCACGCAGCGCCATTTTTCCAAGCCGGGCGATGTGCCGAAATCGCCCGGCCCTACCGATGAAGGTTCAGCGGCGATCTAGAGCATCGGACCGAAAAGTGGAATCCACTTTTCGGATGAATCCGATGCTTTTACAAAGAGATAGATCGCCAACTTGCGTCCAATAGGACGCACGGCGATCTAGCAGACGGGCTGGCAGGCTTCAGCCCAGGCGCCTGACCACAGTCCGCTGCCGCGGCAGCCGTCGCAGTCGATCGGGGCCTGCTACGCCGGGATAGAGGTCGGTCGCCGGTCCTCCGAAGGACATGGGCACCTGCACGAGCCCGTCGAGCTCCCAGCAGCGCCAGCGCTGGAAGACCGCCTCGTTCGCAGCCTCGGAACAGGCCATCAATTGCGAGCGCGGCCAAAAGGCCTCGGCGGGTACGGTGGCAAGGCCCCCGAGCGTCGCAAGCGCGATGGCGATGAAGTTCCTGCTCATCCGGCCGGCCTCGGGTTCAATCGCAGTGTGCCTGCTGTTCCCAGCAAACCGCCCAGACCTTACGGAACCCTGAAAAACCCGGCGCAAATCCTCCTTCAAGCCGCCCAAAGGTGTTGCGGCGTGAACCAAACCGCTTTGCGGGCGTTGTTCGGACATGCCGCCCCGTGCGGAGGCCTAAAGGAGGAAAACGATGTACAAGCGTCACGTTGCACTGACGGCGATTGGCGGCGTCATGCTTGCCGCGGCTGCTGTCGCACAGACCACATCCCCGAGCACCCCGCCGAGCCCGCAGCCGAGCGCGCCCGTGACCACTGCGCCGGCAGCGCCTGCTCCGGCGGCTGAAACCGCCAAGGCCCCCGAGAACAACCTCGCTGGGCAGGGCAAATGGCGTGCCTCGAAGCTGATGGGCGTCG
>JAKFDB010000002.1:0-41605 GCA_036676315.1 Bradyrhizobiaceae bacterium
CACCTCCATCCGGTCCAGCAGCGCCGGCGGGATGTTGAGCGTGTTGGCCGTGGTGACGAACATCACGTTCGAGAGATCGTAGTCGACCTCGAGATAGTGGTCATTGAAGGCCGAGTTCTGCTCGGGATCGAGCACCTCGAGCAAGGCCGCCGACGGATCGCCGCGGAAGTCCTGGCCCATCTTGTCGATCTCGTCGAGCAGGATCAGCGGGTTCGCCGTCTTGGCCTTCTTCATCGACTGGATGATCTTGCCGGGCATCGAGCCGATATAGGTGCGGCGGTGACCGCGAATCTCGGCCTCGTCACGCACGCCGCCGAGCGACATGCGCACGAACTCGCGGCCGGTCGCCTTGGCGATCGACTTGCCGAGCGAGGTCTTGCCGACGCCCGGAGGGCCGACGAGGCACAGGATCGGGCCGGCGAGCCGGTTGGCGCGCTGCTGCACGGCGAGGTACTCGACGATCCGGTCCTTGACCTTCTCGAGGCCGAAGTGATCGTCGTCGAGCAGGTCCTGCGCGACCTTCAGATCCTTCTTGATCTTCGACTTCTTGCCCCACGGAATGCCGAGCAGCCAGTCGAGATAGTTGCGCACGACCGTCGCCTCGGCAGACATCGGCGACATCTGGCGCAGCTTCTTGACCTCGGCCAGCGCCTTGTCGCGCGCCTCCTTGGTCAGCTTGGTCTTGGCGATGCGCTCTTCCAGCTCGGCAAGCTCGTCACGGCCTTCCTCGCCGTCGCCGAGCTCCTTCTGGATCGCCTTCATCTGCTCGTTGAGATAGTACTCGCGCTGGGTCTTCTCCATCTGGCGCTTGACGCGCGAGCGGATGCGCTTCTCGACCTGGAGAACCGACATCTCGCTCTCCATCAGCGAGAGCACCTTCTCGAGCCGGTGAGCGACGTTCATCACCTCGAGCACGGCCTGGCGGTCGGCGATCTTCACGGCCAGATGCGAGGCGACGGTGTCGGCGAGCTTGGCCGGCTCGTCGATCTGCGAGACCGCGGCGACGATCTCGGGCGAGATCTTCTTGTTGAGCTTCACATAGCTCTCGAACTCGCCGATCACCGAACGGCCGAGCGCCTCGACCTCGACCTTCTTGCCGGTCTCCTCTTCGAGCGCGACCGCCTCGGCCTGGTAGAAGCTGTCATCGGCGCTGTAGGCCAGCGCCTTGGCGCGGCCGACGCCCTCGACCAGCACCTTGACGGTGGAGTCGGGCAGCTTCAGCAGCTGCAGCACGCGGGCGAGCGTGCCGATCTCGTAAATGTCATTGGTCTCCGGATCGTCGTCGCCGGCATTCTTCTGGGTGGCGAGCAGGATCAGTCCGTCGTTCTTGACCACCTCCTCGAGCGCGCGAATGGACTTCTCGCGGCCGACGAAGAGCGGCACGATCATGTGCGGGAAGACGACGATGTCGCGCAGCGGAAGAACCGGATAAGCGCCGGTCGTGCCGGGGACGAGCGGAGCGCGGGGCATCGAGCCAGTCATGTCTTGTCCTTCAAGTTTTCGCCCGACCGACCCCCTGGATGGGCGACCGAACCGGACGTTCCGCGCCGGCGCGACCATTCGCGCCAACCGCCCCTGCGACTCACGCCCTCAACAGGCACGCTGTTTCGCAGGTGATGTTAAAGTGGATGCTTCCCGGCCAGCTTTCAAGCGACCCGCCGGCGCAGTCCACCGTAGCTTCTACCGCATGCCGGAACACGAACGCGCGATCCCGGCAGGTGGCAGGAGCAATCTTGTGCAGTCGTGACTGCAGCTTCGACAAAGCAAAACGCGCGCCATGCGGCGCGCGTCTGAAAGTGGTACAGCTTAGTGCCATATCAGGCCGAAGCCGACTTGGCCTCTTCTTCCCTGTCCGAGTAGATGAACAGCGGGCGCGACTTGGTCTCGACCGCCTCAGGCCCGATGACAACCTGCTCGACGCCTTCCAGGCCCGGCAGTTCGTACATGGTCTCGAGCAGGATACCTTCCATGATCGAGCGCAGGCCACGCGCGCCGGTCTTGCGCTCGATCGCCTTGCGCGCGATCAGGCTGACCGCCTCCTCGGTGAAGGTGAGCTCGGTGTCCTCCATCTCGAACAGGCGCTGATACTGCTTGACCAGCGCGTTCTTCGGCTCGGTCAGGATGGTCTTGAGCGCCGCCTCGTCGAGGTCCTCCAGCGTCGCCAGAACCGGCAGGCGACCGACGAACTCCGGGATCAAGCCGAACTTGAGCAGATCCTCGGGCTCGACCTCGCGGAAGATCGCGCCGGTGCGCCGGTCGTCCGGCCCCTTCACCGTCGCGCCGAAGCCGATCGAAGTGCCCTTGCCGCGGCTGGAGATGATCTTGTCCAGCCCGGCGAAAGCGCCGCCGCAGATGAACAGGATGTTGGTGGTGTCGACCTGCAGGAACTCCTGCTGCGGATGCTTGCGCCCGCCCTGCGGCGGCACGGAGGCGACGGTGCCTTCCATGATCTTCAGCAGCGCCTGCTGGACGCCCTCGCCCGAGACGTCGCGGGTGATCGAAGGATTGTCCGACTTGCGGCTGATCTTGTCGATCTCGTCGATGTAGACGATGCCGCGCTGAGCCCGCTCGACATTGTAGTCGGAGGCCTGGAGCAGCTTCAGGATGATGTTCTCGACATCCTCGCCGACATAGCCGGCCTCGGTCAGCGTCGTCGCATCGGCCATGGTGAAGGGCACGTCGAGAATGCGGGCGAGGGTCTGCGCGAGCAGCGTCTTGCCCGAGCCGGTCGGCCCGATCAGCAGGATGTTCGACTTCGCCAGCTCGACGTCGTTGTGCTTCGAGGCGTGCGAGAGCCGCTTGTAATGGTTGTGGACAGCGACCGAGAGCACCTTCTTGGCGTGGTCCTGGCCGATGACGTAGTCGTCGAGAACCTTGCGGATCTCCTTCGGCGTCGGCACGCCGTCCTTCGACTTCACCAGCGCGGACTTGGACTCCTCGCGGATGATGTCCATGCACAGCTCGACGCACTCGTCGCAGATGAACACCGTCGGGCCCGCGATCAGCTTGCGGACCTCGTGCTGGCTTTTGCCGCAGAAGGAGCAGTAGAGCGTGCTCTTCGAATCGCCGCTGCTGACCTTACTCATTGTCGATCTCCATCTCGGGAGACGAAGCCAGCCACCGAATAACGGCAGGCCGATGTCGTCTCTCCGTCATAGTAGGCGCTCAGATCACGATTATTGGGTTAACGCATCGCTGTGGCGCAGGCCGCGACGAAAATGACCCAAAACCGGACCGCTCGAGCGCCTTACGCGCCCTTCCGATTCCCTCATGCAAACATGAGGCCTAGTGATAGGCAATATGGGCCCTCCTGCACGGCACGCCAACCCTTGCCGCGCAGGAAGATCCGGGTCGCTCAGGCGGCCTCTTCCGACCGCTTGTCGATGACCTTGTCGATCAGGCCGAAATCGCGGGCCTGCTCGGAGGTCATGAAGTTGTCGCGCTCCAGGGCCCCCTCGATATCCTCATAGGAGCGGCCGGTGTGCCGGACATAGATCTCGTTCAGGCGCCGCTTCAGGCTCTCGACCTCGCGGGCATGGATCAGGATGTCGGTGACCTGGCCCTGGAAACCGCCCGAGGGCTGGTGAACCATGATGCGCGCGTTCGGCAGGGCAAAGCGCATGTCCTTGGCGCCGGCAGTGAGCAGGAGCGAGCCCATCGAGGCAGCCTGGCCGACGCAGAGCGTCGTCACCGGGCAGCGGATGAACTGCATGGTGTCGTAGATCGACAAGCCCGAGGTGACCACGCCGCCGGGCGAGTTGATGTAGAAGGAGATTTCCTTCTTGGGGTTCTCGGCTTCGAGGAACAGCAGCTGCGCCACGATCAGCGACGCCGAGTAGTCCTCGACCGGACCGGTCAGGAAGATGATCCGCTCGCGCAGCAGGCGGGAATAGATGTCGAAGGCGCGCTCACCGCGGCTCGACTGCTCGACCACCATCGGGACGAGATTGCTGTAGGTCTCGATTGGATCGCGCATCGTGGCCAGTCCTTGAGGTGCAGGGGGCGGGAATCAGCCGATATCGGCGAAGACCCCACATAAGCATGCCGGCTCCGCCTGAAAAGGGAAACGCCGCCCGGCCGAAGCCGGGCGGCGTGAAGTCAAAAACCTGGTTGCCGAAACCGGCTCAGGCCGAGGCCTCATCGCTGGCGGCGGCCTTCTTGGCCTTCTTGGCCTTGGCCGGCTTGGCCTTCGCCTCGCCTTCCGCGTCGTCGTCGGCGTAGAGCTCCTCGCGGGAGACGCTCTTGTCCTCGACCTTCACCTGGCCGAGCAGATGGTCGACGACCTTCTCCTCGAAGATCGGGGCGCGGATCTCGGCGAGCGCCTGCGGGTTCTTGCGATAGAACTCCCAGACTTCCTTCTCCTGGCCGGGGAACTGGCGGGCGCGCTCGATCAAGGCCTGCGTCACTTCGTCATCGGCGATCTGGATCTTGGCCTGCTCGCCGATCTCGGCCAGCACGAGGCCCAGACGCACGCGACGCTCGGCGATCTTGCGGTACTCCGCGCGCGCCTCGTCCTCGGTGGTGTTCTCGTCGGCGAAGCTCTTGTTCGCCTCCTTCATGTCGGCCTCGACCTGGCTCCAGACGCTGCCGAACTCCTGGTCGACCAGGGTCGGGGGCAGCTCGAAGGCGTATTTGGTGTCGAGCGCGTCGAGCAGGCTCTTCTTCAGCTTGCGGCGCGACTGGGTGCCGAGCTCGCGGCCGAGCTGCTCGCGGATCGCAGTCTTCAGGGCGTCGAGCGACTCCATGCCGAAACCCTTGGCGAGTTCGTCGTCGATCTTCAGCTCGCCCGGCGCCTGCACGTCGTCAACGGTGACGGCGAACTCGGCCGGCTTACCGGCGAGATGGGTCGCGGTGTAATTCTCGGGGAAGGTCACCGAAACGGTGCGCTGCTCGCCCTTCTTGGCGCCCTCGAGCTGGTCCTCGAAGCCCGGGATGAACTGGCCCGCGCCGAGATCGAGTGGAATGCCCGTGCCGGTGCCGCCATCGAAGGGCTTGCCTTCGAGCGTGCCGGTGAAGGAGATCAGCAGGCGATCGCCCTTCCCGGCGACGGCGTCATCGCCCTTGCTGGCGAAGGGGCGGTTCTGGCCGGCCATGCGCTCGAGAGCGGCGTCGACATCAGCCTCGGGGGTCTCGGCGACCGGCTTGACCAGCGCCACATCCGACAGGTCGGCGATCTCGATCTTCGGCAGCACCTCGAGGGCGACCGTGAAGGCGAGGTCGCCCTTGGCCTCCATCGCGGCCTCGATCTCGTCCTTGTTCTCGGGGAACTTGATCTGCGGCTCGAAGGCGAGCTTCAGGCCGTTATCGGCGACGATCTTCTGGTTGGCCTCGTTGACGGCGTTCTGGACGACGTCGGCCATGACGGAGCGGCCATAGAGCCGGCGCAGATGGCCGACCGGGACCTTGCCGGGGCGGAAGCCGTTGATCTTGGCCTTGCCCTGCAGGTTCTGCAGCTCGTCATCGAGCCTCGTCTTCAGGTCGGCGGCGTTCAGCACCACCTGAAATTCGCGCTTGAGGCCCTGGGACAGGGTTTCCGTCACGTTCATTGTTCTGATCCGCCAACAGCTCGTTACTTCAATGTCCAAAGCGCGACGCCGGGAGACCGCCGCCGCGCTCGCGAAATCCGAATCCTGGTGCGGGCGAAGGGACTCGAACCCCCACGACTTGCGTCGGCGGAACCTAAATCCGCTGCGTCTACCAGTTCCGCCACGCCCGCCAACCCGACTGCGCCGCGTGCGAGCAAACGCAGCGCAGCTATCTTTGGGCCGCGGTGCTATACGCATTTCGGACGGAGGATGCAGCAAAAAAATGCGACGTTTCTGCGAAGGCGACCACTTGCGGGCCACTCTCGCCAGCGTCGACAGCCCGCGCTATGTCGCTTTGCCATGAAAACCGATCTCCCCGCGCCCGGTACGAAGGCCCGCCCGAATCGCCGCCAGGCGCTCGCCGGCATCGCCGGGCTGGCCGCACTTACGACCGCAGCACCGCTGCGCGCCCAGACCGCTACGCCCCCCGCCACGCCGTCAGCCGAGCCAGTTGCCCCGGCCGCGCGCGAACTTGTTGCCGCGCCGGGCAAGGCGCGGCTGCGGCCGGCCCCGGCGACGGAAACCGATATCTGGGCATTCGACGGCAACAGCCCCGGGCCGACGCTGCGCATCAAGCTTGGCGAGGCGCTGCGGCTCAATCTGCACAACCGCACCGACAAGCCGCTGTCGCTGCACTGGCACGGGCTGCGCCATGACCATCTGATGGACGGCGTGGGGGGCTTCAGCCAGGAACCGATCGCGCCCGGAGCACGCTTCGAGTACCGGCTGACGCCCCGCGATTCCGGCAGCTATCTCTACCGGCCGCTGCTGCTCGGCGGTTCCTCGGAACCCGCTGGCCGCGGCTTGTCCGGTATTCTGGTGGTGGAGGAGAAGGAGCCGCCGGCCGTCGATCTCGACCTGCCGGTGCTGGTCGGAGACTGGCTGCTCGGTGACGACCACAAGCTCCTGCCCTTCCCCGCTTCCGGGATGGAAGGACCGTCCGCCGGAAGGCTCGGCAGCTGGCTCACCGTCAACGGCAAGCCGCCGCCCGGGCGCGTCGCGCTGCCGCCGGGGTCGCGCGTCAGGCTGCGTCTCGCCAATGCCTGCAATGCGCGGATCATGCGCCTGCGCTTCGACGGGCTGAAAGCCTTCGTCGTCGCGGTCGACGGCCAGCCGACCGAGACCTTCGAGCCGGTGCGGGCACAGCTGCCCTTCGCGCCCGGCACGCGCTACGACGTGATCTTTGACATGCCCGAGGAAATCGGCGCGAGCGCCAGCGTGTCCGCGCTGATCGGCCCGGGGATGCAGCTGGTGCGCTTCGTCAGCGAGGCCGACAAGACGGGCGCCAAGCGCGCAGCTTCCGGCCCGATCGCGGCTCTCGCGCCAAACCCGGCGCTGCCGGCCGAGGTCCGGCTTCAGAACGCCAGCCGGGCGGAGATCCTCGTCGAAGGCGGCGCCAGGGTCGATGCCGACAACAAGCTCGACCTCACCGGCCTCGACGCGGCGCGGCCCTGGCGCCTCAACGGCGCGACCGGAAACCCGCAATCGAAGCCGCTGCTCAGCGTCCGGCGCGGCACGCCGGTGGTGATCGGCATCACCAACAAGACCGACTTCCTGCAGCCCTTCCACGTTCATGGCCACAGCTTCCGCCTGCTGCACCCGCTCGACGATGGCTGGGAGCCCTATTTCCTCGACACGGTGCAGATTCCGGAAGGCAAGCGCCTGCACATCGCCTTCATCGCCGACAATCCCGGCCGCTGGCTGATTTCCTCGACGGTGCTGGAGCGCTTCGACCTTGGTCTCTGGACCTGGTTCGAGGTCACCTGAGCGGCCGAAGCCGCGACCCTGCGTCTCAGCGAATCTCGACCTCCCGGCCGAGCAGGCGGGCGAGCTGCTTCAACCGACCGGTGACACGCTGGCTCGCCAGCGAGCGGAATTCCGGCGGCAGGGTCATCACCAGGCGGCGGTCGACGCAGGTGAGCGTCGTCTGCGACAGGATGCCGGGCATGCCGGCCGACATCAGATAGGCGACGCGGAAGACCGCCGCGACCACATGCGCGCGTTCGAGCACCCGCGGCGTCAGCAGGCGCCGCAAACCCTCCGCCGCCGGAGCGACGCCCTTCAGCCCGGCATAGCGATAGAAGGCCGTCAGCGACAGGAAGGCGCGCCCGGCATGGTCGACGCCGCTGAACGGGGCATGGGCGATGACGTTGAGGGTCTGCTCGCCGCGATAGTCGGGATGGGCCCGCCAGCCGATATCGGAAAGCAGGCAAGCGGCGACCTGCAGGCGCTTCAGCGCCGGGTCGTCGTTCGGATAGGCGCTGTCGAGCAGCTTGTCGGTCCAGGGGATCAGATCGGCGGCATGGCGCGGGTCGCGGGCGCGCAGCTGGTTGTAGTCCTGGGCGCCTCGCAGCAAGGCATCGGCATCTTGTTCCAAGGGTGCGAGCTGCTCATGCATCAGGCCCTCGCGGACGCCATGGGCCGAGATCACGACCTGGCGCGGGCGGCCGCGCTTGATGAGCTGGTCGAGCACGAGGGCACCATAGGCGAGCAGCGGCCGGCGGGCCGAGGAGATCGCCTCGATCGATTCCAGCATGGCGGCATCGGCGCGCTCGACCAGCCGGACGAACTCGCTCGCCTCGCGGGCGGACACGGTGTAGCCGTGCATGACATTGAGCGGATAGCCCGACTGGCGCTGATGCAGCGTCGCGAGCGCACGCCAGGTGCCGCCGACGGCGAAGAAATCGCGACCGCGCATCGCCGCGAGCTGGGGGTGATTGTCGAGATCGTCCCGGACGATCTTCTCGGCCGCCTTGATCGAGTTCTTCGAGCGATCCATCAGTGCAAGACCGCCCAGCGCGAGGCTGATGCCGTCGCCGACCGTGCTGCCGTCGACGGCTGCAAGCTCAAGCGAGCCACCGCCGAGGTCTCCGACGACGCCATTGGGCCTGTCGAAGCCGGAGATGACGCCGAGCGCCGAGAGATAGGCCTCCCGGTCGCCCGAGATCAGCTCGATCGGCTGGCCGACGGCGGCCTCGGCCCTTGCGATGAAATCGGGACCGTTCGAGGCGTAGCGCGCCGCCGCCGTGGCGATGACGCGCAACTGCACGACATGCATCGCCTCGCACAGGATACGAAAGCGGACCAGTGCCGCCAGCGCCTTGTCGACGGCGTCGGCGGCGAGCATGCCGGTGGTGGCGACCTGGCGGCCGAGGCCCGCCATCTCCTTCTCGTTGAAGACCTGTCCCGGCGCCCGCGACAGGTTCTCATAGACGACGAGGCGGACCGAGTTCGAACCGATATCGATGATCGCGACGGTGTCACCCAGGCTCAGGCGGCCCTGCGCCTGCTCAGGCCTTCTTGCCGGAACGGCGGGAAAGGCTGCGAGGACTTGAACTGGAGAGTGATTTTCCACGACCGGACAGGCTCGGATTCGTCATGAAGTACTTATGGGCGTTGAACGACTCTTCGGCCGACGGCGGGACAATGCGGCGCGAGCCGCCATCGGGCAAGATGGTCCAGCTCTGTTCGTTGTCGAGAAAATTCGCCAGCATGATCTGCTCCAGCATCTGCTGGTGCACGGTGGGGTTGAGGATCGGCGTCAGCGCCTCGACCCGGCGGTCGAGATTGCGCGGCATCAGGTCGGCCGAGGAAATGTAGAGCTTCGCCCGGGGCGACGGCATGCCGTGGCCGGCGCCGAAGGCATAGACGCGGGTGTGCTCGAGGAAACGCCCGACGATCGATTTGACCCGGATATTCTCGGAAAGCCCGGGTACGCCCGGCCGCAGGCAGCAGATGCCGCGGACGACGAAGTCGATCTGCACGCCGGCCTGGCTGGCATCGTAGAGCGCGTCGATGATCTCGGGATCGACCAGCGAGTTGCACTTGCCCCAGATCGCGCCCTTGCGGCCGGCCTTCACATGCGCGACCTCCTCGGCGATGTCGTCGAGAAGCCGCTTCTTCAGGTTGACCGGCGAGACCGCCATGCGCTCGAGCTCGGCCGGCTCGGCATAGCCGGTGATGAAGTTGAAGATCCGCGCCACATCCTGCGCCATCACCGGATCGGCGGTGAAGAACGAGACGTCGGTGTAGATGCGCGCCGTGATCGGGTGATAGTTGCCGGTCGCGATATGGCAGTAGGTGACGAGCTGGCCCGACTCGCGGCGGACCACCATCGAGAGCTTGGCGTGGGTCTTGAGCTCGATGAAGCCGTAGACCACCTGCACGCCGGCGCGCTCCAGGTCCTTAGCCCAGCGGATATTGGCCTCCTCGTCGAAGCGGGCCTTGAGCTCGACCAGCGCCGTCACCGACTTGCCGGCCTCGGCGGCTTCGGCCAGCGCCTGCACGATCGGCGAGTTCGAGGAGGTGCGGTAGAGCGTCTGCTTGATCGCCACGACATTGGGGTCGCGCGCCGCCTGCTGCAGGAACTGCACGACGACGTCGAAGCTCTCATAGGGATGGTGGACGATCAGGTCCTTCTGGCGGATCGCCGCGAAACAGTCGCCGCCATGCTCGCGGATGCGCTCGGGAAAGCGGGCGTTGTAGGGCTTGAACTTCAGATCCGGCCGGTCGACGCCGACGAGCTGCGAAAGCTCGTTGAGGCCGATCATGCCGTCGACGATCACGATCTCGTCAGGGTCGACCTTGAGCTCGCGCACGATCAGCTGGCGCAGATGGTTCGGTGTGTCCGCATGCAGCTCGAGGCGGATGACGACGCCGCGGCGGCGCTGCTTCAGCATGGTCTCGAAGACGCGCACCAGGTCCTCGGCCTCCTCCTCGATGTCGAGGTCGGAGTCGCGGATGATGCGGAACGAGCCGGTGCCCTTGACCTCATAGCCGGGGAAGAGCTTGCCGATGAACAGCGAGACCAGATCCTCGAGCATGATGAAGCGCTGCACGCCCTCGCGCGCCAGGTCGGGCACCTCGATGAAGCGGTCGATCTTGCCGGGAACGCGGATCAGCGCGTCGAGCGCACGCCCGTCGCTGATGCGCTCCAGCGCCAGCGCCAGGCTGAAGCCTAGATTGGGGATGAACGGGAAGGGATGAGCCGGATCGATCGCCAGCGGCGTCAGCACCGGGAAGACATAGTGCAGGAAGCGGTCCTCGAGCCAGACGCGCTCCCGCGGGCCGATATCGGCCGCCTTCAGCAAGAGGATCCGGTTGTCCTGCAGGTCTTGCCTGAGCTCGACCCAGCGCGTCTGCTGGTCCCCGGTCAGATCCGACACCGCCGCCCCCAGCGCAACGAGCTGCTCGGCCGGGCTCAACCCGTCCTGGCTCGGCGTCACCACACCGGCCTTGAGCTGTTCGCGCAGGCCCGAGACCCGGACCATGAAGAACTCGTCGAGGTTGTTGGCCGAGATCGAGAGGAAGCGCAGTTGCTCCAGCAGCGGGTGGTTGCGATTGGAGGCCTCCTCCATCACCCGGCGATTGAACTGCAGCCATGACAGCTCGCGGTTCATGAAGCGCTGCGGCGACTGGCGCAACGCATGGTCGACGGCGAGCGTCGCCGTGACCTCGGGTGTCAGCGTCGCCGCCCTCGATGCCGCTGCTTCAGCCAGATCCTGGTTCATTCGCCTCGCCTTCGCCGTTGCCGCCGCCCGTGTCACTGCCGCTCCTGTAGCTGTCATCTGTGTCGGTTTGCCGTCGGCCGGTGATAGGCCACTCATTCTCAAGGCATCCTAGCGTAACGCTTCGATGACATTCGAGGTCCAGCGCTATGAACAGCGCTCACAACAATCGCCGTTCAAGCCACGTGCCATGCGGCTTGAGCATGCTGTGCGGCCCGCTGCCGCAATTGCCGCCAGATCGGCTCAGGAACCTTGCGCTCGCCCGAGCTCTCCTGTTTGGTCGCATGCGAATCCCGCATGCCGCGCCAGACATTTCCAGAGAACGATCTTGTCAGAACTCTCTTCCGCCACCGACCATGACGATATCGTCTATCCTTCGGCCGTGCCCTTCGTCCTGGCGCATCTGGCCTGCTTCGGCGCGCTGTGGAGCGGCGTGACGGCGACCTCGCTCTGGCTCTGCTTCGGCCTCTACTGGCTGCGCATGTTCGCCGTCACGGCCGGCTATCACCGCTATTTCTCGCACCGCGCGTACAAGACCAGCCGAATCGGCCAGTTCATCCTCGCCTTCCTGGCCCAGAGCACGGCGCAGAAGAGCGTGATCTGGTGGGCTTCGAAACACCGGCATCATCATCGCTTCGCCGATACCGAGCATGACGTCCACTCGCCGGTGCAGTCCTCGTTCTTCTATTCCCATGTCGGCTGGATCTTCAGCCGCCAGCACCACGAGTTCGACGTTTCCACCGTCGCCGACCTGACACGCTTCCCGGAGCTTCGGCTGCTGCACCGTTTCGAGCTGGCGCCGGCGATCCTGCTCGCCCTCGCCTGCTTTGCCATCGACGGCTGGGCCGGGCTGTTCGTCGGCTTCTTCATCTCGACCGTGCTGGTCTATCACGGCACCTTCTGCATCAACTCGCTGGCGCATGTGCATGGCGACAAGGACTATGTCACCGGCGACGAGAGCCGGAACAACTGGTGGCTGGCGATCATCACCATGGGTGAAGGCTGGCACAACAACCACCATGCCTATCAGTACAGCGTGCGCCAGGGCTTCCGCTGGTGGCAGTGGGATCCGACCTATTATCTGATCCTCGGCCTGTCGAAGCTGCGCCTCGCCTGGGACCTGAAGGCGCCGCCGCAATCGGTCGTCGATCGCTCGCAGGCCCTGCCGCCACGGGTGATCGAGCGCTCGGCCGAGCGCCTTGCCGCTTCGGTACCGGTCGACCGCATCGTCCAGGCTCTGCGCGAGGCCTATTCGAACGCGCCCGGCCTGCCGGAGCTGCACCTGCCCGAGCTCAACCTGCCGACGCTGACCCTGCCGGAGCTGCGCGAAGCTCTCGCCGCCATGCAGGCTCGCGCCAGCGACATGCAGGCCCGCGCCGGCGAGCGGCTCCACGCGATGCAGGTTCAGGCCCACGAGGCGATGGCGCAATGGCATATGCCGGCGCTGCCAAGCCGCGAGGAACTCACCGAGAAGGCGGCCGCGATGTTCGTCAAGACGCCGTCGCTCGACGCCATCGCCGCCCGCGCCCACGACATGGTGCTGGAAGCGATCCATGCCCGGCTGATCGGCTCGCCGGCCGGCGCGACGGCCTGAGGCCTATTCCGGCGAAAACAGGCTGTTGGCGACCTCGCTCGCCATGGCGCGGGTGACGCGCCGGCCCCGCTCCAGCGAAAGCCGGTCGATGGCGTCGACCAGATCGCGGGCTGCAGCGAAGGAGCGCTCCATCCGCAGGGCGAGCGCCTCGATCGTGCCGGTGTCGACGATGAGCTGACGGTCGACGAAGAGCTTGACCAGCAGCGCTCGCAGCAGGGCGTCGTCAGGCGCGGCGATCTCGGCCGCCGGAGCGAGCCGCAGGCGCGAGAGCAGATCCGGCACGGCCAGCCCCCATTGCTCCGGCGGCGTACGCGCCGTCAGCAGGGCAAAGCCGCCGCGCGCCTTGATGGCGTTGAGCAGATGGAAAAGCGCCCGCTCATCGAGCCGGCCGCCATCGCAATCCTCGATGACCAGGGCTCCGCCGGAGGCCAGATGCGGCACCTTGCCCTCGTCGATCTCGCTGGCCGGGAGCGTCCAGGCATGGGCGCGCGCCGCCCAGATCGCCGCGAGATGGGTCTTGCCCGAGCCCTCCGGCCCGACCAGGCGCAGCCAGGCATCCGGCCAGCCCGGCCAGCTCTCGACCAATCCATAGGCCTGCTCGTTCGAGGGGCCGACGAGAAAATCCTCGACGCCGTGCCGGCTGTCGACCGGGAGATCGAAAGCGAGCTGGCGCGGCCGGCGCGGTGGCTCAGTGCCCGGCATGACGATCGGTACGAACGGTGGCGGCCTTCTCGACGTCGCCGCCATGATAGAGATTGCTGGCGAGATATTGCCGCAGCGCAAAGCGCATCAAGACGCCGATGACCGCCGCCAGCGGCACCGCCAGCAACAGGCCGACGAAGCCGAAGAGCGAGCCGAAGGCGAGCAGCGCAAACATCAGCCAGACCGGGTGGACGCCGATGGAATCGCCGACGAGCTTGGGCTGCAGGATGTTGCCCTCGATGAACTGGCCGATGGCGAAGACGGCGAGCGTCAACAGCGGCATCGTCCAGTCCGGCCAGAACTGCACTGTCGCGACGCCGACCGAAAGCACCAGCCCGGTCAGCGAGCCGACATAGGGGATGAAGGAGAGAAAGCCGCTGATGATGCCGATCAGCGCGCCGAAATTGACGCCGACCAGCGATAGCCCGATCGCATAGAAGGTCCCGAGCAGGAGGCAGACCAGTGCCTGGCCGCGCAGGAAGCCGGCGATCGCCGTGTCCATCTCGTGCAGCAGGCCGCGGATCGTGTCGCGATGATCCAGCGGCAGCCAGCCATCGACGGTCGCGACCATGCGGTCCCAGTCGGCGAGCAGATAGAAAGCGATGACCGGCGTCAGCACGAGCAGCGAGAACACGCCGATGATCGCCGTGCCGCCCGACCAGAGCGATTGCAAGAGGCCGCCGACCCATTTGGTGGCCTCGCCGACGAAATTGCCGAGCTGGCTCTGGGCATCCTCGGCGAGCTTGGCGCCGCCGAAGCGCTCGAGCAGCGGCGCGCCGCGCTCCATGACCAGCGCCTGCAGCTTCGCGGCCACTTCCGGCAGGCGCGCCACCAGGCCGGCGAGCTGCTGGCTCAGCAGCGGCAGCAGCAGGACGAGCGCCAGCACGAAGAGCAGCAGGAAGACGCAGAGGATGACGATCGTCGCGGTCAGACGGCGCATGCCGAGCCGCTCCAGCCGATCGGCGAGCGGATCGAGCAGATAGGCCAGCGCCAGCGCGGCAATGAAGGGCAGCAGCACGTCGCGCAGCAGCAGCAGCGCAAGCACGAAGACCGCGAGTGTGAGTGCCCAGAAGGCGAATTGACGCTGAAGACTCATCCGCTGTCCTGAACTCGCCCTTGCGCACTTTCGGCAGGACCGGGTTGGTCCAATGGCCAGGCTATGACCGGCCCCGATGTCCTAGAGAATAGGAGGCTACCGGCCGCGTTCCAAGCTCAAGCCGCCATATGGCGCAACCAGAATGCGAGGTAGGCCGCCATCGAACCGACCGTCAAGAGCGCGACGGCGAGTTGCGCGACCGGGATCGCCGAACCGATATCGAGACCGAAAGCGCGCGAACCCAGCATCAACGCCGCGAACATCAGCTGCGCCGCCGTGTTGAGCTTGCTGACCACGAAGGGCGCGATCTCGACCGGCCGCTCCATCAGCCAGGACAGGATCACGGCGGTGACGATCATGATGTCGCGCGAGACGACCAGGATGACGAGCCATGCCGGCACGGCCCCGACCAGGGCCAGCGTGATGTAGATCGAGACGATCAGCGCCTTGTCGGCAACCGGATCGAGATAGGCGCCGAGCTCGCTTGCCATGTCGAAGCGCTTGGCGATGAAGCCGTCGATCGCATCGGAAATTCCCGCCACGACGAACAGCACGAAGGCCGCCAGCCAGCGTTCATTGATGATCATGACGATCACCAGAGGGACGAGGATCAGTCGACCGATCGTGATCAGGTTCGGAAGCGTCATCGCCAGGATTGGTCGCCCGGATTCGTCACCGCGATTACCCTGGAAGGCTAATCCATGTACGGGACAACTGCGAAACGCTTTCGCGGAAGGGCTGCTGCCGGCTTGCCAGAGGGGCCGCCCTTGCCTATCGCTCGCCGCAAAGCAAGGAGCGTGGTTCATGAGCAAGACAGGCGGCAACGGGCTGACCTATGCGCAGGCGGGCGTCGACATCGATGCCGGCAACGCCATGGTCGACGCGATCAAGCCCCTGGTCCGCTCGACCAGGCGTCCGGGCGCCGATGCCGAGATCGGCGGCTTCGGCGGGCTGTTCGACCTGAAGGCCGCCGGCTTCTCGGATCCGATCCTGGTCGCGGCCAATGACGGGGTCGGCACCAAGGTCAAGATCGCCATCGAGAGCGGCCGGCACTCGACCATCGGCATCGACCTCGTCGCCATGTGCGTCAACGATCTCGTCGTGCAGGGCGCCGAGCCGCTGCTGTTCCTCGACTACTACGCCACCGGCAAGCTCGACCCCGCCGCCGGCGTCGAGATCGTGCGCGGCATCGCCGAGGGCTGCCGCCAGGCCGGCTGCGCCCTGATCGGCGGCGAGACCGCCGAGATGCCGGGCATGTACGCCGACAAGGACTACGACCTCGCCGGGTTCGCGGTCGGTGCCGCCGAGCGCGGCTCCCTCTTGCCGCGCGCGGATCTGGTCGAAGGCGACATCGTGCTCGGCCTGCCCTCCTCCGGCGTCCATTCCAACGGCTACTCGCTGGTCCGGCGTATCGTCGCGCTGTCCGGGCTCGGCTGGGAGGCCGCGGCTCCGTTCGCCCCCGGCCTGACGCTGGCCGAGGCGCTGCTGACGCCGACGCGGATCTATGTGAAGCCGCTTCTGCAGGCGCTGAAGGCCGCCCCCGGCATCAAGGCGCTGGCGCACATCACCGGCGGCGGCTTCCCGGACAACATCCCGCGCGTGCTGCCCGACCATCTCGGCGTCTCGCTCGACCTTGCTGCGATCCCTGTGCCGCCCGTCTTCAGCTGGCTCGCCAAGATCGGCGGCGTCGCCGAACGCGAGATGCTGCGTACCTTCAACTGCGGCATCGGCATGATCGTGGTGGCTTCGGCTGCCGAGGCCGGTGCGGTCGTCGCCGCGCTGCGCGAGGCCGGCGAAGAGCCGGTCCGGCTCGGCGAGGTCACTTCGGCCGGCAGCGAGGGCCAGGTCGCCTATCGCGGGAAGCTCGGGCTGTGAGCCAGACGCCGCGGCGTATGCGCACCGCGATCCTGATCTCCGGCCGCGGCTCGAACATGGTCGCGCTGATCGAGGCGGCGCAGGCCGCCGATTTTCCGGCTGAGATCGCGCTGGTCGCCGCCAACCTGCCGGAGGCCGGCGGCCTGGAACGGGCCCGGCAGGCCGGCATCGCCACGGCTGCGGTCGACCATCGCCCCTTCGGTCGGGATCGCGAGGCCTTCGAGCGCAAGCTCGACGAGGTGCTGCGCATCAACCAGATCGAGCTCGTCGCGCTCGCCGGCTTCATGCGGGTGCTGACGCCCTGGTTCGTGACGCGCTGGCAGGGCCGGCTGATCAACATCCACCCTTCCCTGCTGCCGCTGTTCCGCGGCACCCACACCCATGCCCGCGCCCTCGAAGCAGGGGTCAGCGAGCATGGCTGCACGGTGCATTTCGTCGTGCCCGAACTCGATTCCGGCCCGACGATCGCCCAGGCGAAGGTGCCGGTCCTGCCCGGCGATGACGAGGCGAGCCTGTCGGCGCGGGTGCTCGAACAGGAGCACGTCCTTTATCCGCAGGCGCTGAAGCTGGTGGCGTCAGGCGAGGCGAAGCTCGAAGACGGAGCGGTGCTCGGCTAGCGAGTTCGTCATTCTCGGGCGAAGCGAAGCGTAGACCCGAGAATCTCTGGACAAGAAGACGCAGACCGGAGCCACCTTCGGCCCGAGATGCTCGGGTCAAGCCCGAGCATGACGCGCGCTCCTCGCCGCTACTGAACGCTCACCGCCATCGCCGCCTGCTGCTCCAGCGCCCGCCGAGCCGCGACTTCCTGCTCCTCCTTCTGCCAGCGGCGGAACAGGTCAGCCCGCCTTGCCGGATAGCGCTCCTCGCGCGCCGTCAGCTCGGCGATGCGGTCCGTCCGGAAATGGCGGAAGGCCTGGCGCAGCTCGCACCAGGCGATGACCATACGCACGCGCTCGAAGAAGGTCAGGCCGATCGGCCAGATCACCCGGCTCGACGGATTGCCGGCCTCGTCGCGATAGCTGATCTCGAGCTTGCGGCCATTGCGGATGGCGGCGCGGACCGCGGCGACGTCGACCTGGTCGACCACCATGTCCTTGCAATAGGCCGGCGCGAACAGCGCGCCATCGAGCAGGATCGGCCGCAGATGCGCCGGCAGCACCGCCGCGACCTTGGAGACGACATCCTCGGCGGCGCGCGCCAACGTCGGGTCGGCGCGCTCGGAGAGCCAGCGCATGCCGACGAGCACGGCCTCGATCTCGTCGGGCGAGAACATCAACGGCGGCAGATCGAAGCCGGCGTCGAGGACATAGCCGATGCCGGCCTCGCCGCGCACCGGCACGCCCTGGCGCAGGAGCGCGGCAATGTCGCGATAGACGGTGCGCACGGAGACATCGAGCTCGGAGGCAAGCGTGTCGGCGGTGACGGGGCGGCGGCGACGGCGCAGCCCCTGGATCAGATCGAGCAAACGTTCAGCGCGTTGCATGACGGGGCTTCCGCTTCGGGAAAGATGGGTTAGCGTCACTCTGCCGCAGTCGTCCTGACATTCACTGTCAGGAGCGTGGCAGCAGTACGGCAACCTGGTCGACATCGGCCAGGCTCAGCACTCCGAGAGGGCCCCATGTTGCAGCTCTATGTCTTCGGCCCCGGCTTCGGCCTGCCCGATCCGAGCCCGTTCTGCATCAAGGCGATCATCTTGATGGAGATGTCGGGCCTGCCCTACAACCGGGTCGCCGGAAACCTTCAGAAGGCGCCGAAGGGCAAGTTCCCGGTGCTGCACGATGACGGCGAGGTCATCCCCGACAGCAGCTTCATCCGGCTGCACCTCGAGCGCAAGCACGGCATCGACTTCGACAAGGGGCTGAGCGCCGAACAGCGCGGGCTCGCATGGGCGGTCGAGAAGATGCTCGAGGATCATCTCTACTGGCAGGTCGTCCAGGAGCGCTGGGCCAACCCCGCCAATTTCGACAAAGGGCCGCGACACTTCTTCGATGCCGTGCCCGCCCCGTTTCGCCCCCTGGTCATCGCCATGGTCAAGCGCCAGATCAAGCGCAACCTGCACGGCCACGGCATCGGCCGGCACAGCGATGCCGAGCGGTTGATCCTGGCGCGGCAGGCGCTGGATTCGCTGTCCGGGCTGCTCGGCGGCAAGCCCTATCTGACCGGCCCGGACCCATGCGGCGGCGATGCCACGCTCGGCGCCTTCATGATCGCGGGGCTGTGCGAGATCTTCGATTCACCGATCCGCAGCGCGCTCACCGAGCACGCCAACCTCGTCGCCTATGCCGGGCGGATGCGAGAGCGCTATTTCAGGACCGACGCCGGGACGGCGCCGGTCTGATGACGCTTGATGTTCAGGGCCGCTGCAGCTTGCAGCGGTCGATGAAGTCGAAGCCCTTGGCGCGGGCCGAGTCGTTGAAGTAGCCGGTCTCGCGGAACGCCTGGAGCTCGTCCTTGGTCATGGCGTTGACCGTGCCCTTGGCGTAGCAGCTGCACGGCGAATGCACGGCCTCGCGGGTCGTGTTCATCAGACGCGACTGGGTGACCAGGCAGGCGTCGAAAGCACGCAGCTGGATCATGTAGGGCGTCAGGTTCTTGGCGGTCGGGTCGGGCGGCGGCAAGGCGCTGGTGCTGCCGGCGGCCATCACGGCCTGCGCCGAAACCAGCAAAGCCCAACCCGCAGCCCAGAAGGCCGCACCCATCCGCCGCTTCATCATCGTCCGCACCATTCCGTGTTCGTGGCGTACCCCAAGCGAAAACCCCGAATCCGCTTTTGAAAGGCCTGCCGACGCAGCCGCGGATGGTCCACAGCGCCACCGAAAAAGCAATGACGCAAAGGTCACACCTTGCGGATCCAGACCCTGTTGTCGTGGAAGGCGGCGCCGCCGAAGGGCGCGATCGAGTCCGCCCCGGTCAGGGTGTTGATGCCGCGCCCGCCGCGATGGGCGCTGTTGGGCCAGATCGACTCGGCGATGACGACGCCACGCACCAGCCCGTCGAACAGCACGGCATCGAGGTTGACGTCGCCGCGCCGGTTGCCGACGAGAATGGCGTCGCCCTGGGCAATGCCGAGCTCCGCGGCATCGTCCGGATGCAGCATCAGCGTCGGCCCGCCCTCTTTCTTGCGCGCCGTCGGCGTCTCGGTGAAGGACGAGTTCAGGAAGTTGCGGGCGGGGCTGGTCGCGAGCCGGAAGGGATGCTCGGTATCGGCGGCCTCGATCACGTTCCAGTGGTCCGGCAAGGCCGGGATCGAGTCATGTGGGCCAGCCGGGCCGGCATTGCTGTTGGGGACCTTGGCCCAATCCGGCTTGAAGCGGAACTTGCCGTCCGGCCAACCGAAGCCCTTCAGGTAATGTGCCGTCTCAAAATCCGGCTGGATGTCGTGGAATTCGCTGGCGATCAGCTCTTCGAGCGTGCCGCGCCCGGTCTGCTGCAAAGTCCAGTCGACGATCTCGCGCGGGGTCATGGCGAAGCCGCGATGCTCGGCGCCGAGGCGCTGCGCCAGCGCGCAGATCACCTCATGGTTCGAGCGGCACTCGCCCGGCGGCTCGATCAGCTTGCCGCCCCACATGATGTGCTGGTGGCCGCCGCCCTGATAGAGGTCGTCATGCTCCATGAACTGGGTCGCCGGCAGCACGATGTCGGCCATGGCGGCGGTCTCGGTCATGAACTGCTCGTGCACGACGGTGAAGAGGTCGTCGCGGGCAAAGCCGCGCTTGACCAGCTCCTGCTCGGGCGCGACCGTGACCGGATTGGTGTTCTGGATGAACAGCGCTCTGACCGGCTGGCCCTGCCGCAGCGCCTCGGCGTCGCCGGTCAGGATGCGGCCGATTTGCGACTGGTCGAGCTGGCGGATCTTCGGGTCGACCTTGTCGAGCCCTTCGATCAGGCTCTTGCGCCATTTGTAGACGCCGCTGTTCGAGTGGAAGGCGCCGCCGCCCTCATGCTGCCAGGCGCCGGTCACCGTCGGCACGCATAGCGCCGCATGCATGTTGACCGCGCCGTTGCGCTGGCGCGCGAAGCCGTAGCCGAGCCGGAAATAGCTGCGCTTTCGGGTGCCGATGAGCGCGGCGAAGGCCTCGATCTCGGCAACCGTCAGGCCGGTGATCGCCGCCGCCCAATCGGGAGTGCGGGTCGCCAGATGGGCTTCCAGTTCCTCGGTAGCGTCGGCGAAGCGGGCCAGGTAATCGCGGTCCGCCAGCCCGTCGCGGAAGAGGACATGCATGACGCCGCAGGCGAGCGCCCCGTCGGTGCCCGGCCGGACCACGAGGCCGAGATCGGCCTGGTCGAGCGTGGCGTTGCGGTAGACATCGATCGCCACGATCTTGGCGCCGCGTTCCTTCCGCGCCTTGATCGCGTGGTGCATGACGTTGACTTGGGTGTGCACCGCATTGGTGCCCCAGATCACGACGCAGTCGGACTTCGCCATCTCGCGTGGGTCGGCGCCGGCGAGCCGGCCGGTGCCGGCGATGAAGCCGGTCCAGGCGGAAGTGGTGCAGATCGTCGAGAACTGGCCGGAATAGCGCTTGGCGTTGCGCAGGCGGTTGATGCCGTCGCGCATCACCAGGCCCATCGTGCCGGCATAGTAATAGGGCCAGATCGTCTCGGCGCCAAATTCGGTCTCGAGCGCGAGGAAGCGCTGCGCGATCTCGTCCAGCGCCTCGTCCCAGGAGATGCGCTCGAAGGCGCCCGAGCCCTTCGGGCCGGCCCGGCGCAGAGGATGGAGCAGGCGGTCGGGATGGTGGATGCGCTCGGCGTAACGCGCGACCTTGGCGCAGATCACCCCGTCGGTATAGCTTTGGCGCTTGCTGCCACGGACCCGGCCGATGCTGCGGCCGTCAATGACCTCGACCTCCAGCGAACAGGCCGAAGGGCAATCATGCGGACAGACGGAAGGCAGGCGCTCGACGCGAGGAAGTTCTGTCATGTCTCCTTCCTAGAACAGGTCCAGGCTCCGCGGAAGCGCGTTGCGGCCAGAGCCGGCAGCGACGCGGCGCACCGTTCCGTTCCGCCCCGAATCGGGCTTTGTTGGCAGCCAGCCCATTTCCATCCGCCCGAACGCGGCGCATCAACCTCAGGTTAAGACTAATGAATCAGATTGTCGCCGTTGGCTTGGTCTGGGGCGCCCTGGCGCCGGAGTTGTGATGATGCGTTGCGTTGCGTTTGTTGCGGGCCTTGTCGGCCTGACCTCCCTGCTTGCGGCTCCGGCCAAGGCCCAATCTCCCGAATACACCCAGTACACCTCACCGGAATCGGTCCAGAACTGGCACCTGACGCTCGGCGCCGGCCTGCGCTACCAGCCCGATTATGTCGGCTCCAATGACTACATCTTCCGGCCTCGGGGGATCATCTCGCTGGGGCGCGGCACCAGGAGCACCTGGTGGGCGGCCGAGGACGACGCGATCAGCATCGGCTTCTTCTCGGGCAAGGCCTGGCGCGTCGGCTTCTCCGGCAACCTGCTCTGGGAGCGCAAGGCCAGCACCAATGCGGCGCTGCGCATCACCGGCGTCCCGGACACCAAGTTCGGTGGCGAGCTCGGCGGCTTCGTCGAGTTCTACCCGACGTCATGGCTGCGCGGACGCGTCGACCTGCGGCGCGGCGTGGTCGCGCATGACGCCCTCTTCGCCGAGGTCAAGGTCGAGGCCTTCCAGCGGATCGGCGCCTGGTCGATCGGCGCCGGCCCACGCATGACGATCGCGGGCGCCGACTATGTCCGCACCTATTTCGGCGGGGCCTGGGCCGGCAATGGCGGCGTGCTGCAGCGCTTCAATGCCGGCGTCCACTCGGTCGGCGCGATCGCGCAGGCGACCTATGCCTGGAGCGACAACCTCCAGACCACGGCCTATGTCGAGTACAAGCACCTGGTCGGCGACGCTGCCAAGGCACCGATCGTCAAGGCTTACGGCTCGCGCGACTCGATCACGGTCGGCATTTCCGCGACCTACGCCTTCGACCTCGGCTTCAAATAGGCGGGCGTCGCCAAGTTCCACCGCCTCGTCGGAGGCGAACGCCGAACGAGAAAGGGCGGGTCCTCGCGGACCCGCCCTTTCGATTTTCAACGCTTCCGAAGCGGTCGGCTCAGCCGACGATCTCGTTGCCGGCGAAGAACTGGGCGATCTCGATCGCAGCGGTCTCCGGCGCATCCGAACCATGGACGGTGTTCTCGCCGACCGACTCGGCGAAGAGCTTGCGCACGGTGCCCTCGGCGGCATTGGCCGGGTTGGTGGCGCCCATCACCTCGCGATAGGCGGCGATGGCGTTCTCGCCCTCGAGAACCTGCACGACGACCGGGCCGGAGGTCATGAACTCGACGAGCTCGCCGAAGAAGGGCCGCGCGCTGTGGACCGCGTAGAAGGTCTCGGCCTGGGCCTTGGTCATCTGGATGCGCTTCTGCGCGACGATGCGCAGGCCGGCCTTCTCGATGACCGCGTTGACCGCGCCAGTGAGATTGCGCTTCGTCGCGTCGGGCTTGAGAATGGAGAAGGTACGCTGGACAGCCATCGTTATTATCCTTGGGGCAAAATCGGGAGAATGCGGCGCGCTTATAGCGGCGCCCTCCCCTTGCCACAAGGCTGTGGCGAGGCTTGCGAGCTCGCGATCCGCGGTTATGATCCGCGACATGATCGCAGCGACCGCCCTCGTAATCCTGATGTCGACGCACCTTGGAGGGTGTGCGGGATCGGCATTGCGCTAGGCGCGCCACGATCATCCCCCGCAAACCCTGCCGTAGCGAGCAGGGTTCAGTGGAATTCCGCTCTCCCGGCTGCCTCGGAGAGCACAAATGACACTCGAAAGAGCCAAGTTCCCCGGTGAATCGGGGAAATCGGTCGGTTCCAGCCGGCTCCTGGTCCGGGCCGCACGCAGTGATGACCTGGACGCGCTGACGGCTCTCGTCAATCTGCCGGGCTTTCGCGCCGGGACCTTGCGCCTGCCCTACCAACGTAGCGAAGTGACACGGCGCTGGCTGGAGAATCCGGACATCGACGGGCTCAACATCGTTGCAATCCGCGACGGCGAACTGATCGGCCAGGCCGGCTTCGAGCGCTATCGCGGCCGAAGGGCGCATGTCGCCTATATCGGCATCGGGGTGCATGACGATCATCGCGGCACCGGCGTCGGCTCGGCGCTGCTCGGCGAACTCGTCGACGCCGCGGACAACTGGTTCGGGCTGAGGCGGTTGGAGCTGACGGTCTACGCCGACAATGCTGCGGCGATCGCGCTCTACCGTAAATTCGGTTTCGAGCCGGAAGGGCTCCTGCGCGCCTATGCCTTCCGCGCCGGCGCTTACGCCGATGCGCTCACGATGGCGCGGCTGCGCGGCTAACGTTCAATGCCGGGTCAGGAAGCGGCGCGCCTCGCGCAGCGCCTCGGCGATCTCCTCGCGGCTCATCTCCTGAGCCAGCTCGGCACGGTGGGCGGCGGCGCGGCCGCAGCCCTTGGCGAGCGCGACGTTGAACCATTTCTGCGCGGCGACCAGATCGACCGGGGCTGCGCGGCCGGCGGCATGCATCAGGCCGAGTTCGTAATAGGCCTCGGCCGAGGCTTCCATCGGGATCGCCAGCGAAGCCGGGATCGCGCTCATTTCCATGCGTGCCATGACAAACCACCCTGTTTTCACCGTGGCCCGGCCCTTCCTGGGCCGCGCTTCGTGAGGAGGAGGTTCGAGCCAGGCGGTAAAAGACTCCGCTAAAATTCGAGATGAATCGAAGCTCAACGACTCGTAAGCGCGCGGTCAAGTCAACCTTCGATTCAGTTTTCCAGATCGAATAATCAAATGATTTCAATATGCTCTCGAAATGACGCAGCGTCAGCCATTGACGGAAGATTCACCCTCGCGACCGTTCGCCACGAAAGCTGCAGCGGGTTGCCGATGGTCCAGCGCCCCCACTTGGAAGCCAGACCCGGCTCGGATATGGTTTACATCTGAACCATGCGATCAACGCTGGTCGACAAAAGAGGAGGAACGCCATGAGCCTTCGCCCAATCGCGGTCGCAGCCGCGGTCGCCATGCTCGCAACCCCGGCCGCGGCGCAGGAGGTCACCGGCACCTGGCTGCGCGACACCGGGGCCTCCAAGGTGCGCCTCGCCAAATGCGGCGAGGCCGTCTGCGGCACGATCTCCTGGCTCAAGGACGCCAGCGGAGCGGCCAAGCTGGGCCAGCGCATCTTCTACGACATGAAGCCGACCAGCGCCGGCAAATGGAGCGGCAGCGCCTTCAACCCCGAGGACGGCAAGACCTATTCGGGCACGATGACGCTCTCCGGCGACACCCTGACCACCGCCGGCTGCGTCATGGGCGGGCTGATCTGCCGCTCGGTGAAGTGGTCGCGGAGCAATTGACGGAGCGCGGTCAGCCCTGCCAGCCGTCATGGTCGGGCTTGTCCCGACCATCCACGTCTTCGCTTCAGTGATCGACCGCGGTGTCCAAGACGTGGATACTCGCCACAAGGGCGAGCATGACGGCGCTGCTCGATCGGTGCTTCAGCGCGCCTTCTGGCCGAACAGGACGGCCTTTTCCTCCGGCGTGCTGATGCCGGCCGGGTTGCGCAGCTCCTCCGCCACGGCAAGTCCGCGCTGGACCGCCGGGCGCGCCAGCATCGTCTCGAGCCAGCGCGCGACATTGGGGAACTGCTTGATGTCCTGGCCCTGGCGCTCCCAGCCCCGGGCCCAGCCGACGCAGGCCATGTCGGCGATCGAATAGGCGTCGCAGATATAGTCGCGGCCCTCGAGGCGCCGGTTCAGCACGCCATAGAGCCGGTTCGCCTCATTGGTGTAGCGATCGACCGCGTAGGGCACCTTCTCGGGCGCATAGATGCGGAAATGATGGGTCTGACCGAGCATCGGGCCGAAGCCGCCCATCTGCCAGAACAGCCACTCGTCGACGGCGACGCGGGCGCGTTCGTCGGCCGGATAGAATTTCCCGGTCTTGCGACCGAGATATTGCAGGATCGCGCCGGACTCGAAGACCGAGATCGGCGTGCCGTCCGGCCCCTCGGGGTCGATGATCGCCGGCATGCGGTTGTTCGGGGAGAAGGCGAGGAAGTCCGGCTTGAACTGGTCGCCCTTGCCTATGTTCACCGGCACGATGGCGTAGGGCAGCCCGCATTCCTCGAGCATGATGGTGATCTTCCAGCCGTTCGGCGTCGGCCAGTAATAGAGGTCGATCGGCTTGGCCTGCACTTGCGACATGCGTTGCTTCCTCGTCTCGGTTGAGGTCCGATGGTCAATCTAGGAAGCCGGCGGCGATTGCGTAAGCCGAGGCGCTGCGCGCCTGGAGCGGGAGCGCCATGTCACGAGCGGCCGCGCCAGGCTGCAGCCTAGAGCTCCTTCTTGAAGCCCTCATGGCACTGCTCGAAGCCGATCCGCCGGTAGAAGCGATGCGCCGACTCGCGCGTCTTGTTCGAGGTCAGCTCGACCAGGCCGGCACCGTTGCGCCGGGCAAAATCGACGGCGAAGGCAACCATGTCCGCGCCGATGCCGCGGCTGCGCTGCTCCGGATCGACATGGACGCTCTCGAGCTTGGCCCGTTTGCGGCCACGATGGATCAAGCCCGGAATCAGCGTCACCTGGAGTGTGCCGACGACCCTGCCGTCGATCTCGGCGACGAAGAGCGTGTTGCTGGTGTTGCGCGCGATCTCGTCGAAGGCCGCGAGATAGGAGGGATGGGCCGCCTCCTCCGCGATCTCGGCCATGGTGCGCGTCTGCTTGGCCGCACCGAGCAGCATCAGGCTGACGATGCGCGCGACATCGGCGCGGGTCGCCTCGCGCATCGTGATTCCGGCTGGGTTGGGCGCATCGAACATCATCGTCTCCAGTGGATTTGCGGCGGTCGGCGCGATCAGCTCATGACCAGCCGCTTGGCCATGATCAGCGTATTGGGCGTGTCCTCGCGGCCGTCGAAACGGGCCTGGTGCTGCAGGAAGAAGCCCATGCGCTCGTAGAAGGCGATGGCCGGCTCGTTCTGGCTCTCGACCTCGAGCCGGGCCACCGGCGCATCCGGGAAGCAGGCGAGCGCCACCTGGAGCAAGGTGCGGCCGATTCCCTCGCCCTGCCTCGCCGGGAGGACATAGAGCCGCGTCAGCAGGGCAGCACGATCGGGCTCGCGGCGGGCCGAGGCCGTGCCGACGACCTCATGGCCGAGCAGCGCAATCAGAAAGATGCCGCTCTCGCGTCCGAGCTGGGCGGAGAGCGCATCCAGCGAGTGCCAGGCATTGGTGATCTCGGCGACGCGGCGCCAGCCATAGATGCCGTCATAGGTGGCGTGCCAGGTCTCGACCAACAGCGAGCGCACGGCCGGCAGATCGGCCGAAGTCGCATCGCGGATGATGAGACCGGCTTGCGTCACCTTGGGCACCCACTCCACGATAACCGGCGACCAATCCTCCACGTCATCCCGGCCGAAGCGCAGCGGAGCGCCGGGATCCCTCGGAGAGCGCCGCGGTCTCCGATGGATCCCGGATCGGCGCCGCGGAGTTTATCCTTGGGCCGGCCAAAGGCCGGGCCCGAGGGCGGCTTGTCCGGGATGACGGTGTGTTCCAGACCTAAATCCCCAGCTTCGCCTTCAGGATCTCGTTCAGGGCCTGCGGGTTGGCCTTGCCGCCCGAGGCCTTCATCGCCTGGCCGACGAACCAGCCGAGCATGCTCGGCTTCAGCTTGACCTGCTCGACCTTGTCGGGATTGGCGGCGATGATCTCGTCGACCGCCTTCTCGATCGCGCCGGTATCGGTGACCTGCTTCATGCCGCGGGCTTCGACGACCTCGCGCGGATCCAAAGGTCCGTTTCCTGCTTCCGACCAGAGGATCTCGAAGAGGTCCTTGGCGATCTTGCCGGAGATCACCCCTTCGCCGATCAGGTCGACGAGGCCGCCGAGCTGCGCGGCCGAGACCGGCGAGGAGGTGACGTCCATGCCTTCCTTGTTGAGCCGGCCGAAGAGCTCGTTGATCACCCAGTTGGCCGCCGCCTTGCCGTCGCGGCCCTTCGCCACCGCCTCGAAATAATCGGCCTGGTCGCGCTCGGCGACCAGCACCGAGGCGTCATAGGGCGAAAGCCCGTAATCGGCGATGAAGCGCGCCTTCTTGGCGTCGGGCAGTTCCGGCAGGCCGGCCTTCAGCCCATCGACGAAGGCATCGTCGAATTCGAGCGGCAGCAGGTCGGGATCCGGGAAATAGCGGTAGTCGTGCGCCTCCTCCTTGGAGCGCATCGAGCGCGTCTCGCCCTTGCCGGGATCATAGAGCCGGGTTTCCTGATCGATCTTGCCGCCATCCTCGAGGATGCCGATCTGGCGGCGGGCCTCGACCTCGACCGCCTGGCCGATGAAGCGGATCGAGTTGACGTTCTTGATCTCGCAGCGCGTGCCCAAGGGCGTGCCCGGCCTGCGGACGGAGACGTTGACGTCGGCCCGCAGATTGCCCTTCTCCATGTCGCCGTCGCAGGAGCCGATATAGCGCAGGATGGTGCGCAGCTTCGAGACATAGGCCCTGGCCTCGTCGGCCGAGCGCAGATCCGGCTTGGAGACGATCTCCATCAGCGCGACGCCCGAGCGGTTGAGATCGACGAAGCTCATGGTCGGGTGCTGGTCGTGCATCGACTTGCCGGCGTCCTGCTCGAGATGCAGGCGCTCGATCCCGACGCTGATCTGCTCGGTCGGCGACAGATCGACCGCGATCTCGCCCTCGCCGACGATCGGGTACTTGTACTGGCTGATCTGGTAGCCCTGCGGCAGGTCGGGATAGAAATAGTTCTTGCGGTCGAAAACCGAGCGGTTGTTGATCGCGGCGTTCAGGCCAAGACCGGTGCGCACGGCCTGGCGCACGCATTCCTCGTTGATCACCGGCAGCATGCCGGGCATGGCCGCGTCGACCAGGCTGACATGGGCGTTGGGCTCGCCGCCAAAAGCGGTCGAGGCGCCGGAGAAGAGCTTGGCGTTGGAGGTGATCTGGGCGTGGATCTCGAGGCCGACCACGACCTCCCAGTCGCCGGTTGCGCCCTTGATGAGCTTCTTCGGATCGGCGGGGCGTGCATGCGCGTTCATGACGATGTTCCGGAAACGGCGGGCGGCCGGCCCTGCCAATAATTGACGAGCCCTTCAGGTAGAGCCTTGGGCAGCCGCCAGCAAGCATCTGTTGCCGTCGCGCAGCGGTAGGGCCACAATCTCTTCCGCAGCGCACAAGACTACGCCACTGTCGAGTGATGGAACTTGACAATCGTCAGTTGCATGGCCTTTTAGCCGGATTGGCCGGAAACCGCGCAAGGTTGCGCCGGACACGCATTTTCGGAGTTTCCTATGATCCGCCGTCGCTCCAGCCGGGCGCTTGTCGCATTGGCGGCCCTGCTTCCGGCTCTTTCGCTCGAGGCTCTGGCCCAGGGCGCGCCTCCGGCGCCCCCGGTCACCGTCGCGACACCGCTCGCCAAGCGCGTCACCAACTGGGACGAGTTCACCGGCCGTTTCGAGGCCAGCGAGCAGGTCGAGGTGCGCGCCCGCGTCTCGGGCTTCGTCGACAAACTACACTTCAAGGACGGCGACATGGTCAAGGCGGGCGATCCGCTCTTCACCATCGACCAGCGTCCCTACCGGCTCACGGTCGATGCCGCCCGTGCCGAGGTCGCCCGCGCCAAAGCCCAGGTCGAGCTCACCCAGAACGAGGTCGAGCGAGCCGAGGCGCTGACGCAGAACCGCACCATCACCGCTCGCGACATCGACCAGCGCCGCGCCAACCTCAACAGCGCGATCGCCTCACAGCAGGCGGCCGAAGCCAATTTGAAGACGGCCGAGCTCAATCTCGAATGGACGCAGGTGCGCGCGCCGCTCGCCGGCCGGCTTTCGAACCGCCGCGTCGACCCCGGCAACCTGATCGCCGGCGGCCAGTCGGGCGCCACGCTGCTGACGACCATCGTCGCCCTCGATCCCATCTACTTCGTGTTCGACGTCTCGGAGGCGGACTATTTGCGCTATGCGCGGCTGGCCAGCCTGCGCGGTGCCGCCCCGCGGGCGCGCGTGCGCCTGTCCGACGAGACCAATTGGAACCGTGCCGGCGAGATCGACTTCGTCGACAATGCGCTGAACGCGCGCTCGGGCACGATCCGCGGCCGCGCCGTCTTCGCCAATCCCGACCGGTTCCTGACCCCCGGCGCGTTCGGGCGGTTGCGCCTCGACGCCGGCGAGATCGATGCGCTCCTGGTGCCGGATGCGGTGATCGTCTCCGACCAGGCGAACAAGATCGTCCTGACGGTCGGCCCTGAGAACAAGGTGGTGCCGAAGCCCGTCACGCTCGGCCAGATCTCCGACGGGCTGCGCGTCATCACCAAGGGGCTCGCCGCGACCGACAAGGTGATCGTCAACGGCCTCGCCAGCCCCATGGTCAGACCCGGTGTGACGGTGGCCCCGCAATCGACCGAGATCAAGGCGGCCGCGGCTGCCAACTGAGCGCCCACGCCGCACGACGAGAGCGGACGGTATCGCCCGTCCGCCTGCCCTTCCTGGCCAGGACCAAAGCATGTTCCGCTTCGCCCATTTCTTCATCGACCGGCCGATCTTCGCGACCGTTCTTTCGGTCCTGCTGACCATCGCCGGCGCCATCACCCTGCGCACCCTGCCGATCGCGGAATATCCCGAGATCGCGCCGCCGACCGTCACGATCACCGCGACCTATCCGGGCGCCTCGGCCGAGGTCGTCGCGGCCACGGTCGCGGCGCCGATCGAGCAAGAGGTCAACGGCGTCGACGACATGCTCTACATCTCGTCGCAGTCGACCGGCGACGGGCGCGTGACGATCAACGTCGTCTTCAAGGGCGGCACCGATGTCGACCAGGCCCAGGTGCTGGTGCAGAACCGCGTCTCGGCGGCTGAGCCGCGCCTGCCGCAGGAGGTGCGCACGCTCGGCCTGCAGGTCCGCAAGGCCTCGCCCGACTTCCTGATGGTCATCCACATGCTGTCGCCCGACGGCTCGCGCGACCAGCAATACGTCTCGAACTACACGACGCTCAACGTGAAGGACGTGCTGACCCGCGTCGAAGGCGTCGGCGACGTCCAGGTCTTCGGTGCGCGCGACTACTCGATGCGCGTCTGGCTCGACCCGGCCAAGGTCTCGGCGCGCAACCTGACCGCGGGCGATGTCATCGCTGCGATCCGCGCCGCCAACATCCAGGTCGCGGCGGGCGCGATCAACCAGCCGCCGGCGGCGTCGGACGGCGCCTTCCAGCTTTCGGTCAACACGCTCGGGCGCCTCACCAGCGTCGACGAGTTCTACAACATCGTCGTCCGCTCGGATGCGGATGCCGGCACGATCCGCGTCCGCGACATAGCCCGGGTCGAGCTCGGCGCGCAGGACTACCTGTCGAACTCCTATCTCGACAACAAGGAAGCCGTCGCGATCGGCGTGTTCCAGCGTCCGGGCTCGAACGCGCTGGCGGCCTCCGACGCGCTCATCAAGACGATGGAGGGGCTGTCGAAGAACTTCCCGGCCGGCGTCGAGTACACCATCGTCTACAACCCGACGGAGTTCATCAGGGAATCCGTCTCCGCCGTGGTCACGACGCTGCTCGAGGCGATCGTGCTCGTCGTCATCGTCGTGATCCTGTTCCTGCAGACCTGGCGCGCCGCGATCATCCCGATCATCGCGATCCCGGTCTCGCTGGTCGGCACCTTCCTGGTGATGAGTGCGGTCGGGATCTCGTTCAACACGATCTCGCTGCTGGCGCTGGTGCTGGCGATCGGCATCGTCGTCGACGACGCCATCGTCGTGGTCGAGAATGTCGAGCGCTATCTGGCGCAGGGCATGAACGCCGTGGACGCAGCGCACAAGACCATGGACGAGGTCGGCGGCGCCCTCCTCGCGATCGCACTCGTGCTCTGCGCCGTGTTCATCCCGACTGCTTTCATCACCGGCCTGCAGGGAACCTTCTACCAGCAGTTCGCGGTGACGATCGCCGCCTCGACGGCGATCTCCTGCTTCGTTTCGCTGACCCTGTCGCCGGCGCTGGCGGCGATCCTGCTGAAGCCGCACAGCCATGAGGAGCCGAAGGGTTTCCTCGCGACGCTCACCGCGCCGCTGCGCTGGTTCTTCAAGTATTTCAACAAGGGTTTCGACTGGCTCTCGCGCGCCTATGGCGCGGTGACATCGCGCCTGATCCGCTTCGGCGTCGTGATGCTGCTGGTTTATGCGGCGCTGATCGCCGTCGCCGGCCAGCGTCTCGCGGCGATTCCGACCGGGCTCGTGCCGCAGCTCGACCGTGGCTACTTCATCGCCGTCTTCCAGCTGCCTCCGGGCTCGTCGCTGCCGCGAACCGATGCGGTCATCCGCAAGGCGACCGATATGCTGCTGTCGCGCCCCGGCGTCGCCCATGCCGTCGCCTTCGCGGGCCTCGACGGCGCGACCTTCACCCTGGCGCCCAATGCCGGCGTCGCCTTCGTCACCCTCACCGACTTCAGGGAGCGGGCCAAGGCCGGCCTCACCACCCAGGGCATCCTCAACGACCTGCGGACCCAGCTGTTCCAGATCGGCGAAGCCTTCGCACTGGTGGTCGAGCCTCCGGCCGTTCCGGGCATCGGCACCGGTGGTGGCCTCAAGGGTTATGTCCAGGATCGCGGCGGGCGCGGCTTGCCGGCGCTCGAGGGCGCGACATGGGCGGTGGCGGGAACGGCGGGCCAGGTTCCCGGCATCCAGCAGCCCTTCACGCTGTTCTCGACCAAGACGCCACAGATCTATGCCGACATCGACCGGACCAAGGCCGAGATGCTCGGCGTGCCGGTGACGCGCGTGTTCGAGACGCTGTCGGTCTACATGGGGTCTGCCTATGTCAACGACTTCAACATCCTCGGACGCACCTTCCGGGTCACGGCGCAGGCCGACAATCCCTTCCGGCTGGAAACCCGCGACGTTGCCGCGTTGAAGACCCGCAACGCCGACGGCGAGATGGTGCCGATCGGCTCGGTCGCGACCTTCTCCGACACGACCGGCCCCTATCGCGTGCCGCGCTACAATCTCTATCCGGCGGCCGAGGTGCAGCTTTCGATGGCGCGCGGCTACTCGACCGGCCAGGGCATCGCGGCAGTGGAAAAGATCGCGGCCCAGGTCCTGCCGGCCGGTTTCGGCTTCGAATGGACCGAGATCGCGCTGCAGGAGAAGCTCGCCGGCAATACCGCGATCATCGCCTTCGGCCTTGCGGTGGTGTTCGTCTTCCTGCTGCTGGCGGCGCTGTACGAGAGCTGGACCTTGCCGCTCGCCGTCATCCTGATCGTGCCGATGTGTATTCTCGCGGCGATGATCGGCGTCGGCTACAAGGACTTCGATCGCAACGTGCTGGTCGATATCGGTCTCGTCGTGCTCGTCGGCCTCGCCGCCAAGAACGCGATCCTGATCGTCGAGTTCGCCAAGCAGGCCGAGGACGAAGGCATGAGCCGGCGCGATGCCGCGATCGCCGCTGCCAAGACCCGGCTGCGGCCGATCCTGATGACCTCGCTCGCCTTCATCCTCGGCGTGCTGCCCCTGACGATCTCGGTCGGCGCCGGCGCGGAAATGCGTCAGGTGCTGGGCGTCGCGGTGTTCTCCGGCATGATCGGCGTCACCCTGTTCGGCCTGCTGTTCACGCCGGTGTTCTACGTCGTCGTGCGCTGGCTCGCCGCGCTCGGCAGCAGGAAGAAGAAGCCCGCGCCGAAGCAGTCCGCCCCGCAGGCCCACTGATCAAGCGCAGAACAGACCCCGCCCCGGCCACCCGGCCCGGGCGGGGTCTTCGCTTCAGGAGCTGCACCTAGGCCCCGTCAGTTCTGCAGGATCTTCGACCCCTTGATGGTCACGTCCGAGGTCGCGGTCACCTGGATCTTTCCGCTCGCCTTGATCCTGATGTCCTTGCCCGAAAGGTCGACTGAGCCGTCCTTCTTCAAGGCGAGTGCAGCCGAGCCTGAATCGAGCAGCATGCCATCGGCAGCCTCGACGCTGAGCGCCCGGCCGCTGGCGATCGCGAAATCCTTGCTGCTGTCGATGTCGATGCTGACCGAGGCGGCGACCTCGAAGGCTCGCGTCGCCAGGCTGATCTGGCGATTGGCGTTGAGGTTGAGCGCGGTCGCCGCAACGACGGCGACGCCTGTGCCAGCGGCGAGCCTCATGCCGGCCCCGGTCTGCAAGGTGTAGGCACTGCCGACGCTGGTCCGGAAGTTACTGCCTGCGGTCAGGACCAGCTCCGCACCGGTGTTGATCGTGCAGCTGCCGCCGGCCGTGATACTGAACCCGTTCGGCGCGGTGATCGCCACCGAGCCGCTGCGACCGATACTGATCGCCTGGAGCAAGGCTGCGAGCTGGGCTTCGAGCGTGGCCACACGGCGCGTCAGCGCCTCCACTTCCGGCGTCGCCATGAGACCGCCTCCCTGAACAAGACCCGTTCTCGACCCGCAGCCGCGCCGAGTGTATCACGACCCGTGCCGGCAGCAGTACGCAATTACCTTGCGGCAAGGCGAACCGCCCCCGCAGAAGGGACTGTCGACACGTGAGCGAAAGCCCGGCCCTGATCTGGTTCCGAGAGGACCTGCGCCTCTCGGACAATCCGGCCCTGACCGCCGCTCTCGAACACGGCCCGAGCCTCTGCCTCTACATCCTCGATACCTCGCCGCAGCGTCGGCCGTTCGGCGGTGCAGCACGTTGGTGGCTGTCGCGCTCGCTCACGGCGCTTTCAGCCGCTATCGCAGCGCGCGGCGGCGAACTCCTCGTGATGCGCGGCGACCCGGCCGAAATCCTGCCCCGGCTGGTCCATGATGCCGGCATCGGCTTCGTCGCCTGGAACCGCCGCTACGAAGCCGCCGCGATCGCGCTCGACAAGCCCCTGAAGGCGGAGCTCGCCGCCGCCGGCGTCCGCGTCGAGAGCTTCAACGCGGCGCTCCTCAACGAGCCCTGGCAGGTGACGACCAAGGCCGGCGGCCCGATGCAGGTGTTCACGCCCTATTGGCGCGCGGCCCGCGAGCGCGGCGAACCATGCGCGCCGCTGCCGACACCGCGAGCCATCAGCAAGGCCGAGCTGCCGGTGTCGCTGCGGAGCGCGGCGCTGCGGGTCGGCGAACTCGGGCTCGAGCCGAGTCAGCCCGATAGGGCCGGCGGCCTGCGCGAAAGCTGGACGCCTGGAGAGGGGGGCGCGCAGACCCGGCTGGGGGACTTCCTCCAGGACGGCTTGCAGGGCTATCGCACCGAGCGGGATCGGCCGGACAGGCTGGCGACCTCGCGGCTTTCCCCACATTTGCGTTTCGGCGAGATCGGCCCGCGGCAGATCTGGCACGCGACGCATCTTGCGCTGGAAACGGGCGAGACGCCGGGGAGTCCGGCCGACGCCGAGAAATTCCTCTCCGAGCTGGGCTGGCGCGAGTTCTCCTATCATCTGCTGTTCCACAATCCCGAGCTCGCGACCCGCAACTTCAATGCCCGCTTCGACGATTTCGGCTGGGAGCATGACGAGGCAGGTCTCGCTGCCTGGCGCAAGGGACTGACCGGTTATCCGCTGGTCGACGCCGGCATGCGTGAGCTCTGGCAGACGGGCTGGATGCACAACCGCGTGCGCATGGTCGCGGCGTCCTTCCTGATCAAGCACCTCCTGACCGACTGGCGTCAGGGCGAAGCCTGGTTCTGGGACACGCTGGTCGATGCCGACCCGGCCAACAATGCAGCAAGTTGGCAATGGGTCGCGGGCTCCGGCGCCGATGCGGCGCCCTATTTCCGCATCTTCAACCCCGTGACTCAGGGCGAGAAGTTCGATCCGGACGGCGCCTATGTCAGGCACTTCGTTCCCGAGCTCGCCAGACTCGACACGAAGTTCGTCCACCGCCCCTGGACCGCGCCACAAACCGATCTGCAGAAGGCCGGAATCAGGCTGGGCGAGGACTATCCGCGGCCGATCGTCGACCTCGACTTCGGCCGCCGACGTGCGCTCGCGGCGCTGGCCGCGCTCAGGGCCGAGGAGCGCCCGGAAGATGAATGACGAGCCCTCCCCGGTGCCTTCCGCCTTCCTGCCCCGCGCGAAACTCTGCGACGACCTTCTGGCACTCGGGCTCGCGCATGGCGACAGCGTCATGGTGCATGCGGCGGTGAGCAAGGTCGGGCGGTTATTGAGCGGGCCGGACGCACTGATCGGCGCGTTGCGCGACGCCATCGGCCCGGACGGAACGCTGCTCGCCTATGCCGATTGGGAGGCCGGCTACGAAGAGTTGCTCGGCGCGGACGGGCGCGTTCCGCCCGAATGGCGCGACCATGTCCCGCCCTTCGAGCCGCTGGCCTCGCGCGCCATCCGCGACAACGGCATCCTGCCGGAGTTCCTGCGCACCACGCCGGGCGCGCTGCGCAGCGGCAATCCTGGCGCCTCGATCGCCGCCATCGGCGCGAAAGCCGGCTGGTTCACCGCCGATCACCCGCTCGATTACGGCTATGGCGAGGGCTCGCCGCTGGCGAAGCTGGTCGAGATCGGCGGCAAGGTGCTGATGCTCGGGGCGCCACTCGACACCATGACGCTGCTCCACCATGCCGAGCATCTCGCGCGCATTCCGGGCAAGCGCATACGCCGCTGCGAAGTGCCCTTCGCCACCCCGGCGGGCACGCGCTGGCGCATGATCGAGGAATTCGACACCGGCGAGCCCGTGGTGCCGGGGTTGGAAGAGGACTACTTCGCCGGCATCGTCGCGGCCTTCCTGGCTACGGGCCGTGGCCGTCGGGGAGCCGTCGGCACCGCCCCGTGCGTGCTCGTGGAGGCCGCCGCTATCGTCACCTTCGCCGTGTGCTGGCTGGAGGAGCGCTTCGGCCAGTCGTGACACTCCTGAACGAAATTGACCGAGCCCTGTTGTCGGTTCGCAGCATGGCCGTTCGTCCTATGGCCATTCCGGAGAAGGAGGACAGAACAATGCCCTATTATGTCGACGGTTTCGTGCTCGCCGTCCCGAAGGACAAGCTCGACGCCTACCAGAAGATGGCTGAACTCGGCGGCGAGATCTGGATGGAGCATGGTGCCCTCACCTATGTCGAAGCCATCGCCGAAGATGTGCCCTACGGCGAGCTGACCTCGTTCCCCCGCGCCGTGCAGGCCAAGGAGGACGAGGTCGTCGTCTTCGCATGGGTGACCTATGAATCGCGCGCCAAGCGCGACGAGGTCATGGCCAAGGTGATGGCCGACACGCGCATGAAGCCCAGCATGGAGAACATGCCCTTCGACGGCAAGCGCATGATCTTCGGCGGCTTCACCACGATCGTCGAGCGCTGAGTCGAACTGCAAGCTGCGACGGCCGCATCAGCCGTCGCGGTTCGCACCACCGGCCAATGCTCGCGCTGCCCGGAAATAGAGCGGATAAGGCAGCAGCCGGATCAGCTTCATCGTCCAGGCCAGGCGGCGGGGAAAGACGATCTCGAAACCGTCGCGGACGAAGCCATCGACGATGCGGGCCGCGGCCGTTTCATCCGTCATCAGCAGGGGCATGCGGAAAGTGTTGCGCCGCGTCATCGGCGTATCGACGAAGCCGGGATTGACCAGCTGCAGGCGGACGCCGAGCCGGTCGCAGTCGAATCTCAGGCTTTCGCAGAGATGGATCGCCGCTGCCTTGGAGGCGCCATAGGCGCCGCTACCGGGCAGGCCGCCATAACCGACGAGCGAGGCGTTGACGGCGATCTGGCCCTTGCCGCGCGCGCCCATGGGCTCGAGCAAGGCCGCCAGGCCACGCACCACGCCGAACAGGTTGACGGCGAAGATCCGCTCGAAGGTCACTGCATCCAGGGCGTCGGGTCGATTTCCCTGGGCGGTGCCGGCATTGAGGAAAGCCAGCGCGATCGGCCCGTGCACGCTCTCGATCCCCTCGACCACGGCGCGCATCGCCTCGGGATCGGTGACGTCGCCGGCATGCGCGACGATCCGCCCCGGCAAGCCGGCGCCTTGCAGCGCGACCTCCTCGAGCAATTCGAGCCGTCTTGCGGTGATGGCAACCGTCCAGCCGCGCCGCGCCAGTTCGAGCGCCACCGCCGCACCGATGCCGGAGCTCGCGCCGGTGATCCAGGCGACGCCGTCACTCGGCTGCATGCGTGGCACAGTCATCGACGGCTCCAATGCCGGCAGCGGCCGGCAACCCAGCCCGGCAACCTAGTCATAGCCGCTCCGGGACGGAAGCCCCGCCGGCGGCAAGGATATCCGATCGCAGGCATCTTTGCCGCAGCGGCCTGGCCTGCGATAAGCTGGTGATCCGAGGGAGACGTTCATGCCGACCGAATTGCTGTTCCGCGCCGACGCCTATCAGAACGAAACGATGGCGACCGTGCTCGCCGTCAACGAGCGCGGCGGCATCGAGCTCGACCGGACGGTGTTCTACGCCACCGGCGGCGGCCAGCCCGGAGATGCCGGGCTGCTGGTCGCTGCGGGCGGCGGCGAGATCGCGATCGGCACAGCGATCTACGATCCCGAGGACAAGAGCCGCATCCTGCATGTCCCGCTGGAGGGCCAGACGGCACCGGCCATCGGCGACAAGGTCACCGCCCGGCTCGACTGGCAGCGGCGGCTGAAGCGGATGCGCATCCACACGGCGCTGCATCTGCTCAGCGTCGTGCTGCCTTACCCCGTCACCGGCGGCGCCATCGGCGAAGGCGATGGCCGGCTCGACTTCGACATCCCCGAAGGCGGGCTCGACAAGGCGGAGATCGCTGAGAAGCTCAACGCCCTGGTGGCGCGCAATGCCGACGTCACCGAGAGCTGGATCACCGACGAGGAGCTCGACGCCAATCCCGGCCTGGTCAAAACCATGTCGGTGAAGCCGCCGCGCGGCTCCGGCCGCGTCCGGCTGGTCAGGATCGCGGAGATCGACCTCCAGCCCTGCGGCGGCACGCATGTCCGCAACACCGCGGAGATCGGCCCGGTCGCGGTCACCGATATCGAGAAGAAGGGCAAGCAGAACCGGCGCGTGCGCATCGCGCTCGCCTGAAGACTTCTCTCCAAGCTACTGAAATCAGACTCTTTCGAGGAAATGCGCCGATGGCCAGCAACGATGTCTTCGTCTCCACGCAATGGCTGGCCGAACGGCTCGATGCGCCCGATATCGTCGTGGTCGACGGCTCCTGGTATCTGCCGGCCCAAGCCCGCGATCCCGCCGCTGAATATGCCGAGCGCCGCATTCCGGGAGCCGTTCGCTTCGACATCGACGCGGTCAAGGACACCGCCTCGACCCTGCCGCATATGATGCCGCGCCCCGACGCCTTCGCCGCCGCGGTCGGCGCGATGGGCATCGGCGACGGCATGCGCATCGTGGTCTATGACGGGCTCGGCCTGTTCTCGGCGCCGCGTGTCCGCTGGACCTTCCGGACCTTCGGCGCCCGCGACGTGGTGATTCTGGACGGCGGCATGCCGCAATGGCTGGCTGAAGGTCGCCCGCTGGAGGAAGGCCCGCCCCGCGCCCGCCAGCCGCGCAGCTTCACCGCCCGGCTCGACCATTCCGCCGTGGCCGACATGGGCGATGTGGCGAAGGCGCTGGAGACCGGCTCGGCCCAGATCGTCGATGCCCGGCCGGCCGAGCGCTTCCGCGGCGAGGCGCCAGAGCCGCGCCCGGGCGTCCGCTCCGGCCATATGCCGGGCGCGCTCAACCTGCCCTCCTCGGCGCTCGTGGCCGATGGCAAGCTCAAGGGGCCCGACGCCATCACCGCCGCCTTCCGGGAAGCCGGCGTCGATCTCGACAAGCCGCTGGTGACGAGCTGCGGCTCCGGCGTCTCGGCGGCGATCCTGTCGGCGGCACTGGAGACCATCGGCAAGCCCGCACGGGCGATCTATGACGGCTCCTGGTCCGAATGGGGCGCCAGCGACCGCCCGATCGCTACCGGGCCAGCGAAGGGCTGACAGCGGCGCCATCGGCAAACTTCAGCGCAGAACCCGCCCACCGGCAGCTTTGCCGCGCACATCTGTGGCTTACACGCCACAGATGCTGATCTTTATGTGACACTTTTCGGCCCGGCATCCGTTTCGGCCTTCCGCCGAATCGAACCGCGTGGCAGCTTCACTTCCGCTGCGTCAGTTCATTTTCAATCAAGTGTTGCGCCAGCACCTGCGACGTGGTCCCCCGATGAGGTGAACCACCGACGCGGAATTCCGTCGGGCATGGCCGGTCTATCCGAATTTATCTCAGTCGACATTTCTTCGCCTGTTCTGGTTTTTCCTCAATTCTGTTTCCAGCAAGAGCTCATTTCGTGATGGCTTACCGGAACTCCCATCGGTGCCGGTCCCTGGCCGCTCTGCTCAGCACGACGGCGATCGCCCTGTCCCTGCCCAGCCTGGCACAGGCGCAGATGCGCTGGGACGGCAGCGCGAGCGGGGACTGGACCGACGGCAACAACTGGAACACGGGTTCGGCACCCCTCGGAGGAAGCAGCCCCGTGATCTCCGGGCCTGCGGCCAACATGCCCGTGCTCCGCCCCGGCGTGACCAATCTCACCATCCTGTATGTCGGCTACGACACTGCGCAGGGTGGCGCCAGCCTGACGATCAGCGGCGGATCGAACCTGACGACCTTGTCCGCCTCGATCGGCGAGCAGAGCAGCAACAATGTCGGCAATGCCCGGGAACTCGAATCCGGAAGCGTGACGCTGAGCGCCGTCTCGGGCTGGGTCACCGACTTCCTGCAGATCGGGGCCTATGGCTCCGGTACGCTGAATGTGACAGGCGGCAGCACGCTGGCGACACAAAGTGGCATCAGCCTCGGCGTGCACCACAATGTTGGTACCGGCAGGTCGGGAAACGGCACGCTGACGGTCTCCGGCGCCAACTCAATATGGTACAGCTTTGGCACCGCCATAATCGGCGATAACGGTCGCGGCACGGTCACGGTGACCGCCGGCGGCCAAGTCTCGACGAAGGCGGTGACCCTGGGCCAAAACGCCGGCAGCACCGGTACGGTGACGGTGGACGGGGGTGGCTCCCGGTGGGAGGCGCAGAGCGGTACGCTCATCATCGGCAGCAGCGGCAGCGGCCAGTTCACCGTGAGTGGCGGGGCCACGGCCAAGACTCCAGGCCGCGTCAATCTCGCCACCAATGCCGGGTCGTCCGGCACATTGACGGTCACGGGAACTAACAGCCGGTTCGAGGCGGCCCAGATCTGGGCCGGTCAAGGCTCGACCGCCACGATCGACGTGAACTCCGGCGGCGTGATCCAGGCCACGCATCTGCTGCTCGGCACCACGGCCACCGGCAGCGGCCGGGCGGATCTACGCGGTACCGGCAGCATGATCGCGAGCAGCACCTACACCGCGGTCGGGTATGCCGGCGAAGGGGAATTGACCGTCGCCGACAACGCGACGCTGCGCGGCGCGGTACGCATCGCGCTTGGCGCCGGCAGCAAGGGCACGCTCAATATCGGCGCGGCCGCAGGCAGCGCGGCCGACACAGCCGGTATCGTCGACGCGGCCACCGTGGAATTCGGCGCGGGCACGGGCAAGCTGGTCTTCAACCATACCAACACCGACTACAAACTCGCCGCCGAGATCAAGGGGGCGGGCAATATCGAGCATCACGCCGGAACAACCCTCCTGACCGGCAACAGTACGAGCTTTACCGGCACGACGGCGGTTTCGGGCGGCACGCTGCTGGTGGGCGACAGTTCCGGCGGCGCGCTCGGCGGCACGATCTCCGTTCTTTCCGGTGGAACGCTCGGCGGCTCCGGCACGATCGGAAGCGCGACCATCGGCAGTGGCGCGACGCTTTCGCCCGGCAACTCGGTCGGGACGCTGACCGTCAACGGCAATGTCAGCTTCGCTGCCGGCTCGACCTACCGGGTCGAGATCGTCGGCGCTACCGCCGATCTGCTCACGGTCGGCGGCACGGCGAGCCTCAATGGCACGCTGCAACTCGTCGCCGGCGGCGGCGCCTACAGCTTCAACACAGCCTATACCGTGCTGACCGCGGCTGGGGGCCGGAACGGCACGTTCGCGACCGTCATCACCAGCGGCAGTTTCGGCATCGGCGTCAGCAGCGAGGTCAGCTATGGCGGCAACGACGTCAGGGTGACGCTGAAGCCGGGCTCGCTGGTCGAGGCCGGAACCGGGAACGCTACGCCACCTTCGGCCTACAGCACGGCCTCCGGGCTGTCGCTGAACGGCTGGTCGGTCGCGGCGGCGATCGACCGGGCCGTGGCGAACGGCGCCAATCCCTCCTTCCTCTATCAGATCTATGCCCGCGGCGACCGCCAGGCCCTGATCGCGGCGCTCGGCACGCTGACCGGCGAGGTCCATGCCAGCGTCGGCATGCTCGGCTGGGAGGCCGCCGGCG
>JAKFDB010000003.1:0-75944 GCA_036676315.1 Bradyrhizobiaceae bacterium
GCAGCTGCTGGAAAGCCACCTGCTGCGCCTCTCGGACCTGCCCGGCGACGCGAGCGTCGCCATGAAGCGCGACGATGCCGTCGAGGCGCTGAAGGCCGGCCTGCCGACGCGCCGCGTCGAGGCCTGGCACTACACCGACCTGCGCCGGCTGCTGACAACCGTTCCAGGCTATGACTCGACGCTCGCCGCCCGGGCGAAGCCGGCGCTGCTCGCCGGCTCGACCGTGCTGCCCGTGCTGAACGGGGTTTCCGGCGCTGGCGCCAGCATCGAAGGCGCCACGGTGACCCGCATCGTCGACAAGCTTCTGGACGGCTCTTTCGCACCCGCGCTTGGACCCCGGGAGCCGGCCGACACGGTTGGCGCGCTCAATACCGCCTTTGTCGCGGACGGCTATTTCCTCGACATCGTGCCGGACCGGATTGCACTTGGACGCTACGGGCTCTCCGTCGGCGATGTCCAGAACGCAGTCGTGATGGCGATGGGCGGCGAGACGGTGACCACGACGGTCGAGGGCCGCGAGCGCTACGGCGTCACCATCCGCTACCCGCGCGACCTGCGCTCCGACCCGCAGGCGATCGCGCGCGAGGTTCAAGTCTCGACGCTGTCCGGCGGCACGGTGCCGCTTGGCGAGGTCGCGAGCGTCGAGCGCAAGCGCGGCGCGACCTCGATCCGGACTGAGAACGGCGAGCTCGCGGTCTATATCTTCGTGGATACCACCGGGCGCGACCTCGGCGGCTATGTCCGCGACGCGCAGAACGCGATCGCGCAGAGCGTCAAGTTGGCCCCTGGCTACCGCATCACCTGGAGCGGTCAGTTCGAATATCTCGAACGGGCGAAGGCACGCCTCAAGCTGGTCGTGCCGGTGACGCTCGCGATCATCTTCCTGCTGCTCTACCTGAATTTCCGCAGGCTGACCGAGACCTTCATCGTCATGCTCTCGCTGCCCTTCGCCCTGGTCGGCGGCGTCTGGTTGCTGTGGTGGCTCGGCTTCAACATGTCGGTGGCCGTCGCGGTCGGCTTCATCGCGCTCGCCGGGGTCGCCGCCGAGACCGGCGTGATCATGCTGATCTATCTCGACCACGCGCTAAGGGATGTGCAGGCGCGTTGCGCGGTGGAGGGAAGAGCATTCACCCGTGCCGACTTGCAAGAGGCGATCATGTTGGGCGCGGTCGAGCGCGTGAGGCCCAAAATCATGACGGTGATCGCGATCATGGCCGGTCTCCTGCCGATCCTCTGGAACACCGGCACCGGCTCGGAGGTGATGCAGCGCATCGCCGTGCCGATGATCGGCGGCATGGTCTCATCGACCGTGCTGACGCTGCTGGTGATCCCGGCGGTCTACGGCTTGGTGAAGGGCTGGCGGCTGCCATCGGCCGCGGCGACCGAGAGGGCCGCATTGGGACCCGCGCCGGCAAGTCTCGCTGCGGCTGTCGAATGAGGGAGGAACCAATGATGCACGACATGATGAGCAGCATGGGATGGGGCATGGACCTCGCTGGTCTGGTCGGCACTATCGTCCTCGTGCTGGCGATGGCCGCTCTCTGAGATAGGTCTTCCGGTGAGCTCTGACGCTGAATCTTGATCGCGCGGCGTGTCGAGTCTATCTATCGAGCGCCGGGGTGTCGCAGGCTCCCGGCGCCCAAAGACGGCTTTCCGTCCAAGTCCTGCTCGCGGTCGGCGCGTTCGCGCGTGACCGGAGCACGATTGAATGGGAGCCGTTCTTCCATGTCTGAACCCAGAACTCGCCTTGGTCGCATCGCCATTCTGTGGCGGGGCGATGATGCGGAACGCCGCAGCGCCACGCTGGCGACCAGCCGATTCAAGGCCGTATTCGCGGCGCTCGCCGATGTCGGCGTCGAGGCAGAACCCGTAGTCTATGAGGACGATGTCCTGGACGCCGTTCGCGCACAGCTCGCCGCGTTCGATGGCGTGCTCGTCTGGGTCAATCCGATTCATGAGGGGCGCAGCCGCTCAAACCTCGACGCGCTGCTGCGCGAGGCCGCAGCGCGCGGCGTCTGGGTGAGCACCCATCCCGATGTCATCCTGAAGATGGGCGTCAAGGAGGTGCTCCATCGAACCAGAATGATGAGCTGGGGCGGCGACACGGCCCTCTATCGAACAGTCGAGGCGATGCGCGCCGAATTTCCGGCCCGACTTGCTGCTGGACCGCGCGTGATCAAGCGCAATCGCGGCAATGGTGGCCAAGGTGTCTGGAAGGTTGAGATGCTGGCGAGTCCATACAATCGGCCGATGGCGCGCGTGCTGGACGCCACCAAGGATGTGTCGGAGGAGCTGGCGCTGGATGAATTTCTGGACCGGTGCGTTGAATACTTCGAAGACGGCTGCGTGATCGATCAGGTTTTCCAGGCGCGTCTGGGCGAAGGCGTGGTGCGTTGCTATATGGCAGGCGATCGCTGCGCGGGCTTCGGGCATCAGAAGGTCAAGGCCTTGGTGGACGTGCCGGCGACGCGTGCGGAGGCCGGACCGCGGCGCTACACATCCAATGCCGACCCTCGCTTTCAGCGTCTCCGCCGGTTGATGGAAGACGAATGGACGCCACAGCTCATCGCTTTGCTGGACATCCCGCGGTGCGACCTGCCGATGATCTGGGATGCAGACTTCATGCTCGGCCCGCCGGGGGACGACGGCGCCGATGGCTATGTGCTTGGCGAGATCAACGTCAGTTCGGTGTTCCCGATCCCCGACGAGGCGCCTGCTGAGATTGCCCGCCGAGTCGCCGATCGGCTACGATCGAAGCTCTGAATGGGAAAGGCCGACGGGTGTGACCGCAGGCCACGTGGCGCGGCGCCCTGGCGAAGGTCTGCTTTCGGGCGGAGCCCCAAGTTCCGCTTATGGCGCACCGCTGACGGGTAGCTGCGGTGGAAACTCGCTGCTGGGTTGGGTGGAAGTTTGCCGTCGGCGCCTTGGCCAGGGAGTCGGCGGATCGACTCCAGGCCCTGGGCGCCTTCGCCGCCGACCTGATCGCCAACTTCCCTTCCAGCGCGCGTGGATTTCCGCCGACGAGAACGTACAGGGCGAAGAATTTTTCTCTTCGAGCAGTAAGCGAGCGAACCCACCGGTGAGTGCGACATCGTGATCGGGACCGAGAGGTCCATCGTCTTCATAAAGCTGAAGAAGAAACCACTTCGCCTGCGCCGTCAGCGCGGAGGTGATCGAGCATCCAACAGTGCGCGAAGTCCGAGCACAGTGTTCTCGTCAAAGCTGATGTCGATATCCACGCCGGAGCGGGTCTTCGTCCTCAGGATCAACGTTCCATCGTCCGCCATGACGAAACTGGTCTGTTCGGCCAGGACAGCGCTGACAACGTCGGCATTTGAAGGGGAACCGCGCACCTCGGCGGCGTGCATGGCCGCAGCTTCGAAACGCGATAGGAAATCCCCCTCAAGCAGGCGCGGAATGTGAAGGATGAAGCGGCGTCCATTGCTGTCCGTCAGATCGAGGCAGCTACTTTGCCCGCTCGTGGAGGCGCCGTGGCCATTGACGCGGCTCAAGAGGATCGTCGCGGGCTCTGTCATCCTGGCATTCCTCGGATTCGATGATGTCACCCGCCCCAATAGCGGTTTCACGTCGAAGTCGGAACTTGGATGGTTTTTGGTTTGGGGGCCATTCTCCAGCCACACTGGCCACTTGAAAGCGGACGTCGCGACAGTCCTTAAAGGGGGAGAATGGAAGTCAGGCGAGACCATTGGCAATGACCGCTTCCGGGCGGCTGGCCGGAGTCCGCTTATGGTGCGGTTAGAGCTTCGACAGGTATCAGAAGTCCCGAAACAGAGCCTTCAAGAGCCTTTCGACAAAAGCGGCCTTGCACCGATCTGGGTCGAAAACGGCTGTCAGGGTGGCGCCTTGCGCGACGATGGCCGGAAAAGGGGCGGCGAGCCGGCCTTGCTCGATGAGGTCGGCAAGCACCAGCGGAGGCGCGACGATACATCCCTGCCCCGCCATGGCGGCCTGTGCTGCAATGTAGAAATGCGGCGTTGATCGGACGTCGGCAGGCCTTTGGATGCCCGCGGCTTTGATCCAGCTCTCGATTTCTCCGCTGCGGGTGTCGGCGGCGAAGACGGTTTGGGCCTGCAGTCCGGCAGGGCCCGTTTGCCGCAGCGCCTCGGCGCAATCGGGACGGGCGAGCAAGGTCAGTCGCTCGACGCCGATCTCGCGTTGCTGCCAGCCCTCGGGCCGCCAGGCGTTGCGCAGTATGGCGATGTCGAACGGTGCCTGCTGCCAGTCATCGGTGGTGTGGAGCGCCGAGACGCGTATGGGGTGCCCGCCCGCTGCCACTTCCGCATCCACCAAACGTGGCATGATCCAGTGAACTGAAAGCGTCGCATTGGCGGCCAGCGTCAGAACACGCCGCTGGCCCTTCTCCGAAGCGGCGTCCCAGCCCCCGCGGATTTGCTGCAGGCCCGCGCCGATCGCCCGGGCGAGTTCGGTGGCCAGCGCGGTCGGGCGCAGCCGGTGGCCTTTCTCGAAGAGAGGCTCGTCGATCGCCTCCTGCAACTGGCCGAGCTGCTTGCTGATGGCGCCGGGTGTCACACAGAGTTCATCTGCCGCTGCGACGATATTGCCGGTGCGCACCACAGCCTCGAGGGTCGAGAGTGCGCGCAGGGAAGGTAGCTGCGACATTGAATGTGACCTCATCTCAAATTCTGTAGAATATAAATCGCTTTCATGCTTCAGTAAATAAGAAGATATAGCCAAGGCGAATGTAAATTGCTGAGGCGTTAAGTGAAATATACATCGATTCATATCAATGATCGCAGCTATTCGCTGCCGCTTGGCCCAAAAGCCGTGATTTGTTACGATGGGATGGATCCGTCATATCTGGCCGATGCGGCGATAAGAGGCGTTTCTCCGCACCTCTCCGCCATGGCCGGGCGCGGGTTTTATGACAGCGCGCATTCCGCGATGCCGAGCTTCACCAATCCCAACAATGTCTCGATCGTCTGCGGCGCACCGCCGAGCCTGCACGGTGTCTCGGGCAATTATTGGTATGATCGCGCAACCGGCGAGGAGGTCATGATGACCGATGCCGGACCGCTCCGCGCCCCGACGATCCTTGCCGGTCTCGCCGAAGCGGGAGTGAAGGTCGCCGCCGTCACCGCCAAGGACAAGCTGCGCAAGGCGCTTGCCGTCGGGCTGACGGGCGCAGGGCTTCCGGGCATCGCCTTCTCGGCCGAGAAGGCGTCCACCTGCACTCTGGCGGAGCATGGGATCTCGGGCGAGGAGGCTCAGGCGGGCGAGCCGGTTCCCGACCAGTACTCTCCGGAGCTTTCGCTCTTCGTGCTCGATGCCGGCCTTCGGCTGCTCCGGAGCAGCCGGGCGCAGGTGCTCTATCTCTCGCTTTCGGATTTCGTACAGCACGCGCACGCGCCGGGCGCTCCCGAATCCGATGCCTTCATCCGGGCGGTCGACAGGCGCATCGGGGCGCTGCTCGACGCCGGCGCCAAGGTCGGCATCGTCGCCGATCACGGCATGACGGATCTCTCTCTCGCCGATGGCGTGCCTAACATCCTCTATCTCGGTGATCGCCTCGACGCGCGCTACGGCGTTGGAACGACGCGGGTGATCTGCCCGATCACCGATCCCTTCGTGCGCCATCACGGTGCGCTCGGCGGCTTCGTCCGGGTCCACATCCTTTCCGGCCTGGATCATGGGGAGGTTCGCGATTTCCTGGGTAGCTTGCCCGGCGTCCAGCATGCGCTGCTGCGCGAGGAGGTCTGCCGCCGCTTCGATCAGCCGCTGGAGCGGGAGGGCGATGTCGCTGTCATCGCCAATAAGGGTGTCGCGCTCGGCACGCATCAGGGCGCGCATGCGCTGGACGATCTCGCCGGAGCGCGGCTGCGCTCGCATGGCAGCCTGGCCGAGCGGGACGTGCCCTTCCTCGTCTCGCATCCGTTGAACGCGGCCTATCGGCGCAAGGCGCGGACGCAGCAGCTCTACAATTACGACATCTTCGATTTTCTGCTGAACGGCACCCGCCGTGAGGAGGGCTGAGCCATGATCGAGCAACGCCGCGCGGTCGTTCTCATGCTCGACGGGCTGCGCCGGGACTTCGTCACGCCGGCGCTGATGCCCCGGCTCGCCGCCTTCCGGCAGCGGGCGACCTGGTGCGATCAGCACCTGTCGGTCTTTCCGTCCGTGACACGCGTGGTCTCGTCCAGCGTGGCGACGGGCTGCCGGCCCGCCCGACACAGGCTTGCCGGCAACACGATTGCGATGCTGGAGAACGGCGCGCTGGCTCTCTTCGACGCTGGCAAGCCGGAGTTCATCGCGGACAAGCAGCGCCTGACCGGTGCGGCGCTCGCCATGCCGACGCTCGCCGAGCGTCTCGCGGCCCTGGGCGGCGCTGTGATCTACAATAATGTCTCGCCCGGTGCGGCCTATCTGCACGACCCGCTCGGTCACGGCCATGTCTATCACCGTGCCGGCAGCTTCGGCCCGGGCCGCGAGCCGATCACGGGCGAAGCTGCGTTGACGATCGCGGGGGACCTCGACGGCGACGCAACCCTCGTCGCCCGCTTCACGACGGAGGCGATCGATGAGGGCCGGCCGGCGCTCGCTCTTGCCTGGCTCGGCCATCCCGACACGACCCAGCACGACTGCCCGCTCGGCTCAGCCCAGCACCACGCCGCGCTGCGCCGTGCCGATGCCCATGCCGGCGCCGTCATCGATGCGGTCGAGGCGGCGCGGAGGCGCGGCGAGGAGATCCTGCTGCTCATTGGCTCCGACCACGGCCATCAGACCGTTTCCGGTGTGGTCGATATCACCGGCGAATTGGTCGCCGCCGGCCTCAAGGACGGGCCGGATTCCACCGATGTCGTGGTCGCGCCAAACGGCACGGCCGCGCTGATCTACGTCGACCCCCGGCACGATGATCGCGTTGCCCGGCTCGGGGCCTATCTCGCCGACCGCCCCTGGGTCGGTCGCCTGATCGCGCCGGATGAATTCGAGAAATTCGGCGTGCCCGCCGGCGGATGTCTCGCTTTCGCGGTCGCCATGGCCGCCGATGACGAGGCGGTCAACGAATACGGCGTTCGGGGGCTCAGCCTCGCTGCCAAGCCGGCCGCGGGCAAGCCGGACCGGCTGGGCTGCGGCCAGCATGGCGGGCTCGGCCGCTACGAACAATCGCCGGTCCTGATGCTGGACGGTCCCGGCTTCGAAGCCGAAGCCGTGATCGCCGCGGCGACCTCCGCGATCGACCTCGCTCCGACTCTCCTGGCCTTCCTCGGCCATGACGCGGCCGGCCTGGATGGCCGCCCGCTGCAACTTCGCCCTGACCAACCATGACGATCGGACACTCTGCCATGACGCGTTTCACCGACGATCGCGGCCTTGACCGCCGCAACTTCCTCGCCGGGGCGACCAGCCTCGCCGCAGCCCTTGCCGTCCTCCCCGTCGAGGCTTTTGGCCAGGCCGCCCGCAAGGGCGTGCTCAGATACGCCACGCTCGGCCTCGACACCTCCGATCCGCACCGCCACACCGGCAGCATCGCCGTGCAGCAATGCTATGCCGAGACCCTGACCTCGATCGCGGCTGACGGTTCCGTCGAGCCCTTCCTGGCCGAGAGCTTCGAGATCTCGCCGGACGGGCTGAGCTATCGCTTCAAGCTCAGGCCAAACGTCAAGTTCCACAATGGCGACGTGATGACGGCTGCCGACGTCGCCGCCAATTTCGAGCGCGTCAAGACCAAGGTGAAGGGCGGCTGGCTCGTCTCGGCGATGAAGCGTGTCGTCAAGCTCGAGGCGCCGGATGCGACCACGCTGAGCGTGACGCTGCAGGAATCCTATTCGCCTTTCCTCAACCTTCTCTCCGAGCTCTGGATCCTGTCGCCGAAATCCGAAGGCTGGGGCGAGACGATCAAGACGCCGATCGGTACAGGGCCTTTCACCTTCGGCACCTGGCAGCCCAAGGTGAAGCTCGTCGCGCCTGCCTTCGCCGAGTACTGGAAGAGCGGCGCGCCGCATCTGGCGGCAGTTGAGTTCGATCTGCGCGACGGCATCGACAAGAGCCATGCGTTGCGTGCCGGCGACGTGCACATCATCAGCGCCGAGCGCGAAGCGGCGGAAGGCCTGGAGAAAGCCGGGGTCGCGACCATTGCCGGCCTGAAGGACACGAGCTGGTATTTCGTCGCCTTCAATAACCGCAAGCCGCGCAAGCCCTTCGACGATGTGCGCGTGCGCAAGGCGCTGGCGCTGGCCGTCGACAAGGCGGCTTTCATGAACTTCATCGGCGGCGACAAGGGCGTCGTCACCAACCAGGTCGTGGCGCCCGGCAATGTCTATTTCAACCAGGCCAGCCATGACGCCGACGCGTTCCGCAAGCCGGATCTCGACCAGGCCAGAAAGCTGCTCGCGGAGGCCGGCGTGAAGCCCTCCGAGCATACGATCGAGTTCGTCTCCTGGCAGGAGTCCTATGCGCAGATCGTTGTCCAGATGGTGCGCAAGCTCGGCTTCAAGGTGAACCATGTCGCGCTCGACGACATCGGCGCGCAGAAGCGCCTCGGCCAGTACGACTGGGACATGAACACGATGGCGTCGGGGCCGCGCTCCGACATTTTCCTGCGCTATGTCCGGTTGATGAGCGACGGGCCCAATCCCGTCCTCTGGGGCGGCATCCAGGATCCCGAGCTCGATCGGCTGATCGACGAGGCCGTCAAGGAACCCGACGCCGCCGATCGCAAGGCGACCTATCTCAAGGCCTCCGAGCGGATCACCGAGAAGGGCTATTTCTACGTCCTCGGTCACGCGCCGAACCTGATTGCCATCCGCAAGGGCGTGAAGGGGTACGACCCCGGCTTCACCTGGGCCTGTCACTGGGCGAGCGGTGGGGTCGCCCACACCACGATCGACGTCTGACCGGACGGAAGGGCGCTCGCCATGGTGATCCAGGCCTTAGCACAGGAGTCCGGCCTTGGCCGGGCTCCTTCCCAGCGGCAGCTTTGGCCGGCTGGCCTCGTGCTCACCTGCGCCATCGTGCTGCTGGTCGTCGCCGCAGGGCTGGCAGCACCCTGGCTGACGGCAAATTCTCCGCTCGACCAGGACCTGCTCCAGATCAACAAGGGGCCGAGCGTCGACTTCCCGCTCGGCACCGACCATCTCGGCCGCGACGTCTTCGCGCGGCTGCTCTACGGCGCCCGCTCGACACTCGGCATTTCCCTGGCGGGCACGGCGATCGCCTTCGCCATCGGCGCCGGGCTGGGCCTTCTCGCCCTGACTTTCGGGCGCTGGCCGGCGGCGGTGCTGTTCACGTTGATCGACCTCGTACGTGCGCTGCCCGGTACCTTGCTCGCATTGCTGCTGATCGTCGGCCTCGGCACCGGTCCCGGGCCTCTGATCCTGGCGCTCGGGATCTCGTTTGCGCCGCTCGTCGCCTATGTGACGCGTGCGACCTACCAACGCGAGGCGGCGCGGGATTATGTCCAGGCGGCGGCGAGCTTCTGCGGGGGCAGGCTGCACATCCTGCGGCGCCACATCCTGCCGAACATCGCCGGTGTGCTTGTGACCCAGGCCGCGATCATCCTGCCGCGCTGTATCGTCACGGAATCGGTGCTGAGCTTCCTCGGTGTCGGCTCCTCGCCGGACGCGCCGACCTGGGGCCGAATGATCGCGGATTCAAGCCGCTTCGTCGAGCGCGCGCCGCACGCGATCCTGGTGCCGCTGGTCTCGCTGGTCCTGCTGACGCTCAGCCTCTCGGCGATTGGCACCTATCTGCGGCGCCATCTCGACCCGGTTCGCGGCGAGACCGATGGCCCTCCCGAGGACGAGACACAGCTCGCCAACCTCGCCCGGCCATCGCTCGCGTCCGCTTAGGAGAAGATCACAATGGCACGCATGATTGCCGTTTCGGCCAGCCTGCTGCGGGGCCTCCTCCAGGCAGCCTTCATCGTGATGCTGACCTTCTTTCTCTGCCGCGTCATGCCGGGGGATGTCGTCGACGTGCTCGGCCTCGAAGGCGGCCTGACGGCGGAACAGCAGGCCGAGATGCGGCACAGCCTCGGGCTCGACAAGCCCTTGCCGCTGCAATTCGTGGATTGGGTCGGCCAGGCGCTGACCGGCGATTTCGGGTGTTCGATCCGGTTTGACCGACCCGTCGGGGACATGCTCGGGACGGCGCTGCCGGTGACCGCTCAACTCGCCGCGCTGAGCTTCTGCTTCGGCGTCGCCTTGGCGCTCCTGCTGGCGATCGCCGCCACGGCGCGTCCGTCGCACTGGCTCGATGGGGTGATCGACTTCGTCAACACCTGGTCGATCGCCGTGCCGACCTTCTGTACCGGCGTCGCCGCCATCCTGATCTTTTCGATCTGGCTGGGCTGGCTCCCGGTGATCGGGGGGCTGCTCGCTCCCGTGCTCGTCATCGGCATCGACAACGCCGGCCAGATCGTCAAATCGCTGCGTGAGGAGCTTCGCGAGGCGGTGATGCTGCCGCATGTGCGCACCGCCCGCGCCAAGGGCCTGTCGCCCTGGCGTATCGCCTTCGCTCATGTGCTGCCGGCGGCGATGCCGATCGTGCTCGCTTTGTCAGGCCTCGTGCTGGGTGGGCTCGTCGCCGGTTCGCTCACGATGGAGGTGCTGTTCGCGCTCCCGGGCCTCGGCAGCCTGACGCTCAATGCCATCCATGGCCGCGACTATCCGATCATCCTGGCCGCCGTGACCCTGATCGCCGTCGTCCTCGTGGCCATCAACACGATCGTCGACATGCTCCATCGCCTGATCGATCCGAGGCTTGCCTGATGCGTCCGATCCTCGACATTGCCGATCTCGACATCCTCATCGCCGGCCGGCGCGTGGTGCGCGATCTCTCCTTGACGATCGCGCCTGGTGAGACTGTGGCGCTGATCGGGGAATCGGGCTCCGGCAAATCCATGACGGCCTCCGCCATCATGGGGCTGCTGCCGCCGGGCGCCCGCATCGCCGACCGCGCGCGCCTGCGCTTCGACGGCGAATTGCTCAGGCCCGGGGACGACGCGGCGATGCGCCCTTTGCGCGGCCGCGCCATGGCCATGGTCTTCCAGGACCCGATGAGCTGCCTCAACCCCTTCATGTCGGTCGCCGGGCAGATCGATGAAGCGCTGCTAAGGCTCGGCACGACCTCCACCCGGCAGCGTCGCGTGCGCCTTCTCGAACTGCTGTCCCAGGTGGAACTCCCGGATCCGGAGGCGATTGCGCGGCGCTATCCGCATGAGCTGTCCGGCGGGCAACAGCAGCGCATCATGCTGGCCATGGCGCTTGCCGCCGAGCCACGTCTGCTGATCGCCGACGAGCCGACGAGCGCGCTCGACGCCACCGTGCAGGCCGAAATCCTGGCGCTTCTGAGAAATCTCCAGCGGAAGCGAGGCAACGCGTTGCTGTTCATCACCCATGATCTGGCAGCGGCGGCGGAACTCGCCCACAGGATCGTGGTGATGAAGGCCGGCAGCGCCGTGGAGCGCGGACCGACCGCGACCATCCTCAACGCTCCGAGCGAGGAGTATACGCGCAAGCTGGTTTCGACCCGCCGGATACTCGCCACGCCGCCTCAGACCTTGGCTGTGACGCCGGCAGCGGAGCCGGTGCTGTGCATCGAGGGTCTGGTCCATAACTATCCCGCCAGGCGGCTTTTTGGCCAACCCTTCCGCGCGCTGCATGGCGTCTCGCTCGCGATCGCGCCGGGCGAAACCTTGGGCATCCTCGGCGAATCCGGCTCCGGAAAATCGACCCTGGCGCGGCTAGCCATTGGCCTCGACCGCCCGGCAAGCGGCCAGATCTCGCTTTTCGGCACGCCGATCGCGCGGCTGGTGCGGCTCGACCGCAGCCTGCGTCGTCGTTGCCAGATCATCTTCCAGAACGCCTATGGCGCGCTCAATCCAAGGCTCACCATCGAGGCGGCGATGCGGGAGCCACTGGAACTGCTCGGCCTGTCCGGTTCCGGCGACCGAGAGCGTATCGAGGCGGCGCTCGGCGATGTGGCGCTCGGGCACGAGCATCTCGGCCGCTATCCGCACCAGTTGTCCGGGGGGCAGCGTCAGCGCGTCTGCATCGCCCGAGCGCTTCTATCGGAGCCGGAGCTGCTGATCTGCGACGAGATCGTCTCGGCGCTCGATGCCACGGTTCAGATGCAGGTCATAGCCATGCTCAAGGCGCTCCAGGCGAGGCGCGGATTCGCTATGATGTTCGTCGGCCACGACATTGAGATCGTGCGCTGGGTATCGGACCGCATCGCGGTGATGCATCGCGGCCGCATCGTCGAGCAGGGGCCGGCTGCCGCGATCGTTGAGGCGCCCCAAGAGCCCTATACGCAAAGGCTGATTGCCGCGATGCCACGGTTGCACGAAATGGCGAGCCTGATAACCGGGGCCGGCGACACGGAACGGCACGAACTTGCGGAGGGAGCAATCAGGTAGCGCCGTCCTCGGGCGAGAAACGTTCCCGCAGCGTATGTGCAAATTCTATGAATGTACGTTGTCCGCTTTCCGGCAGGCGCCCGGTGTCCGCTATTGGCGCAGCGCGGCTGCCAGCTTTCTGGAGCGCTAAATCGGATTACAGCCCGTCGAACCAGCTCTTCCATTGCGACACAGCTTAGCGAAGATGCCGCGAAGGCTCGTGTCGCCGGTTGAAAGTCTGCTGCATTTCGCAGCGACCAGTAGAGATTCCATGGCTAGGGCGAGTGCCGCTGGTACGAGACTGAGCCGAATAGAGATCTGCAATCAGGCTGACATATGTCTTGCGGCAGACACGTGGACCACAATGTCGAATAAGCGTCATAAGCCCGCAGCGATCGTCGCGAAGCTGCGCCATGCCGATATTCTGGTCTCGCGGGGCCAGCCCGTAGCGGACGCGATCCCCTCGATCGGCGTCACGGACTACGTCACTTTCCGTCTTCCGGCGCTTGCAAGCCGGCCTAAACCCCGCTCTATCGTCGCCCATGACGAGGACGCCGAGCGGTGGGGCGATACTGTGACGAAAGGCGACACTGCCTCCGCACCACTGTCACTTGCGGCGCTGGGCTGGACGGATTTCTTTGCAGATCAATGCGGACCAGATGACGCCTGCCTCCGGCCTGCGCGCATCGGCTCTGTGCACCGCACCCGCATGAGCGCAATCACGCCCGATGGGCCGATCCGGCTCAAGCTGCCGGTCCATACCAATACAGGCGACTTCACGGTGGGTGACTGGGTTCTGGTGGAGCCCAGCACACATCTGCTACGGCGCCGGCTGGAGCGCGCGACGGTGTTGGCGCGGCGCACCGAGGGCAGCATGACGCCGCAGCTTGCCGGGGCCAACATCGACACACTGTTCATCGTCACCTCCTGCAATGCTGATTTCAACGTCGCGCGCCTGGAGCGCTATCTTGCGCTGGCCAATGAGAGCGGAGCCGAACCCGTCATCCTGCTGACCAAGGCCGATCTCGTGCCGGACGTGCAGCCCTATCTCGACCAGGCCGCCGCCCTGCAGCGCGGGCTGGCTGTTGCAACCGTCAATCCGCGCAGCTCTCACGCGGCGGCTGCGTTCGCGTCCTGGTGTGGCGAAGGCCGCACCCTCGCGCTGGTCGGTTCGTCCGGCGTCGGCAAATCGACGCTTGTGAACGCGCTTGCCGGCACCATCGATGGCGAACCGCAGCAGACGGGCGACATCCGCGCCCACGACGCTAAGGGGCGCCACACCACGACGTCGCGCTCGCTGCATGCGATTGCCTGCGGCGGCTGGGTGATTGATACGCCGGGCATGCGCACGCTCCATGTCAGCGATGCGGTGTCTGGTCTCGAAACGCTGTTCGCCGAGATCACGGAACTAAGCCCGCTCTGCCGCTTCCGCGACTGCACCCATGAGCACGAACCCGGCTGCGCGGTTCAGGAGGCAGTCGCCAAGGGCGTGATCGACCCTGAGCGTCTGGCACGCTGGCGCAAGCTCGACCTAGAGAACAAGGCAAAGACGCCTAAGGTGAAGGGGCCGAGGGGGAAGGGGCGGTAGGCGGGGCGTCTGATTCGGCCGAGCCCAAACCTCAGCCGCTCGCGCCCTTTTTCACTGGGCGGGTTCGCGACCTCTTGTCATGGTCGAGATCGTAAGCGCGCTGCTGGGTCAGCCCATTATGATCTTTGCCGCTGACCGCCCCGCGCTGCTCCGTGCGCGTCGGCAGGTGCAGGAGAGGAACCTTACCTGTGCCGCCTATGTCGAGGCGATGTTCTCGACGGGGCACGATGCGGCGAACCGCGAGGCTTTCCGCGTCGAGCCCGCGGAGGAGCCTGGCCTGGTCGGGGTGGCGCTGGCTGCCGTGAAGGTGCGCAAGCTCTTCAAGAAGGTCGGGCAGGACATCGCCGCCGATCCCGAACTGAGCGCCGATTTGCTCGACCCCTTCAAGAGCCAGGGCGTCGGCGCGGTCGAGGATGGTACGCTTGTGATCCGCGCCAAGCTCAAGGCGAGACGGGGCAGCAATTCCAGATCAAGGAAGGCGGTTCTGACGGGCGCACAGCGCGCCTTCCGCGAGAACGGCATTGTCGCCGTCCCCAAACCGCTCAGTCTTCCAGAGGCCTAACGGAGCTTGGCGATCCCAATGCCATCGAGTTTGGCGCGGTCTTTGATGGATTCTTCGCTGCGGGTCATCGCTTTCGAAATCGCCTTCAGTGCCATGCCCTTCTTGGCGAGCAACTTTAGCTTCTCAAGTTCCTCATGTGTCCACGGTTGGCGATGCCGTTCAAATCGCTCGGTCACAATCTGCTCCTGCTCTGCCGGGACATCTCCGGCATTCGCGCCGTCTATAACAGTGATGGCGACGAATTTGGCCGCACGTATAGATGGGTGCCGAGCCCATCCGGACGCTCGGCACCAGTTGCGGACTGCCGCCGCTTGTTCTCTCGTGAAGCTCAGGGCTTGAACACGTAGCCCGGCCCGATCGCGACGTCGGCCGGGATCGGCGGCAGGTCGTTGAACAAGGCCGGATGGTCCTGCATCACCTTCAGGATGTGCTTGGGCTCGATGTGCTTGTTGACGTCGAAGGTCGACTTCAGGAAGCCGAGCCGGTTCAACCGGTCGAGCGCCGCCCACATCGCCCGGTAGTTGTTGGCGGAGAGGCGCCTGTCGGCCTGCTGGATGTTGAACTCCATCGCGGCCTCGGCGATTTCCTGCTTGAGGCCTGGGATCCAGCGCGTGCCGACCTGGGCCGCCGGCTTCGGATTCTTGCGCATCCACTGGTCGGCCTCGGAGACCGCGGCCAGGAACTTCTCGATCTTGGGGCCGTTGGCGGCGACCCAGGGCCGGAGCCCGACATTGAAGCCGACATAGGCGATGACGTCGCCGCCGCGGATGATCTCGATCGCGCCGGGCACGTCCTTCAAGGCGATGATCGGCCAGGGATCCCAGCCGACGAAGGCGTCGATGCCCTTGGCCAGCAGCGCCACCGTCATGTCCGGCGGCGGCGTGTTGACCAGCGTGACGTCGGCCGGGGTCAGCCCGCCCTTCTCGATCAAAGCGAGGATATAGAGATGGTTGATCGTGCCGAAGGAGGCCGCGATCTTCTTGCCCTTGAGCGATGCGAGATCGCCCTTCGCGATGCCGGCATCGGAGCGGGCGATCAGCGCCATGGTGGCGTCCGAGCCGCGACGGTTCGCGTTGCCGCTATAGTTGCCGAGCGCCACCAGACCCATGCCGCGCACGACGGCGCCGATCATCGGCACGCCGACCTGGACGATCTCGCTCTCGCCGGCCTGCAGCGCGTTCAGCGCGTCGACGCCGGTCGCGTAGGGCCGGGCGATGTCGACATCGAGCCCCCATTTCTCGAAGAAGCCCCGCTCCAGCGCGATGGGCAGGCCGAGCTGGTCGATGCCGGTGACCATGCCGGCCTTCATCTTCACCAGCTGCTGCGCCCTGACGACGGCCGGCGCGGCGATGACCGCCGCTCCGGCAAGAACTGTCCTGCGTGTGATCATGTCTATCCTCCCAGTTGCAAGGGCTCAATTCTCCTCACCCAGTAGTACCGGGCGATGGCGTTGAGTTGGTTCTTGTCGATGTTCCTAAGCTCTACACTGTTGCCGTCGGTTCCCGAGACGCGCCCGAAGCGCTGGAACACCAGGATGTGAAACCTCTCGGGAGCGAATGGCAGGGTGATCAGCGCGTTGACGCGCTGGCGGTCGGGGAAGCCGTCGCCGACCTTGGAAGGAGCCTGCAGAGCAAGCCAGGCCTGCCAGAGCAGCCATGCGAGCAGCAGGCCGAGCAGGATGCGGCCCCGCCTTGATCCGAGCGCGGCGCGGACCAGCTTCATGCCGCCCTCACCAGCGCCAGGACCTTGTTGGAGAGCTCCTTGAAGCTGTCGTCCTCGACCAGCGCGTCCCAGACGCGCGGCCGCGCCAGCGGGATCTCGACCTCATCGAGGATGTGCCCCTTCGACAGGACGACGACGCGGTTCGCGAGGAAGACCGCCTCGGGCACGTCATGGGTGATGAAGATCACCGTCGGCCGGCGCTCTTCCCAGATCCGGGTCAGCTCCTCCTGCAGCGTCATGCGGGTCTGCGCGTCGACGCTGGCAAAGGGCTCGTCCATCAGCAGGATGTCGGGCTTGTTGGCGAGGGCCCGGACCACGCCGACGCGCTGCTGCATGCCGCCCGAAAGCTCGTTGGGATAGCGGTCGGCGGCGTGCGCCAGCCCGACCAGGTCGAGATATTCCCGCGCGATCTCGTCGCGCTCGGCCTTGGGGATGCCCCGCATCTTGGGCCCGAAGCCGACATTCTCGAGCACCGTCTTCCAGGGGAAGAGGGCAAAGGACTGGAAGACCACTCCCCTGTCGGCGCCCGGCCCCTTGACCGGCTGGCCGCCGACCAGAATCTCGCCACCCGATTGTGGAATGAAGCCGGCTACCATGTTCAGGATCGTCGACTTGCCGCAGCCGGAGGGGCCGACGATCGAGACGAACTCGCCCGCCGGCACCTCCAGCGAGATGTCGTGCAGGGCGGTGTGCTGCGAGCCGGCATAGAGGTCGAAATAGGTCTTGGAGAGCGATTTCAGGCTGAGCGTCTTCACTGTGTCACCAGTCCCCAGCGACGGCCCGTGGCGCGCTCGATCGGAGCCAGCACCCATGCGTCGACAATGTACCAGAGGATGCCGAGCACGATCATGCCCAGCACGATTTCGACCACCGAGCCGGCCCGGCGCGCATCGAACATCAGAAAGCCGATGCCGCTCGTGCCGACGATCATCTCGGCGGCGATCAGCGCGCGCCAGCCATAGCCCAGCCCGTTGCGCAGCCCGGTGATGATGTTGGGCAGCGCGCCGGGGATCACCACCTCGGTCAGGACCCGCGACGGCGGCGCGCCCAGGCTCTGCGCGGCGCGGTAGAGCTCGACACGCACCGAACGGACGCCCAGCACGGTGTTGAGCACCACGGGAAACAGCACCGTGTAGACGATGATGATCGTCATCGTCGTCATGCCGAAGCCGAACCAGATGATCAGGATCGGCAGCCAGGCGATGTCGCCGATCGCCTGGAAGAACAGCAGGATCGGCCAGAGCGCGGTATAGGCCCGCTTGCTCAGGCCGATCAGCAGGCCGAGGGGGATGCCGAGCGCCATGCCGACGGCGGCGCCGGCGGCAAGGCGGGCAACGCTGTCGCCGAGATATTCAGGCAGGATGCCCTTGTAGATCAGCGAACCGAAAGTCCGCACGACATCCATCGGCGAGGGAAAGAAGGCGGGCGGAAACGGCCCCCATGCCGCGACGCCCCACCAGAGCGCGACGACCGGGACGAAGGGGGCGAGCGTCTGCAGCACCGGCCATTTGGCGGAGGTGCGGACCCACCAGCTCCACAGGATGAGGGCGGCGTTCATGCGCGCACCAGCCCCCAGCGCTCGATCGTCGCGCGCTCGAGCGGGGCGAGGACCAGCCGGTCGATCAGCAGCCACAGCGTGCCGATGACAATCATGCCCAGCACGATGACCTCGGTCTGGTAGAAATCGCGGGCGACGAACAGCATGTAGCCGAGCCCGACATTGGTCGCGATCATCTCGGCCGCGATCAGCCCACGCCAGGCGAAGCCGAGCCCGGTGCGGATGCCGGTGACGATGTTCGGCAGGGCGCCCGGCAGCAGTACATCGCTGAGCATGGCGCGCCGGCCGGCCCCCAGCGACGCCGCGGCATGGCGAAGCGGCATCGGGATGGTCGAGACGCCGAGCAGCGTGTTGTAGACGACGACGAAGAAGACGGCGTTGAAGATGACGAAGACGATGGCGCCGAAGCCATAGCCGAACCAGAGCGTCGCGATCGGGATCCAGGCGATGCCGGCGAGCACGGAAAAGAAGCGCAGCAGCGGCGTCAGGAAGGCGGAAACGCCCTTGCTGATCCCCATCAGGATGCCGAGCGGCACCGCGACGATGATGGCGAGCACAGTGCCGATGAGCACGCGAGCAAGGCTCGTCGCGACATGCGTCAGCAGCGTGCCATCGCGCAGGCTGGCAATGCCGGCCGCGACCACCGCCGAGACGCTGGGGAAAATCTGCGGCCTGACCTCGAATGCTGGAACGACCACCGCCCAGATAACGACCAGGAATGCCAGGGGCGCGACAAAGGTCAGCGCCCCCGCTAGGCGGTTGCCGGCTACCATGCATCCTCCCTGTTCGTGAGCCGTCAGGCCACGAAGCAATCAATCCGCCCGCACCGCGCAGGTGAGTGCAAATTGAGTGCAAATCCAGAATGCGTGTCTCCCGTAGCGGCCCGATCGAGCGAACCTGGAGACTTCGCATCTTGCATACAAAAGAGTACAGGCCGACTTTCCGGGCGACAAGCCGCATCTTGCGCATGCCTTCGTCACGTTGGGTGAGGCGCCGGCGCCGCCGTCATGGTCTGTTCTGTCGCGGCCATCATGCCGCCATCAGGCAGAGGCGCGGGAACGCGCAATCGCGACACCAATCCCGCCTCGCTCGTGAATAAGCGGGACATGCCCAAAAGGAGGCTGTCCGAGAAGAGGATGGCGTTCTGCCATGAGGGACGGGAACCTCGGCGGCCACGCGTTTCAGGCCATCTGACGGGTGCGGCAGGCTTACCGGAAGTGGTCCAACCTTCCGCGCGCCTGCGGCGTCGTGACAATTCCTGCTGAAGCGGCCGGAAACTAAGGAAAATACCGCTCCGGCGCCTCGGCTATCCTGGGACGCGCGACCAGCTGGGTCGTTCTGCCGGGGATTTTCGAGATGGTGCAGGGTGAGATGGTGCGGGGCATTGGCCGCCGTGGCTTCCTGAAGGGTTCGGCCGCCCTAGCGGCAAGCGCCGTCGGCGGCTTCGCCTGCGTCGAGATCGCGAGCGCCGCCGCGATCGAAGTGCCGACCGTCGACAAGCTGGTCATGCGGGTGCTGATCGATTCGGCCCATGACCAGTTCCTCAAGCCGAGTACGGTGCAGGGCGTGCTGCACCAGCCCCCCGGCTCCGGACGCGGCGCCGATTACCGCCAGGTCCTGCACAATCAGTGGGGGCTCTCGCTCTTCCTGGAATCGCAGCAGGGCGCGCAGGCGCGCACCATCCTGCTCGATTTCGGCTACAGCCCGGACGCGCTCCTGAACAATATCGGCATCCTCAAGGTCGATCCGACCAGGATCGACGCACTGATCGTCAGCCATGGCCATCACGACCATTATGGCGGCCTGCAGGGCTTCCTCGCCAAGTACCGCGATGCGCTCGCTCCCGATCTCAAGCTCTATGCCGGCGGCGAGGATAATTTCTGCCACCGCGTCAGCCCGAGCGGGACGCAGGGCCAGTTCACCGATTTCGGCCAGCTCGACCGGCGCGAGCTCACCGCGCAGAAGGTCGCGACCGTGCTCTGCGAGACGCCGACCGTCGTCGCCGGCCACGCCTTCACCACCGGCCAGATCAAGCGCCGCTCGATCGAGCGCATCCTGCCCAACACCTTCGTCGAGCGCGGCATCAAGGACGGGCTGGGCTGCGATGCCGGCCATTACAGCGCGGCCGAGCTCGCGGGCAAGCCGATCCCGGACGAGCATGTCCACGAGCATGCGACCTGCTTCAACATCAAGGGCAAGGGGCTGGTGGTGATCAGCTCCTGCGGCCATGTCGGGATCGTCAATTCGGTGCGGCAGGCGCAGGAGGTCTCCGGCGTCGAGAAGGTCCATGCCATCGTCGGCGGCTTCCATCTCGGTCCGGCGCCGAAGGACTATCTCCAGCAGGTCGTGGCGGAGATCCGCAAATTGCAGCCGGACGTCGTCATTCCCATGCATTGCAGCGGCCTCAACTTCGCCCTCGAGGCACAGGCGCAGATGCCGGAGAACGTCATCGTGCCGACGACCGGCAGCCGGCTGACCTTCGGAGCCTGAGCCGTGACCGGCACGGCGATCCCGGCGCAGCGGCAACTGGTGCGGCTGGCCTTTCTGGCCGCGACGATCGCGGCCTTCGCCTTCCTGTCGGCCGTCATTTGGGCCGGCGCCCTGAAGGCGGAGGAAGCCGCAAAGCGGCGCTCGGCCGCGGAGCTGATGGATGTGCTGATGTGGAACCGCGAGCCCGTCGGCGGCCCGTTTTCACTCTCCGACCACACCGGCGCGCGGCGCAGCGACGCCGATTTCCACGGCAAGCTGGCGCTGGTCTATTTCGGCTTCAGCTATTGTCCCGACATCTGCCCGACCGACCTGCAGGAGATCTCGCGGGCGCTTGCCCTGCTCGGCCCACAGGGCGAGACGATCCAGCCTGTCTTCATCACGCTCGATCCGGAACGCGACACGGCGGAGCATCTGGCGGGCTATGTCGAACTCTTCCACCCGCGCCTCATCGGCCTGACCGGCAGCGCCGAGGAGATCCGGCGGGCAGCGGACGCCTACAAGGTCTTCTATGAAAAGGTCGGGACGGGCGAAGGCGAGTACACCGTCGGCCACAGCGCCTATGTCTATCTGATGGATCGCGACGGCCGCTATCTCGGCTTCTTTCCGCCCAACACCTCGGCCGAGCGCATGCTGACCATCATCAGGCCGCATCTTCAGGCGCCGTGACGGCAACCGGGACGGCCCGACCGGCCCGATTTGTTGAGCGCGCGATCTGAGGCTATGGGAGGCGGGACGAGGCGGCGCTGCAGCGCCGCCAGACGATCTCGCCAAATACCCAGACGAAGGCCCGACAGATGACCGACACCCTGCCCGACCGGCTCTCCTCCAACCCCAACAGCCCGTTCTACAACGAGGAGCTGCTCGCCCGTGACATCGGCGTGCGCTTCAAGGGCGTCGAGAAGAACAATGTCGAGGAGTATTGCGTCAGCGAGGGCTGGGTGCGCCTGACCGCCGGCAATGCCAAGGACCGCCACGGCAACCCGATGACGGTCAAGCTCAAGGGCGAGGTCGAGCCCTATTTCCGCAAGGCGGAATAAGCCGCCGCCTCAACGTGCCCGCACCAGCGCTCCGGCGAAGGCCGCCAGTGCCAGCACGGAAAAGCCGGCGCGGCCCGCATGCAGCCAGCCCCAGCGCTCGATCAGCGCCCGGCTGGCCGCACCGGCCTGAGCGAGCGACGACGCCAGCAAGGCGTCGTTGACCGGCGCGATCACGATCAGCGTGAAGGGCAGGTTGGCCAGCATCAGCGCCGCGCCGAGAAGCCAGAGCGGATCGCGGCTGCGCCAGAAGGCGAGGCCGCCGGTGACCGCGGCCAGCACCGCGAGCCCGGCCTGCATCCGGGCCGCGCGCGGATAGCTCTCCTGCCATTGCTGCAGCAAGGGCGCGTCGCCGAGTGCGAGCCGCGCCGGCTGCTCGGCCACGAGGATGTAGACCGCCGCGCCGGCGAACAAGGTCGCGAGGATCAGTGCGGCGAGGCCAATGGCGGAAACGCCGCGGCGTTGCAGGGTCGCATCGGGAACGGAGTCAGGCATGGCCGCCTCCTCGAATTGGACAGCATGCTATCTATCATTGAATAGCATGCTGTTCAACTGCAATCTCCGGATCGAGTCCTGCATGACCAGCTTCAAGACCAACTCCGCCGGCTATCTCGCCAATCACGTCGCCCGGCTGTTCGCGCGCGAGCTCGCCGAAGCGGTGCGCCCGCTCGGCCTCGCCCCGGCGCAGTTCATGACGCTGCTCGAGCTCTGGCGCGAGGACGGGCTGACCCAGAAGGACCTGGTCGGGCGGCTCGATGTCGAGCAGGCGACGATGGCGGCGACGCTGGGGCGCATGGAGCGCGACGGCCTGATCGAGCGCCGGCCCGACCAGAGCGATGCCCGCGCCCGCCGCATCCAGCTCACGGCGCGGGCCCGCTCGCTCGAGGAACCGGCGCTCGCTGCCGCCAAGTCCGTCAATGCAAAGGCGCTCGCCGGCTTCTCCGAGGCCGAGCGCGCGGCCCTGCTCGCCGCCCTGCGGCGGGTCGTCGGCGCGTTGTCGCGGACGGCGGAGCTCGATCAGCCCAGCGACTTGTAGAAGAAGGTCGAGCCGCAATCGCGGCCGTCCGGCATCAGCGCATAGCGCGGGATGGTGCCGATCTCGGTCCAGCCCAGCCGGTTGTAGAGGCGCCGCGCCGCGCCAAGCTCGTCGGTGTCGAGCACCAGCAGGTCGCGTCCCAAAGCGAGCGCCGCCGATTCCGCCGCCCGCATCAGCGCCTCGCCGATGCCGCGGCGGCGCGCCCGCGAATGCACCAGCACCTTGGCGATCTCGGCGCGATGTGGCTGGTTGGGCTTGCCGACCGGGTGCAATTGGGCCGTGCCGACGATGCCCTCCGCGCCGCGGGCGACGAAGAGCACGACGTCTCCGGCGCGGACCTGCAGGGCGATGCCCTCCCAGAAGCGCTCGAAATCGACTGATGTGTTGAAGTCCATGAAGCCGACGGAGGCACCGTTGGCGACCGTGTCGCGCAGGATCTCGGTGAGCTCGGGAATGGCGGCGTCGGCACCGGCGCCATCCAGCCTTTCGATCGTTACCCCCTCGAACCCTGCTGCCATCGCCTCACCCTCTTCCCGGCCACGTCACTTAATCCACTATATCGGATTTATTCCAACATAATAGATACCCGGATGTCGAGGCGGGGCCGGCGTCAACTCCCGTTTTACGATGTTTGGCGATTTGGGCCCTGCTGCCGCCAAGCCCGCCAGGTGATTTCCGAAAAAGTCACGCCGCCGCGCTTTGCTGGCGAAGGCAAGACGCCGGGGACGGCGCCGGCGCAAGGAGGCGTCGATGAACAGAGGCCTGGAGTTCCTCGGACGCTCGGTGGTGCGCTTCATCACCCGTGGCAGGCCGCAGAGCGGGCCGGTCGACGCCAAGGCGCTGGCCCGGATGCGGGCAGCGCTCCGGCCCGGCGACGTGCTCCTGGTCGAGGGCAGCATGAAGGTCTCGGCCGCGATCAAGTATCTGACGCAGTCGACCTGGTCCCATGCCGCGCTCTATGTCGGCGACACTGGCAAGTTCAGCCCCGAGGGCGAGCCGCTGGAACTCGCCGAGGTCGAGATGGATGTCGGCTGCGTGCTCTCGCCCCTGTCGAAATACGGCGCCTTCGGCACGCGAATCTGCCGGCCGCAGGCACTCGACCGCGAGGGCCGCCAGATCGCCGTCGACTACGTGCTCGCGCGCCTCGGCACCCAGTACGATCTCAAGAACATCCTCGATCTGGCACGCTGGCTGGTCCCGATCCCCTGGGCGCCCGCAGGCTGGCGCCGGCGGATGATCGCGCTCGGCTCGGGCGATCCGACGCGGGCGATCTGCTCGACGTTGATCGCCCAGGCCTTCGAGGCGGCGCGCTACCCGGTGCTGCCGACGATCGAATATGCGCAGGCGATGGACCAGGAGGATTACCGGGAGATCCTGCACATCCGGCATCATTCGCTCTACATGCCGCGCGATTTCGACATCTCGCCCTATTTTGCCGTGGTGAAACCGACGCTGGAGGCCGGCTTCGACTACAAGGCGCTGAACTGGGCGCAGGAGCAATTGCTCGCGGCGGAGTAGGCCGAACCAGCCGGTTAGCCTCGGCTGCGGCCCCAAGGCAGCAACGATCCTTGCGCACCGCCGCCGCAAACCCTTGGCGCAACGGGCTTACGCTGCTATCTGCGGCCAATGAGCACCCGCAGCTTCGACAACATCCGCAACTTCTCGATCGTGGCCCATATCGACCACGGCAAGTCGACCCTCGCCGACCGGCTGATCCAGCAGACCGGCACGGTCGCCGCGCGCGATATGAGCGAGCAGATTCTCGATACGATGGACATCGAGAAGGAGCGCGGCATCACCATCAAGGCGCAGACCGTCCGGCTGGATTACAAGGCCAAGGACGGCAAGGATTACATCCTGAACCTGATGGACACGCCCGGCCATGTCGACTTCGCCTATGAAGTCTCGCGCTCGCTGGCGGCCTGCGAGGGTTCGCTGCTGGTGGTCGACGCCTCGCAGGGCGTCGAGGCGCAGACGCTCGCCAATGTCTACCAAGCGCTCGACGCCGGCCACGAGATCGTCACCGTCCTCAACAAGATCGACCTGCCGGCCGCCGAGCCGGAGCGGATCAAGCAGCAGATCGAGGACGTGATCGGCCTCGACGCCTCCGAGGCCGTGCCGATCTCGGCCAAGACCGGCCTGAACATCGAGGGCGTGCTCGAGGCGATCGTCCAGAAGCTGCCGGCCCCCAAGGGCGATCTCGAAGCGCCGCTCAAGGCGCTGCTGGTCGACAGCTGGTACGACGCCTATCTCGGCGTCGTCGTGCTGGTGCGCATCATCGACGGCGTGCTGAAGAAGAACATGACGATCCGGATGATGCGGGCCAACGCCGTCTATGGCGTCGACCGCGTCGGCGTGTTCAAGCCGAAGATGCTCGAGGTCAAGGAACTCGGACCCGGCGAGGTCGGCTTCTTCACCGCCTCGATCAAGGAAGTCGCCGACACCGCCGTCGGCGACACCATTACCGACGACAAGAAGCCGATCGCCGAGCCGCTGCCGGGCTTCAAGCCGGTGCAGCCGGTGGTGTTCTGCGGCATCTTCCCGGTCGACGCCGCCGATTTCGAGGTGCTGCGCAGCGCCATGTCGCGGCTGCGCCTGAACGACGCCAGCTTCTCCTATGAGATGGAAACCTCGGCGGCGCTCGGCTTCGGCTTCCGCTGCGGCTTCCTCGGGCTGCTGCATCTCGAGATCATCCAGGAGCGGCTCGAGCGCGAGTTCAACCTCAACCTGATCTCGACCGCGCCCTCGGTCGTCTATCATCTCAAGCTGCGCGACGGCTCGACGCTCGAACTGCACAACCCGGCCGACATGCCGGACGTGATGAAGATCGAGACTATCGAGGAGCCCTGGATTCGGGCGACGATCTTCACCCCGGACGAATATCTCGGCTCGGTGCTGAAGCTCTGCCAGGACCGGCGCGGCCTGCAGATCGACCTCAACTATGTCGGCTCGCGCGCCAAGGTCGTCTACGACCTGCCGCTGAACGAAGTGGTGTTCGACTTCTACGACCGGCTGAAGTCGATCTCGAAGGGTTATGCCTCCTTCGACTACGCCATCACCGACTATCGCGAGGGCGACCTCGTGCGCATGTCGATCCTGGTCAATGCCGAGCCGGTCGACGCGCTCTCGATGCTGGTCCACCGCTCGCGGGCCGACGCCCGCGGCCGGGCGATGTGCGAGAAGCTCAAGGAGCTGATCCCGCCGCACATGTTCCAGATCCCGGTCCAGGCGGCGATCGGCGGCAAGATCATCGCCCGCGAGACGATCCGGGCGCTGCGCAAGGACGTGACCGCCAAGTGCTATGGCGGCGACGCCTCGCGCAAGCGCAAGCTCTTGGACAAGCAGAAGGAAGGCAAGAAGAAGATGCGGCAGTTCGGCCGCGTCGAGATCCCGCAGGAAGCCTTCATCGCCGCGCTCAAGATGGACAGCTGAGCGAAAACGACGGGCGGCATCGCCCGTCTTTCAGGGAACCATCCCACCTGACACGGTGTTGATCCAAAGCCTTCAACCGAAGGGAGGACAGCATCGTGGACAGACGCTCTTTCCTTGCGACCCTGATCGGTGGCCTTGCGGCAGCGAGCTTCGCCTCGGCGGGAGTGGCGGCACAGCCGCAGAATTCGGCGCCGGCCGATCGCCGCCGCCCTGATGGCGCACCCGCAGTCGATTCCGAGGCTCTCGACAAGACCGACGCCGACTACGCCCAGTATTATTACTATGGGCCGCGCCGCCGCTATTGGCGCCGGCGCTATTGGGGTCCGCGCTACTACCGGCCCTACCCGTACTACCGGCCTTATCCGTATTATCGGCCTTACCCGTACTACCGGCCCTATGGCTGGGCCCCCTACCGCCGGCGCTATTGGGGACCGCGCTATTACTGGTAACGGCTTTGGCGAAGGCCTGCTTGGCTTGAAAACGACCCGCGCAGGGAGCCCTGCGCGGGCATCGTCTGCCTGTCAGAGATTGGCGCCGAGCCCGCGCAGCTCGACCCGCAGGTCGATCGGCTCGACGAAGTGCACCGCCTGCATGCCGACCGAGCGGGCGCCCAGCACATTCTTCTCACTGTCGTCGACGAAGATGCAGTCGCCTGCGCTCAGCCCGTAACGCTCCAGCAGCACGTTGTAGATCGCCGGATCGGGCTTGAGCAGCCGCTCATGCGCCGAGACGATCACGCCGTCGAAACTCTGCAGGAAGGGGAAGCGGATCAGGCACTCAGCCCATTTCTCGCGCGAGAAATTGGTGATGGCATAGACCTGCTCGCCCTTGGCCTTGAGCTCCGCCAGCACCGCGACGCTGTCCTCGACCACGCCCGGCACGGTCTCGTGCCAGCGCTCGTCGAAAGCCTTGATCTCGCGTTCCCATTCCGGGTGGTCGGCGACGAGCCCGGCCACGGCGTCCGCCCAGGGCCGGCCGCGATCCTGCTCGATGTTCCAGGCGGCGGTGCAGACATTGGCCATGAACCAGTCGCGCTTGGCGGCATCGGGGATCAGCTGCCGGTAGAGATGGCGCGGATCCCAGCGCAGCAGCACGTTGCCGACATCGAAGACGACCTTGGGACTGCGCGACATCGAACTTCTCCCTTCAGGCTCCGGCGAATCGCCGCCACGGCATGCTCCCGGATGGAATCGCGAAGTGGGGCCGCAGGAAAGCCGAATCTGTTTCGCCGAGAAGCGCGAAGTGCCCCGCGCTCACGCGCTTGTGCACAGAGGTGCGTGACGCAACCGCGGAAACTGGCGTATCGGGATGACGATGGCGGCGAAGGGAACAGGAATGGCTTTGGCGGCAGCGAACAGCTACTGGCCGTGGACCGACCGGAAGGGGCGCTTCGACGCGCTGCGCGCCGGCTGCTTCACGCTGGTGCTGGTGCCCGCGGCGATTCTCGCTTTCCAGGCCTTCGCGCATCAGCTCGGCTCGAAGCCGTGGACGCAGGCCGTGCACGACACCGGCACCTGGGCTTTGCGCATCCTGGTGATCACGCTCGCGGTCACACCCTTGCGCCGCATCCTCGACTGGAACCGCTTGATCGGCATCCGCCGCATGCTCGGGCTTTCGGCGCTCGCCTACGCCCTGGCGCATCTCTCGCTCTACTGCATCGACCTCGCCTTCGACTGGGGGCTGATCGTCTCCGAGATCGTCAAGCGCTTCTATCTCATCGTCGGCATCACCGCGCTGACCGGGCTCGTCGCGCTCGGGGCGACCTCGACCGATGGCATGATCCGCCGTCTCGGCTCAGCCCGCTGGCAGCTTCTGCACCGCCTGGTCTACCTGATCGCGATGCTCGGCCTGTTCCATTTTGCCCTGCAGGCGAAGATCGATGTCACCCAGCCGGTGCTGCTCGCCGGGCTTTTCGCCCTGCTGATGGCCTATCGCGGCGTGAACCGCCTCGGCATTCCGCTGAGCTTTGGCTCGCTCGCGCTGACGGCGCTCGGCGCAGGCCTTGCCACCGCGCTGACCGAGACCGCCTGGTATGCCTTCGCCACCGGCGCCTCGGCCTGGCTGATCTTCCAGGCCAATGCCGACATCGTGGTCTATCAGGACTGGACGGCGCTGCGCCCCGGCCATTGGGTCGCGCTCGTCGGGCTCGGGCTCGCCTTCGTGCATCTCTGGCGCAGGCCGGCGCCAAAAGCGGCCAGGCGCGAACGCCGGCCAGTCATCGCATCCGAGGCGGCCGGGGGCTGACCCTGCCTTGCCATCCACCGTCATGCTCGGGCTTGACCCGAGCATCTCCTGATCGAGATTCTCGGATCTACGCTTCGCTCCGTCCGAGAATGACGCTTGTCAGCCCTCGCGGCGGGCCAGTTCCAGCACCGTCTCGAGCAGGACGCGAATGGCGATGCCGGCGTCGAGCTCGGTCATGTTCTCGAGCGGGGAATGGCTGATGCCCTTCTCGCAGCGCACGAACAGCATCGCCGCCGGGCAGCGCGCCGCTATCGCCATGGCGTCGTGGCCGGCGCCGGAGGGCAGGCGTCGTGCCGTCAGATTGGTGCCGGCGCGGGCGATGCCGGTGGCGAAGGCCTCCTGAAGGCCGCCATCCATCGGGACGGCCTGCGACTGCGAATAGGGCATGATGCTGAGCCCGACGCCGCGGCGCGCCGCGATCTCGGCGAAGCGCGCCTGAACGGCTGCGTCCATGCTCGCCAGGGTCTCATTGGCCGGGGCGCGAAAATCGATGGTGAAATCGACGACGCCCGGCACGACATTGGTGGCGCCGGGATCCGGCCGGAAGACGCCGACGGTTCCGACCGCCTGGTCGTGGCCGCGCGCGATCTCCTCCAGGGCCAGCGCCATCTCGGCAGCGGCGGCGAGCGCGTCCTTGCGCAGCGCCATCGGCACGGTGCCGGCGTGACCGGCCTCGCCGGAGACCCGGACACGGGCCCGCTTCTGCGCGGCGATCGCAGTGACGATGCCGACCGCCTCGCCGGCCGCCTCCAGCACCGGCCCCTGCTCGATATGGACTTCGAGATAGGCCTTCAGCGAGCCCGGCTTGCGGGCGAGCCCGGCGATGCCAGCCGGATCGCCGCCAAATTTCACCAGGGCATCGCGCAGCTTGACGCCATCGGCGTCGGTGCCCTCGAGCCAGGCCGGCTGATAGGCGCCGATCAAGGCATGCGAGGTCGAAAGATCGGTCGGGAAACGGACGGTCTCCTCATCGCCGAAAGCGATGACCTCGAGCGCGAAGGGCAGGACGATGCCGGCATCGCGCAGCGCCTGCGCCGCCAGGATGCCGGCGACGACGCCGAGATTGCCGTCGAAGCGGCCGCCATCCTTGACCGTGTCGATATGCGAGCCGATCAGCACGGCCGGCAGACCGGGCGACGCGCCTTCGCGCCGTCCCTGCACCGAGCCGGCAGCGTCGATGAAAGCGGCCAGGCCCGACACCTCCATCGCGCCCTTCGTCCACTCCGCCGCCTGGCGATGCGCCGGGGAGAGATAGAGCCTGGTCAGCTTGCCCGGCTCGTCGGTGAAACGATTGAGGCCGGCAAGCGCCGCAAAGGCACGGGCGCCGAGCACGGCGGCGGAAGGAAGGGTCGCGGTCATGGGGCCATACTAAGAGGGGCGCCGGCCGCGTGGCCAGCGCCGTTTCGCGGGGCGGCAAGAGGCTTGCCGCACCATGCCTGATCAGTAGGTGGCGCGGCCGCCGGAAAGGTCGAAGACGCCGCCGGTGGTGAAGCTGTTCTCGGCCGAGGCGAGGAAAGCGACCATGGAAGCGACCTCCTCGGGCAGCAGGAAGCGCCCGCGCGGGATCTTCGAGAGCATGTAGTCGATATGCTCCTGGCTGATCTGATCGAAGATGCGGGTCTTGGCCGCTGCGGGGGTGATGCAGTTGACCGCGATGTCCTGCGTCGCCAGCTCCTTGCCGAGCGACTTGGTCAGCGCGATCACCGCCGCCTTCGAGGCCGAATAGGCGGAGGCCGTCGGATTGCCCTCCTTGCCGGCGATCGAGGCGACCAGCACGAGCCGACCGTAATTGCGCTTGATCATGCCGGGAATCACCGCCTGACAGCAATGCAGCGTGCCGTCGACATTGAGCCGCATCACCTTGGCCCATTCGTCGAGCGGGTATTCCCAGGTCTTGCGGTTGGGACCGGCGATGCCGGCGCTGGTGACGAGGATGTCGACGCTGCCATGGCGCTTCTCGAGCTCGGCGGTCGCCTCGTTCACGGCGGCGGCATCGGTGACGTCGATGGCGAGCCCGCTGGCGTCGCCGCCGATCGCGGCGGCGGTCTCACTGGCGAGCTTGCCGTCCAGATCCCAGATCGCGACCTTGGCGCCGCTCTTGGCAAAACGCTCGGCGACGGCACGACCGATACCCTGTGCGCCGCCGGTGATGATGGCGACACGGCCGGTCAAATCGATTTGATTCATGAAAACAACGCCCCTCCCTGATGAAGCGCGGGCAATCTAGCGCAAAGCCTGCGGGCGCGAAGGGCTGATTTCACGGGGGGAGGGTTGCAGTCCTGCAATGCCGGTAGATCAACCGGCATTGCGGAAGGCGCGCGGGCTGAGCAGCGTCCGCAGCAGAATGCCGAGATCGAGCCAGAACGACCAGTTGTCGATGTACCAATGGTCATGGGCGACGCGGCGCTCCATCTTCTCGTCGGTATCGGTCTCGCCGCGAAAACCATTGACCTGGGCCCAGCCGGTGATGCCCGGCTTGACGTTGTGGCGGCGGGCATAGAGCGCGATCTTGCGCTGGTACTCGCGGTCATGGGCGAGCGCGTGCGGCCGCGGGCCGACCAGCGACATCTGCCCGGCGATGACATTGATGAGTTGGGGCAGCTCGTCGAGATTATAGCGGCGCAGATAGCGGCCGATCCGGGTGATGCGCGGATCGCCGCGCGTCGCCTGGCGGATCACCTCGCCATCGTCGGTCGTGCTCATGGTCCGGAACTTGAAGATCCGGAACGGCTCCTGGTTGAAGCCGAAGCGCCGCTGCAGGAACAGCACCGGCCCCTTCGAGTCGAGCCGGATCGCCAGCGCGATCAAGAGGAGCAGCGGCAGGCTCGCCAGCAGGATCGCGCTGGCCGCGCAGATGTCGAAGACGCGCTTGAACAGGACCTGGGCGAAGGAAAGCGCCGGGCGCGTCAGGCGCAGCGAAGCGAGCGCGCCGACCCGCACGATATGCGGGTTGTCGAAGCGGTCCATGATCCGTTCGGGCGTCATGTGGATCGCCACCGGCAGGTTCATGAAGGCGTCGACGCAGGCGTCGATCGTCTCCTGGTCGGACCAGGGCAGCGCGATGAAGACCGCGTCGGGCTTGAGGTCGCGCGCCCTGGCGGAGGCGGCGGCGAGGTCGGCGGCCAAGGCCGCGGCGGGGTCGTTGATGCGGCGCGCATCGCTGCTGCGCAGGAAGGCGACGTCGACGATGACGAAGCCGATGTTCCAGGGCTGGTGACGCGAGACGAAGGACATCACCTCGCTCTCGCGGCCGATCAGGAACACCCTTTCCGAGGTGATCCTGCCGGTCTTGCTGGCGACCGAAACCGCCCGCACGATCGCCGAGCGGGCCAGCGCCACCAGCGGGATGCCGGCGATATAGGTCGCGATCACCACGGCGCGCGAATACTGGTCGACGATCTTGGCGAGGAAGACGAAGGCGATGAAGGCGACCATCGCCATGTTCCAGACCGTGAAGGCCGAGGCGATCTGGCCCTTGGTCGAGAGGTAGTTGGCGAGCTGGTAGCGCCCGCGCAGACCGTTGATGAAGACGAAGATCGCCGCGATCATCGAGGCCAGCTCGACCGTGATCTTGTCGTTGCCGAGATGGCCATAGGCATAGAGGTGATAGGCGAAGGAGGTGCCGGCGACGATCGCCAGCACCATGACGGCATCGACGAGCGCCGTGATCAGGCCGATCCAGTGGCGCAGCGTGCTGGCGCGCTCGTCGGCGGCAGCGGCGGTGGCATAGTTCAGATCGTTGACAGTCATCATCGGGCGGCTCGCTCCCGAGCGGCCCGGATCGGAACAAATGTCCCGATCGGCGCCGCTCTGGCGGCCGGGTGGCAAAGGCGATGCCGCCGCCGGATACGCGCCCAAGCGGCGAAAACCTGCCGTTGCGGCACGATTTCGGCATTGCCGGCAGGGAAGCCAGGGACAGGCGTGTCATTTCGGAACATGCCCGCTCCGGACCAGCACATGGCTGGCCGGGGAACTTGCTAAAGACGCGATTCACTCTGCCAACGGGTTCGACTTGACCGACCTTGCAAATCCCCCAAGACAAGCAGCGACGCCGTCACTATGGCGACGCCTGTCTGCCCGAGCCGAATTCGAGATGAACGCCTTCTCCGCTCCCTACGCGCAGCCCTTGGCCGGGCGCATGCCCGCCTTCGAGGCGCCGCGTCGCGACATCGCCGGCGTTGCCGTCGCGGCGCTGACGCGTGATCAGGCGCTCGCCCTGATCGAGCGGGCCCTCGACCAGAAGCGCCATCTGCGGCTGGCCTATTGCAATGCGCATCTGGCCAATGTCGCGGCGACCGACCCGGCCTTGCGTTCGATGCTGGCCAGCTTCCTGATCCTGCCCGACGGCATCGGTGTCGACGTCGCCTCGCAGATTCTTTACGGCGCGCATTTCCCGGCCAATCTCAACGGAACCGATTTCACGCCGGCGCTGCTGGCCGCGCGGCACGAGCCGCTGCGGGTGATGCTGCTCGGCGGCAAGCCGGGCGTGGCCGAGCGCGCGGCCGAACGGTTGCAAGTGGAATACCCACGCCACGACTTCGCCGTCCTCGAGCACGGCTACTTCTCGCCAGAGGAGGAGCCGGCGCTGCTGGCCAAGCTGGAGCAGGCGCGGCCCGATCTGCTGCTCGTCGCCTTCGGCAATCCGCGCCAGGAGCGCTGGATCGCCGAGAAGCTCAGCGCGCGGCATTGCAGCGTCGCCGCCGGAATCGGCGCCTTCTTCGACTTCCTGGCCGGCGAGGTGGCGCGGGCCCCGCTCTGGGTGCGCCGCCTGCGGATGGAATGGCTCTACCGGCTCTGGCTCGAGCCCGGCCGGCTCTGGCGGCGCTATGTCGTCGGCAACCCGATCTTCCTCCTGCGCGTGCTGCGGCAACGTCTCTCGGGGCGCAACGGGGCGTGACGGGTTTCAGCACCGCGATCGCGACGCCGAGCTATTCCGGCGATTTCGAGCGCTGTCGGCTGCTCTGCGCCAGCATCGACCGCTTCGTCAGCGGCCATGCCATGCACTATCTGCTGGTCGAGGATCGCGACCTCGCCCTGTTCAAGCCGCTCGCAGGGCCGCGCCGGCAGGTGATCCCTGAAACGGCGCTGCTGCCGCGCTGGCTCTCCTCCTGGCCCGACCCGCTGAGTTTCGGGCGCCGGCGGGTCTGGACCGGACCAGGCGCGCTGGCGCGAGGCCTTCCGCCGCTGCGCGGCTGGCACGCCCAGCAATTGCGCAAGCTCGCCTTCCCGCTGAAGAGCCACGAGGACGTCGTGCTCTTCGCCGATTCGGACATGATCTTCCTGCGGCCCTTCGAGGTCGCGAGCCTGGCCGCGGCAGGCGGGGTGCGGCTCTACCGCAAGCCCGAAGGCATCACCGGCGAGATGACCCGTCACCGCGACTGGTGCGAGCTCGCCAGCCGCCTGCTCGGATTGCCGGAGCCGACCTTCCCGAGCGCCGACTACATCAACAATCTGGTGAGCTGGCGGCGGGACAACATCGTCGCGATGATGGCCAGGATCGAGCAGAACACGGGGCGCGACTGGGTCTCGGCCATCGCCGCGAACCGGCAGTTCTCCGAATACATGATCTACGGCTATTTCGTCGAACGCGTGCGCGGGCTGGCAGAGGCCGGCCACTGGCCGGATGCGCACGAGCTCTGCAAGGTCTACTGGTTCGACGAGGACGTCACCGACCTCGCCAGCCTGCGCTCCTTCGAGGAGGTGCTGGAGCCCGGCCAGGTCGCCGTCGGCGTCCAGTCCTTCACCGACGTGCCGCTCGACCGGCTATGGGCCCTGTTCGAGGCGCAGTGAGGCGGCTTAGAGCCGGATGATGTCTGATGGAATCATGGAATGATCCCATCTGACATCTGAATCCGTCTCTCACCAAAGGGTTAGAGCAGGATTCTTGCGAAAAACCGGTTTCCACTTTTTCGCATCCTGCTCTAGCGCGCCTTGCCGACAAGCCGGTAGGTGAAGGCCGTCGACAGCAGATAGACCGCGCCGAAGACGCCGTTGAACCAGAGCGCCCAGCTGCCATCGGCGCCATGATGCGTCATCACCCAGGAGATCAGTGCCGCCTTGAGCGCCGCCACGGCGCAGAGCAGCACGACGCGCGAGCCGGTGCGCTCGCGGGCGTAGAGCAGCTCGGCCTGGTACTCGACGAGATTGCGGAAAGCCGGCACCAGCAGCATCGGCAGGAAGAGATAGGAGGCGAGCGCGACATTGTTTCCGAGTGCGCGCGGGAACAGCACCAGCAGCAGGATGATCGCGACCAGCCCGGCGATCGAGACGGCCGCGATGCCGAGCTCGACCAGGGCGCGGCGCGCAAGCCCGCCGTGCAGGCCGCGCTCCTGCATGATCTTCTGCACCAGCATCTGGTTGAAGCTGCGCACCGGCATGGCAGTGAGGTCGATGACGCGCATGGCGATGGCGTAGAGGCCGGCGATGCGATCGCCGGCGAGCGCCAGCATCAGGAGCTTGTCGAGCTCGGCCTGGATATAGAACAGGATGTCGGCCGCGCCGGCCGCGAGCGCGTCGGCCATCCGGCGCGGATAGAGCGCCGGCACGAACTCCCAGCGCACCTTCGGCAGGAAGACGAGGAAGGCGACCAGCGCCGAAAGCAGGGTCGCGCCGAGATAGGCGAAGGCCCAGACGGTCAGCGTCGCCTGGCCGTGGAGATAGAAGGCGACCGCCGCCAGGGTGCGCAGCCCCGCCCCGATGATGACGAGCAGTGCCGCCTCGCGGAAACGGCGCATGCCGTTGTTGACGATGGCGACGAGCTCGACCAGCCGCCAGCCCAGCACCTCGGCGATGATGATCAGCGCGAAGGGCAGCACCGCGACCTTGCCGGCGAAGAGCAGCGCGTAGACGGCCCATCCCGCCAGCCCGATCAATGGCAGCGAGAGGAGCCCGAGCCCGGCAAAGCCGGCGAGATAGGCGCCGAGCAGGCGCGGCTTGACGGTGGCGATCCGGTAGACCGGCGAGACGAAACCGAAGGCGAGCAGGCGCGAAAGGATGACGCCGGTCGCCGACGCGGTGGCAAAAATTCCGAATTCCCCCAGGGTCAACGTATTCGCAACGATGAGGAAGTAGACAAGGGAGATGACGAGCCGGCCGGCGGAGCCGCTCAGGATGGTGAGGTAGGCGGCGATGGAGGCGCGGTCGGGCGACATGGAGTCCGTTTCGACAGATCGGCTGGCCCGTTCGTTGCGTCAGGCAGGGCGGAGATCGCCCCGTGTCTAGCTCAAACGCGTTGAGCGACCCTAAACGAAACAGGGTTGTGCCCGCCCGGGGCACGCATCTGCTCGGGATCGCGACATGACGGGCTTATCGCGCAGGGATGCACTGACCGGTGCGGCCGGGCTTGCCGCCGCCGCGCTCGCCGGCGGGGCCGCCGCGGCTCCCAGCCGGGCGCCGATCCCCTATGGCTCGGCCGCGCAGATTCAGACCTTCCGCGCCGATCCGCGCTATCGCGACGCGCTGAAGCGGCTCTGCGACGTGATCGTGCCGATGAACGACCTGAAATGGGAGGCGCTGCGTCACGACCGCGCCCGGTTCGACTTTTCCGGCGCCGACGAGCTGGTCGACTTCGCGCTGAAGAACGGCCAGGCGCTGCGCGGCCACGCGCTGCTCTGGGGCATGGCGCTGCCGCCCTGGGCCAAGGAAATGGCGAGCCGCGTCGAGGCCGAGCGCGAGCTGACGCGGCATATCGAGACCGTGGTCGACCGCTACAAGGGCAAGATCGCGACCTGGGACGTGGTCAACGAAGTGATCGCCTTCGACCCCAAGCCCGGCGAGCCCTATCGCGACACGATCTGGCAGCGCCTGCTCGGGCCCGGCCATGTCGAGATCGCCTTCCGCACCGCCGCGCGGGTCGATCCGCAGGCGCGGCTCGTCCTCAACGACTTCAATTTCGAGGAGGCCGGTCCGGGCGTCGCCGCACGCCGCAAGATCGCGCTCGAAACCGTCCGCCGCCTCAAGGACAAGGGCATCCCGATCCACGGCATCGGCATGCAGGCCCATCTCTATGCCGAGAACGCGATCGACCGCGATGGCGTGCGGACCTTCGTCGCCGATCTCGGCAAGCTCGGCGTCGATGTCGAGATCACCGAGCTCGACGTGATAGACTGGAAGCTGCCGGCAGACACCGCCGCGCGCGACCGCACCGCGGCCAGCCTGGTTTCGACCTATCTCGAGGCCGTGGTCAGCGGGGGCCAGCCCAAGGCGATCGTCACCTGGGGGCTGACCGATCGCTACAGCTGGGTCCATGACACCTTCCCGCGCAAGGATTCGGCGAAAGCGCGGCCATTGCCGCTCGACGAGGACTACCGCCCAAAACCGATGATGCGCGTGCTCGACCAATACCGACGCGGACGGAGCTGACCGAATGACAAGGCGCCAGTCTGGGCCCGGCAGGCCGGACGGGGTGCCCGGGACGATGTGAAGAGAGTGAAGCGTAGCCTTATGTTCACCACCGAGAACGCACCGGGCGAGATCGACCGGGCCGCGACGCCGCCGCAGCAGGCGGCGGTCGCGGCGCCGATCGCTGACGGCCGGCCGTCGCTCTCGGTGCTGACCAACCCGCTCTGGGTGATCGGCACGCTCTGGCGGCGCAAGGGCCTGATCCTGCTCTGCGCGCTGATCGGCGTCATGCTCGCCGCGCTGGCGAGCCTGCTGGTCACGCCGAAATACGTCTCGACGGCGCAGCTCTTCATCGATCCGCGCGATCTGCGCGTGCTCCAGAATGAGGTTTCTCCGACGACGGTCGGCAGCGACCCGACCTCGATCACCGCCTATCTCGAAAGCCAGGCGCGCATCATCGCCTCCGACAGCATCAAGGCGCGCGTGGTCGAGAGCGAGCATCTCGACAAGGATCCGGAATTCGGCGGCGAGGCCAGCCCCGGCATCCTGTCGCGCCTGTTCGGCGGCACTGCCAGCAAGCGCGACGGCATGCTCTATGCCCTGGCCGAGCTCGACCGCAGGGTTTCGGTGCGTCGCGGCGAGCGCACCTTCGTCATCGACATCTCGGTGACCTCGCGCGACCCCGAAAAGGCCGCCCGTCTCGCCAACGCCCTCGCCAACGCCTATCTCGAAGACCAGGCCGCCGTGCGCGACGCTGCCGCCAAGCGCGCCACCGATTCGCTCACCGGCCGTCTCGAGGAGCTGCGCTCGCGCCTGCGCACCGCCGAGAACAAGGCCGAGCGCTTCAAGGAAGCCAACAACCTCGTCGCCGCGGGCGGCAAGTCGATCGGCGAAGAGCAGCTCTCGCTCAACAATGCCCAGCTCGTCGCGGCACGCACCAAGGTCACCGAAGCCAAGGCGAAATACGACGAGATCGCCCGCACCCGGGCCGGTTCGCTCGAGGTCGGCGCGATACCCGAAGCTGTCGCCTCCAACACTATGACGGCGCTGCGCGCCCAGCTCGGCGCGGCGCTGAGCCGGGAAGCCGACCTCACCGCCTCGCTCGGCGCCCGCCATCCCGCGCTCTTTGCGGCACAGGCGCAGGTGCGCGACGCCCGCCGCCAGATCACCGAGGAGCTCAACCGCATCGCCCGCGCCGCCAAGAGCGAGTATGACCGCGCGGTCGCCGCCGAGCGCCAGCTCACAGCCCGAGTCGACGAGCTCAAATCCGGCCATTTCGCCGCCGGGCGTGCCACCGTCGAATTGCGCGAGCTCGAGCGCGAGGTCGAGTCCTCGCGCGTCGTCTATGAGGGCTTCCTGAAGCGCGCTCGCGAGACCGGCGAACTTTCCGGCATCGACACCACCAATGCCCGCATCATCTCGCAGGCCATGCCGCCCTTGCAGAAATCCGGGATCTCGCGCCGGACCGTCGCCATGCTCGGCGGCATCGGCGGCGCCGGCTTCGGCAGCGTGCTGGCACTGGCGCTCGCCTTCCTCGGCACGGCACGGCCGGCGCAGCCCGCCGAGGAAGCCGCTCCCGAGCGCAGCTTCGGGCGCCGGCGCGACGACCAGCCGGAAGCGGCAGCGCCTCCCGCAACATTGCCGGCCGCCCGGCCGGCTGAACCCGTGCCGCCCCGGCCGGCGACGGCGGCAGCAGTGGGATCGGTCAAGGCCGGCTGGCGCCGCCTCACCACCATTCCCGGCGGCAAACGCCTGCCCGAGGTCCTGTCGACGACCGCGGCGCCATTGCTCGGGAAGCTGCCGGCAGTGCGCCACCGGCGCTGGCGGCGCGAGCCGGATGAGACCCACTCGGTGTTCCAGCGCAAGGGCCATCTCGTCGATGTCCTCGACAAGCCGCAGGCGCGCTTCGCCCGCGCCGTCGTCGAGGTGCAGCAGGCACTCCAGGCGGCGGCCGGCGGCAGCACCAGCCGCCGCATCCTGATCGTCGGCATGCGCCCGGGCGCCGGCGCCTCGACGCTCGCGCTGAACCTCGCGCTCGACGCCGCGCTCTCCGGCAAGGCGGCGATCCTGGTCGATTCCGGGGTCGGCGCGGCGAACCTGACCGCGACCTTCGCCGCTGACGCGCAGACCGGCCTCGCCGATGTCGTCTCGGGCGCCGCCGGCGTGGTGCGCGCTGCCCTGCAGGACGAGGGAACCGGCCTGTTCTTCCTGCCGCGCCGCGGCTCGACAACTGCCATCACCGCCGCCCAGATCAGCCGCGACTTCTTCGGCGCCGCCCGGCGCTTCGGGCCGATCATCGTCGACGGCGCCGCAATCGGCAGCGACGAGCTGACCTTGCACTTCGCCGAAGCGGTCGACGACATCGTGCTCGTGCTGCGCGAAGGCGAGGTCGGCCGCGGCGACATCGAGCGCGCCGAGGCGACGCTCGGCGCGCAGGCCGGCAAGATCCGCGGCTTCGTCGTCAACGAGGCCTGAGGCGGCTCAGTTCTTCTCGGGGGCGCGATACTGCTCGTCCGCGACGCCGAACTCGGTGCCGAGCCGGCCGATGGCGACCTGGGCATGATAGAGGCCGATGGTCAGCGAGCGGGTGTCGAGGCCGAGCTTCAACCCGCGCAGCGGCGAGGCCACCAGCAAGGCAAGGCTCTTGGCGAGCACGCGCAGCCGCCCGGCCGGACCCGGGAAGCGCCGCCGCTCGATCCGCGCCGAGATCGCGCCATTGCGATAGCCGCGCGCCCGGACCCAGTCCGTTTCGGTGCGCCGCGCCGGCATGGTCTCGCGCTGCGCCGCTTCCTGCACCCACCAGAAGCGGAAGCCGGCCGCCATCGCCCTGGTAAAGAAGTCGCTGTCGCCGCCGCCGGTGAAATCGAAGTTCTCGTCGAGATAGGGAAAGCCCAGCGTCTCCAGGACCTCGCGCCGGATCAGGTAGTTGGCGCTGGAATAGAGCATCGGGATCGGCCCCGAGGCCTTGTAATGCGAGCGGAAGATCGGGTGCGCGCCGAGCCAGGCGCGGGTCGGGTCCTCGAAGCGCGGCGTCACCGAGCCGCCGAACAGCTCAGCCGGCGCGGTCACCGCCGCCTGCAGAAAAGCCGCGAGCCAGCCCGGCTCGGCCTCCTCGTCGTCGTCGATGCCGGCGATCTGCCGCAGCGCCGGCAGGCGCGTCAGGGCGCAGCGCCAGGCGGCATTGTAGGCCTTGCAGTTGCCCTGGCGCGGCTCGACGATGACGAGGCCTTCGAACAGGCCCTGCGCGAACAGCGCGCTCGCCCGCTCGGCGCCGGCACGTTCCACGCCCTCGTTCTCGACGACGATGACCGCGAACGGCCCGGCGCCCTGCTGCGCCGCCAGCGAACGCAAGGTGCGCTCGAGCATGTCCGGCCGCCTGAAGGTCGGAACGCAGACCACGGTCTCGACATGAGCCAGGATCTCGGGCGCGGACTGCGCCACGATCTGGAAGGTTTCGGGCATGTCGAAACCGCTCGTCTCCGCTGATGGCTGCTGCGTCATTCGATCTTCCTTGCCCCGGCAGAGCGCGCGCGAACTGGCCGGAGCTTCCGTCTTCGCCAGGGCATCGAAGCCGATTCGCTTTAAGGTTCCGTATGCTCATTGCCGGCGGGCGCCGCCTGGCCGGTCACAAGCCGTTGAGGTTACCGCCCGGCCGGGCTTGACCCGGCCGCTGGCCTGCCCCCTTTCTCGGCCAGGTCTTCAGGATGCGGAACCCGTGCGCCTCGCCTTTCTCACCACGCTGATTCCCGTCGCCAGGCCCGATACCGGCTTCGAGATCGCCAATGCCGCGATCCTCGATGCGCTGCGCGCCGCCGGCCATGACGTCACCGCCTTCGGCTTCGTGCGCCCCGGCGAGGTGCCGGCCGATCCCGCAGGGGCCGTGGTGATCGACGCGGTCGACGTCGAGAACGCGGTGGTCTCGAAAGGCCGGCAGCTGCAATGGCTGGCGAGCGCGCTCGCCAACTCGCTGCCGATCGCCTCCGCCAAGCTCCGGCTCGCCGGGCGCGGCCGCTTCGTCGAAGCGATCAGAGCGCGCGGGCCCTTCGATGCGATCGTGCTCAATTCGGTGATGCTGCCCGGCGCCTTCCCGGAACTCACCGAGCTCGCGCCCTGCGTGCTGGTCGAGCACAATATCGAGCATGTCTCGGCGCAGCAGAACGCGATCCATGCCCGCGGCCCCCTGATGCGGATGCTCTTTGCCCGCGAGGCGCGCCTGCTGGAACGGATCGAGCGCCGGCTCTGGCAGGAGGCGCGCTTCATCTGGACGCTGGCCGAGGAGGACCGCGCGGCGCTCGGCCCGGCCCTGGCCGAAAAGTCGGCGGTACTGCCGCTCGTCTCGGGAGCCGAGGTGGAGCCAGCTGCGGCAGAGCCCGTCGCCGCTGCCTATGACATCGGCCTGATCGGAACCTGGACCTGGGTGCCGAACTTCACTGGGCTGGACTGGTTCCTGCGCGAGGTCTGCCCGCTGCTGCCGGCGGATTTCGAGATCGCCGTGGCCGGGCGCCTGCCGCCGGACATGCCGCGCCCGCCTGATCAGGTGAAGCTGGTCGGACGCGTGCCGGATGCGCGCGAGTTCCTGCTCTCCTGCCGGGCGCTGGCGCTGGCGAGCCGGGCAGGCACCGGCGTGCAGCTCAAGACCATCGAGGCGATGCAGCTCGGCGCGCCGGCCGTGGCGACGCCGCTCTCCTGCCGCGGCTTCACCGAGATCCCGGCGAATTTCCGCCTGGCCGAGGAGCCGAAGGCCTTCGCCCGGGCGCTGCTCGAGCTGGTCGAGGCGGCGCGGGCCGGCGCGAACTTGCGACTCGACGGCGCCGCCTTCATGGCCCGCCAGCGCGCCGCGCTCGCCGTCGCCCTGGAGCGCGGGCTTGGCGCGGCACGACGCTAGCTACTTCGCCCTGCCCTTGCCGCCGAGCATGCCGAACAGCGGCCCGGCCCCGATCATCACCAGGAACACCCGGATGATGTGGTGGGCCGCGACGAAGGCGACCTCGGTGTGCAATGCCAGCGCGATCAGGCTCATCTCGGCGAGGCCGCCCGGCGAATAGGCCAGGATCAGCGGCACCGGCTGGTAGCGCGAGACCTGCGCCACCGCGAAGGCGAAGATCAGCGTCAGCGCGAGCAGGATCAGCGTCGATCCGGCCGAGATCACGAGGATGCGCAGGATCGCCTGCGGCGGGGTGCCGACGAAGCGGCAGCCGATGGTGACGCCGAGAATGAGTTGGGCGAGGTTGACGATTTCGAAGGGCGGCACCGAGTCGCTGAAGCCCGCGACATGCACCGCGGCCGAGACCAGCATCGGCCCGAGCAGCTGCTTGGCCGGCAGGCGCATGGCGTGGGCGAGCATGACGCCGAGGATGCCGCAGGCGACCAGCCAGAACCAACCGAGCGCCGAGGTCTGCATCATCGAGGGGCCGGAGGTGCGGTTGACGCCGAGCGAGACGCCCTCGAGCCATTGCACGATGAAGGGCAGCGTCATCACCACCAGCAGGATGCGGGCGGAATGGATCAGGGCGATGGTACGGGCATCGCCGCCCTTCTCCTCGCCGGTGATCACCATCTCGACGAGCCCGCCGGGCATGCCGGAGAAGAAGGCGGTGACCGGGTCGTAGCCGGCGACGCGGCGGAAATAGCCGACGCAGCAGACGGCGCAGGCCAGCATGAACAGCACGAGCCCGGCCAAGGTCGGCAGCCAGTTCGGCAATTGCGCGATCAGGTCGGGCCGGAAGCCGGAGCCGAGCATGACGCCGATCACCGCCGACATCGGCGGGCGGATCACCGGCGGGGCCGCCACCGGCGCCCGCGCGATCGCGGCGGCGGTGCAGAACACCATCGAGCCGAGCATCCAGGGCAAGGGCAGGCGGCAGAGCGCGAAGAGCCAGCCGCCGAGGATGCCGAGCGCCAGAGCAAGCAGGAAGCGCCGCCAGGGAAAGCGCCGCGGCGACAGTTCGCGCACGCCGTTCACCGCATCGGCCAGCAGATCCCGCATCGTCCCGCGTCACCTTTCCGGTCACCGCAGAGATGCGGGGCCCGGCGCTGCTATACGCCATCGCGACCGCGCATGCAGGGGGCCAACGGAATGACGCCCTTGCCCTGAAGGCGGGGCGGCCGGACGCCAGGGCAACCCTGCCATGTGCGCAGGCCTCTCCTCCGATCTCGGTAAATCAGCGACACTGACAAGATTAGACCAATTATAGGCCGCTGGCGCTCCGCCCGGCTCCGGGCTGCCATGAGCGACGACCGTCTTTTGGATCAGGAGGCCCGCGGCAGCGAGAGCGCCGAGCTCGGCGAAGCCGCGCCGCCGCCATCCGAAGAAGACGGCTGTCCGGGCGGCAACGCCGCTCCCCCTGAAATCCAGCCTGCGCCCGATCCCGCTGACGCCGCCCCGGCCCGCATCGGCTGGCTCTCGGCCCGGCGCTCGCGCACCGACCTGTGGTGGCGCGGCGCCAGCCCGAACCTGCGTGGCTCGGTCTACATGCTGTCGGCGCTACTGGTCTATGCGGTGATGGTCGGGCTATTCAAGCATATCGGCACCTCGATCCCGCTGATCGAGACGCTGATGATCCGCCAGTTGATCATGAGCCTCGTCATCGTACTCGTCGTCGGCCGCGCGCTGCCGACGATGCTGCGCACGCGGCATCCGGGCCTGCAGATCTTCCGCGGCCTGGTGACGCTCGCCTCGATGCTCTGCGGCTTCAGCGCCCTGATCCATATCCCGCTGGCGCAGGCGACCTCGATCGGTTTCAGCCAGGTGCTGTTCGTCACCATCGCCGCGGTGCTGGTGCTGAAGGAAAGCGTCGACGGCCGGCGCTGGGCCGCGACGATCATCGGCTTCGTCGGCGTGCTGATCATGCTCAACCCCTCGACCGAGGGCCTGAACTTCTGGGCGCTGATGGCGGTCGGCGGCGCGCTGTTCGGCGCTGGCATCACCATCACCGTGCGCATGCTCGGCACGACGGAGCGGACCGAGACGATCCTGATCTATCAGGGGCTGGTGCTGATCGTCGCCCTCGCCTGGCCGAGCTGGGCCTACTGGATCTGGCCGAGCGCCGAGCAATGGCTGGCGCTCGTGCTGCTCAGCCTGTTCGGCACCGCCGGGCAATGGCTGATCACCAAGGCCTACCAGGTCGGCGAGGCGGCGGCGCTCGCCCCGCTCGATTTCACCCGGCTGATCTTCGCGAGCTTCACCGGCTTCGTCTTCTTCGCCGAGATCCCGGCGCTGTCGACCTTCATCGGCTCGGCCATCGTCATCGGCGCGACGCTCTACACGATCCGCCGCAATGCCCGCAGCCGGGCGACGGCCGGACTGACACCCCCGACCTGATCCACGCCAATGCCGAAGGCGCCGATGCCATGACCCACCATCAGCTCGATTCCAGCCTCGCCACCTGCCATTGGGGCTATTTCGACGCAAGGCTGAAGCCGGTGCTGGAGATCGAGAGCGGCGACAGCGTCACCATCCGCACCCTCACCGGCGGCCCGGACACGCTGCCGCGCGGCAACAAGACGATCCCGCCCGAGATCCACGAGGTCCACACCAAGGCCGAGCGCATGGTGCCCGGCCATATCCTGACCGGGCCGATCGCGGTGAAGGGCGCCAAGCCCGGCCAGGTGCTGGAAGTGCGGATCAGGGCGGTGAAGCCGCGCACCGATTTCGGCTTCACCTTCATCAAGCCGCTCGGCGGCACGCTGCCCGAGGAGTTCGACGCCTACACCTTCCGCCACATCCATCTCGACCGCGACCGCAACATCGCCGTCCTGCCCTGGGGCATGGAACTGCCGCTCGCCCCGTTCTTCGGCGTGATGGGTACGGCGCCGCCGGCGCATTGGGGCCGCCAGACCTCGCTGGTGCCGCGCGCCTTCGGCGGCAATATCGACAACAAGGAACTCGTCGCCGGCGCGACGCTCTATCTGCCGGTCTTCGTCGAAGGCGCGCTGTTCTCCTGCGGCGACGGCCATGGGGCGCAAGGCGATGGCGAGGTCTGCGTCACCGCGATCGAGACGGCTCTCGAGGGAACGTTCGAGTTCGTGTTGCGCGAGGACCTCTCCTTCGTGACGCCGCGCGCCGAGACGCCGACCCACCACCTCACCATGGGCATCGACCCCGATCTCGACATCTGCGCGAAAGACGCGCTGCGCGAGATGATCGGCCTGATCACCGAGCGCACGAAGCTGTCGCGCGAGGAGGCCTACATGCTGTGCAGCCTCGCCGCCGACCTGCGCGTCACCCAGACCGTCAACGGCAACAAGGGCATCCACTGCATGCTGCCGAAGAGCCTGATGGCGTAGGCCGGCTCGTCATGCTCGGGCTTGACCCGAGCATCTCAGGCCGGATGAGGCTCCAACCGGCGCCTTCTCGTCGAGAGATTCTCGGATCTTCGCTTCGCTGCGCCCGAGAATGACGCCTTGTCCTACAGCATCGGCAGGCCACGCGGCTTGCGACCGCGCGGGAAGGCGGCGTCGAGCCTGGCGATCTCGGCCTCGCCGAGGCGAAGCGAAAGCGCCCCGGCATTGTCCTCGACATGGCTCGCCTTCGCCGCCTTGGGGATCGCGAAGACGGCCGGGCGTCGGGTCAGGAAGGCGAGCGCGACCTGGCGCGGGCTCGCGCCAAGGGCCGCAGCGATCTCCGCCAATACCCGGCCCTGCGCCGAAGCGGCTTCAGGAAAATCGCCCTGCCCGAACGGGCTATAGGCGGTGACCGCGACGCCATTCTGCTCGCACCAGGGGATGACGGCGTGCTCGATCGCCCGCTCGCGCAGATGGTAGAGTACCTGGTTGCAGGCGATCCTGCCGGCGCCGGCCACTTTCAGCGCCTCATCGAGATCGTCGACATCGAAATTGCTGACACCCCAGGACAGGATCTTGCCCTCGGCAAGCAGCGCCTGGAAGGCGGCGAAGGTCTCGGCCAGCGGGTAGGAACCGCGCCAATGCAGCAGGTAGCAGTCGAGCCGATCGGTGCCGAGCCGCTGCAGCGAGCGCTCGCAGGCGGCGCGCGTGCCGGCCCGCGAGGCGTTGTGCGGCAGCACCTTGGAGACCAGGAAGACCTCGTTTCGACGCCCGGCGATCGCCTCGCCGACGATCTCCTCAGCGCGCCCATCGCCATACATCTCGGCGGTATCGACATGGGAAAGGCCGAGATCGAGCCCACGCCGCAGCGCCGCGACGGCCGCCCTGCGCTCGGAGAGCTCGATGTTCCAGCTGCCCTGGCCGATCGGGGCGAGTTGCGGGCCGTTGCTGCCGAAGGGCCGGGTCATGCGCTTTTCTCCCGCTGTCAGGTCGATCTGCTCTGCGATCGATCGGAGCGTCCCCCGATCACACCGGCGGCGTGCCGTTGGCCTGAAGCACCTCGCCCGCCAGATAGAGCGAGCCGCAGATCAGGATTCGCGGCGGCGCCGGCCAGTCGCGCGAGGCGATCTCGCGCAGCGCCTGCTCGACCGAACCGGAGGTTTCCGCCTTGAGCCCGGCGGCACGGGCGAGCTCCGCCACCTCCTCGGCCGAGCGGGCGGCGAGCTGGTTCTGCATCGGCACGGCGAAAAGCCCGAGCGCCAGGCCCTTGAAATGACTGAGCGTCGCGCGGCCGTCCTTGGTCGAAAGCAGGCCGGTGATCATCACCAGCGGTGCCGGGTTCTTCTCCTCGAGGTCGGCCATCGCCTGGGCCAGCACCCGGCCGCCATCGGGATTATGGCCGCCATCGAGCCAGAGCTCGGCGCCGGCGGGCACGAGCTCGGCCAGGCGCCCGCGCGCGAGCCGCTGCAGGCGCGCCGGCCATTCGGCCTCGGTCATGCCGCGCTCGAAGGCAAGAGCCGGCAGGCCGCCATAGCCGGCAGCCCGGAGCGCGGCGATCGCGGTGCCGGCGTTGACGTGCTGATGGCGCCCGGCAAGGCGCGGAAGCGGCAGGTCGAGCAGGCCGTCGCCATCCTCGTAGACCAGCCGGCCGCCATCCTCATGAACGTTGAAGTCCTGCGCGCCGATCAGGACCTTCGAGGCGCCGACGCGCTCGGCGGCGGCCTCCAGGACGGCCGTCGGCTCCGGTTCCTGCGGCGCGATCACCGCCGGCGCGCCGCGCTTGAAGATCCCGGCCTTCTCGCCGGCGATCTTGGTCACGGTGTCGCCGAGATATTCCGAATGGTCGAGCGAGACCGGCGTCACCACGGTGCAGGCCGGATGGTCGATGACGTTGGTGGTGTCGAAGCGCCCGCCGAGCCCGACCTCGAGCAGCACGACATCGGCCTTGTGCTCGGCAAAGAGCAGCAGCGCCGCCGAGGTGGTGATCTCGAAGAAGGTGATGGAATCGCCGGCATTGGCGCGCTCGCAGCGCTCCAGCGCCTCGACCAGCACGGCTTCGTCGACGAAGCGGCCGCCGCCCGGCTGCCCGAGCCTGATGCGCTCATGGAAGCGCACCAGATGCGGCGAGGTGTAGACATGGACGCTGAGGCCGGCCGCCTCGAGGATCGCCCGCATGAAGGCGATGGTCGAGCCCTTGCCGTTGGTCCCGGCGACATGGATCACCGGCGGCAGCTTCTTCTGCGGATCGCCGAGGCGCTCGAGCAGGCGCACGATGCGGCCGAGCGAAAGATCGATCAGCTTGGGATGCAGCGCCAGGAAGCGCGCCAGCAGCAGGTCGGATGTGCTCATGCGGACGCGGCCCCCCAGGCCGGCAGGCGCATCGGACCGGAAAATGCGAAGCGGTCTCCGGCTGTTCCGATACGTCGTACGGGAATTCAGGCCGCTTCGACCGGAAGCGGCTGCGCGTCCGACGCGGTGTTGGCGTCCAGCGCGGGCTGCCTGGTGAACAGGCGGCCGAGCCGTGCCAGCGTCGCCGGAATCTCGTGGCGGTGGACGACCATGTCGACCATGCCGTGATCCTTCAGATACTCGGCGCGCTGGAAGCCCTCCGGCAGTTTTTCGCGGATCGTCTGCTCGATCACGCGCGGTCCTGCGAAGCCGATCAGCGCGCCAGGCTCCGCGATATGCACATCACCCAGCATTGCATAGGAAGCCGTGATACCGCCGGTCGTCGGGTCCGTGAGCACCACGAAATACGGCAGTTTCGCCGCCCTCAAACGCCGCACGGCCACGGTCGTGCGCGGCATCTGCATCAAGGACAGCATCCCCTCCTGCATGCGCATCCCGCCGCCGCACGCGAACACGACCAAAGGAGTCTTCTTCTCCAGCGCCGTCTCGGCGCCCTTGATGAAGGCCTCGCCCGCGGCCATGCCGAGCGAGCCGCCCATGAAGTGGAAGTCCTGCACCGCGATGGTCATCGGCAGGCCCTGGACGCGGCCATAGCCGACCTTGAAGGCGTCGCTCGCGCCGGTCTTGGCACGGGCGTCCTTGAGCCGGTCGACATAGCGCTTCTCGTCGCGGAACTTGAGCGGGTCGGTCACCGCCTCCGGCAGCGGCACATCGAGCCATTTGCCCTCGTCGAAGGTCAGGCGCAGGCGGTCGGGCGCGGTGACGCGCAGATGATACTCGGAGCCGGGGATGACGAAGCCATTGGCCTCGACGTCCTTGTGGAAGACCATCTGCCCGGAATCGGGGCACTTGATCCAGAGGTTCTCGGGGCTCTCGCGCTTGAACAGCGTCTTGATGCGCGGGCGAACGACTTCGGAAATCCAGTTCATCGGACCATCCTCGAATTCAGCAGGAGCGGCCGGCTCAGGCTCAGGCTGCTGCCTTGGCGACCGAACGGACGCCGGCAGCGAGCTCGGCGACCAGCGAGGTGACAGCCGAAACCGTCTTTTCCGTGGCCCTGCCCTCGCCATCGAGCGAGAGCCGGACACGCTCGACCAGGGCCGAGCCGACGACGACGCCGTCGGCGCCGCGCGCGATCGCCACTGCATCAGCGGCGGTCTTGACGCCGAAGCCGACCGCGACCGGCAGCGAAGTATGGCGCTTGATCCGCGCCACCGCCTCGCCGACCGCGTCGTAATTGGCGATCGTGCCGCCGGTGACGCCGGTCATCGAGACATAATAGACGAAGCCGGAGGTGTTCTGCAGCACCTTGGGCAGGCGCTTGTCATCGGTCGTCGGCGTCGCCAGGCGGATGAAGCTCAGGCCGGCAGCCAGCGCCGGCAGGCAGAGCTCGACATCCTCCTCCGGCGGCAGGTCGACGACGATCAGCCCGTCGACGCCGACCGAGCGGGCATCGGCGAGGAAGCGCTCGACGCCATAGGCCCAGATCGGATTGTAATAGCCCATCAGCACGATCGGCGTGTCATGGCCGGCCCCGCGAAAGGCCGCGACCATCGCCAGTGTCTTGGTCAGCGTCTGCCCGCCCTTGAGCGCGCGCTGGCCGGCGAGCTGGACCGGGATGCCGTCCGCCATCGGGTCGGTGAAGGGCACGCCGAGCTCGATCACATCGGCGCCGGCGGCCGGCAAGGCATGCAGGATCGCGCTCGCCGTGTCGAAATCCGGGTCGCCGGCCGTGACGAAAGTCACGAGCGCAGCCCGGCCTTCCCTAGCGCAGGCGGAAAAACGGTTCTCGATACGGGTCTGGCCAGTCTGTGTCATGCGGCTGCGGTTAGCATGACCGGGCCCGGCTGGCGAGAGGGTGGAGGCTCAGCCGGGCTCGGCCAGGGCGGGGCGGTAGCTGCCGAAATACTTCATGCCAGTGTCGCACATCACGCTGACGACCGTCGCGCCCGGGCCGAGCTGCTGCGCCAGCCGCAGCGCTGCGACCACATTCGCGCCGGTCGAGAGCCCGGCAAACAACCCCTCCTCGCGGGCGAACCTGAGCGCCATCGCCCGCGCCTCCGCAGTCGAGACGCACTCGACCGTATCGGCGACGCCCTCCTCCCAGAGCGGCACGACGAAGCCCGCCCCGATGCCGTCGATCTTGTGCGCCCCGGGGGCGCCACCCGAGAGCACCGGCGATTCCGCCGGCTCGACCGCGACGATCCGGATGCGCTCATCATGGCACCGCAATCTCGCCGCGACGCCGCGCAGCGAGGCGGCGGTGCCGACGCTCTGGACGAAGCCGTCGATCCTCCCCTCGGCTTGGCTCCAGATCTCGTCGGCCATCGCGTCATAGGCGACAAGCTGATCGCGGTTCTTCATCTGATCGGTCCAGAAGGCGCCGGTTTCCGCTGCGATCACACCGGCCGCCGCGATCATGTCGCGAGTCAGCTTGCCGGTCATGCCGCCGCCCTCGCTGGCGATGACCGTCAGCTTCGCGCCGAAGATCTGCATATGGTCGAGCTTCTCGCGGGCGAAGGCGTCGGAAGTGACGATGTGCAGCGGGTGGCGCTTCACCGCGCAGACCAGCGCGAGCGAAACGCCGGTGCTGCCGCCGGTGTACTCGACCACGGCGCCGCCGGGCTGCAGGCGCCCGTCCGCCTCGGCCGCCGCGATCATGGCGAGCGCCATCCGGTCCTTCATGCTGCCGGTCGGATTCTCGCTCTCCAGCTTCAGCAGGATGCGCGCACCATTGCCCGCCGCGACATGGCGCAGCGGCAGCAGCGAGGTGTTGCCGATACGGTCAAGGATGGTCGGCTGGGGCATGTGGCAGTCCTTCGACTGGCGGCTATCCAGCAGCCTTGTCGCCCGAAAGCCGCCCGCCGTCAGGTCCGAAATCCGGACCAGACCCAAGCGGCCCTCAAAACTCCCGAGCCCTCATCCTGAGGAGCCGCGAAGCGGCGTCTCGAAAGATGGTTCAGATGTCTCCGGAACCTTCTGGAGCATCCTTCGAGACGCAGCCTGAAGGCTGCTCCTCAGGATGAGGGTTGTGAGTTTGTCTGCGATTGTTCAGGCGAGCTTTGCTCCGCGCTCGTTCAGCAGCAGACGCAGCACCGAGCGATGGCAGCGCGCCTCGTCCTCGCAATAGCAGCCGACCGAGAAATCGCTGTCCTGCGACAGCACTGCCAGCAGGTCGAGCGCATGGCGCGGCGCCGGCTCGGCCATCTCGGCCTTGAAGGCGCGGGTGAAGCCGGCCCAGTCCTTCTCGGTTTCGGCCGCCTTGGCCTGCGCCATCAACTCCGGGGTCGGCGAGAGCACCGGAAACCAGACATCGAACCAGTTCTCGCTGGCATAGCGCTCCTTCGGCACGCCGCGCGGCACGCGCCGGACGGTGCCGATGCGCGTGCCCTCGCCGTCCTGGCGCGGCGTTCCCAGCCGAACGATGCGGACACTCATGGGCTCGTCCTTGCGGTTTGCCTGGCCGGGGCGATGCCGGCGAAGGCGTAGAGCTGGAACCAGCCGGGAAAGGCCCGTGCCAGCGGGCGCGGCCCGGAAACCGAAAGACCGAGCCGGGCGCTTTCGACGAAGCCGAGATCGCCGCGCCACCAGGAAACCAACGCCGAGAGCGGGCCGCGCACGCAGAGAGCCTCGGGAAAGCCGGGATTCTGCGCGCAGAGCGAGGCCTCGCCCGGCCTGAGCAGCATGAAGCGCGGACGCTGGCCGCCGATCTCGAAGCGGATCACGAGCGGCTCGGGCGGCAGCGCCTCGAAGCGGACCCGCCGCTGCATGTCGACCAGTACCGGCTCGAGGTCGAGATCCTCGTCGCCGGCGTGACGCGGCAGCCAGCGCTGGCCCCAGGCAGCCATCGCCCCGACCAGTTCGGCGAGCTCGAGCCCGGCCTCCGTCAGCGCATATTCGGGCCCTTGCGCGCCCTCATTGCGGCTGAGCGCGCCAGCCAGCACCAGCGCCTGCAACCGCTCGGAGAGCATGGTCCTGGAAATGCGCGGGATGCCGCGGCGGATCTCGTTGAAGCGGCTGCTGCCGCACAGAATCTCGCGCACGACGAGCAGCGTCCAGCGCCCGCCGAGCGCCTCATGGGCGCGTGCCATCGAACAGAACTGGCCATAGCTCGTCATGGCCGCGAGCCTAGCACGGCCCGGCCTCCCAGCTGGTGCGGAATCCGGACCGCACTTGCATCATTGCCGCGAGATGCCCATTGAAGTAGTGATATCACTACTTTTGGAGGCCGCCATGGTGAAGACGGTTTCGGCCGCCCAGGCCAATCGCGAATTCTCGAAGCTGATGAAGCTCGCCGAAAGCGGCGAGCGCGTCGTCGTGACCTCGCGCGGCCACCCGAAAGTTCAGATCACCCGCGTCGAGGAACCCGATGCCGAGAAGGAGCGCCGGCGCGCGGCGTTCGACAAGATGACGGAGCGGCTGAACTCCCAGCCGGCGCTCAACCTGCCCCGCCTGACCCGCGACGACTTCTACGATTGAAGCGATGCGGGTCGGCTTTGACACCAATATCCTGATCTATGTCGAGGGCTTCAACGACCTGCCGCGCGTAACGCGGTCGCGGGAGATCCGGGAAGCTCTGGGCGAAGATCGCATCGTGTTGCCGTCACAGGTGATCGGCGAGCTCTTCAATGCACTGACGCGAAAGCTCGGCGTGCCGCGTGATCGTGCAAGGGACATCTGCCTGGAGTGGCGCGGTACCACCGGCTTCCGGCTGGTCGACGCTGCCTGCTGGGATGGCGCGTTCGACCTTTCCGCGCGCCACGGCCTGCAGTTCTGGGATGCGCTCATCCTCGTCACGGCTGCCGAAGCCGGGTGCGCCATGCTGCTGTCCGAGGACATGCAGCATGGCTTCGTCCATCGCGGCGTCACGGTGGTGAACCCCTTCGCCGAGCCGCTGCATCCGCTTCTGGCGGATGCGTTGCGGCATGCCGGCTGAGCCGACTACTTCTCGATGCGCCAGACCGTGCGCAGCGTCGCGCTGACGGTGATCTCGCCGGGCTCGACCGCGATCGGCGCGGCACCCGCCGCCATGCGGTAGGCCCGCACGTCGCCCATCGGGCGGGCCGGCGGCTCGGCCTCCGCCTCGACGATCGAGACGAGTTCGCCGACCTTGACGCCGAGCTTCTCGGCATAGAGCGAGGCTCGCGCCCGGGCCGCCTCGGCCGCCTTCTGGCGCGCTGCGTCCTTGGCCGTGCCCTCATTGGCGAGGCCGAACATGATCCCCGACATCTCGTTGGCGCCGGCCGCGACGAGCGCGTCGATCAGCGGCCCGGCCTTGGCGATGTCGCGCACGATCACGGTGAGGCCGGTGCGGGCCTCGTAGCCGTCGATCTTCGGCGCGCGCGGCTGCGGCGAGGACGAGGCGGAAGGCTGGGTCATGCGCGGCACCAGCGCCACCTGCGAGGTCATGACGTCGCCGGCGGCGACACCGGCCGCCTTCACCGCCTCGACCAGCTTGGCGAGTGCCGGGGTGTTCTTCGCCAGCGCCTCGGCGGCGGTCTTGCCTTCGCTGACCATGCCCGCCTGGATCGTGGCGAGATCGGGCCTCACCCTGACCTCGCCCTCGGTGCGAATGACGATGCCTTCGGCCGGAGCCAGCGGGCCGGCGGTCTGAGCCTGGACGGGAGCGGAGAGCGCCGCGAGCGCGGCGATGAGCAGGGCCTTCTTAGTCTTCGACATGATCGTCCTTCGCTGGCGTGGTCCGCAGAAGCGGCACCGCTTCTGCGATCAGACCATGCGCAATCTATTGGGGCAGCATCAGGACGATACGCGTCACCGCGCCGCCAGAATCTCCGCCACCTGCGGGATGTCCTTGTCGCCGCGGCCGGAGAGGTTGACGACCATCAGATGGTCCTGCGGCTTTTGCGGGGCGAGTTCGGCGACGCGGGCGAGCGCATGCGCCGATTCCAGCGCCGGGATGATGCCCTCGAGCTTCGAGATCAGCTGGAAGGCCTCCAGCGCCTCCTCGTCGGTGGCCGAGAGATAGCTGACCCGGCCGGCCTCGTGCAGCCAGGAATGCTCCGGCCCGATGCCGGGATAGTCGAGCCCGGCCGAGATCGAATGGGCGTCGTTGATCTGCCCGTCCTCGTTCATCAGCAGATAGGTGCGGTTGCCGTGCAGCACGCCGGGGCGGCCGCCGGTCAGCGAGGCCGCATGGAGCCCGGACGGAATGCCGTGGCCGGCGGCCTCGACGCCATAGATCTCGACGCTCTTGTCGTCGAGGAAGGGATGGAACAGGCCCATCGCATTGGAGCCGCCGCCGATGCAGGCGATCAGCGAGTCCGGCAGACGGCCTTCGAGCTCCTGCATCTGCTCGCGCGTCTCCTTGCCGATGATCGACTGGAAGTCGCGGACCATGGCCGGATAGGGGTGCGGGCCGGCAACCGTGCCGATGCAGTAGAAGGTCGTCGCGACATTGGTCACCCAATCGCGCAGCGCCTCGTTCATCGCGTCCTTGAGCGTCTTGGTGCCGGATTCGACCGGCACCACGGTCGCGCCCAGCATCTGCATGCGGAAGACGTTCGGTGCCTGCCGGGCGACGTCGACGGCGCCCATATAGACGATGCATTCGAGGCCGTAGCGGGCGCAGAGCGTCGCGGTGGCGACGCCGTGCTGGCCGGCGCCGGTCTCGGCAATGATGCGCTTCTTGCCCATGCGCCGCGCCAGCAGGATCTGGCCGAGCACATTGTTCACCTTGTGGGAGCCGGTGTGGTTCAGCTCCTCGCGCTTCAGATAGATCTTGGCGCCGCCGAAATGCTGCGTGAGGCGCTCGGCGAAATAGAGCGGCGATGGCCGGCCGACATAATGCTTCAGCCCATAGGCGGTCTCGGCATGATAGGCCGGGTCGGCCTTGGCAGCGGTGTAGGCCGCCTCGAGGTCGAGGATCAGCGGCATCAGCGTCTCGGCGACGAAGCGGCCGCCGAACTGGCCGAACCGGCCGTTCTCGTCCGGCCCAGTGCGGAAGCTGTTCGGGATATGCGGCGCGTTCATGCCTGGCCTGCCTTCTGCAATTCTGCGGCCGCCTTGCGGGCCGCCGCCACGAAATCCGCGATCCTGCCGGGATCCTTGACGCCCGGCGCGCTCTCGACCCCGGAGGAGACGTCGACGCCGGCCGGCCGCGCGATGCGGATCGCCGCGGCGACGTTCGACGGATCGAGCCCGCCCGATAACATGAAGCGGAAAGCCGGGTCGAGGCCGGAGAGCAGCGTCCAGTCGAACGGCCGGCCATGGCCGCCGGGATAGGCGGCGTCCTTCGGCGGCTTGGCGTCGAGCAGGATCATGTCGGTGCTGCCGGCATAGGCCGGGACCTGCGCGAGATCGGCAGCGGTCGCGATGCCGAGCGCCTTCATCGCCCGCAGGCCGGTGGCCGCCTTGAGCGCCATCACGGCCTCCGGCGTCTCCTTGCCGTGGAGCTGCAGCCAGTCGGGCCGTACGAGCTGCACCAGCTCGGCTGCCTTCGCAGGATCGAAATCGACGATCAGCGCCACGATCTCGGCCCGGCCCCGCATCTGTGCGGCGAGCCCGGCCGCCCGCTCGGCGGTGACGAAGCGCGGGCTCCTCGGATGGAAGTTGAGGCCGATCATATCGGCACCGGCGCCGAGCGCAGCCTCGAGCGTCTCCGGCGTGGAGAGGCCGCAGATCTTGATCATGAAGCTGGGTTCGGCGCGCGTCATGGCCGCGCTGTAGCACAATCGCGCGCACTCCCGCACTCTCGTCGTCGCGCTTTTGCCGTTGCGCTCTTTGCCATCATGCGCCTGCCGCCGCACTTGTGACATGATGACGGTCGAGAGCGATCGGCAACAGGCGGGGCGAAAGCGGGCGAAGTATGGGGCGGCGCGGTTTTGCGGTTCTGGCAGGTCTGCTGCTGACGGCCGGGCTCGTGGCGCTCGGGGTCTTCCTCTGGAGCCAACCGAAGACGCTGAAGCTCGCCGTCGGCCCGCTCGGCTCCGACGATGCCCGGATGGCGGCCGCCTTCGTCCAGGGCCTCAGCCGCGAGAAGAAGTCGGTGCGCCTGCGCCTGATCCTGACCGAGGGCTCGGCCGAGAGCGCCCGCAAGATCGATGCCGGCGAAGTCGACCTCGCCATCGTCCGCCCCGACATCGCGCTGCCGGCCAAGGCCGACACCGCCCTGATCACGCGGCGCTCCTTCCCGTTCTTCATCGCCGCCAAGACGCTGCCGGTCGACCGCGTCCCGGGCCTGCGCGGCAAGCGCATCGGGGTCGTCCGCAACCCCGCCGGCAATCTCGACCTGCTGAAGCTCGTGCTGTCGCAATACGAGGTCCAGCCTGAGGAGGTCGAAATCGTCGAGCTGACGCCGGATGCGGTGATCGGCGCCGCCCGCGAAGGCCGGATCGACGCCTTCTTCGCGATCGATGCGGTCAGTGCCCGCACCGCCAACGAGGCCGCCCAGCGCCTGCGCGCCGCCTTCGGCAGCGAGCCCGGCATCATCCCGATCCGCGAGGCCGATGCGCTCGCCGCCCGCAACCGCGCCGTCGAAGCCGGCGAGATCGTCCGCGGCGCGCTCGGCGGCGACCCGCCCCTGCCGGCCGAGAACCTGCCGACGATCTCGATCACCTCGCGTCTGATGGCGGCGCAGTCGCTCGACGACGGCCGCGTCGCCGATCTCGTCAGTGCGATCCTGTCGCTGCGCGTCGCCCTCGCCGGCGAATTGCCGGCGATCCAGGGGCTCGAGACGCCGGCGACCGACAAGGACGCGCCGCTCGCCGTACACAGCGGCGCCGCCGCCTTCATCGATGGCGAGCAGGAGACCTTCTTCGAGCTCTATGGCGACTGGTTCTATCTCGGCGTCATGGCGCTCTCGCTGCTGGGCTCCGGCGCCGCGGCGGTGCTCGGCGTCGCCAGCACGACGCGGCGGCGCCGGGCGATGGAGGGCCTCAACCGCCTCATCGCCCTGCTCCGCGCCATCCGCGCCGCCGAGGACGAGAAGCGGCTCGCAGGCATCGAGCACGAGGCCGACGCGGTGCTTGCGGAGGTGCTCGAGAGCTACTCGCGCGGCGACATCGATGCAGGCGGAGTCGGCGCCTACCGCCTCGCCATGGATCAGCTCGGCCGCGCCGCCGCCGAACGAAGGCTCGCGCTCAGCGAGGCGTCGCTGGCCGAGTGAGCCGGCACAATCACGGAAACGGAAACATGCCAAGAACCACGCTCAGGCTCGCAGCCCTCGTCATGCTGCCCGCCACGTTTGCCGGCAGCCTTTCGCTCGGCGCCGCCGCGCTGGCACAGACGCGCGGCGGCGAGAACTGGCCGGCGGTGAAATGCGAGCGCTATCGCAAGGCCTATGACGAGGCCACGCGCCGCTTCGGCACCAAGGGGCTGGGAACGGAATTCCTCGCCCGCCACGACGCCTTTATGGCCTCCGGCTGCCAGACGCCGCCCGATGTCTGCCCGCGCAGCACCGAAGAGCTCAACCTCGCCAACATCATGGTGATGGCCGGGATGAATGCCGGGATGGCGAGCACCTTCATGCCGTTTTCCTGCCGGAAGTAAGCCTTGGGCGCCGGTTGATGAGCCCATAACGGCAGCTACGGGCTGGATTTCCGACGTTCCTGCAAGTCAGCCGACGGCTCGATGCCGTCTCTGACGCTCTGGCTGCAGCTAAGCGCGAGGCTCGCCTCCGTCCGAATTGGAGCTCGCGCTTAGCGTATCCATCGACATGCGGTGGTGAGCCGGCGGCTCAGTACTTCTGGAAGTGGAAGGCTTCCGCGAAGGTAAGCTCGACCATGTCGCCACGCCTCAGGCGCCTGACATCATCCTGGATGGCGGGATCCGACACCGTATGGGTCCGCGCTCCGGCCGGTCCGACATAGCTCACGACGCCGGTCGCCGGATCGAAACTCTCGAACCTCGCCGTCACCGTCAGTGACCGCACGACAAACCTTTCCGGAAGATTCTGGAAGGAGGAGCGACTGGTCGCCTCCGTATAGATGATCGCTGGCTTGGCGCCCCTGCGAGCCCGCCTGGCACCAAGGATCACGCCTTCGACGCGTCGAACCTCAACCCGGTCACCGGCGTTGAGGTTCTGCAGGCTGCCGAACACTTCCGGCACCGCGACGGGCCAGGTTTGGCGACCCTGCCGGATAACCACGATGCGCTCAGCGGGCCGCACATCGACGACCTCGACATCAAGTCGCTCGACTTCCACCGGCCCGACACCGGCGACAATTACTGTCTCGCTGGTGACCGTCGGAGAGGTCGCGCAACCCGCAACCGCCATCGCGAGTGAAACTGCGAAGAGAACACTCATTTTCTTGAACATCGGACTTCTCCATTTTCAAAAGCAATCCGGCTTGAAATCTACTGCCAGTCTCCGGGATTCGATCTGCAAATCGAGAAAATTGCGAATGGAAGACTTCGCGAGACTCAGGAATAAAGGCCAACTTCGGCCGTAGCACAATAGCTGGTCGAATGACTTGCCCGGGTGGCCGACTGGCCGATGCCCCTTCCGACGTCGCTGAGCGCTATCGCCGGCGAAGCGGGTTCGCCGACAGGAATGTCTGGGAAAAGACGCGCAGGGTCTACGGCTGGGCCTCCGCAGGGCTCGGCTTCGGCCTCGTTGCGCTGGCGCTCGCAAGAGCGGCAGCGCTCATGCTGGCCGCCGCCTGCCTGGGCGAGCTCGCCCTGCTCTCGCCAAAAGCGCGGGCTATTCCTGCTGGCTCCGGCGGCGGGTCGCGTGCAGCTGAAGCGGCCGTCGCAGTTGCCCAAACGGCGTCAAGCGTTTATGTGCAGCGCAACTAACCTCAGATTCCATTCACGTACGGGCTGCGCCGGCCGGGACTTCCCCGCCGGCTCGCGGTCTTGAAACAAGGCCGCTTCCCGCATGTCCATGCGCAACATCGCCATCATCGCCCACGTCGACCACGGCAAAACCACGCTGGTCGACAAGCTGCTGCAGCAGTCCGGCACCTACCGCGACAACCAGCGCGTGATCGAGCGCGTGATGGATTCCAACGAGCTCGAGAAAGAGCGCGGCATCACCATCCTGGCCAAGGCCACCTCGGTGGTTTGGAAGGACACCCGCATCAACATCGTCGACACCCCCGGCCACGCCGATTTCGGCGGCGAGGTCGAGCGCATCCTCAACATGGTCGACAGCGCCATCGTGCTGGTCGACGCCGCCGAAGGCCCGATGCCGCAGACCAAGTTCGTGGTCTCCAAAGCGCTGAAGCTCGGCCTGCGCCCGATCGTGGCGATCAACAAGGTCGACAAGCCCGACGCCCGCGTCACCGAAGTCATCAACGAGGTCTTCGACCTGTTCGCCGCGCTCGACGCCAGTGACGAACAGCTCGATTTCCCGATCCTCTACGGTTCGGGCAAGCAGGGCTGGATGGCGCATTCGCCGGAAGGTCCGCAGGACCAGGGCCTCGCCCCGATGTACGACCTGATCCTGAGCCATGTGCCGGAGCCGCGCATCGAGGAAGGTCCGTTCCGCATGCTCGGCACGCTGCTCGAGGCCAACCCCTATCTCGGCCGCATCATCACCGGTCGCGTCGTGTCCGGTACGGCCAAGCCGAACCAGACCATCAAGGTGCTCTCGGGCGACGGCACCACCGTCGAGACCGGCCGCATCAGCAAGATCCTGGCCTTCCGCGGGCTTGAGCGCACGCCGATCGAAGAGGCCATTCCCGGCGACATCGTCTCGATCGCCGGCCTGGTGAAGGGCTCGGTCGCCGACACCTTCTGCGACCCGTCGGTCGAGACCCCGATCAAGGCCCAGCCGATCGATCCGCCGACGGTGTCGATGACCTTCATGGTCAATGATTCCCCGCTGGCCGGCACCGAGGGCGACAAGGTCACGACCCGCGTCATCCGCGATCGCCTGTTCAAGGAGGCCGAGGGCAATGTCGCGCTGAAGATCGAGGAAGCCAAGGACAAAGACAGCTACATCGTCTCGGGCCGCGGCGAATTGCAGCTCGCCATCCTGATCGAGCAGATGCGCCGCGAAGGCTTCGAGCTCGGCGTCTCGCGTCCGCGCGTCGTGCTGAAGCGCGACGAGGCCGGCCAGCTGCTCGAGCCGATCGAGGAAGTCATCATCGACGTCGACGAGGAGCATTCCGGCGTCGTCGTGCAGAAGATGAGCGAGCGCAAGGCCGACATGCTGGAGATGCGCCCCTCCGGCGGCAACCGCCTGCGCCTGGTCTTCCATGCCCCGACCCGCGGCCTGATCGGCTATCAGGGCGAGCTGCTGACCGATACGCGCGGCACCGCGATCATGAACCGGCTGTTCCACGACTACCTGCCCTATAAGGGCGAGATCGGCGGGCGCCGCAACGGCGTGTTGATCGCCATGGAGACCGGCGAAGCGGTCGCCTACGCGCTGTGGAACCTCGAAGACCGCGGCCCGATGATGATCGAGCCCGGCTGGAAGGTCTATCAGGGCATGATCGTCGGCGAGCACACCCGCGAGAACGACCTCGAAGTGAACGTGCTCAAGGGCAAGAAGCTGACCAATATCCGCACCACGTCGAAGGACGAGGCGGTGCGCCTGACGCCGCCGATCCGGATGACGTTGGAGCGTTCACTCGCCTGGATCGACGATGACGAGCTGGTCGAGGTGACGCCGAAGTCGATCCGCCTGCGCAAGGCCGTGCTCGACCCGAACGAGCGCAAGCGCTCGCAGAAGCAGAAGGCCGAAGTCGCCTGACAGGCTCAAGCCTGCGTCAGACCCTGCGCGGCCCGGGCAATCGCTCGGGCCGCGTTTTTTTTCCCGCTCCGGCTTCTGCATGAACCGGTTCCGCCAGAGCGTTTTCGCGCCGCCGGAGCAGGGCCGGCTCCCGGTCGAGATGCTCTCTCAACGAATTGTCGCGACCATCGCCGGATTGCCGGACCCGACCGTAGCAAAGTATTAGGTGGCCAGCCGGAGCGCGGTGAGCCTCACCTCGCGGTTTCGGGAGACTTGCTTGTCCAGGGTCTGGAACTTCAGCGTGAAGCACCGCGTCAGCCTCCAGGATCTGGGCCTGATCCTGGCCGTGGTGCTCGTGCTCGCCTATGTCGCCTACGCGGTCGACATCTTCGTTACGCAAGGCAGCGTACCGATCGAGCAGAAGATCATCGAGCTCGACGAGGCGCTGCTGCTTGGCGGGGTACTGGCCGTCGGCCTGCTGATCTTCGCGGCGCGCCGATATCAGGAGCAGAAGCGCGAGATGGCCCGGCGCATCGCGGCCGAGGGCCGGGCCCGCGAGCTCGCCTATCAGGACCCGCTCACCGGGCTGGCGAACCGGCGCCAGTTCGAGGAGGCGCTGGCGACGGCGGCCGCCTCGCCGCCGGCGCAGGGGGAGGTACACGCGGTCTACCTGCTCGACCTCAACGGCTTCAAGCAGATCAACGACACCTATGGCCATGGCGCCGGAGACGAGGTGCTGCTGGTCGTGGCTGAGCGCCTGCTGCGCTCGGTCCGCGAGGGCGACCTGGTCGCGCGTTTCGGCGGCGACGAGTTCGTGCTGCTGGCGCAACATCTGATGGGGCTGGAGGCCACCGCCAACATCGCGATGCGCGTCATCGACAGCCTGGCCGATCCGATCGTGATCGGCAGGGTCGAGCACCGCGTCGCGACCGGCATCGGCATCGCCTTTCTGCCGGATGACGCGCAGACGGCGCCCGAGGTGCTGCGCAAGGCCGATCTCGCTTTGTATCGGGCCAAGGGCGAGCGCCGCTCCGCCTTCCGTTTCTTCGAGGAAGACATGGACCGCCTGGTGCGCCAGCGGCAGCAGATGGAACGGGAACTGCGCGAGGCGCTCCAGCAGGATCTGATCAGGCCGCAGTTCCGTCCGTCGATCGATCTCGCCAGCGGCAGGGTGACCGGGTTCGAAGCCGTGCCGAGCTGGGTCGTGGCGGGGAGCGAGCGCTTTCCGCCGGAGCGTTTCCTGCCCGTTGCCGAGGAAACCGGGCTGATCCACCAGCTTGCCGGGCGCGTCCTTTCTATCGCCTGCGAGGCGGCGTGCGAATGGCCTGATGACATCGTCCTGTCGATCGACATCCTGCCAGCCCAGCTCAAGAACCGCACGCTCGGCGACGGCATTCTCGCCACGATCCGCGCGGCGGGGCTACCGGCGTCGCGGCTGGAAGTCGACATCTCGGAAAGCGCCATCGTGCATGACCTGCACGGAGCCAAGGCGGCCCTGGGTGACCTGCGGCAGGCCGGTGTCCGGGTCGCGCTCGGCAATTTCGGCACGGGTTACTCGAATCTCTATCACATCCGGGAATTCGGCTTCGACAAGGTCAAGATCGACCGGCGCTTCATCTCCAACATGCAGGACAAGGAGGCGGCCAGCGTGGTGCGGGCTCTCGCGGGCCTGGGGCAAGGGCTCGGCGTGGCGGTCAGTGCGGACGGCATCGCGGGTTCGGCGGGCGATGCCGCCCTGCTCGCATCCGGCATCCGGGAAGGGCAGAGCGCGTCGCCATTGCTGTCGGCCGATGCCGCGCGCAGGCTGGCGCGGCAAGAGCCGTCTCTGGCCAGCGCGCGATGAGCCGCGCCGGCATCGGCGGTTCCCAGGTCGAGATCCTGCTGGTCACCGGCCCTGCCGGGATCGGCAAGTCGACCCTGTGCTGGGCGAAGGCCGGCCGGGGCTGATCGCGCCTCGCCCGAGGGCCAGCGCCCGGCACCTCTTTTCCCGGGGCAGACCAGCCCCCGGGCGGAAGCGCTTCACGCCTCCACTCGAAGGCGTCCGGCCCGGCTCAGTGGCACATCAGCAGCGGCCGCGGGCTGGACTTCAGCAGCGAGCGCGTGACGCCGCCAAGCAGCCATTCGCGCAACCGCGAATGCTTGTAGGCCCCGCAGACGATGAGATCGGCGCCAAAATCGACGGCGGCCTGCCTGATCGTCTCGGCCACGTCATTACCCCCCGACAAGGCGAGGTTGCGGACGCTGACGGAGGCGCCGTGCCGCGCCAGATGCGGTGCCAGCTCGGCCCCGGCGACGAGACGCGGCAGGTCCTTCTCGCCGGTGACGGAGAGGATCTCGACCTCGGCTCCCGGCAGGAAGGGCCGCGCTTCCGCGATCGCGCGGGCGGCGGTCGCGCTGCCGTCCCAGGCGATCAGGATACGCCCGGCCGCGAAGGTCTCGGATCCCGGCGGCACGATGATCACCGGCCGGCCGCTCTCGAACAGGGCGGCCTCGATCAGGCCGCGGTCGCGCTCCGCCGCATTCTGTTCCAGATCGAGCACGCTGAGGTCGTGGAGGCGGGCCTGACCGGCGAGCCTTTCACCAAGCTCGGAATAGACCAGCTGCGGCGTCTCGATCGTGCTGTTCACTCCGGCAAGGTCGACGCTCGTCCTGGCCAGCTCGGCAAAACGCTCCGCCAGCGCGGTGATGCGGCGATTCTCGGCTGCGACGAAGGTCGCGCCGAAATCGCTGACGACCGAGGCCGGGATGGCATAGCGCATCGCGGCGGCTTGAATCGTCAGATGCGCGCCGGCCTGCTCTGCGAGTGAGAGGGCGTAGCCGAGCGCGGTGGCGTGCTCGCCCTCGCCTTCCTCCGCATGGGCGGTGAAGACGCTCTTGATCGACGGGGCCATGGGATCTCCGGCTGTTTCAGGGTTTCCGGGAAACAAGCTTACCTGATCATTGTGTGCCTGCTTTGCGCTCGGTCAACTGCGGCCGGATTGCGCGGCGGCCGCCTCGCGGTGATGGCGGGCGGCCTGCCCTGCGCCCGGCGCAGCACCCAGGTGACGATCACCGCGCTTGCCGGCCGGTCGCGGCTCTGGTCCTGTGTGCGGCTCTCGGAGGAGGAACCCTGCCATGCTCACCCGCAATCTCGGCCGCTCGGGCCTGCGCGTCTCGCTCGTCGGTCTCGGCTGCAATAATTTCGGCGGCCGGATCGATCTGGAGGCGACCCGCAAGGTCGTCGACGCCGCGATCGAGCACGGCATCACCCTGTTCGACACCGCCGACATCTATGGCGAGCGCGGCGGCTCGGAGACGGCGCTGGGCGAAGTGCTCGGGGCGCGCCGCAAGCAGATCGTGCTGGCGAGCAAGTTCGGCATGGAGATGGACGCCGAGGGCGTGAAGAAGGGCGGCTCGCGCGCCTACATCATGAACGCGGTCGAGGACTCGCTGCGCCGGCTCAGGACCGACTGGCTCGACCTCTACCAGATCCACCGCTTCGATCCGCGGACCCCGATCGAGGAAACGCTGCGCGCCCTCGAAGACCTGACCCGCCAGGGCAAGGTCCGCTATATCGGCTGCTCGAACTTCGCGCCCTGGCAGATGGCGGACGCGGCCTGGACGGCGCGCCATCTCAACGTCGCCGGCTTCGCCTCCTGCCAGGACGAGTACAGCCTGCTGGTGCGCGGCGCCGAGCGCTACCTGATCCCCGCCGCCCAGCATTACGGCATGGGCCTGCTGCCCTATTTCCCGCTGGCGAACGGCGCCCTGACCGGCAAGTACAAGCGCCATGCGCCGATGCCGGAAGGAGCGCGGCTGACCAAGCTGCCGCAGCGCGCCGGCGAGATCTTCAGCGACGCCAACTGGACGCGGATCGAGAAGCTGAGCGATTTCGCCGAGGCGCGCGGCAAGACGCTGGTCGAGCTCGCCTTCTCCTGGCTGGCCGCACAGCCGGTGGTCTCCAGCGTCATCGCCGGCGCGACCCGGCCGGAGCAGATCGCCGCGAATGTGAAGGCGGCCGAATGGGCGCTGACGGCCGAGGACCTCGCGGAGATCGATAAGATCACGGCCTGAGCGGCGGGGCCAAAGGCCTGTTGCGAGAGCGCCTCAAATCCGCCCAACCGGCGAGGTGAACCGTTAACGCTGTCGCCAAAGCGGCCCGAGGCCGCATTGGCGCCGGAAACGGTTGTCAAATCGACGCGCCTGGGGTTCCCTTGCGCGGCCGCTTTTCATGGAGTTTCCTGGTCTCGTGATGCGCATCGCCTCCTTCCTGGCGTTCGCCCTTTCGCTGCTTGCCGGGCCGGCAGCGGCGCAGGACAAGCCTGCGCCGGCGCCGGAACCGATGCGGATCGTCGCCGTCCGCAGCGCCGAGCCCGGCTGCGAGCCGCATTGCCGGGAATGGCTCGCCGCCCAGGGCGCGATCACCAACGAGACGCTGGAGGAGCTGCGCCGCGCCATCGCCGGGCTGAACGGGCGCAAGCTGCCGGTGCTGATCTATTCGACCGGCGGCACGGTCGAGGTCGCGATCACGATGGGCGAGATCATCCGCCAGCACGGCCTCGACATCGCGGTGGCGCGCACCGTCTTGACCCAGCGCGATCCGAACCTCGGCACCATCGACGAGCGCAGCCCGCTCTGCTCCTCGGCCTGCACCTTCGTGCTTGCCGGCGGCGTCAGGCGCATCATCCCGCCGCAATCACGCATCGGCGTGCACCAGCAGACCATCCTGGAGACCGAGACCACGACGGTACGCGATTACCAGATCGTGCGCCGGCGCGAGGGCGACCGCATGGTCGAGCGGCGCGAACTGGTCAACGAGCGCAAGGAAACCCGCACCGTCAAGCAGGAACAGGCGACCGGCGAGATCGACGCCAGGATCGCCCGCCATCTCGATGCGATGGGGCTCGACCGCTCCTTCCTGAAGCTGACCGTGTCGACGCCGGCCGACACGATGCGCTATCTGCGCCCCGAGGAGATGCGCTCGACGACGATCGCGACCCAGCTCGCGCCGGCAACCGCGGTCTTCTCCGAGCAGCGCTCGGATGCCGCCCCGGCCGACCGCCGGGTCGCCTCGGCCATTCTCGGCAATATCGGCTTCGGTCAGCATCGCGGCCGCGACATCCGGCTCGAGCTTGCGGTCCGCGAAGGCAGCCAGCCCGGCGAGGTCGGCCTGAGGCTGCGGCTGCTTTCCGGCAATGCGCCGATCGCGACGCGGCTGCGCACGGTCACCATCGGCCTGCCCGGCTCCGCGCCGATCGTCGCCAGCAACGACGACAGTTCGATGCCGGAGGGGCCGATGACCACCGAGATCTCGCGCGAGCGGCTCTGCAGCCTCGGCGACCTCGAGCAGATCGTCGTGCGGATCGACCCGCGCGAGGACGACGCCTCGGCCAAGAGCTGGATCCAGACCGGCTCCGCCTCGGAGCTCCTGCTGGCGCCGGCGCTGCGCGCCGCGATCTGCTGAGCGCGCCAGCACGACGCTCCCATCCGGAACCAATCGGGCGTTAACGCGCCAAGTCGGCAAAATGCACGCATCGAGTGCATTTCCTGACGTGCTCAATGTGCGCTTGACAGCCCCCGGCGCGATAAGCTCACCTTCCCGACGACCGGCGCGCCGGTTGCTGACAGCGGCCGAAGAAGACGCGCAGGCGACGCAACCGATGGGAGAAACGCCGTGTCGAGACGCACCCTTCTCGCCGCTGGGCTCTTGCTCGTGGCCGCCGGAAGCGCATTCCCAGTCTTCGCCCAAAGCAAGGGGCCGGTGATCGGCGTCAGCTGGTCGAACTTCCAGGAGGAGCGCTGGAAGACCGACGAAGCCGCGATCAAGGCGGCGATCGAGAAGGTCGGAGGCACCTATCTCTCAGCCGACGCGCAATCCTCCCCCGCCAAGCAGCTCACCGATGTCGAGAGCCTGATCGCGCGCGGCGCCAAGGCGCTGATCGTGCTGGCCCAGGATGCCCAGGCGATCCGCCCGGCGGTGCAGAAGGCGGTCGACGAGGGCATCGCCGTCGTCGGCTATGACCGGCTGATCGAGATTCCGCAGGCCTTCTACCTGACCTTCGACAATGTCGAGGTCGGCCGGATGATGGCCCGCGAGATCGCCAAGGCCAAGCCGGAGGGCAACTACGTCTTCATCAAGGGCTCGAGCGCCGATCCCAATGCCGGCTTCCTGTTCCAGGGCTCGATCGAGATCCTGAAGCCCGCCATCGACGCCGGCAAGGTCAAGAATGTCGGCGAGGCCTTCACCGATGGCTGGCTGCCGGCCAATGCCCAGCGCAACATGGAGCAGTTCCTGACGCGCAACGCCAACAAGGTCGACGCGGTGATCGCCGCCAATGACGGCACCGCCGGCGGCGCGATTGCCGCCATGGCCGCCCAGGGGCTCGCCGGCTCGGTACCGGTCTCGGGCCAGGATGCCGACCGCGCGGCCTTGAACCGGATTGCGCAGGGCACGCAGACGGTGACGATCTGGAAGGATGCCCGCGAGCTCGGGCGCAACGCCGCCGAGATCGCGATCAAGCTCGCCGGGGGCGCCAAGCTGAGCGAGATCGCCGGCGCGGCCGCCTGGAACCAGGGGCCGAGCAAGGCTGCGATGACGGCGCTGTTCCTGAAGCCGGTGCCGGTGACCAAGGACAATCTCAACGTCGTCATCGATGCCGGCTGGGCGCCGAAGGCGGCGGTCTGCCAGGGCGTCGGCGCCGGCAAGGTCAAGGCTTGTGACTGAAACGCCCGCGCCGGCTTCGCCGGTGCCGGAAGCGAGGACGCAGGAAGCGCGATCTCTCGAAGCGCGAACTCTTGCCGACCATCTGCGCGCCATCGAGTTCGACCCGCGCATGATCGGCATGGTCGCCGCGCTGGCGGCGATCTGGCTCGGCTTCAACTGGCTCTCGGGCGGCGCCTTCCTGACGCCGCGCAATCTCTGGAACCTGCTGGTCCAGACCGCCTCGATCGCCGTGATGGCCTGCGGCATGGTGCTGGTCATCGTCACCCGCAACATCGACCTCTCGGTCGGCTCCATGCTCGGCTTCGTCGGCATGGTCGCAGGCCTGGTCCAGGCCCGGCTGCTGCCGGAGCTGATCGGCTTCGAACATCCGGCGACCTGGCTGCTCTCGGTCGCCGCCGCGATCGCGCTCGGCGGCGCGCTCGGCCTGTTCCAGGGCGCGCTGATCGCCTATCTCGCCATCCCCTCCTTCATCGTCACGCTCGGCGGGCTCCTGGTCTGGCGCGGCTGCGCCTGGTGGGTGACGCAAGGCCAGACCATCGCGCCGATGGATTCGCGCTTCCGCCCGCTCGGCGGCGGCATCGAGGGGGCGATCGGCACCAGCGCGTCCTGGGCGATCGGCCTCGTCATCTGCGTCCTGATCGCTGCGGCGATGGCCTTCGCGCGGCGCCGGCGCAAGCGCTACGGCTTCGTCCTGCGCCCGCTCTGGGCCGAGCTGGCGCTGGCCGCGCTCGCCTGCGGCACGGTGCTCGCGACCGTGATGATCGCCAATGCCTATGCGCTCCCGGCCGGGGTGGCGCGCCGGCTGACCGAGGCGAAGGGCGGCGTCTGGCCGGCAGGCGGGCTGGTGATCGGCCACGGCCTCGCCGTACCGGTGCTGCTGGCGCTTTCCGTCGGCGTGGCGATGACCTTCCTGACCACGCGCCTGCGCTTCGGGCGCTATGTCTTCGCCATTGGCGGCAATCCCGAGGCGGCGCAGCTCTCGGGCGTCAACACGCGCAAGGTGCTGATGCTGGTCTACGGGCTGATGGGGGCGCTCGTCGGCATCTCGGCCTGCATCTCGACCGCCCGCCTCGATGCGGCGACCAATTCGGCGGGCCAGCTCGACGAGCTCTATGTCATCGCCGCGGCGGTGATCGGCGGCACCTCGCTGGCAGGCGGCATCGGCACCATCGCCGGCGCGATGCTGGGCGCGCTGGTGATGCAGTCGCTGCAGTCCGGCATGGTGCTGATCGGCCTCGACACGCCCTTGCAGAACATCGTCGTCGGCATCGTCCTCGTCCTCGCCGTCTGGCTCGACGGGCTCTATCGCAAGCGGCTGAGGTAGCGGGGATGGCTGCGATGACCGGAACCGAGCAGGGCGCGGGGAACCCTCTCCCGGAGGGAGAGGGCAGGGTGAGGGGATGGCCGCTTGACCAGTTCCGCGAGGCCTCACCGCGCGCCTCGGTTCAGGCTAGCGATTTCGGGCCTACACCTCACCCCTGCCCCTCTCCTTACAGGAGAAGGGTTTCCCGCGCCTGCGATAGCGGCCGGAGCGAGCCATGATCCCCAGCGCGCCCGCCGCCTCGTCCACCCCCCTCGTCGAGATGCGCGAGATCTCGATCGCCTTCGGCGGCATCAAGGCGGTCGACCATGCCAGCGTCGACCTCAATGCCGGCGAGGTGGTGGGCCTGCTCGGCCATAACGGCGCCGGCAAGTCGACGCTGATCAAGATCCTGTCGGGGGCCTATCGCGCCGATGCCGGCGAGATCAGGATCGCCGGCGAGCCGGTCGCGATCGCTTCGCCGCGCGACGCCAAGCGCCACGGCATCGAGACGATCTACCAGACGCTGGCGCTCGCCGACAATGTCGACGCCGCCGCCAACATCTTCCTCGGCCGCGAACTGCTCACCCCCTGGGGCACGCTCGACGACAGCGCCATGGAGGCCAGGACGCGCGAGGTGATGGGCCGGCTCAATCCGCATTTCCGGCGCTTCAAGGAGCCGGTCAAGGCGCTTTCCGGCGGCCAGCGCCAATCGGTCGCGATCGCCCGCGCGATCTACTTCAACGCCCGCGTGCTGATCATGGACGAGCCGACAGCGGCGCTCGGACCGGCCGAGACCAGGCAGGTCGCCGAGCTCATCCTCGAACTGAAGAAACAGGGCATCGGCATCTTCCTGATCAGCCACGACCTGCACGACGTCTTCGGCCTCGCCGACCGGATCAGCGTGATGAAGAACGGCCGCGTCGTCGGCTCCGCCCGGGTCCGCGACGTCAGCCAGGACGAGGTGCTGGGCATGATCATCTCCGGCAAATGCCCGCCGGGCGCGGTGGCGGGTCCGGGAGCTTTGCGGGGCTAGGAAGGCGCTGGGAACCGCTCTTCTTCCGAGCCGTAGCGCCCCCTCGGCATCATCGGCCTTAGGTTCAAGCCGGCCCACAAAAAAGCGGCCACCGCGCCGACTTCGGAGAGAAGCCAACACCTGGCGGGACAGTCAGCTCACGACCCGTTGCGGACATGTCGCTCCCTCCTGAGCGATCAGAGCAAGGGCCCTAGGGCGGAGGTTCATCCAGCGCCGCAAGACCTCACTCGGGGGATTGCCGACTGATGGGGCGCGATTGTCGCGAAATGGCAAGACAGGCGGCCGCCTATGCTGGGAAGCGGGGGGCAGGCTCAATATCAGACCGCGCTGTCGCGGCCATAGCTTGTCCGAGACAGCAATGAGCCATCCTTCCTGAAAGCGGCCGTTCCAGTCAATCGCCGGCAAGTCTGAAGCGGAGAAAGCAAAATGCATAAATATTTGAGCTTCATGGCCGCGCTTGGAATGGGCCTCGGATTGCTGGTTGGCCCAGGGGCGGCGCAGGAAAATTCCGTCACGGCCATCGACATCGCGCTCGAACCGGACGCAACAATGATCAAGCACGCGGAGGCTGCCAATGCGCGCCTACGCGAGGTCTTTCCCAAGGGCTACGCTTTAGATGCAACACACCGCCCGCACATCACGATGCTACAGCGGTTCGTGCAGACGGCAGCCCTCGACAAAGTCTACGCCGCGGTTGGCGATGTCCTGGCCGCCGAGAATCCGGCCGGATGGACGCTGAAGACGTTCAAGTACGACTTCGTCGTCTCGGACCAGGCCGGTGTGACTGCGATCCTAGTCGAGCCGACCGACCAACTCATCCGGTTCCAACAGAAACTTATCGATGCAGTCGCTCCCTTTACCGTCGAGAAGGGAACTGCTGCTGCGTTCTTCACCACGGCGGAAGACCCCGACATCAACCAGCCAACGATTGACTACGTGGCACGCTACGTGCCGGACTCAAGCGGCAAAAAATTCGTGCCACACGTCACGGTCGGCGTTGCCTCCCCGGATTATTTAAAGAAGCTGGTCGCCGAACCGTTCGGCGCATTCACATTCTCACCCGCCGCGTTGTCGGTTTATCAGCTCGGCAATTTCGGAACGGCTCGGAGGAAACTGCAGGCGTGGCATCTGAAATGATGGAAACGGCCCCACTGTCTCGCGGGTACCAAATCTCGGACTTTGTCCACTAGCTTCTAACTCAATTCGAGCGCCCGCAACGTCGACGCTCTGGCTGCCCCGGAATAACCGTTACCCACCCAACCGAGACATCGGCCGCGTCGGGCGCCCTGACTCCTACCGGCCAATAGAGAAGCCCGCCGCTTGGCAGCGGCGGGCCGGGATACCGCTTCGCGCGGCGGGCCTTGTCAGGCGGTGGCGTGCGGCTCGTGCCGATAATTCCAAACTGCCCAGGCCGAGATGGCGGCCGTCAGCAGGCCGAGCACCAGATGCGTCCGGAAGGCGGCGAGGTTGCCGGTGAAGCCGAGCACCCAGGGAGCCGCGATCAGCCAGACGCCGAGCGCCAGATTCACCCACTCCTCCCATTCGGCAAAGGCCGAGAGCGCCGCGATGGCGACCAGGACAAGCACAGCGCCGACCACCCAGGCATTGCGGGTCGGCATCGTGTCGGCCAGGAAACCCATCATCCAGGGAGAGATGAACAGCAACGCGCCCAGGATGAGGTTGCACCAGTCCTGCGGTCGCTTGCCGCTCGTATTCGCGGTCAACATGATCACCTCCATGAGTGTCGATCATCCAACCACTGCGCCTCGCGCACGGGGCGCTTGGTTGCCGACATTATACACTTTCCGGCGGAAAGGCTCAAGAACATGCCGACAAGCCCCCATGGCCGGCATATGCCGGCCATGATGACGCCTGATATCTTGAAACGGCGGGATTTCGTCTTCACCGCAACTACGGCTCATGTTCATGCCGCCGGCGCGGCTCACCTGGCGGTGAGCAGTTCCTTGACCTGCAGCAGCACCAGCTCGTTGTCGTCGGCCTTCTTCGGATCGCGCGACGACGAGAAGGGCAGGTTGTTGTCGTTGCCGACGACGATGATGCCGTTGGCAAGGTCGACCACGTCGACATTCTCGATGGTGAAGAACGGGAAGGGCAGCACGCCGTCGATCGCGCCCTGCTTCGCTCGTCCGTCGGGATCGGCGATCTTCATCAGGTCGATATAGCCGACCTTGCGCACGAGCTTGCCGACATTGGCGTCGGTCATCTCGATCTTGACGATGCGCTTGAACTTGGCGAGGTCGTGGAAGCAGTCCGGGCCCTTCTGGCTGGGCGCGCAGGCGCGGTCGGCAGTGCCTTCGCCGTTATCGCGCTCGATGATCAGCGCGGTCGTCGCGTCGATCATGTTGAAGTCGCCGATGGCGAGGCCCTTCTGCTCGAGCGGGAAGAACCAGGAGCGGCCGGTCCACTTTTCGGCCTGCACGTCGAATTCGAGGATGCGCAGCACCTCCTTGCCGTCGACCTCCTCATTGCCCTTGCTCCCGGCGTTCCAGAGCGGGCCTTCGAGCAGCGGGTAGAGGAAGCGCCCGTCCGGCGACTGCGCCATGCCCTCATAGCCCTTGGAGCGGCGGACATTGAACTCGACGGGCAGGTTCGGCGCGCCGGGCGTGGTCACAGCGTAATGGTCGGGCGAGCGGGCCGGCTTGCCGTCGACCATGGTCTCGAACACGGCCTCGACCTTACCCGTCGCATCGACGCGGATCAGGTAGGGGCCGAACTCCTCGGCGATCCAGATCTTCTCGCCGATCGGCTGGATCGATTCCGGGTCGAAATCCGCGCCGGTGAGGTAGCGCTTGTCCGTGCCCTCATTGGCGATGCGGAACGGCACCTTCTTGTCGGGATCGTGCAGGAAGGTGGTCGCGGTGCGCTCGATCTTGCCGCCGGCGAAATCGGCCTTGAGCTTATGGAAGAACAGCATCGCGTCGGGCGAGTTCGCCTTGGCGCCAAAACCATTGTCGGTCAGCACCAGGAACTCGCCATTCCCCAGCGAGCGGATGCCGGAGAAGCCCTGCACGGGCTGCCCGGCGAAGGGGGTGGAAAGCCCGGTCGGGCGGCCGCCCGAAGTGCCCATCACCGTGCCGACCTGCTCGACACGCTTGCCGGGGGTGATGAACTTGCCGGAGACCTTGAGGTCGGCCGGGGCATCGGCCGGGGCCGGGATGATGGTGTTGGCCGGCAGCAAGGCATGGCCGACCAGCTTGGCCGGGAACTCCCGAGAGGCTCCCTGAGACGCGTCCTGCGCGCCGGCGAGCATGGTGGAAGAAAGCAGGAAGGTGGCGGCGAGGCGCAGGCGCATGGCGGGGCTCCGGGGTTGCGGAAAGGCGGGACACGCCCCGCTTCGCGCCCTGCCATGGCACTCGCGCGACAGCCGCGTGACGCCTGCATGACGAGCCGCGACCATTACCCTGGTGACAGTGGCCGCAGCGCTCGCTCAGCCCGCAGCGACCAGGCGCCGCGCGAAGCGGCGACCGCCGTCGACGGTCGAGACCTCGCCGACCCGGGCGAGCGAGACCAGAATGGCGCGAACCGCAGCCCTGACCTGCAGCCCCTGCCGGAAGCTCCGCGCGATCGCCTCCGCATCGAGCGGCGCGGGCGAAGCCGCCAGCATGGAAAGCACCGCCGCCACCCTTTCGACCGGTTCGGTCGGGAATGCCGGCCGGCCCATCGCAACCGCCGGCATGACCAGCAGCTCTGCCGCCTCGACCTGCTCCGCCGCGGCACCTTCGCGCCCGAGGCGGGGCCGCTGATAGTCCGGCCGCAACCAGCGCACCTGGCCACGCCCTTCTTCGCGGCAGCGCTCGCGGTTGAGATCGAGCAGCCGGGAGAGGATTTCTTCCGCGCCGACATCGGCCGGCCAGCCATAGGCCGCGGTCACGGCCGCATCGATCGCATCATGATGCTCACCCAGGATCAGGACGAGGCCGCGGTCGCGGACATCCTCGTCCCGCGCCGTCAGCACCGCGCCCGCCCGGATCGCCTCGCGGACATTGTAGAGCCGGGTGAGGGTCAGGTCGGGATGCGCGGCGAGCACCTGCTTGCGCAGGGCATCAAGCGCCTCGGCCGGGGCGCGGATCGCCTGCTTCTGGGTCTCCGTCGCGTCGGGGAAGGGAAAGGGGTCGAAACAGAGCGATTTTGAGTAGCGGGGTCGGTCCTCCAACGTCCCGCCTTGCTGCAAGCTCCAGATCGCGTGCAGGCGCGAGGACAGCACGCCGAGATGGAAGGCATCGGAGAGAGCGACCGCGATCACCATGTTGTCCGGCAATATGGACTGGTCGAGGAACTGGAAGACGCGGTGCTTGGCAGTTTCGACCGTGGCGATGTAGCGCTGCAGGCCGGCAAGCGCCGGTCGCAGCTCGCGACGCGGCTCCCCGAACACCCACCAGAGATCGCGGTAGGACTGCCGGTTGTTGACGTCGCGGCCGATCAGCCTGCCTGTCGCGTCCTTAGCCTCCTTCACCGTCATCTTGACGTGCTGGTAGACCTCCGGGAAGCGCTCGCGGACCTCTCCGGCATCGAGCCCGAACAGGTCGACGACGAGAGCGCCGCGCGGCCGCGCCGTGAGATCGCGGCCGTTCCGGTAGGGCCGGATATGGGCCTCCAGCCCCGGCCGCCGACCGAGGCCGAACGCCTGCGCCTCGGCCGGCGTGACGATGAAGCCCGCCCCGTGCAGCTTGACGCCGGGCGAGCACAGGGCCTCGTTGGCGAGCAGCGCAACGGCCTGGGTGGCATCGACGCCGATGGTCAGATCCGGATTGATGCGGCCCGCCCGTTCCGCGAGGCCGATCTGCGGCTGGTCGCTGTCGAGTGCCGCCTCGGAGACGACCTCCAGCAGCCGCCCGTCATGCCGGCCTGCCGTCACGACCGTCATGGCGATGCGCACCGCGGCGGCGTCCTTGCCCGCCTTGGTCCAGGGATGGTCGGCGATCGCCAGCAGCAGCGAGACCGGGCTCAGCGCATCCAGATGCCGCTCGACGGTGCGGCGCTGGAACAGCTGGGTGATCGAATTGGTGGTGACGAAACCGAAGCGCCGCAGCGCGGTGCCGGGCGCGGCGAGCAGCGCGGCTGCGCGGTCCCACCAGTACATTACGAGGTCGGCGCTCTCGTTCATCTGCGGCCAGGCGAGGCGCAGCGCCGCGACATAGCCTTCGCCGAGCCGCCGGCGCAGGTCCTTGCCGCCGATGAAGGGCGGATTGCCGACGATGAACTCGACCTCAGGCCAGGGCGGCCGGCGCGGATTGGGCGGCGCCACCTCGCGGCCGGCCTCGACGCAAGGCACCGGCCAATCGTCCCAGATCAGAAGCGCGTCGCCCGGCACGATCTGCGTCAGCTCCTGCAGGATCGGCTCGCGGGGCGCGAAGGCCCGCGTCCGCAGATGCCATTGCAGATAGCCGATCCAGAGCATCAGATCGGCGATCGCCACGGCCCGGCGATTGGCGTCGATGCCGAAGAACTGCCGGGGCCCGACGCCGCGTTCGGCAAAGCCGCCGAGATGCTCGACGGCGCCGAGCTCGGCCGCGGTCTCGAGCACCTCGCCCTCGAGCCGTTTCATCAGGTCCTGCGCGACATGCAGGAAATTGCCGGTGCCGCAGGCGGGGTCGAGCACGCGCGTCTCGCAGAGCTTCAGGTGGAAAGCCTCGACCAGCGCCAGCGCCGCCCGTGTGCTGCCGCCATCGCGCGCCTGCTGGGCGGCGCCGAGCACCGCCCGCCAGTCGTCGCGCAGCGGCGCGATCACGGTCTCGACGACCAGCCGCTCGACATAGGCGCGCGGCGTGTAATGCGCGCCGAGCCGCGCCCGTTCGGACGGCTCCAGCGCCTGTTCGAGCAGGGCGCCGAAGATCGCGGGCTCGACCAGGCTCCAGTCGTGCTCGGCCGCCGCCAGCAATTCGGCGATGCCGTCGCGGCCGAGCGCGAAGACCTGCGGCTCGGCGAACATCCGGCCGTTGAAACGCTTGATCTGGGCCCGTACCGCCGAGGAGTAGCCACCGCCGTCCATCGCCCGCCAGAGATCCTCGACCAGCGGCTTGAAGCTCCTCGGCGCCTCCAGGCATTCGTGCAGCAGCCGCTTGAAGCTGTCGCGCGGGATCAGGCCGACATCCTCGGCGAACATGGTGAACAGGCAACGCATCAGGAAAAGCGCGACGTCCTCGGCATCGTGGCGCCGCTCGAGCGCCTTCGAGACGGCCGCGAGCCGCACCGCGATCTGGCGCGTCGCCAGCGCCGCATGGCGGGCAGGATCGAGCGAGGCGGGATCGGACCAGATCCGGGCGATCCAGGCGCGGATGGCCGGGTCGCCGAGATCGTCGAGATAGACACGGAAGCGATGCCGGTCGGGGAACAGGGCGTAGTTCTTCCCCTGCCCGGAAAAGTCGGCATAGAACTCGAAGCAGTGCCCGACATCGCAGAGGATGATGAAGGGCGGCCAGCCATGCGAAGCCGGCAAAGCGCGGGCATAATGCTCGGCCTGGCGCTTGGCGTGCAGCATCTTGACGTCGAGGAAACGGTCGGCGCCGCGGCGGCCGCGCGGCACGGCCGAGCGCTCCTCCATCCCCTCCTCGGCCAGCAGGATCTCCTTGCGCTGGCCCTTGAGGCGGCTCTGCTTGGCCTCGAGCACGAAGCAGGACTTCTTGTAGAGGTCGATGCGGCCGGTCGTGGTCGCGCCCGCAGCATCGTGGAAGGCGACCGGATACTCGAAGCGATAGGTCACCGCCTCGGCGTCGCTGGTCGGCGGGAGCGGCGTCTCGGCCCCGAGCTGGCGGCAGAACTCGGTCAGGAACTGGGCATAGGCCGCCCGTTCCGCGCCCTCCGAGACGCGCCATTTCGCGATGAAGGTGTCCACCTCCGCCGCAGCCGCATCAGCCCCGCCCCCCGACATGACCGCCCCCGTTGATTGCATGTCCTTATAATGCAACTAATGGTTGCGTATCCACTCCTGTCAACTCCTGTCATCAATCGGGCCGGCGATGCGCCTGTGCCTCTCGCATCGGCCGCGAACTGCGCCCATATTGCCGGCATGCCCAAGCGCCCCGATGCCAGCTCCGACACCGCCTTGCCGCCCGCCGCGAGCCAGGCGGCCCAATCGCCCGTCAAGGCCAAGGTCGCAAAACCCGCGGCGAAGAAGCCGGCCAGCGCCCGCACGCCGAATTCCAAGGCGACCAAGCCGGATCTGAAGCCGCT
>JAKFDB010000004.1:0-2983 GCA_036676315.1 Bradyrhizobiaceae bacterium
ATAGAGCGAGACCTTCTCCTGGCTGTTGATCTTGTTGAAGGCGGCGACCGAGGCGTCGACCTTGTAGGCGGTGTCCTCGGCGACGTATTTGATCTTGCGGCCCTTGATGCCGCCGCCATCGTTCAGGATCTTCAGATAGTCCTGGATGCCGGCATGGATGCCGACCCCGGCGAAGGCGAAGACGCCGGTCAGCGGGATCGAGCCGCCGAGCACGATGTCGCCGCCTTCCTGCGCCGCAAGCGGCATGATACCGAGCGCCAAGCCGCCGGCGAGCGCCGCGGTGCCGGCCAGAAGCTGGCGCCTGTCGAGATTCGTATTCGTCATCTCATCCTCCCTTGGGTTGGCTGCTCTTGACGGCAGCCGTTTCAGCGAAGTGCTCAGGTCCTGAACGGCCAGAGATGGAAGAAGCGCCGCATCCGCCGCCAGATTTCGGCGAGACCGCGCGGCTCGAAGATCAGGAAGCCGACGATCAGGGCGCCGAAGACGATGGTGCGCACCGGCGCGAGCGCCGCCAGCGCGTCCGGATAGATCGGCGTTGCCCAGTTCGCGACGAACTTCAGCAGCTCGGGCACCAGCGTCATGAACACCGCGCCGAGGATGCCGCCGAGGATCGTCCCCATGCCGCCGACGATGATCGCGGCGAGATAGAAGATCGAGTTGACCAGCGGAAAGCTCTCGGGCGTGACGACGCGGAAGAAATAGGCCCAGAGCCCCCCGGCGAGCCCGGCATAGAAGGACGAGATCGCAAAGCTCGTCAGCTTGTAGCGCAGCAAGGGTATGCCGAGCACCTCGGCCGAGATGTCGCGGTCGCGGATCGCGATGAAGGCGCGCCCGATCCTGGTGCGCAGCAGGTTCGCCGCGCCGAGCACCATCAGGCAGGTCACCGGCATGATCAGCCAGTAGAGCGAGAAGGGCTGGTCGAGGGTGAGCCCGAACAGCCGGGCCGGCGGCATCGACAGGCCGCGCGACTCCCCCGTCAGCGACCAGTGCGAGAACAGGAAATGCAGGATGACCGAGGCCGCGATCGTCGCGATGGCGAGATAGAGCCCCTTCACCTTGAGGCTGGGAATGCCGACGAGGATGCCGATCGCCGCCGCCAGTCCGGCGCCGATCAGGAGATTGAGCGCGAAGGGCGTGCCGAGCCGGATCTCCAGCACGGCGACGGTATAGGCACCGACGCTCATGAAGGCGGCCTGGCCGAGGCTGACCAGGCCGGTATAGCCGGTGAGCAGGTTGAGGCCGGTCGCGCTCGCGACGTTAATTGCGCAGAGGCAGGCCAGGAAGAGCCAGTACGGGCTGGCAACGAAGGGAAAGGCGATCGCGCAAAGCGCTAGCAGCACCAGCAGGACGCGCTGCACCGGCGTGTCGAACAGCGCCTCGTCGGCGGCGTAGCTGGTCTTGAGCGTGCCGATCCGCATGGCTCAGAGCCTCTCGATCTCATGCGTGCCGAACAGGCCGTAGGGACGGACCATCAGCAGCACGAGCAGCAAAGCGAAGGTGACGACGAGCTTGAACTCGCCGCCGAGAAAGGCACCGGCCAGCGCTTCGACTAGCCCGATCAGCAGGCCGCCGACCAGCGCGCCGGCGATCGAGTCGAGCCCGCCGATGATCACCACGACGAGGACGGAAAGGCCGAACACGCCCATGGTCGGCGATATCCCGCCGATCGCCCCGACCAGTACGCCGGCGCCGGCGGCGGTGGCGCAGGCGAGAATCCAGGCCACCGAGAAGACGCGCGGCACGTCGATGCCGACCGAATAGGCCGCGCCCTGATCGGCCGCCGTCGCCTTCAGCGCGACACCACCGCGCGAGAAGCGGAACAGGGCCAGGAAGAGGCCGATGACGAGTGCCGCCGCCCCGAACCCGAAGGCGACCTTCGGTGCGAGATAGGCCTCGCCGATGAAGATCGGCGCATTCGGCAGGAATTCCGGCAGGCGCAGCGGATCGGCGCCCCAGGCGAACTGCACCACACCGGCCAGGATCGAGCCGAGCCCGATCGTGACCATGAACACCGAGATCGGGCTCTCGCCCAGCATCGGCCGGATCATGGTGCGCTCGACCAGCCAGCCGAAGACGCCACCGGCGGCGACGGCGAGCGGCAGGGCGAGCCAGGGCGAGAGCCCGAGCCCGGAGGCGAAGCCGAGGAAGGCATAACCGCCGAGCATCAGGATCTCGCCGATCGCCAGGTTCACCACGCGCGTCGCCTTGTAGATCAGCACGAAAGCGACGCCCGTCAGCGAATAGAGCGCACCGGCGCCAAGCCCGGCCAGAACGACCTCGAAGAGGAAGAGCGCATCCATCACACCGCCTCCGCCTTGAGGCGGCGCGAGAGCTCGCCGACATCGCCGGAGCCGAGATAGGCGGCGATCACGGCGTCATTGCCCTGCACCTCGCGCGGCGTGCCGCTGGCGATGACCTGGCCGAAGTTCAGCACGACGACATGGTCGGAGATGTCCATCACCATTCCCATGTCGTGCTCGACCATCAGGATGGTGACGCCCCATTCCTCCTTCACGTCGAGGATGAAGCGGGCCATGTCCTCGGTCTCTTCGCGGTTCATGCCGGCGACCGGCTCGTCGAGCATCAGGATGCGCGGCCGCATGGCCAGCGCCCGGGCAAGTTCGACGCGCTTCTGCAAACCGTAGGAGAGCGTGCCGACCGAAGCGTTGCGGATGTGCTGGATCTCGAGGAAATCGATGATGCGCTCCTCGATCTCGGCCCGCAGCTCCAGCTCCTCGCGCTGGGCCCGGCCCCAATAGAACAGCGCGTCGAGCACACCGGTGCGCATATGGGCGTGGCGGCCGAGCTTGATGTTGTCGAGCACGGTCATGCCGCGGAACAAGGCGATGTTCTGGAAGGTGCGGGCAAGGCCGCGTGCGGCGCGCTGCGGCGCACGCACGCCGTCGATCCCCTCGCCGGCGAAGCTGATGTTGCCGGCCTGCGTCCGGTAGAAGCCCGAGATCGTGTTGAACAGCGATGTCTT
>JAKFDB010000005.1:0-9672 GCA_036676315.1 Bradyrhizobiaceae bacterium
CATGGGCCATGCCGGTGCGATCATCTCCGGCGGCAAGGGCGGCGCCGAAGACAAGATCGCCGCCATGGAAGCCGCCGGCATCCGCGTCTCGCCCTCGCCGGCGCGCCTTGGAAAGACCTTGGTGGACGTGTTGAAGGGTTGAGTATCGCGACAGTGGCGGCCGGGATCCAACCCGGTCGCCATGTTGCGGTGCTGGAACGACAAGAGATGGTCGGCACGGGGCCGATCCGCACGTGCTAGGCAGGAAGAAGGCAGGACGACATGGCTCGCCAGGACATCAACGAGGCTCTCGCGCAGACGGGTTTCCTCTATGGCGGCAACGCGGCCTATATCGAGGATCTCTATGCCCGCTACCAGGCTGATCCGCAGTCGGTCGACGAGCAGTGGCAGGGCTTCTTCGCCGGGCTGAACGACGAGCGCCAGGCGGTCATCGACAACGCCAAGGGCGCTTCCTGGAAGAGGCCGAACTGGCCGATCCCGGCCAATGGCGAGATCGTCTCGGCGCTCGACGGCAACTGGGCCGTGGTCGAGAAGGTGATCAGCGACAAGCTCGGCGCCAAGGCCAAGGCGGCCGGAACGGCGCTGTCGGCCTCCGACGTCCAGCAGGCGACGCGCGATTCCGTTCGCGCCATCATGCTGATCCGCGCCTACCGGATGCGCGGCCATCTGCACGCCCAGCTCGATCCGCTCGGCATCGAGAGCGTCAAGGACCCCGAGGAGCTGTCGCCGGCGGCGTTTGGCTTCGGTGAGGCCGATCTCGACCGCAAGATCTTCATCGACAACGTGCTCGGGCTGGAATTCGCCACCATCCGCGAGATGACGGCGATCCTGCAGCGGACCTACTGCCAGACCATCGGCGTCGAGTTCATGCACATCTCCGACCCCGAGCAGAAGGCCTGGCTGCAGGAGCGGATCGAGGGGCCGGACAAGGAGATCGCCTTCACCCGCGAGGGCAAGAAGGCGATCCTGAACAAGCTCGTCGAGGCCGAGGGCTTCGAGAAGTTCATCGACCTGAAATACACCGGCACCAAGCGCTTCGGCCTTGATGGCGCCGAGGCGCTGATCCCGGCGCTGGAGCAGATCATCAAGCGCGGCGGCGCGCTCGGCGTGCGCGACATCGTCTTCGGCATGGCCCATCGCGGCCGCCTCAACGTGCTGACCCAGGTGCTGGGCAAGCCGCATCGCGCCCTGTTCCACGAGTTCAAGGGCGGCTCCTTCGCCCCTGACGACGTCGAGGGCTCGGGCGACGTCAAGTACCATCTCGGCGCCTCCGCCGACCGCGAGTTCGACGGCAACACCGTCCATCTCTCGCTGACCGCCAACCCCTCGCATCTCGAGATCGTCGACCCCGTGGTGCTCGGCAAGGTCCGCGCCAAGCAGGACCAGTTCGGCGACATCGTCGAGCGCGCCAAGGTGCTGCCGCTGCTGCTGCATGGCGATGCCGCCTTCGCCGGCCAGGGCGTGGTCGCCGAGTGCCTCGGCCTGTCGGGCCTGAAGGGCCACAGGACCGGCGGCTCGGTGCACTTCATCGTCAACAACCAGATCGGCTTCACCACCTATCCGCGCTATTCGCGCTCCTCGCCCTATCCGTCCGACGTGGCGAAGATGGTCGAGGCCCCGGTCTTCCACGTCAACGGCGACGATCCCGAAGCGGTCGTCTTCGCCGCCAAGGTCGCGATCGAGTTCCGGCAGAAGTTCCACAAGCCGGTCGTGGTCGACATGTTCTGCTATCGCCGCTTCGGCCATAACGAGGGCGACGAGCCGGGCTTCACCCAGCCGCTGATGTACCGCAAGATCCGCGGCCACAAGTCGACGCTGGAGCTCTACGGCGCCAAGCTCGAGGCCGAGGGCGTGACTCAAGCTGGCGAGCTCGACGCGATGCGCGCCGAATGGAAAGCCAGGCTCGAAATCGAGTTCGACGCCGGCCAGGCGTTCAAGCCGAACAAGGCCGACTGGCTCGATGGCCGCTGGGCCGGAATGAAGGCGATCCGCGCCGATGAGGACGATCCGCGCCGCGGCGCGACCGGTGTTCCGGCGGTGACGCTGAAGGAGATCACCGAGAAGATCACCGCTGTGCCGGAGGGCTTCAACGTCCACAAGACGATCCAGCGCTTCCTCGACAACCGCCGCAAGGCGGTCGAGACCGGGCAGGGCATCGACTGGGCGACGGCGGAGTCGCTCGCCTTCGGCTCGCTCCTGCTCGATGGCCACCCCGTGCGCCTCTCCGGCCAGGATTGCGAGCGCGGCACCTTCTCGCAGCGCCATTCGGTGCTGATCGACCAGGAGACCGAGGCGCGCCACACCTCGCTGAACCATGTCCGCGAGGGCCAGTCGCGCTACGAGGTCATCAACTCGATGCTCTCGGAAGAGGCGGTGCTCGGCTTCGAGTACGGCTACACCCTGTCGGAGCCGAATGCGCTGACCTGCTGGGAAGCGCAGTTCGGCGACTTCGCCAATGGTGCTCAGGTCGTGTTCGACCAGTTCATCTCCTCGGGCGAGCGCAAATGGCTGCGCATGTCGGGCCTCGTCTGCCTGCTGCCGCACGGCTATGAGGGCCAGGGTCCGGAGCACTCCTCCGCCCGTCTCGAGCGCTTCCTGCAGATGTGCGCCGAGGACAACATGCAGGTCGCGAACTGCTCGACCCCGGCGAGCTATTTCCACATCCTGCGCCGCCAGCTGAAGCGCGACTTCCGCAAGCCGCTGATCCTGATGACGCCGAAGTCGCTGCTGCGCCACAAGCGCTGCGTCTCGACGCTGGCGGAGCTGGCCGAGGGCTCGACCTTCCACCGCGTCCTGCACGACGATGCCGAGCGCGGCAACTCCACGACCAAGCTGGTCAAGGATTCGAAGATCCGCCGCGTCGTGCTCTGCAGCGGCAAGGTCTATTTCGACCTGCTGGAGGAGCGCGAGAAGCGCGGCGTCGACGATGTCTACCTGATGCGCGTCGAGCAGCTCTATCCGTTCCCGCTGAAGTCGCTGGCGCATGAGCTGTCGCGCTTCAAGGGTGCAGACGTCGTCTGGTGCCAGGAGGAGCCGAAGAACATGGGCTCCTGGACCTTCGTCGAGCCCTATCTCGAATGGGTGCTGGGCCATGCCGGCTCGAAGTCGAAGCGGCCGCGCTATGTCGGCCGCCCGGCCTCGGCGGCGACGGCGACCGGTTTGATGTCGAAGCATCTCGCCCAGCTCAACGCTTTCCTGGATGAGGCCTTCGCGGCCTGATCCGCTTCGCTATCGCCGGAGCCCGGTGTTCCCCGAAAACCGCCCCGTTTTCGGCATCGGGCTCGAGACAAAGACACGAGAAGAGGCCTGACATGGCGACCGAAATCCGCGTACCCACCCTCGGCGAATCCGTCTCCGAGGCAACGATCGGCAAGTGGTTCAAGAAGCCCGGGGATGCGGTGAAGGCCGACGAGCCCCTGGTCGAGCTCGAGACCGACAAGGTCACGCTCGAGGTCAACGCGCCGGCTTCCGGCGTGCTTGGCGAGATCGTCGCCAAGGAGGGCGAGACGGTCGGTGTCAGCGCGCTGCTCGGCACGATCTCGGCCGGCGAGGGCAAGGCGGCGCCTGCCAAGGACGAAAAGAAGGCCGACACGGCGGTCGCCCAGGCTGCCGGCAAGGCCGGTGCCGAGACCTCGGCCGAGGCGCAGAAGAAGGCCGGCGCGGTGGCCGGCGACACCCCGATCAAGCCGGCGACGAAGGCCGCCGATTCCGGCCCGGCCGTCAGCCGGCTCGCTGCCGAGAGCGGCGTCGATCCCTCGACCGTCGGCGCCTCGGGCAAGGACGGCCGCGTCACCAAGGGCGACATGCTCGCTGCGATCGCGACCGGACCGGCCGTCGCCGCCTCGGTCCCGGCTGCGCCGGTGCAGGTTCGCGCCCCTTCGGCGCCGGACGATGCCTCGCGCGAAGAGCGCGTCAAGATGACCAAGCTGCGCCAGACCATCGCGCGCCGGCTGAAGGAAGCCCAGAACACCGCGGCGATGCTGACCACCTTCAACGAGGTGGACATGTCGGCGGTGATGGCGCTGCGCAACCAGTACAAGGACATCTTCGAGAAGAAGCACGGCGTGAAGCTCGGCTTCATGGGCTTCTTCGTGAAGGCCTGCGTCCAGGCGCTGAAGGAGATCCCCTCGGTCAATGCCGAGATCGACGGCACCGACATCGTCTACAAGAACTACTACCATGTCGCGGTCGCCGTCGGCACCGACAAGGGTCTGGTGGTGCCGGTGGTGCGCGATGCCGACCAGCTTTCGATCGCCGGCATCGAGAAGGAGATCGGCGCGCTCGGCAAGAAGGCGCGCGACGGCGCGCTCAAGATCGAGGACATGCAGGGCGGCACCTTCACGATCTCGAATGGCGGCGTCTACGGTTCGCTGATGTCGACGCCGATCCTGAACGCGCCGCAGTCGGCAATCCTCGGCATGCACAAGATCCAGGACCGCCCGATGGTCGTCGGCGGCCAGATCGTCGTGCGCCCGATGATGTATCTCGCGGTCTCTTATGACCACCGCATCATCGACGGCAAGGAGGCCGTGACCTTCCTTGTCCGCATCAAGGAGGCGCTGGAGGACCCGGCGCGCCTCGTCCTCGACCTCTGATCGTATCGTCGCGATCGATCCCGCCATTATGCCCGGGCCTGTCCCGGGCATCCACGACTTTCCTCCCCGGCCACCGAAGACGTGGATGGTCGGGACAAGCCCGACCATGACGGGCGTTGAGAGGCCTGAGCAATGTCCTACGATCTCGTCGTCATCGGAACCGGCCCCGGCGGCTATGTCTGCGCCATCCGCGCTGCCCAGCTCGGCCTCAAGGTCGCGGTGGTCGAGAAGCGCAAGACCCATGGCGGCACCTGCCTGAATGTCGGCTGCATCCCGTCCAAAGCGCTGCTGCATGCGTCGGAGATGTTCGAGGAGGCGGGTCATACCTTCGCCAGCCTCGGCATCAATGTCGGCACGCCCAAGCTCGAGCTGAAGCAGATGCTGGTCCACAAGCAGGAGACGGTCGACGCCAACGTCAACGGCGTCGCCTTCCTCTTGAAGAAGAACAAGATCGAGCCCTTCCACGGCACGGCCTCGATTCCGGCTGCCGGCAAGGTCGTCGTCACCGGCGAGGACGGCAAGACCCAGGAGCTCGAGACCAAGAACATCGTCATCGCCACCGGCTCGGAATCGACCCCGCTGCCCGGCGTCACCACCGATGAGAAGACCGTGGTTACCTCGACCGGTGCGCTCGAACTGACCGCCGTGCCGAAGGAGCTGCTGGTGGTCGGCGCCGGCGTGATCGGGCTCGAGATCGGCTCGGTCTGGAGCCGGCTCGGCGCCAAGGTCACGGTCGTCGAATATCTCGACCGGATCCTGCCCGGCATGGACGACGAGATCGCCAAGCAGTTCCAGCGCATCCTGCAGAAGCAGGGCTTCGAGTTCCATCTCGGCTCGAAGGTCACCAAGGTCGAGACGGCCAAGAAGGGCGGTGCCACCGTCACTGTCGAGCCGGCCGCCGGCGGCGAGGCCAGGACGCTCTCGGCCGACATCGTGCTGGTCGCGATCGGCCGCCGTCCGAACACGGAAGGGCTCGGGCTCGACAAGGCCGGTGTCGCGACCGAGCGTGGCCGTGTCGTCATCGACGATCACTTCAAGACCAATGTGCCGGGCATCTACGCGATCGGCGACGTGGTGCGTGGGCCGATGCTGGCGCACAAGGCCGAGGATGAAGGCATGGCGGTGGCCGAGATCATCGCCGGCAAGGCCGGCCATGTGAACTACGACGCCATTCCCGGCATCATCTACACCGCCCCGGAAGTCGCGGCGCTCGGCAAGACCGAGGAGGAGCTGAAGGCTGCGGGCGTCGCCTACAAGGTCGGCAAGTTCCCCTTCACGGCCAATGGTCGGGCCCGCGCGATGCGCCATACCGACGGCTTCGTGAAGATCCTTGCCGATGCCGCGACCGACCGGGTGCTCGGCTGCCACATCATCGGCCCCCATGCCGGCGACCTGATCGCCGAGGTGACGGTGCTGATGGAGTTCGGCGGCTCGTCCGAGGATCTCGCCCGCACCTGCCATGCGCATCCGACGCTGGCCGAGGCGGTCAAGGAAGCGGCGCTCGCAGTCGAGAAGCGCCAGATCCATATGTGAAGCCCGCGCGTCATTCTCGGGCGAAGCGCAGCGGAGACCCGAGAATCTCGTGCAGAACGATAAACGCCCGGTGCTTCGCCGGGCGTTTCATTTTGGGGAGATGGCCGGGTCAAGCCCAGCCATGACGCAGTGCGTCAGCCCCGCCTGGCGTGGAACGCCGTCAGCGTGTTGCGGAGCAGGCAGGCGATGGTCATCGGGCCGACGCCGCCGGGGACCGGGGTGATCGCGCCGGCGACCGTCACGGCTTCCTGGAAGTCGACGTCGCCGGCGAGCTTGCCGTCCGGCATCCGGTTGATGCCGACATCGATCACGGTGGCGCCGGGCTTGAGCCAGCTGCCCTTGATCATCCGCGGGCGCCCGACCGCGGCGACGACGATGTCGGCCCGGCGCACCACTTCGGCGAGATCGCGCGTACGCGAATGGGCGATCGTCACCGTGCAGTCGGCCTGAAGCAGCAATTGCGCGACGGGGCGCCCGACCAGCTCGGAGCGGCCGATGACGACGGCCTCGAGCCCCGAAAGCGAGGGCAGCGCCCCGCGCAGCAGCAGCATGCAGCCGAGCGGCGTGCAGGGCACGAGCCCGTCCTTGCCGCCGGCGAGACGGCCGGCATTGATCGGGTGCAGGCCGTCGACGTCCTTGGCGGGGTCGATGGCGTCGATGATCCGGCCGGTGTCGATATGCTTCGGCAGGGGCAGCTGGACCAGGATGCCGTCGACCGCGTCATCAGCATTGAGCGCCGCGATCTTGGCGAGGAGGTCGGCCTCGCTCGTCTGCGCCGGCAGGCGGTGGGCGACGGAATTCATGCCGATTTCGGCGGCGAGTTTCTCCTTGGAGGCGACATAGACCCGGCTCGCCGGATCGTCGCCGACGAGCACGACATGGAGACCGGGCACGAGGCCGCGCGCCGCCTTGATCGCCGCGACTTCGCGGCCGATGCCTGCCCGCAACTCGGCCGCCGCGGCCTTGCCGTCGATGATGCGCGCTTGTTCCGGCATGTGCTCGTCCTCGATCCTCGCGAGCCGTTCTCATGCGCGATCACCGGCGTGCGGGCAAGCAGGATACCAAAAAGCCGCAGGATCGCGGCACTGCGGTGCTTGATCGCGGACGGCGTGCCGCCCATGGTGGCGCCGCCGCAAGGCGCCCGAAGCCGGAGACCGACGACGTGACCACCGGCTTTGCCGCGCTGCCCAACTCCACCTCCTGCCGCCTCGCCAATGCCCGCGTGCCTGCCTGTCTCGTCGATGCGGCGAGCCTCGCATCGGATCGCGACGGGCTGACGCTGGTCGACATTGCGATCGGCGATGGCGTGATCGAATCGATCCTGCCGGCCGGTGTCGCATCGCTGGAGGAGTGCCCAAGCTTCGACCTCGACGGCGGCATCGTGCTGCCGCGGCTGGTCGACGTGCACACCCATCTCGACAAGGGCCATATCTGGCCGCGCCGGCGCAATCCTGACGGCAGCTTCATGGGCGCGCTGAGCAGTGTCGCGGCTGATCGCGAGACCAACTGGACGACGCGGGACGTACGCAGCCGCATGGAGTTCGGCCTGCGCTGTGCTTTTGCCCACGGCACGTCGGCGATCCGCACCCATATCGATTCGCTTGGCCCGCAGATCGGCATCTCCTGGCCGGTGCTGGCCGAGCTGCGGGCGGAATGGGCCGGGCGCATCGCCTTGCAAGGCTCGCCGCTGTTCGGCATCGAGGCGGTCGCCGATGCCGCCCATATGCGGGCCGTGACCGATGCGGTGAAGGCGCATGGCGACAAGCTGCTCGGCTGCGTCACCTATATGATCCCGGAGCTCGAGGCGGCGCTCGACACGCTCTTCCGCATCGCCATGGAGAACGGCTTCGACCTCGACTTCCATGTCGACGAGACCAATGACCCGGCGGCGCGCTCGCTCGAGTCCATCGCCGACGCGGCTTTGCGCCATCGTTTCTCCGGCAGGATCCTGGCCGGGCATTGCTGCTCGCTCGCGCTCCAGCAACCGACGGACGAGGCCCGGATCCTCGCCAAGGTGGCAGAGGCCGGCATCGCCGTGGTCTCGCTGCCGATGTGCAACATGTATCTGCAGGACCGGCAGGCCGGTCGCACGCCGCGCTGGCGCGGCGTCACCGCGCTGCACGAGCTGAAGGCGGCGGGCGTGCCGGTGATGATCGCCTCCGACAATACGCGCGACCCGTTCTATGCCTATGGCGACCTCGACCTCGTCGAGGTGCTGCGCGAGGGTACGCGCATCCTTCAGCTCGACCATTCCGATCGGGACTGGGCAGCGGCCATCGCCACCACCCCCGCCGCCCTGATGGGCCTGCCCGATCATGGCCGCATCGGCGTCGGCGGCCCGGCCGACCTGATCCTGACCCGGGCGCGGGACTGGACCGAATTCTTCGCACGGCCCCAGGCTGACCGCGCCGTCTTGATCTCCGGCAAGGCGATCGACCGGACGCTGCCCGATTATCGTGAACTCGACCACCTGATGAGCACCGACGCATGAGCACGAAATACGACATCGCCGCCCTCAAGACCCGCCTCGGCGGCATCCGCAGCGAGGACAATCCCGCTCTGGTGAAGCAGAAGAGCCGCGACTTTTTCTGGTATTCGCCGACGCTGAAGCGCCAGCTCGACCATATCACCGGCGACATCATCGTCTCGCCGACGAGCGAGGCGGAAGTACTGGAGGTGCTCGCCGCGGCTCATGCGCTCGGCATTCCGGTGACGCCGCGCGGCACCGGAACCGGCAATTACGGCCAGGCCATGCCGCTCTCGGGCGGGGTGGTGCTCGATCTCTCCGGCTTCAACAAGGTCAAGGCGATCGAGCCCGGTCGCTATGTCGCCGAGCCCGGCGCGATCCTCTCGGATATCGACAAGGAAACCCGGGCGCATTCGCGCCAGGAGATCCGGCTGCACCCCTCGACCTATCATACCGCCTCGGTCGGCGGCTTCATCGCCGGCGGCTCGGGCGGCGTCGGCTCGATCAAATGGGGGGCTTGCGCGACTGGGGCAACATCATCCGCCTCAAGGTCGCGACCATGGAGGCCTCGCCGCGCATCCTCGAACTGCAGGGCGAGGATCTGCACAAGGTCGCCCATGCCTATGGCACCAACGGCATCATCACCGAGGTCGAGATGCCGCTCGGCCCGGCCTATAACTGGGTCGACGTCATCATCGGCTTCGACAATTTGCGAGGCGCCACCGAGTTCGCCAATGCGCTCGGCGAGCAGGACGGGCTGGCGCTGAAGGAGCTCGCCGTCGTCGCCGCGCCGGCGCCGCACGACTATTTCCTGCGCCATCGCAAGTTCCTGCCACGCGACAGCCATTGCGTCATCGCCATGGTCGCGGATTTCGCGGTGGAATCGACGCTGGCCTATGCCCGGCGCTTCCGCGGCGCCGAGTTGCTGATGCGCTCGGACAAGCTTTCGCCGGAGGAGGCGAAGGGTCTACCGCCGGCCTTCGAGCTGGGCTGGAACCACACCACGCTGCGGGCGCTGCGTGTCGACCCGACGATCACCTATCTGCAGGTGCTCTATCCCTTCCCCAACCAGGTCGA
>JAKFDB010000006.1:0-9482 GCA_036676315.1 Bradyrhizobiaceae bacterium
CCAGGAAGCGGCGCGGATGGATTGAGCCACCATCCGCACGCCCCGTGGCGCTCCGCCTTCGGCGATTTTAAAGCTCCGGGCCGCGCTTCTGTCACGCCGGTGTGAGCCGGCGCGGTCTAGCGAGCTCCTCGCGCAGGGGTCGTATTGCCCCAAGGGCGGTTCCCGAAGCCTCCCGGGAGCAAGGCGCAACCCTCGCCCGCAGGCGCCGCACCCACCCCGCCAAACGACATGCCTCCGGTCGGCTGCCCCTCGGGGATGGGATGCAGGGCATCATACGGGAGGTTTTCGCGCCGGGGATTAGTTTTCTGCCTGTCCCCGCATGGCGCCGGAACCGCCACAGAACCCCTCTCCCGCGTCGAAGTCGGGTCTACCCGACTTCGACCACTTGGAGTGCTGATCTCGGGCAGGCCCGAGATCAGTGGAGAGAGGCAGGGGTGAGGTGTACGCCATTCCACCAGCGCCGCTCCCCCTCACCGCACGGTCAGGTTCAGGCTGGCGTTTCCGGTCCGAACACCTCACCCTGCCCTCTCCTTCCAGGAGAGGGTTCCCCGCGCCTCTGCGAACGAGGGCTTCATGGCCGACGAGCACCGGCAATTCGCCAGAAGGCTACGGCAGCAGGCGACGGGGCCGGAGGATGTCCTTTGGGAACTCCTTCGCAGCCGCCGCCTCGACGGGCTGAAGTTCCGCCGGCAGGAGCCGCTTCTCGGCTACACCGTCGATTTCCTCTGCCCCGAGCGCAAGCTCGTCATCGAGCTCGACGGCCGCCAGCATGGCTCGGATCGCGACTATGACGCGGCCCGCACGGAGGAGATCGAGCGCCACGGCTTCATGCTGATCCGCTTCCGCAACGACGAGGTGCTGAACGACCACGACGCCGTCATTACGCGCATCAGGGCCGCCTGCGCGACAGAGAACCCTCTCCTGTAAGGAGAGGGCAGGGTGAGGTGTAGGCCGCTTGACCAGTTCCGCGAGCGCTCACCGCGCGGCCGGGTTCAGGCCAACGTTTCCGGTCCGAACACCTCACCCCTGCCCCTCTCCTTCCAGGAGAGGGGTTCCCGCGCCTGCCCGCTAGAAGCGCGAGAAGCCCGCGAAGGGCTGGACGATCCGGCCGCGCCCGTCCGCGACGAACGCGGCAAAGCCCGCCTCGACCTCCTTGCTGACGCTGCCGCAGATCTCGATCGTCTCGACCGTGCAATGCTCCGACACCGCCTGGATATGCGGGTCGGACATCTGCCAGTGGCGCAGGATGTCGTCCGAATTCCGATAGAGCTGGAAGCTGACGGCGCGCATCCCGGCCTCGTCGATGAAGGTCCGCACCGTCAATTGCGGGCCGTGCTGCTCGACGAACTCGACCGCCTGCCGCACCGCCTCCCTGAACCGCTCCAGCCGCCCCTCGGTGATCCGCATCACGTTCCGGATGATGATCTGCTCGCTCATGCATGCCTCCGCCAGGGAAAGCGGCGTTGTAGGACCTCAACCTTGGTTGGGATCAAGAAGGCAGGATGGGAGGCGATGGCAGGTCCGTTTCCGCAATGGAAAGCCCTCTCCTAGAAGGAGAGGGTTGGGTGAGGTGTTGGCCGCTGGACCAGTGCGCTTCGCGCTTACCTACCGAGAGGCGCGTGTCAGCCGCGCACAAAAGGGCTTTGTCGTCAGCTTTGTATCAAACGGCTACAATCGTCATCTGGTCGAGACTCGCGGCAGATGTTGAACGGGGCACCATTAGCTCGCATTCGGCGCGGCAAGGTGCAAACTATCGTTGGAAGCTTCGGAGGATAGAGGCATGTACCGGAGGCTTAGTGGCAGCGATGGCTCGGCAACGGCCAAACCGATGATCTAGATGCTGCGCTCGCCAACTCTTATTGAGCGCATCGAGGGACTCGGCGATGAAAACGCCGCTACCGTGGCAAAGATCAACGGTGCGATTGTCGCTCTCGATGGCCTGCGGGCAGTTGAGATCGTTAGATCGGAGCACTTCGCCCAGTCAAAAATTGCATGGAAACTTGCCACCTATCAGCATGTTCTGTTGCATCGGATCGTCGCTCTCTTTGATGGGACGGCGTTGGCTTGGAATCATAGTTCATCGCTCTCGGCCATACTCTCGGCTCGCGCGTTGATGGAAACTAGCGCCGTATTCTTGGCACTTGTCGAACAGACCGCACGACGCTTGGCCCTAAAGGACTTGAAAGGGCTAGACGCACTCGCTCAGCACGGCATGTTTGCGAGCCGAGATCGGCAGTGGCTGGAGAAAGCTAGCGAATATGAGGCGGTCAACGTGCTGACCCACATTAATCGGCTAGACAAATTCGCGCCCGGCGCGCGCAGTCACTACGATAGTCTCTCCGAACGATGCCACCCCAACATGATGGGGCATCACTTTATGTTCACCGAGACCGATCATTCAGACGGAACGGTGCGCTTTAAAGATGAGCGGCATCCCGATGGCAATCAGCTTCTTATCCTTGGCGGTATCATGCTTGTGGGTCTTATCGTCTCTGAGATGGCCAGATTGGATGGACTCATTACCGAGGTTGCCGACCTCCAGCACAGGCTCAATCCGGTGCCGAGTTCAAACGGTTAGAGTTCGCATCGATTCCCGGGCTATTGCCATTCGATCCTTCATTCGCTGCTATTTGAAACTTCACGCTGCGCAAACGGCAACCCGCTTGACTCCCCCCGCCCCTCCATCCTACCCCCATCGACGGGACACGCCTCCCCACCGAGGCGCGCCCATCTGTAAGGATGGAGACATCGATGGCGAATACGATTCCGGCAGCGCGCCCGCGCGTGCCCAATTTCTCGTCCGGCCCCTGCGCCAAGCGCCCCGGCTGGAGCCTCAAAGCCCTCAGTGATGCGCCGCTCGGCCGCTCGCACCGCGCCAAGGTCGGCAAGGACAAGCTCAAGCTTGCCATCGACCTGACCCGCGAGGTGCTGCAGGTCCCGGCCGACTACCGCATCGGCATCGTACCCGGCTCCGATACCGGCGCCATGGAAATGGCGATGTGGTCGATGCTGGGCGCCCGCGGCGTCGACATGCTGGCCTGGGAGAGCTTTGGCGCCGGCTGGATCACCGATGTCGTCAAGCAGCTCAAGCTGCAGGATGTCCGCCTGTTCGAGGCGCCCTATGGCGAATTGCCGAACCTGAAGAAGGTCGACAGCCGGAATCGCGACGTCGTCTTCACCTGGAACGGCACGACCTCGGGCGTGCGCGTCGCCGATGCCAGCTGGATCGCCGATGACCGCGAGGGCCTGACGATCTGCGACGCGACCTCGGCCGCCTTCGCCCAGCGCCTCGACTGGGCAAAGCTCGATGTCACCACCTTCTCCTGGCAGAAGGTGCTGGGCGGCGAAGGCGCGCACGGCATGATCATCCTGTCGCCGCGCGCCGTCGAGCGCCTGCTGACCTACAAGCCGGCCTGGCCGCTGCCAAAAGTCTTCCGCATGACCTCCGGCGGCAAGCTCTCCGAAGGCATCTTCGTCGGCGAGACCATCAACACGCCGTCCATGCTCTGCGTCGAGGACTATATCGACGCGCTGCTTTGGGCGAAGAAGGTCGGCGGTCTCGACGGCCTGGTGAAGCGCGCCGAGGGCAATGCCCGCGTCATCGCCAAGTTCGTCCGCGAGAACGACTGGATCGACTTCCTCGCGGTCAAGCCGAAGACGCGCTCGAACACCTCGGTGTGTCTGAAATTCACCGACCCGGCCGTGACCGCGCTCCCGGCCGAGGCGCAGGCCGCCTTCGCCAAGCAGGTCGTCCAGATCATCGAGAAGGCCGGCGCCGGCTATGATCTCGGCCATTACCGCGACGCCCCTCCGGGCCTGCGCATCTGGTGCGGCGCCACCGTCCAGAGCCGCGACGTCAAGGCGCTGCTGCCGTGGATTGCGTATGCGTTCCACGAGGCGAAGGCCTCGCTCGGCAAGAAGGCGGCCTGATCCAAGGCCGTCATGGTCGGCCTTGAGCCGACCATCTCTTTTACGAATGAGGCGCCCTCCTGCGCCTTCGCGTCCCGAGATGGCCGGGTCAAGCCCGGCCATGACGCCAGACCCCATTCACGCACGCGACCGCTTGCGGCGCGCTGCCGGAGCCATCCCGATGACCGCTCAGAATCCAAAACCCCGCGTCCTGATTTCCGACGCCCTCTCCCCCGCCGCCGTGCAGATCTTCAAGGATCGCGGCATCGACGTGACCTTCGATCCGGCCCTCGGCAAGGACAAGGACAAGCTCGCCGCGATGATCGGCGACTATGACGGCCTCGCCATCCGCTCGGCGACCAAGGCCACCGCCAAGCTGCTCGAGCAGGCGACGAAGCTGAAGGTGATCGGCCGCGCCGGCATCGGCGTCGACAATGTCGAGATCCCGGCCGCGACGGCGCGCGGCATCATCGTGATGAACACGCCTTTCGGCAATTCGATCACCACCGCCGAGCACGCCATCGCCATGATGTTCGCGCTCGCCCGCCAGATCCCCTCGGCCGACCTCTCCACCCAGGCCGGGAAATGGGAGAAGAACCGCTTCATGGGCGTCGAGATCACGGCCAAGACGCTCGGCCTGATCGGCTGCGGCAATATCGGCTCGATCGTCGCCGAGCGCGGCATCGGCCTGAAGATGCGCGTCATCGCCTTCGACCCCTATCTCTCGGCCGACCGCGCCGTCGCGCTGGGTGTCGAGAAAGTGGAGCTGGACGAGCTTTTGAAGCGCGCCGACTTCATCACGCTGCATGTCCCGATGACGCAGATGACCAAGAACATCCTCTCGGCCGAGAACCTTGGCCGGACCAAGAAGGGCGTGCGCATCATCAACTGCGCCCGCGGCGGGCTGGTCGACGAAGCGGCCCTCGCCGCGCTGATCAAGTCCGGCCATGTCGCCGGCGCCGCCTTCGACGTCTTCTCCCAGGAGCCGGCCGAGACGAACCCGCTGTTCGGCCTCGAGAACGTCGTCTGCACGCCGCATCTCGGCGCCTCGACCAATGAGGCGCAGGAGAATGTCGCGCTGCAGGTCGCCGAGCAGATGAGCGACTACCTGCTCAAGGGCGCGATCACCAACGCCGTCAACTTCCCCTCGATCTCGGCCGAGGAAGCGCCGCGGATCAAGCCCTTCGTCGACCTCGCCGAAAAGCTCGGCTCCTTCCTCGGCCAGCTCACCGAGGCGGCGGTCAAGGGCATCCGCATCGAGTACGAGGGCGCCGTCGCCAAGCTGAACCTGAAGGCGATCTCGGCCGCCGCCGTCACCGGCGTGCTGCGGCCCTTCCTGCCGGAGATCAACATGGTCAACGCGACCATGATCGCCAAGGAGAAGGGCATCGTCGTCGAGGAGCTGACCCGCGAGGTCGCCGGCAATCTCGAAAGCGTCATCCGCATCGTCGTCGAGGCCGAAGACATGCCGCGCCACGCCTCGGGCACCGTCTTCCATGACGGCAAGCCGCGCATCGTCGAGATCCGCGACATCCAGATCGACGCGGATTTCGCGCCGCACATGCTTTATGTCCGCAATGCCGACAAGCCGGGCTTCATCGGCCAGTTCGGCTCGCTGCTCGGCGAGGCCGGCGTCAATGTCGCGACCTTCAATCTCGGCCGCGACAAGCCGGGCGGCGACGCGATCTGCTATGTCGCCGTCGACGAGGCGATCTCCGACGAACTGCTCGCCAAGATCCACGAGATTCCGATGGTCAAGCGGGCCCGCCGCCTGAAGTTCTGAGGCTCACCTGAAGATCGGCCGGCTCGTCCCCGTGAAGGGTGCGAGCCGGCTGTCGCAAACTCAGCTCTCGTACAGGAAGCCGCCATGCACCCAGCCCGAGTAATCGGGCTGGCCGGCAGCGTTCAGCACCGAGACGAAGCGCCATTGCCCCTCGGCCTCGTGGACCATCACCACCGTGCCGTCGGGCAGCGGCTTGGGCCGCAGTGGCGGATGCTGCATGCTGGGGCCCGAGCGGATGTTGAGGCCAGTCGGCGAGCGTACGATCCAGGTCGGCGGGCCGTTCGCGTCCCGGCCGAACACCTTTGCCTTGAACGAGCTCATCCTCCAGGCCGGGCCGGGATCGGATTTGCGGCCGGGCGAGATGTCGTCATGCCCGATGATCTCGTCGATGCCATAGGCGTCGCAAATGGCGCGCGCGGCCTGAAGCGTCGCCTCGACCTGCGCCTCGGTAAAGACTTCCCAGCCGCCATCAGGCCTGCCGAATTTGTGCCTGGCCTCGGTCACCTTGCCGGCGTCAACCGCGTCATCGGTCCAGGACACCCAGCCGGAGCCGGTGCGGTCGAGGAAGCCCCAGTTCTCGATCTCGATGCCGATCGCATGCTGGTTGAGCCCGACATAATTATTGCCCGCCCTGTCGGTCCATCGGCTCTCTCCGGCATGCCAACCGACGACGTTGAAAGGTACGCACTGTGTAACGGCGCCATTGCGGCTGATCACCAGATGCGCCGAGACTCTGGCAGAGGGCTTGGCGAAGTAATCGGGGATATCGGCGCCGGGACCGCTGGCCGTATAGTGGATCACCAGGAATTTCGGAACGAGCGCACCGCCGATATTCGGCGATCTGACGAACGGGACATTGCTGGCGCCGCTCGCCAGCTTGTGGTTCCTGACCTTGTACACGATGCGCTCCCCCCAGATGCGCCGCGTCGCCCGCGGCCGGCTATTTCAGCTTCTCGAACAGCTTGCGGGTCTCGGGGCCGGAGGCGGCATGGGCGGCGCTGAGATCGCCACCGGCGGCCTGCTTCTGGGCGGCGTCGAGCTTCTGCCAGCCGCCCTGTGCGACCAGCAGCCAGTTGTAGCGGGCGTTTTCGTCGTCGGTTTTCGCCGCCAGCCCCAGCGCCTGCCGCGACATCTCGGGATCGGCCAGGTCGTAGAGGAATTCGCTGGCATAGACGCGCAGCGTCCGGTCCTTGCTTCCCGCGGCCTCGAGCAGCAGTCCGCGGTCCTCAGGGCGGGTGATGATCTTCGCGATCGCGCCCGCATCAGCCTTGTTTCGGCGCAGCATCTCGGTCAGCGCGACGCTGCCGCCGAGCTGCACGCGATAATCCTCGGGCTTCTGGCGCATCGCTTCCAGGATCGTCGGTACCGCGGCGACGGAGCCGCTGGCCAGCGTCGCGCGCGCCGAGCGGCGCACGATAGTGTCCTCGTTGGTCAGATCCTCGATCGCCCCCTTGATTTCCGGAGAGGGCTGGGAAGCGGGCGTCTGAGCGAAAGCCTGCCAGCTCGGCAGCAGCGCCCGCCAGCCGGAGCTTTCCCGGGGAACGGCCGGCACGTCCTGACAGAGGATCGGGTCCTTGCGCCCGAACTCGCCGATCTTGCGGGCGTTCTCGTAAAGCGCCGGCGTCGCGACCACCGTGCCGTCGGGCTGCGGTACGCCATCCTCGGCATAGCGCCATTCGAGCATCGACGACGAGCGGAAGGAGGGCACGATGCAGGACAGGTGCACCTTGATGTCCTCGTCGCGGTCGACCGCCTTGTCCGGCGAGCGGACGGTGACCGTCAGCGTCGAACGCTTGCTGGGATTTTCGAGGACGACGAAGTGGAAGGCCTTGGTATCGGCGTTGATCGCGCCCATCGCATGGCCTTCGAGCGCGATGCCGATCTGCTTCTTGTGCGGCGGCGGCAGGTCGGCGATCTCGCCGCGCACATAGCTCAGCCGCGTCGCGCAACTGCTCCTGAGCGGCTGCGGCAGGCAGAAGAATTGGGACAGCACGACCAGGGCGATCGACGCCACGAAGGCCAGCGAGATCGACCAGATCAGGAAGGCCGTCAGGCGCGGGCGCGGCTCCTTGCTCTCGCTGATCGAGATGAAGATCGTCAGCAGGATCATGAAGCCGACGACGAACAGGCCGCCCAGCACGGCGAGTTCGCGATCTCCCCCGGTGAAAGACAGAACCGCCGCGACGACCGCTCCCAGCAGCGCCACGCCGCCGGCCAGACGCAGCCGCGGATCGCGCTTGATCGCGTTGATGATGAAGACGAGCGTATCCACTCCGCGCCCTCCTCCCGGATGCGGTGTCGACGGCCGCCCGGTCGAAGAGGGGCCAGATACAATCCTGGATGTTATTGTTAGTTATACGCTACTATAAGCTGCATTTGACCACAACTGCTATTTCGCGGAGTGGCTTTCGCACTGCACTCCCATTCGCGCCGCAATCGCCCTCTCCTGTAGCGCCCGACATGGAGACCCCGATGCTGCGTATCGCCACCTTCGCCCTCGCCTGCCTTGCTGCCACGCCGGCCTTCGCCGACTGGGACAAGGCGAAGCTCGACAGCGGCATCAAGACGATCGAGCAATGGGCGAAGGGCCGGCTCGGCGTCGGGCTGATCGACCTGAAGGATCGCAAGAGCTGGTCGCATCGCGGCACCGAACCCTTCCCGCTGCAGAGCGTCTTCAAGCTGCCGCTCGCGGTCGCCGTGCTGCAGGCGGTAGAGGCCGGCAAGTTCAAGCTCGACCAGAAGATCACCGTCACCCGCAACGATCTCTCGCTCTACCACAGCCCGCTGGCCAAGAGCTTCAAGGGCGAGCGCAACGACTACACCCTGCGCGATCTCCTCATCCGCTCGACAGCCGAGAGCGACAACACTGCCGCCGATCTGCTGCTGCGCCTGATCGGCGGGCCGCAGGTGCTGACCGCGATGCTTAAGGATGGCGGCGTAACCGGGATCTCGGTCGACCGCTATGAGCGCGTCTTCCAGCCGGAGATCCTCGGCCTGCCCGGCTATGGCTGGGACCAGGCGATCGACACCGCGCAGTTCTACAAGGCAATCCAGGCGATCCCGGCCGCCGAGCGGCGCAAGACGCTGGAAGCGACGCTGAAGGACAAGCGCGACAGCGCCACGCCCGACGCCTCGATCGGCTTTCTCGAGGGACTTGCCAAGGGCAACTGGCTGCGCGAGCCGGCCCATGCCGCACTGCTCGACAAGATCATGCTGGAAACGAAGGCCGGCCCCCAGCGCATCCGCGCCGGCCTGCCCAAGGGCACGCGCTTCGTCCACAGGACCGGGCTCGGCCCGAGCGCCGACGGGCTCAACCACGCCACCAACGATATCGGCATCGTCACCCTGCCGGACGGGCGCCGCCTCGCCATCGCGGTTTATCTCGCCGGCTCGCAGGCCGATGCCAGGGCCCGTGAGGCCGCCCATGCGGCGGTGGCCCGGCTCGCGGTGGAAAGCCTGAAATAGCCGGCGCTGGAGATTTTTTCGGTCAACCTGCTGTCATTCCGGGGCAGGCCGCAGGCCTGAGCCCGGAAGCCATGAACACGACAGTGTCGATGGTTCCTCCGTCCTTGCGAGCGAAGCGAAGCAATCCCGGAGGTCTCGCTCTGACGTCGCTGGATTGCTTCGTCGCTGACGCTGCTGGCGATGACGCTGGAATTGCGTCGTGGCCATGGGTTCCGGGCTCGACGCTCCGGGTCGCCCCGGAATGACGCCGGGTCTCCGAAGCAGCAGCCCCCTGTTCACCCGCGCCGGCTGCGGACGCTGCGATGTTCGGCGATCCAGATGCCGC
>JAKFDB010000007.1:0-14376 GCA_036676315.1 Bradyrhizobiaceae bacterium
CGTCAAACGCGCCGCCTGAGCCAAAAATCCTCCCCGGCCAGACCTGAGCAGCACCAAAGCCCGCGAAAACCTGCGCCCCCTGTCATCGGTCGCAATCCACAACAGGGGTTACGCAAAAGTCTCAATCTGGTCTGGACGGCAGCCTTTGGCGGCGAGTGGAAGCGGCTCGCCGATACAGAGATTGCCCCGCCGCAGCCTGTCCTGCCACCGCCGCTGCCGACCCAGGAACCGCCGGCCCTTCCGCCCAAGCCCGAGCAGCCCGCTTCCGAGCCTAACGAATTTCTCGACAGCGAGCTGGACCACAGGAGTGGTACACACGATCAGCAGACGCGGCTCATAAGTTATTGATTTTTCTAAACTCTCGGCACAATCCCGCCCTGTCCGCCAGCATTCCCGTAAGGGGTTTATTTTCCAGAGAACCTAGGCAAATCGAGGGCTTGCAGCCGCCCGAATGGCAGGAGCGGGCATGAATTGCCGCTCCCGGTCACGCGCTCTTCCGAAGACCGCCATCCGCTCTCTGCGCAAGGCGCGAACGGGGTGAGCTTCGGGCTCTGCGGACCTTGGTCGGCAGCCCGTCGCCGCCATCATTGCGCGCCTTTGGCCATCCGACCCAGCCGGAGATTCAGGAATAGCCATCCTGCGCCATCGTCGAAAGCCCACGCCATGCCCGGCTGGCGGCTCACCAGCCCTTATTCCTGCCGGCGGCCCACGCCGTGAACGGCGCTGGTGTCCAGGCTGTCCAGGCAATCTTCGAGCTGCCGAAGCAGGCTCTGCAATTCGGCGAGGCGCTCGGCGCCGTAGTGCCCGGTGATCTCGCGGTAGATCGCCTCCGACTCGATGCCGGCCCGCTCGATCAATTCCAGGCCCAGCGGCGAAATCGAGACGAGGCCGCGGCGCAAATCGGCCTGCGAGGTGCGTCGTAGGATGAGTCCCCGTTCGTCGAGATCTTTCAGAATGCGCGAAAGACTGGGGGCGAGCAGGAAGGTTTCGTCCGCGAGCGCCGTAACCTCGATCGTGTTCACGGCCGTCAGGGCGCGCAGGACGCGCCATTGCTGCTCGGTCATGCCGAAATGCCGAAGGCTGGCACGGAAATGGCGCATGACCGCTTCCCGTGCCCGCAGCAGGGACATCGGCAGGGATTTCGAGAAGTGGCGCAGGCGCACGCGCGCTGCCGGCTGCCCGGTGTCGGCAGGCAGGTCCAGGCCTTCGGCTGGCGTCCGGTCGCTCATCTATCCTCCCGCTGCCGAGAATGGCCCGGCCGGCCCAATTGGCGCATTCGCCGTGTCGCCCTTCTCAGGCCGACATCTTCTCCGGAATACCGCGCTGCTTCAAATACTCGCGGTAATTGCTCGTCTTGAAATTGACCGTGTCGTCGGCCTCTTCCATCTGCACGGAAATGCCCAGAGGCCGGGATGCGCTGACCGGGGCGAGCAGCTGCTTGACCGCCTCGAACACCCGGCCGGCAGCCGTCTTCCTGTCGGCCTCGGAACGTCCGGCGGCGATACGCAGCAGGACGTGCACGAAGGCGTTGTCGGGATGGCCATCGACGATGAGGTAGTTCGCGACCGGGACGCCGCGGGTGCGCGCGCCGGCGAAGGGGAAGACGCTGCCGTCGCCGATCAGGGCATCCTGCACGGCCTTCAGCAGTGCAGGCACGTCGACGCTGTCTTCGAGATTGGTCGAATACTCGACCCAGATGTGAGGCATGGGAGCGATCCGTTGCTGGTTCAGCGGAGGGCGGCAGCGGCGGCGGCGACACCGGCGCCGGCTGCGGGAACGGGGTGGCCGAGCGCCATCAGCGTGCGCTCGAGATAATGCAGGTCGGTCAGGATGTCGGCCTCGGTGATCTGGCCCATCGTGCCGATGCGGATGACCTTGCCAGTCAGCTTGTTGCGGGCGCCGGCGATCATCGTGTTGTAGGTCTCGTTCATGTGCTTGACGATCGCCCCGCCCGTCAGCGGCGCCGGCACTGCGGCGACGACGACGGTGCGGGAGGCCACGGCAGGATCGCCGAAGGCCGGCAGGCCGAGTGCGACGCAGCCGGCGCGCAGCGCGCCCGACAGCCGCTCGTGCCGCGCGAAGACCTCCGGCAGCCCCTCCTCGTGGATCATCTTCAGCGCCTCGTGCAGGCCGAAGAGCAGCGAGACCGGGCAGGTGAAGGCGGTCTCCTGATTGTCGACGACGGCCAGCGCCTTGCGCATGTCCCAGTAGAAGCGCGGGCAGCGGTCGGCACGTTCGATGACCTTGCGGGCCTTGTCGCTGACGCTGGCGAATCCGAGGCCGGGCGGGCACATCAACGCCTTCTGCGAGCCGGTGACGACGATGTCGACGCCCCACTCGTCCTGCCGCACTTCCATGCCGCCAAGCCCGCTGATCGAGTCGACGAGGAACAGCGTCTCGCGCTCGCGTAGCAGCGCGCCGATGGCCGCCAGATCGGTCACCGCGCCGGTCGAGCTTTCATTGTGCACGGCGATCACCGCGCGATAGTCGGCCTTGGCGAGTTCGGCGGCGACCCGCTCCGGGGCCGGCGCATGGCCCCATTCGCTCTCGATGACCTCGACCTCAGCACCAAGGGCCCGGGCAATCTGCGCATAGCGCTCGCCGAACTGGCCGTGGACCAGCGCCAGCACCTTCTCGCCGGGAGCCAGGATGTTGACGAGGCTCGCCTCCATCACGCCGGTGCCCGAGCTGCCGAAGACCAGGACCGGCGCCTGCGTGCCGAAGAGCGGCTTGATCAGGCGCTGGATCTCGCCCAGCACGATGCGCATCTCGGTGCCGCGGTGATTGACGATGGGCTGCGCGGTGGCGCTGCGCACGCGCTCGGGAATCGAGATCGGCCCGGGAATGCGCAGGCGATAGGGATAGGCGGGAGAAGAAGAAGTGCTCACGGGATCAAGCTCCGGAATGGACTGATTGGTGCGGCTGGGCCGACCGGCTAATGAATGACTTGCTGGATGAACTGGCGGGCGCGTTCCGTTTTGGGTGCCGAGAAGAAGGCATCCGGCGTCCCGACCTCGGCGATGGCACCGTTGTCCATGAAGACGACCCGGTCGGCGACGGCGCGCGCGAAGCCCATCTCATGGGTGACGCAGATCATCGTCATGCCGGTGCCGGCGAGCTCGATCATCACGTCCAGCACTTCCTTGACCATCTCGGGATCGAGGGCCGAGGTCGGCTCGTCGAAGAGCATGACGTCCGGTTCCATGGCGAGAGCGCGGGCGATCGCGACGCGCTGCTGCTGGCCGCCCGAGAGCTGGTTCGGGAACTTGCGGGCCTGGTGGCCGATATGGACCCGCTCGAGCAATTCCATCGCCTGGGCTTCCGCGGCGGCCCGCTTCATGCGCCGGAGCTTGATCGGACCGAGCGTCAGGTTGTCGAGGATCGAGAGATGGGGAAACAGGTTGAACGACTGGAAGACCATGCCGACGCGCTGCCGGATCTTCTCGATCTTGTCGTCGTCCTGCGACACGACCTCGCTGCCGACGGTGATCTTCCCGCCCTCATAGTGCTCGAGGCCGTTGATGCAGCGGATCATCGTCGACTTGCCCGAGCCCGACGGGCCGCAGACCACGATGCGCTCGCCCTGCTTCACCGCAAGGTCGATGCCGCGCAGGACATGGAACTGCGAGAACCATTTGTCGACGTTTTCGAGCCGGATGATGGGATTTTCCATGATTGCAATACCCGATGCGCTCAGGCCCGATCGGCCCGTGCGAAGCCGCCCTCGATGGCGCGGCTGTAGCAGGACAGCCCGAAGCTCATGAGCCAGAAGACCAGCCCGACGACGAAATAGCCCTCGGCCTGGGAGCCGACCCAGAGCGGGTCCGCGACGCCGGCGGAGACGATGTTGAGCAGGTCGAACAGGCCGACGACCATCACCAGCGTCGTGTTCTTGAGCAGCGAGATGGTGGTGTTGACGATGCCGGGCACGACCTTCCGGATCGCCTGGGGCAGCACGATGTAGAGCATCGTCCGCCAGTAGCCGAAGCCGATGGCCATGGCCGCCTCGTACTGCCCCTTCGGCAGCGCCTGCAGGCCGCCACGCACCACCTCGGCCATGTAGGCGGCCTCGTAGAAGATGATGCCGACCACGGCGAGCGCGAGCGGATCGGGCTTCATGCCCGAAGGCAGGAAGAAGGGCAGCATCACGATCGCCATGAACAGCACCGTGATGAAGGGCACGCCTCGGCAGAGCTCGATGAAGCCGATGCAGAACCAGCGGACCAGCGGCATCCGGCTGCGCCGGCCGAGCGCGAAGAGAGCGCCGAAGGGCAGCGAGAAGCAGATGCCGGAGACCGCGAGGATCAGCGTCAGCAGCAGCCCGCCCCATTTGTCGCTCGCCACCACCGGCAAGCCGGCGATGCCGCCATGCAGCAGGAAGAAGGTCGCGACCGGCAGGATCACCATCATGAACAGGCCGGCATAGCCCTTGCCGGGGATGCGCGGCACCATCAGCCAGATCAGGCCGGCGGCCAGCAGGGCGAACACGGTATCCGCGCGCCAGCGTTCCGCCGGCGGATAGAAGCCGTAGATGAACTGGGAGGCCTTGGCGGCAACGAAGCCCCAGCAGGCACCGCCCGGTGCGCATTCGGCCCGGCTCGCACCAGTCCAGGTCGCGTTGAACAGCGCCCAGGGCACGATGGCCCAAGCCAGAGCCCCGAGTATGAGGACGACGGCGAGCGACAGCAGAGCGTCCCGCCAGGAGGCGAAGATGCGCTGGCGAAGCCAGAGCGCGATCCGGGCAGGCGCACTGGCGATGGCAGCCGGGCGGCGCAGTGTACCGGAGATGAGGGCGGCTTCGGTCACCGTTCGACGATCCTGGTCATGTGGTTGAACAGGTTGATCAGGGCGCCGATCAGCAGGCTGATCGTGAGATAGACGGCCATGGTCATGGCGACGATCTCGATGGCGCGGCCGGTCTGGTTGATGCTGATGCCGGTGAAGACGCCGACGAGGTCCGGATAACCGATCGCGACCGCCAGCGAGGAGCCCTTGAGGATGTTGAGGTACTGGTTCGACAAGGGCGGCAGCAGCACGCGCACGGCCTGCGGGATGACGATGAAGCGCAGCGTCCACCACCAGCCGAAGCCGAGCGCCGCCGCAGCTTCGCGCTGGCCCTTGCTGACGGCCTCGATGCTGGCGCGCACCAGTTCACCGATGAAGGCGGCGTTGTAGATCGCCATGGCGAAGACGAGCGCGGTCAGCTCGGGCACGAGCGACCAGCCGCCGATGAAATTGAAGCCCTTCATCTGCGGAACGGAGACCGAGACCTGCGTGCCCGTCAGCACGACGGCGAGCACCGGCAGGAGCAAGAGCACCGCCAGCGACGGCAGCCAGGCGTTCACCTGACGGCCCGTGCGCTCGGCATGGGAGGTCAGGCTGCGGAACAGGACGAGAGCGGCAATGACTGCGATGAGGATGGCGACGACCAGAAGCCCGGGGCGATCGCTGGTCAGCGCCGGCAGGAAGACGCCGCGGTTCGACAGATAGACCATGTCGCCGACGCCGATGGCGGCGCGGGGCGCGGGCAAGGCGCGCAGGGCGACATTGTACCAGATCAGGATATGGAGCAGCTGCGGCAGGTTGCGGACGATCTCGACATAGATGCGCGCCGCGCGCGACACGGCCCAGTTGCCGGAGAGCTGCGCAATGCCGATCGCAAAGCCCAGGATCGTCGACAGGACGATGGCGATCGCCGTCACCAAGAGCGTGTTGGTGATGCCGACGAGGAAGACCCGCCAGTAATTGTCGCTCGAGGAATACGGGATCAGGTGGAAGGCGATCTCGAAGCCGGCTTCCTGCCAGAGGAAGTCGAAGCCGAGCTTGAGCCCGCGTGCCGCGAGGTTGTCGTTCAGGTTGCCGATGGCGGCCTTGGCCACCAGCGCCAGCGCGACCACGAGCAGCGCCTGGAAGACCCAGCCCATGACGCGGCGGCGTCCCGGCAGCGCGAGACGCTGCGATGATCGAACGGCAGGGATGGTGGTCATTGTGCGACTTGTCTGCTGGTGGACGGGGAGCGAGGCCGGCGCACCATGCCGGCCTCACATCTGCTGTCAGCGGAGCAGCGGCGACGACATCAGGCCTTTGTTGTTCCAAAGGTTGTTGAGGCCGCGATCGAGCTTGATCGGGCTCTTGCTGCCGAGATTGCGCTCGAACATCTCGCCATAGTTGCCGACGGCCTTGATCGCGTTGAGCGCCCAGTCATTGCCCAGGCCGAGCTTGACGCCGAAATCGCCGGTCACGCCGAGCAGGCGCTGGACCTCCGGCGAGGTCGAGCTCGACTTGATCTGCTCGACATTGGCCTGGGTGATGCCCAGCTCCTCGGCGGCGATCAGCGCATTGAGCGTCCAGCCGACGATGTCGCGGAAGCGGCTGTCGTCCTTGCGCACGACCGGGCCGATCGGCTCCATCGAGATCAGCTCGGGCAGCACGACCCACTCGTCCGCCTTGCCCATCTTCGACACCGCGCCGGCCAGCGCGCTGAGAACGTTGGCATAGACGTCGCAACGGCCCGTCTCGAGGTTCTTCTCGTTCTGGTCGCGCGAATTGGCGGTGACCGGCGTGAACTTCAGTCCGTTCTTGCGGAAATAGTCGGCGAGGTTCAGCTCGTAGTTGGAGCCGGCGGAAACGCAGATCGATGCGCCATCGAGTTCCTTGGCGCTTTTGACGCCCAGCGACTTCTTCGCGAGGAAGCCCTGGCTGTCATAGAGATAGGCGCCGGGCCAGGCGACGTTCAGCTCGATGTCGCGGACGAAGGTGTGCGTCGCGGTACGCGCCAAGAGGTCGATGCCGCCGGACTGGAGCGTGGCGAAGGCCGTCTTGATCTCGAGCGGCACGAATTTGATCTTCTCGGCATCGCCCAGCACGGCGGCAGCGACGGCGCGGCAGAAATCGACCTCGAAGCCGTTCCATTTCGCGGCGCTGTCGAGCGTGCTCATTCCGGTCTGGACGCCGCTGGAGACGCCGCAATTGAGCGCCCCGCGCGCCTTGATCGCCTTCTGCGTATCGCCATTGTCGGCCGAAGCTGCAGTCACGGCAGCCAGCATGCAGCCGGCAGCCAAGGTCCACTTGTTGCGCAGATTTCCGAGCATTCCGATTCTCCCAGCAGATCCGACGGGGCGGGTTTCGTGTCCGAGGCGCGCCCAAAGAACGCCGCCCCGATGACACATAACAAGTTAATTATCAAGTTAATTAGATTGCCTGCAACCGGCAGGGAGGGCTCGATGGCCGGAGGTTCTCCCGCAGGCGCTACTCCGGGAGCGCCTGCTTTCAGGCCGTTTCGGCGAGCGGCGTCGGCGGGCTATTCGAAGTAGCAGCTGACGCTGCCCAGCGGGCCGTAGTCGGCAACGATGGTGTCGCCGTGCCGCGCCTCCACCGGCCGGATGAAGGAGCCCGCCAGGACGATCTGGCCAGCCTCGATATGATCGCCATAGGCGGCGAGCCGGTTCGCAAGCCAGGCGACGCCGCGGGCGGGATGATTCAAGACGCCGGCACCGAGCCCGGTCTCTTCGACCTGGCCGTTGCGCGAGACGATCGCGCCGACCCAGCGAAGATCGATCTGGTCCGGCCGCATGGCGCGGCCGCCGAGGACGATGCCGGCATTCGCGGCATTGTCGGCGATCGTGTCGACGATGGTGCGGGCTTTCTTGCTCTGCGGGTCGACGCGCAGGATCCGGGTATCGAGGATCTCAAGCGCCGGCGTGACGTAGTCGGTGGCGTTGAGCACGTCGAAGATGCCGATATCGGGCCCCTTCAGCGGCGACTTCATCACGAAGGCGATCTCGGCCTCGATCCGCGGCTGGATGAAGCGCTCCTTCGGCACGCTGTCGCCATCGGCGAACATCATGTCGTCGAACAGCACGCCGGAATCCGGGATGTCGATGTTGAGGGCGTACTGCATCGCCTTCGAGGTCAGGCCGATCTTCCAGCCGATCACCTTCCGGCCCGCGGCGATCTTGCGCTTCACCCAGGCATCCTGGACGGCATAGGCGTCGTCCATGGTCATGCCGGGGTGCCGCAGCGACATCAGCCCCGTCTGGACACGCGTACGCTCGGCTTCGTCGAGGCTGAGGGCCGCGGCGGCGATTTCGTCGGATGTCAGCATCGGTCAGGCCTCGTCGGCGATGGTGTTGCGCAGCAGGCCGATTCCCTCGGCCTCGACCTCGACGACGTCACCGGGCTTGAGCCAGACCGGCGGCTCGAGACGGGCCCCTGCCCCGGTCGGCGTGCCGGTGACGAGGATGTCGCCCGGCACGAGCGTGGTGAAGGTCGAGATGTAGCTGATGATCCGGCGGAAGGAGAAAACCATCCGGCTGGTACGGTCTTCCTGGCGAAGCTCGCCATTGACGCGGGTCGTCAGCGCGATGTCGGCGATCTGGGCCTCGTCGCTGAAGGGAACGAGCCATGGCCCGATCGAGCCCGAGCGGTCGAAGTTCTTGCCCTGCGTGACGTTGAACTTGGCGTGCCGCACCCAGTCCCGAATCGTCCCCTCATTGGCGAGGGACAGCGCCGCGACATGGTCCAGCGCGTTGCGTTCGGTGATGCGGCGCCCCGCCTTGCCGATGACGATGGCGATCTCGCCCTCATAGTCGAGCTGCACGCTCTCCGGTGGGCGGATCAGCGGCTGGTCATGACCGGTGAAGGAGCGCGCGAACCGCGGAAACAGGGACGGGTTGGCCGGAGCGGCCTGGCCGTCCTTGTACTCGGCGTTGCGATCGGGAAAATTGACGCCGACGCAGATGATCTTCTCCGGCGCCGCCACCGGAATCTCGTAGCGGATCGCCTCGAATGGCAGATCCGGGACGAGCCCTGCAGCCGCCTCGACGAGCCGCGCGAAAGCGTTCTCGGCAACCACCTCCTTCAGGCTCGGCCACTGGACCGAGAAGCGGCGGGACAGATCGACGATGCCGCCCTCGACGGCGAGGCCGTATCCGGGGCGGTTTTCAGCGGAGAAGCTGACGAATCTGGGGGCAAGCATGAATCCGGGTCCTTTTATCGCCTCGCGCTGACGGCCGAGGTCGATGTCTTCGAGGGTCGAGTGCGTGGGGATGACGGCGCGGTGAGCTGGAGCTGCAGCGGCGGCGTCAGGCCACCTCAGCGCGCAAGGAAGTCATGTTCAGGTCGCGTACCGGACAGCCGTTTGCGCGAGACTGCTGCAGGGCGAGGCCTGCGAGAGAATGAGAACGGTTGCCGTCATGGAGATTCACGCCAGAAAACAGATATAATTATCATGTTAATTAAATAGACGTGCGCAATCAAGAGGCGATCCGGCATTGCCTGCCGGAGTCCCCGAAAGAGATTAATTCTCTAGAAAATCAAAAGCTTGCAGCGGCTCGAACGAGATCCTCGAGCCGTACATGATGCACTGTCGTGCTCGCATAGGCCGCAAGCACGGTGCGGCGAGCATCCTCCCTCGCCGGGAGGATGCTCGCTGCCATTGAGTGCTAGGCCTGCGGGGCCCAGCCGGAGATCGCCTTGGCTTCGAGGAACTCCTCGATGCCCCAGACTCCGCCCTCGCGAGCGCGCCCGGAAGCCTTGACGCCGCCGAAGGGGGCGCCTGGGCCGCGCGGATTGCCGTTCATCTCGACCATGCCCGAACGCAGGCGCGAGGCGATACGGTTGCGCCTCTCGCCATCGGCCGACTGGACATAGTTCGTCAGGCCGTAGGGCGTGTCGTTCGCGATCGCGATCGCCTGCTCCTCGCTGTCGAAGGGGATGATCGACAGCACGGGACCGAAGATCTCTTCGCGTGCGATCGTCATCTGGTTGTTCACGTCGGCAAACACCGTCGGGCGGACGAAATAGCCCTGGTTCTGCCCGTTGGGCCGTCCGACGCCGCCGGTGACGAGCCGCGCGCCTTCATCGATGCCCTTCTGGATCAGGTCCTGGACCTTGCGGAACTGCGCTTCCGAGGCCAGCGGGCCGATATGCTTGCCGGGCTTGTGCGCGGAATCGACCACGACCTGCTCGGCGACCGTCTTGGCCTCATCGACGGCGCGGTCGTAGATCGAGCGCTCGACCAGCATGCGGGTCGGGGCGTTGCAGCTCTGCCCGGTGTTGTTGAAGCAGTGCAGCACGCCGCGCTTGACCGCGCCCGGCTCGGCATCGGCGAAGACGATGTTGGCGCCCTTGCCACCGAGCTCGAGCACCACGCGCTTGAGGCTTTCGGCCGCCACCTTGGAAATCGCGACGCCGGCCCGGGTCGAGCCGGTGAAGCTGATCATCTCGATGTCCGGGTGGGACGAAAGATGCGTGCCGACGCCGGCACCGTCGCCATTGACCAGGTTGAACACGCCCTTCGGGAAACCGGCCTCGTCGATGTACTCGGCGAACAGCATCGAGGAGAGCGGCGCGATCTCGGAAGGCTTGAGGACCATCGTGCAGCCGGCCAGCAGCGCCGGCACGACCTTGAGCGTCACCTGGTTCATCGGCCAGTTCCAGGGCGTGATCAGGCCGACCACGCCGATCGCATCCATCTGGATGCGGTCATTGGGGGCGTGCGGGCCGAGCGGACGCAGGAACTCGAAATCCTTGAAGGCCGTGATGAAGTTGGAGATGTGGTAGGCGCCGGCGCCGACCTGGCTGGTAAGGGCCATGTCGATCGGCGCTCCCATCTCCTGGCTGATCGTCTTCGCCATGTCGGGCGCGCGGCGCTTGTAGATCTCGAGCAGGCGCTCCACCAGCTTCAGGCGCAACGACGGCTCGGTCTTCGACCAGCTCTCGAAGGCGCGCTTGGCGGCCGCGACCGCACGGTCGGCATCGCTCTCGTCGCCGATGGAGATTGCCGCATAGGCCTCTCCGGTAGAGGGGTCGACGACGTCAAGCTCGCGCCGCGCCGAAGGCGCCACCCAAGCGCCATCGATGTAAAACTGCTTCTTCTCCAGCATGCGTATCCTCCGGGATTTCGACTGCTCTCGAACCCAGACTAGCAGCTCGGCGGCGAAGTGGGCCTGCTGGTTGCAGCTCTGCTGCATGAGCCCGGCGCATTGCCGGGACCGGTCGGGCATGGCCTTGGCGGCCAGGCCGTCATTGTAGCCCGCACCGGGCTAAGCCGAGCGTTGAACCGGCTCGGCCGGGTCGAAGCGGCTGGGGACCGGGTCCAGCCCGAGCCGGTCGCGCAAGGTGCCGTCGCGATACTCGCTGCGGAACAGTCCGCGCTTGCGCAGCAGCGGCACGACCTCGCCGGCAAAAATCTCAAATTGCTGCGGCAAGATCGGCGGCATGACGTTGAAGCCGTCGGACGCACCGGAGACGAACCAGTCCTCGATGATATCGGCGATCTGCTCGGGCGTCCCGGTCGCGGTGAAATGGCCGCGCGCTCCGGCAAGGCTGTGCAGCAGCCCGCGCAGGGTCGGTCGCTCGCGGGCGACGAGCGCGGTGATCGACTGGGCCCGGCTGCGCGAGGCCTGGACCAATGCCGGGTCCGGAAAATCCGCGGCCGAGAGGACCTGATCGAGCTTCAGATGCGAGAAGTCGTGGCCGCCGAAGCGATTCGACAGGCGCGCCAGTCCGACGCTCGGATGCGAGAGCTCGTTCAGCTCGTCCCAGACGCGCTTCGCCTCGGCCTCGGTCGAGCCGATCGCGGCGCTGATCCCCGGCAGGATGACGATCTGGTCCGGCCGGCGCCGGAGCGCCCGGCCTTGCGTCTTGATGTCGTTGTAGAAGGCAATCGCGCTTTCCTTGGTCAGGTGCGCGGTGAAGATCGCCTCGGCGTAGCGGGCGGCGAAGGCGCGCCCGTCGGACGACGAGCCCGCCTGGACGAAGACCGGCCGGCCTTGCGGCGAGCGCGGGATGTTGAGCGCGCCCGCGACCTTGAAGAAGGCGCCGCGATGATCGGCGCGCCGGATCCCCTCCGGCCGCGCATAGGAGCCGCCGGCGCGGTCGTCGACGATCGCGTCGCAGGCCCAGCTGTCCCAGAGCTTCAAGACGACCTCGACGAACTCGTTGGCACGGGCATAGCGCTGATCGATGCCGGCCTGCTGTTCCTGACCGAAATTGGCGGCGGCCGATGGCGCCCAGGACGTCACGATGTTCCAGCCTATCCGCCCGCCGCTGAGATGATCGAGCGAGGCGAACTGACGGGCGAGATTGTAGGGCTCGCTATAGGTCGTCGATGCGGTGGCGATCAGCCCGATATGTTCGGTCAGGCCAGAGAGCGCGCCGAGCAGCGTCAGCGGCTCCAACTCGCCGCGCGTCGAATACTCGATGTCTTCGCCCAGCGTCACATGGTCGGCGAAGAAGATCGAATCGAGCTTGGCCGCCTCGGCTGCGAGCGCGAGATCGCGATAATAGGTGACGTCCGTCAGCGCCCGATAGGTCGAGGCATCGTGCCGCCAGGCCGCCTCATGATGGCCGCGGCCATTGATGAAGAGGTTGAGATGGAGCTCGCGTGTCATGGGAAATATCTCCTGATGGCGGGTTCAGATGGCGTCGACGACGCCGAGCGCAGCGAGAAGTTCGGCGCGCAGCGCGTCGACACGGCCGTCCCTGGGGCGCGGATGGGGGAGTGCGACCTGCCGGTCGAGGACGATCCGGCCGTCCTCCATGACCAACACCCGGTCGGCCAGCTTGACCGCCTCGTCGACGTCATGGGTGACGAGCAGCACGGTCGGCCCATGCTGGCCGATCAGGCGAAAGACCAGTTCGTGCATGCGGATGCGGGTCAGCGCGTCGAGCGCGCCGAAAGGCTCGTCCGCCAGCAGCAGCCGAGGCTCCCGGACCAGGGAGCGCGCCAAGGCGACACGCTGCTGCTCGCCGCCGGAGAGCGCGTTCGGCCAGGAGTCTTCCCGGCCCGCGAGGCCGACATCGGCAAGCGCCGCGCGTCCGCGCTTGTCGGCGCTCGGCGCCCGCAGGCCGAAGACCGCATTCTGGAGCACGGTCTTCCAAGGCAGCAGGCGAGAATCCTGGAAGAGCACCGAGCGGTCGGCCGGGACCTCGATCGTCCCCTCGCCTTCGACGCCGTCGTCGAGTCCGGCGAGGGCGCGCAGCAGCGTGCTCTTTCCCGAGCCGCTCTTGCCGATCAGCGCGACGAACTCGCCCGGCGCGAAATCGAGGGAGATCTCGCGCAGCACGGTACGTCCGGAGAAGCGCCGCGTGACGCCGCGCAGCCGGACGGCGGCATCCGCGCCTGCCGTCGCTCGGAATGGGTGGATCGCAGCGTTCATGACGCCAGCGCCTTGCGATAGGACAAAGCGCGCTTCTCCCAGGATCTCACGGCGAAGTCGGAGCCGAGACCGAGGATCGCGTAGATCGCCAGCCCGACGACGATGATCTCGGTCTGGCCATAGTCGCGGGCGCGGTTCATCAGATAACCGATGCCCTCGCTGGTATTGATCTGCTCCAGCACGACGAGCGCGGTCCAGCAGGTGGTGACGGCGAGCCGCAAGCCGGTGAAGAAACCCGGGAGCGCGCCGGGCAGCGCGACCTCGCGCAGGAAGGCGCCGCGGGTCAGCCCGACGCTGCGGGCGAGCTCGACATGGCGGATATCGATGCCGCGCAGCGCGGCATGGGTGTTGATGTAGATCGGCACGAGCACGCTCGTCGCGATCAGCGCGATCTTCATGGCTTCGCCGATGCCGAGCCAGAGAATGGCGAGCGGGATCAGCGCCAGCGTCGGGACGGCGCGCTTGATCTGCACGAGGCCGTCGATCGAAGCCTCGCCGATGCGGGAAAGCCCGGCCGCGAGCGCCAGTACCAGCCCAAGCGCGACGCCGATGCCCAGCCCGACATAGGCGCGGAGCGCCGAAGCGAGGAAATGGTCGGCGAGCGTGCCCGCCACCAGCAACTGGTAGCCGGTAATGATCGCGGTCGAGGGTGCTGCCAGGAATCTCGGCGAAAGCCAGCCGAGCGCCGATGCCAGTTCCCAGATCGCGACCAGGGCGAGCGGGCCGAAGAGGATTGCGCCGGGCGGCAGCTTTCCAGGTGCGAGCTGCGCCGGCCGGGCGGCAGAGGCCCGCGCCGGGGCGACGCTTGCCGGTCTGCCGGCCAGGGCCTGCGCATCGAGTGCGTGGTCGAGGAGCGTCATGCCGAATCTCCGAGCGAGGTTCAGTTGGTCTTGCTGGCGATCACATCGTCGAAGCGCAGATCGAACTCGTCGCGCGCATCGAGGCGCTTCGGCAGGTCGCCGGCCTCGTAGATCACGTCGATCAGCGATTGCTGCTTGGAGACCAGGCTGGCCAGGACCGGAAACTCGAAAGCGCCTTCCGACTCGACGATCTTGCGCGCGTCGGCCGGCTTCAGGTTCTGCCGCTTGACGTAGTAGGCCTCGACCCAGGCATCGACATTGCTGTGCGACCAACGGCTGGCGTCGATCCAGGCCGCGACGAATTCGCGGATCGCCGCCGCCTTCGCCGGATCGTCGAGCGCCTTCTTGCTGGC
>JAKFDB010000008.1:0-4283 GCA_036676315.1 Bradyrhizobiaceae bacterium
TGTGCTCTACGACACCCATGTCGGCGACTATGCCCAGATCGGCCTGCTCACGGTGATCATGAAGGGCGAGAACCTGCCGGCGAATACGCGCTGGGAAGGCGCGCCGGCGGTGCCAGCGACGGCTGCACATTAGGGCACAGCGGCGTTCGCAGGGAACCAGGCGGTCATTCCGGGGCTTCGCAAAGCGAAGAGCCCGGAACCCATGAACACCGAACTGAGAGAAACGAGGCGGACGAGATTTCGCGCCGGCGTCGTGTTCATGGGTTCCGGGCTCGGCCCTTCGGGCCGCCCCGGAATGACGCAGTGGTTCCGCCGAAGCGCGCTGGCGCCGGGAGCCTGCCAGAGCCGGATGGGCGGCTCAGACATTGCCGAGCGGCAGGGCGATCTCGCCGGGCTCCAGGGCTCGCACCGCGCCCTTCGGCAGATCGCCCAGGGCCAGGGCACCGATGCCGACCCGGACGAGGCGCAGCACCTGCGCGCCGGCGGCCTCGACGATCCGCCGGATCTGCCGGTTGCGGCCCTCGTCGATCACCATCTCGACCCAGGCGTTCTTCTGTCCGTGGCGCAGCAGGGTCGCGGCCCTGGTCGAGAGTGCCTCATTACCATCAACGGTGCCGGCCCGCAGCCGCGCCATCATCGCGGCATCGGGCACCGTGTCGATCTGGACGTGATAGGTCTTCTCGACGCCGGAGGCGGGGTCGAGGATGGCTTGCGCCCAGCGCGTGTCGTTGCTCATCAGCAGCAGGCCCTCGCTGGCCTTGTCGAGCCGTCCGACCGGGGCGAGGAAAGGCAGGTCGAGCCCCTCCAGGCAGGCATAGACCGTGGTGCGGCCCTCGGGGTCGGTGCGGGTCGTGACCGCGCCGCGGGGCTTGTTGATCAAAAGGTAGACAGGCTGCTCGGCTGCGATCGACGCGCCGTCGACGAGGATGCGGGCCCGCGCCAGATCGAGGCGCAGGGAGGGGTTGGTGGCGAGGCGGCCGTCGACACGGACGCGCTTCTCCAGGATCAGGCGCTCGGCCTGGGTGCGCGAGCAGTAGCCGAGCTTGGAAAGGGCGCGCGCAAGGCTGACAGATCCTGTCGGGCCGGGGCCCGCTTGTCTGGACATGGTCGTGAATTCCGGATGGGAAACGCGGGGCTCCGCAGCGGCTGCCGCTTGCGAGCGCCGGGCCGTCATGGACCGGCCGTGCCGCGCTTGCGTGCCGGGCAGTCCGGAGCTGTCGGATGTCGGGTCTGTTTTGAAACGCCGCGAGGGCGCCGTGGCCGACCGTGAGCCACGTTCCCCGAACCTGCCGTTTCTGGGTGGGTCCGGGGCTAGGCGCCCGCGATGATCACGCTCCCGGGGCGCCAGGTGCGCGCATGGCTGACTGGCTTGCGTTTCATCGGGCTTAGAAGCCGGTTGGGCGGATGGCTGTCAATGCCGCTATTGCGGTGCAGCATTGCCGTGGCTGCGTAGGGCGGCGATGATGCGGGAGTTGGTTCGGCGCATGGCATCGGGCCGGCAAGGGTTTCGCGCCGGCGTGATCCGGCTTATGAGCCAGCCCAGCAACGCTCCGGGCTCCCATGTCGCACAACACCTTCGGCCATCTCTTCCGCGTCACCACCTTCGGCGAAAGCCATGGCCCGGCCATTGGCTGCGTCGTCGATGGCTGCCCGCCACTGATCCCGATCACCGAAGAGGAGATCCAGCTCGAGCTCGACCGGCGCCGGCCCGGCCAGTCGCGCTACACCACGCAGCGCCAGGAGCCGGACGAGGTCCGCATCGTCTCCGGCGTCTTCGTCGACGAGAAGAGCGGCGAGCAGGTCACCACCGGCACCTCGATCGGGCTGATGATCGACAATGTCGACCAGCGCTCGAAGGACTATTCCGAGATCAAGGACAAGTACCGGCCGGGCCATGCCGATTTCACCTATGACGTGAAATACGGCATCCGCGACTATCGCGGCGGCGGCCGTTCCTCGGCGCGCGAGACGGCGATGCGGGTCGCGGCCGGCGCGATCGCGCGTAAGGTCGTGCCGGGGCTGAAGGTCCGCGGCGCGCTGGTGCAGATGGGGCCGCACAAGATCGACCGCGACAACTGGGACTGGGAGGAGGTCTCCCGCAACCCGTTCTTCTGCCCGGATGCGAAAGCGGCCGAGCTCTTCGCCGACTATCTCGACGGCATCCGCAAATCGGGCTCCTCGATCGGGGCCGTGCTCGAGATCGTCGCCGAGGGCGTGCCGGCCGGGCTGGGTGCGCCGATCTACGGTAAGCTCGACGCCGAGATCGCCGCGGCGCTGATGAGCATCAACGCGGTCAAGGGCGTCGAGATCGGTGAGGGTTTTGGCGCCGCCGAACTCTCCGGCGAGGACAATGCCGACGAGATGCGCGCCGGCAATGACGGCAAGCCGCTGTTCCTGACCAACCATGCCGGTGGCATTCTCGGCGGCATCGCGACCGGTCAGCCGGTGGTGGCGCGCTTTGCCGTGAAGCCGACCTCCTCGATCCTCTCGCCAAGGGCGACCGTGACGCGCACCGGCGGCGAGGCCGAGATGTTCACCAAGGGCCGCCACGACCCCTGCGTCGGGATTCGCGCCGTTCCGGTCGGCGAAGCTATGGTCGCCTGCGTGCTGGCCGACCAGTATCTGCGCCATCGCGCCCAGGTCGGCGTGATCGAGCCGCGCTGGCCGTTCGGGCAGTGACCGCGTCCGTCGTTCCCGGGCGGAGCGATGCGCAGGCCCGGGAATCTCGTGACCAGCTAGCTGGTTTCGGAGATGGTCGGGTCAAGCCCGACCATGACGGGTTCGAATGACGCTTTTCAGTATCACTGAAAATTTTTGACTTCTTCATTGCGGATGAAGGGAAGGCGTATTAGCTTCGCCTCATGAAGCTCGACGCTTGGCTCCAACAGCAGAAGACCGGCCGCAGCGCCTTTGCGCGCCAGGCCGGCCTGTCACCCGCGAGCGTGACCGCGCTCTGCAACGATCCCGACGCCTGGATCTCGCGCGAAAGCGCCGAGCGCATCGCCGCCGCCACGGGCGGAGCCGTCACCCCCAATGATTTCCTGGGCCTGCAGGGCCCGCGCGAGGCTGCCATGACCCAGAGCAATGTCGCTGAGACCATCGAAGCCTTCGCCCGCGGCGAGATCGTGATCGTCACCGATGACGACGATCGCGAGAACGAAGGCGATCTGATCATCGCCGCCTCGCTGTGCACGCCGGAGAAGATGGCCTTCATCATCCGCAACACCTGCGGCATCGTCTGCGCGCCGCTGACCAGCGAGGAGGCGCGCCGCCTGCGGCTCGATCCGATGGTCTCCTCCAACGACGCCCCGCTCGGCACGGCGTTCACCATCACCGTCGACGTCAAGCACGGCCTCACCACCGGCATCTCGGCCGAGCAGCGCAACAACACGGTCCGCGCCCTTGCCAACGGCAATATGGGCGCCACCGATTTCGTCCGCCCGGGCCATGTCTTTCCGCTGATCGCGAGGGATGGCGGCGTGCTGATGCGCTCCGGCCATACCGAGGCGGCCGTCGATCTCTGCAAGCTCGCCGACCTGCCGCCCGTCGGCGTGATCTGCGAACTGGCCAATGATGACGGCACGGTGATGAAGGGCGCGCAGATCACCGCCTTCGCGCAGAAGCACAATCTGAAGCAGATCACCGTCGCCGACCTGATCGCCTATCGCCAGGCGCGCGAGAAGCTGGTCGAGCGCGTCCACTCTTTCCCGGTCAAGACCGAGTTCGGCGAGATGACCGGCCATGTCTACGTCACCCCATTCGACGACACGCAGCACTTCGCCTTCGTGATGGGCAAGCTCGGCGACGGCGAGAAGGTGCCGGCCCGGCTGCACCGCGCCAATGTCGTGGCCGATGTGCTCGGCGGCGCCTCCTCGATCCAGTGCGCGCTGCGCCGTTTCCAGAGGGAGGGGCGCGGCGTCCTGGTCTATCTGCGCGACGGGTCGGCCGGCGTGCCGATCAAGAGCGTCGAAGAGGGCTCGGACGCGGTGCGCTTCCAGCAATGGCGCGAGATCGGCCTCGGCGCCCAGATCCTGCGCGATCTCGGTGTCGCCTCGATCGTCAACCTGGCTTCGACCTCGCGCTCCTTCGTCGGCCTCTCCGGCTTCGGCATCGAAATCGCGGAGACCGAACCGCTGGAGTGAGAGGCTGCCTTCGCGCGGCGCTCGGCCGCGAATTCCCGCCGTCACTCCGGGGCATCGTGAAGCGATGAGCCTGGAATGATGGCGGAGATTTCGGAACGGTCGTAGTTATGGATTCCGGGCTCGGGCCTGTCGGCCCGCCCC
>JAKFDB010000009.1:0-38194 GCA_036676315.1 Bradyrhizobiaceae bacterium
GCGAACCTGGTTCCGGCCGAGGAGCTCGCATTGCTGCGCGCCATGCTCGACGATGCCAGCGGGCGGCCGGAGGCGGCGCTCAATGGCTACCGCCCGCTTTTCGAGGCCGTGAGCCGGCCGGTCGCCGCCGAGGCGCAGCTGCGCGCGGTCAAGCTCGCCCGCACCGAGAAGCGCCCGGATTTCTCGGTCGACGAGGCTGCGGCCCGGCTGGAGACCGTGTCGGCGATCTGGCGTGGTGGCGAGGTCGAGATCGAGGCGCTGGCCGAGCTCGGGCGCATCTATGCCCAGCAACAACGCTGGCGCGACGCCTTCCAGGTCGCGCGGCGGGCCAATGAGAATTTCCCCGACCATCCGGCGACGCGCCTGCTGCACGACGAGACCGCCCAGCGCTTCGAGGCGCTGTTCAGCGATCCCGATCTCGAGAAGCTGCCGCGCCTCGAGGCGCTGGCGCTGTTCTATGACTTCAAGGAGTTCCTCCCGATCGGCCGGCGTGGCGACGAGATCACCCGCCTGCTCGCCGACCGGCTGGTCGAACTCGACCTGCTCGACCAGGCCGGCGATATCCTGCGCTACCAGATGGAGAAGCGGCTGAACGGCGCCGCCCGCTCCACCGTCGCCGCCCGCCTCGCCATGATCCGGCTGATGAACGGCAAGCCGGCGGAGGCCCTGCAGGCGCTGGTCTCGACCCGCCTCGCCGAGCTGCCGGGCGACGTCAAGCGGGCCCGCCTCCTGCTCGAGGCCAAGGCCCTCTCCGACCTCTCGCGCACCGACCGGGCGCTCGATCTGCTGGAAGGCGAGAGCGGACCCGAAGTCGACCGGCTGCACGCCGACATCCTGTGGAGCGGCCGCCGCTGGCGCGAGGCCGGCGAGGCGCTGGAACGCATTCTGGGCGAGAGCTGGCGCGGCGAGACCCCGCTGCGTGACGCCGAGCGCGGCGACACGATGCGCGCGGCGATCGCCTATGCGATGGCGGACGAGGCGCTCTCGCTCGACCGGCTGCGCACCAAATTCGCCGGCAAGATGGCCCAGAGCGCCGATGCACGCCTGTTCGCCTTCGTCACCGGTGCCAGCCGCGCCAGCGCCGCCGACATCCGCGAAGTGGCGCGCTCGGCTGCCGGCTCCGACACGATGCAGGACTTCCTGAAGGAGTACCGCAAGCGCTATCCGGCTTATTCCAGCGCCGTCCGCGACAGGCCGAAGCCGGAAGAGGCCGAGGCCAAGCCGCCAGCCCGCCCGGGCCAGGGCTGACCAAATCCGGAAGAAGCGCGGGGAACCCTTCTCCCGTGTGGGAGAAGGGCAGGGATGAGGGCCTGCCTTATCCTTAGAAGGCGCAGCGGCACCGTATCGCCTCTATGATCGGCGGCGGTCCCTCACCCCTGCCCCTCTCCCATCCGGGAGAGGGGTTCGCGTCGCGATCCTCCCATCGCTTCGCCTCTCGGGGCGAGCCCATCTGGAGCCTATGCGTCAACTGCCGTAACTCTTCACCAGCGAGCCGGCGACCAGCCCCCAGCCATCGACCAGCACGAAGAAGATCAGCTTGAAGGGCAGCGCCACCGTCACCGGCGGCAGCATCATCATGCCGACCGACATCAGGATCGAGGCGACCACGAGGTCGATGATCAGGAACGGCACGAACAGCAGGAAGCCGATCTCGAAGGCGCGCCTCAATTCCGAGATCATGAAGGCCGGGATCAGCACCTGGATCTGGATGTCCTCTGCCCGCTCCGGCCGCGGCTCGCGCGACATCTCCAGGAACAGCGTCAGATCCTTCTCGCGGACATGCTTCAGCATGAAGTCGCGGAATGGCACGATGCCGCGGTTGAAGGCCTCCTGCGGCTGGATCTGCCCGGCGATCAGCGGCGCCCCGGCGACGCGATAGGCCTCGCGCAGGGTCGGCGTCATCACAAAGCCGGTCAGGAACAGGGCAAGCCCGATGATCACGGCATTGGGCGGCGCGGTCTGGGTGCCGATCGCCGAACGCAGCAGCGAAAGCACCACCGCGATGCGCGTGAACGCCGTCACCATGATCAGGATCGACGGCGCCAGCGACAGCACCGTGATGACGGCGATGAGCTGGAGCGCCCGCTCGGTCGTACCGCCGCCCTGGCCGAGATCCAGCGACAGCGTCTGTGCCAGCGCCGGGCCTGACAGGCCAAGGCCGAGCAGCGCCGCGGCGCTTCCAGCCATGGCGGCCCGCCGCCAAGCTCTTGACCTTATGGGGTTCGTATCGTCCATGCGCCTTCCCTGCCCGAATCAAGGCGCGGGCCGGGAAACGCTAGTGCATGGTCCGGGGCGCTGCGAAGCGCTTTCGCCCCGTCATCCCCTGCCGCTTGGCCGGCCGCGGCCGGCGAGGCCGCTCAGCCCTTCGGCTTGGGGTCGCGCCCGAGCAGACGCGCGAATTCGGCCTCGATCGCATCGACCGAGAACGGGTCGGCCTCGGCCGGCTTCGGTTCGCTCGGCTTCGCCTCGGGAGGCTTGGCTTCGACGGATTGTTCGGCCTTGGGCTTCTCCGCCTTGGCCTCGCCGGGCTTCGGGTCTGCCGATGGCTCAGCCGCCTTGGGCTCGGCGCCCTTTGTTTCCGCAGGCTTGGGCTCGGAGGGCTTGGGCTCGGAAGGCTTGGGATCAGCCCCCTTGGCTTCGGAAGGCTTGGACTCCGAAGGCTTGGCCTCCGAACTCTTGGGGCCGTCCTGCTTCGGCTCGACACCGAGCACCGCCTCGACGCTCGGCACCGAGATCTCATGCGGCTTGGCTGCCGGTTCGGGCTTGTTGTCGGCTGGCGGCCTGGGCGCTTCCGCCCTGGCCGGCTCCGGCTTTGCAGGTTCCGGCCTGGCAGGAACCGGCTGCGGCTTGCGCTCCGGCGCGGCGAAGACCGGCGGCACCACCATCGGCGCCTCGGCCGGGCGAGCCGGACCGGGCTTCAGGCCCAGCGCCATTTCGAGCTCGGCCTCCATGTCGAGCGCCGGGCGCGACGAAACCGGCACGCCGGCGGCCGGCGCCGGCGGCTTGAGCGCGCCAGTCGGAACAGGCGGCACGACCGGGGAGACCGGCGGCACCGGCGCGACCGGCGGCTTGACGGCTTCCGGCTCGGGACGCGTACCGACCGATGACGGCCGGACGGCGGAGAACGGACGCTTCAGCGCCTCTTCGAGCTGACGGGCCATGTCGCCCAGCTCGGCCTGCCCGGCAGCGACGGTCTCGCGGGCGCTCTGGGCAGCGGCAGCGGAGGCCGCGACCGCAGCGGCGGCGGCTGGCGGCACCGCCGGCTGTGGCGCGGGGCGGGCCGGCGGAATCGGCTGACCGGTCGGACGGGCCGGCGGGGCGAGTGGCTGCTGACGCGGCGGCGGAGGCGGCATCACCGGGGCGGGAGCCGGCGGCACCGGCTCTGGTGCGGGCGGCATGCGGCGCGGCTCGTCCGGAATCTCGCCGCGCAGCGGCAGCTCCGGCAGCGCCAGCGGCTCGAGCGCCAGCGGCCGTTCGGGCGCGCCCTCGTTCGGCAGCGGCGCCGCGACGCGCGCCCCGCTACGCATGATGTTGGTCTCGATCACGACGTCGGAAGCGCCGCCGATCATCACCAGATGCTCGACATTGTCGCGTCGGACCAGGATCAGCTGACGCTGCCGGTCGAGGTCGTGAATATCGACGACGCCGAGCCGCGGCTGGCGCGTCCGTCCACTGCCCTGCCCCTTGAACTTGAGCCGTCCGCCGGTGATCCGCCGCAGGAAAAAGGCGAAAAGCGCGACCAGCAGCAGCACGATCGCGAAGGCGATGATCCAGCGCAGGCCGGTCGAGAGTTCGAAGCCAAACAAAGTCTGCAAGGTTTGCCTCATGAAGCGACGCGACAGCCGCGAGCGGCCTCACTTTTAAAGGCTGCCCGCGGATGAACCCGTTGGCTATACCATAACGCCCGCCAATTCGGGAGACATGGTTACCGGATGGTTAACCGGATTGTCACCATTTGCCGATCTTAACGCGGCATTAACCATGCACCCGGCAATAATTTCCCAGTTCCGCGCAGATGCGGTGCGCCCCGGGAGCCGGAGATCGGAGCCATGTCGAACAGCGGCCTGAACCTGATGGGCGCCCTCAAGACGCGCATGCACTGGCACCAGAGCCGCCAGAAGCTGCTCGCCGAGAACGTCTCCAATGCCGATACCCCGCGCTTCAAGCCGCACGACCTCAAGGCGCCCTCCCCGGCCGGGGGCAGCGTCGTGCTGGCGCAGACCTCGCCGCTCCATCTCGGCCCCGCCGGCCAGAACAACGGCTTCGACCCGCGCGCCCCCAAGCGCTTCGAGACCACCCCGAGCGGCAACAGCGTCAATCTCGAGGACGAGATGCTGAAGATCGCCCAGAACCAGTCCGACTATCAGCTCGCCGCCTCGCTCTACAGCAAGGGGCTCGGGCTGATGAAGATCGCCATCGGCAAAGGCCGCTGAGGAGAAACGCCATGGATCTGCTCAAGAGCATCGCGGTGGCGGCATCGGGCCTGCGTGGCCAGGCCGGCCGCATGCGCGTCATCGCCGAGAACCTCGCCAACGCCGATTCGACGCCGGAACGCGCCGGCGCCGATCCCTATCGCCGCAAGATCGTCACCTTCCAGGGCAAGCTCGACCGCGAGCTCGACGCCCAGGTGGTCGAGCTCGGCCGGGTCGAGCGCGATCGCAGCGCCTTCCGCACCAAGCTCGATCCCGGCCATCCGGCAGCCGACGCCGCCGGCCAGGTCAGGATGCCGAACGTCAACTCGCTGATCGAGAGCATGGACATGCGCGAGGCCCAGCGCAGCTACGAGGCCAATCTCAACGTGATCTCGTCGACGCGCCGCATGCTCCAGCGCACCATCGACATCCTGCGCGCCTAGACCTCGAAGCGGAACGCCAGCCATGACCACCTCCAGTTTCGCCGCCGGCGCCTACGCCTCGATGCAGGGCATCGGCGCGGGCGGATTGCTGAAGAAGCCCGCCAACCTCGCCGGAGCCGGTGGCGCCGCCGCCGGCATGCCGGACTTCTCCTCGCTCGTCGGCAAGGCGCTCGAATCGACCGCCCAGAGCGCGCGCGCCGCCGATGTGCAGGCCGCGAGCGTCGCCAGCGGACGCTCCGACATCGTCGATGTCGTCACCGCGGTCGCCGAGAGCGAGGCGGCGATCGAGACGCTGGTCGCGGTCCGTGACCGGGTCATCGCCGCCTATGAGGAAATCATGCGGATGCCGGTCTGAGCGCCGCATCTTCTCCCCGACAACACCAGCGGAACCTGCCCCATGACCTCCGGAGCCATCCTCGACGTCGCCCGCGACGGCATCGTCGTCTTCCTCAAGGCGGGCGCGCCGCTGATGCTGATCGCGCTCAGCGTTGGCCTCATCGTCTCGCTCTTCCAGGCGCTGACCCAGATCCAGGAACAAACCCTGGTCTATGTCCCCAAGATCATCGCCGTCTTCGCCGCCCTGCTGCTGTTTTTGCCGTTCATGGGCGACGCGCTGGCAGGCTATATGGGCAGGGTCGCCGTCCGAATCGCCACGGGCGAATGATTCTAGTGCCTGCCTGTCGCGCCCTTGCGGGGCCGAGCCCGGGCAGCCGCAATCGCTGGCGCGGGAATCTGGGCAGCCCGATGCAGATCGCCATCCTGCCGGAGATCAGCGCCCTGTTCGTGCTGGTCTTCGCGCGCGTCGGCACGCTGGTCATGCTGATGCCGGGCATCGGCGAGCGCTTCATCCTGTCGCGCGGCCGGCTCGCCCTCGCCTTCTTCGTCGCGCTGGTCATCATGCCGATGGCGCGCGGCGTGATCACGGTTCCGACCGACCCCGCCACGCTCGGCGGCCTGCTGATCAGCGAGATCCTGATCGGGCTTTCGATCGGCGCCTGCGTGCGCCTGCTGATGGGCGCGCTGCAGACCGCCGGCCTGATCGTCGCCCAGACCATGGGGCTCGGCTTCGCCATGACCGTCGATCCGACCGGCGGCATGCAGAACCCCTCGATCGGCAACCTGCTCTCGATGCTCGGCATCACGCTGATCCTCGCTTCCGACCTGCACCATGTCGCGCTGGTCGCGATCCATGAGAGCTACCGGCTGCTGCCGCCCGGCGGCTTTCCCGATGTCGGCGACGTGCTGGCACTGGCGGTCAAGGCGATGACGCGGGGCTTCGCGCTGGCGGTGCAGATCTCGGCCCCGTTCATCGCCTTCGGCCTGCTGTTCAATCTCGGGCTCGGCGTGCTGGCGCGCCTGATGCCGCAGATGCAGGTCTTCTTCCTGGCGATCCCGGCCTCGATCCTCGGTGGCATGCTGGTCTTCCTGGCGGCGATCGGCGTGATGATGGGCGTCTTCCTCGAAGATCTCGGCGCCTTCCTGCGCCAGCTCACCGGCCTCTGAGCGGAGGCGGGAATGTCTGAGGAACCGGACAAGGACGACCGCACAGAGGAGCCGACCCAGCGAAAGCTCGAACAGGCGGTCGAGAAGGGCGATGTCGCCCGCTCGCAGGAGATCGGCACCTTCTTCGTGCTCTGCGGCTTCACCCTGGCGCTGCTGATCGCCGCCGGCTCGGCGGCGCGCGAGGCGACGCTGCAGTTGCGGGCCTTCCTGATGAACGCCCATCAGGTGCCTTCCGGCGGCGATGCGATGTTCCACGTCACCAGCAAGGGCGTGATGACCGGCTTTGCGGCGCTCAGCCTGCCGCTCGGCTTCATTCTCGTGGCGGCGCTGGCCGGCGCCCTGATCCAGCACAAGCCGCTCTGGACGACCGAGCCGCTGACGCCGAAATTCGACCGGATCTCGCCCATGGCCGGCTTCAAGCGCATCTTCGGCAAGGAAGCCTGGGTCAACTTCGCCAAGGGCCTGGCCAAGATCATGCTGGTCGGCGTCGGCGTCTGGATGGTGCTCTGGGGTGAGCGCGACCGGCTGCAGAGCTTCGCGCAGATGGATGTGCATGCGCTGCTGCCGGCGGTGCTGGTGCTGACGATCAAGCTGATGGCCGGCGTGCTCTCGATCTTCGCCGTCATCGCCATCGGCGATTTCGGCTACCAGCGCTTCAGCTGGTACCAGCGCCAGCGCATGACCAAGCAGGAGCTGAAGGACGAGTACAAGAGCACCGAGGGCAACCCCGAGGTGAAGGCCAAGCTGCGCCAGCTCCGAGCCCAACGCTCGCGCTCGCGCATGATGGCGCAGGTCCCGAAGGCGACCGTGATCATCACCAACCCGACCCACTTCGCGGTCGCGCTGCAATACGAATCCGGCCAGGGCGCGCCGGTCTGCCTCGCCAAGGGCGTCGACGCCGTCGCCCTGAAGATCCGCGAGGTCGCCGGCGCGCACGAGATTCCGATCGTCGAAAACCCGCCTTTGGCGCGCGCGCTCTATGCCACCGTCGGGATCGACGAAGAAATTCCTGTCGAACACTACCAGGCAGTGGCCGAAGTCGTCGGTTACGTCTTGCGCCTGAAGCGTCGCCGCGCCTAACTCGCGGGCTGGCGCGCGATCGGAAGGTCGCCGCGCCCGCTGCCCGCATGGAGCGGGCGGATTGAAGGAACGGACCAGCCGCAATGACCGCAAGCACGGCGACGACCGCGATCGATCGTTCCGACAGGCCGGGCCATGTCGGTATCATCCTCCTGGTGGCGGGATTGCTCGTCGGCGCGGCGATCGCGCTCGGCTTCATCGCCAATGAATGGGCGCAGCCGCTGATCCTCGGATTGCTGGCGCTGCTCTCCGTCATCGGCGTGTTCTGCCTCTTCGCCTTCGCCATCGGGCTGGTGCAGTTCTCCGGCCGCGCCGCCCGCAACGACCTGACCAAGATCATCGTCGACGGCGCCGATGACGGCGTCGTCGTCACCGAGGGCGACAATCGCATCGTCTATGCCAACGAGGCCTATCTCGCGCTGGCGGGCGCCCGCAACGCCAGCGAGATCGCGCCGGTCGAACGGCTGTTCAAGGGCCGCGCCGAAGTCTCGGAAGCGATCTACCGGCTGGCGACGGCAGCACGCGCCGGGCGGCGGCTCTCCGAGGAGATCCGGCTCGAGCCGGCGCTGAACGGGCGCGGCGCCGTCGGTTGGTACCGGGTCAAGGTCTCGCCGATCAACCGGGCCGGGCGGGTGGCGGCGCTATGGGCGGTTTCCGACGTGACGCCGGAGCGCGAGCGCCAGGAGAATGCGTTCCAGGAGCTGCAGCACGCCATCGACTATCTCGACCACGCCCCAGCCGGCTTCCTCTCGATGAATGCCGATGGCGAGGTGCCCTATCTCAACGCCACCCTCTCCGGCTGGCTCGATTACGATCTCGCCCGCTTCGGCTCGGGCGGCCTGCATCTCGAGGACATCGCCTCGCCCAACGCCGCCGCCCTGATCCAGGCCATCCGCGGCCAGCCCGGCGATGTCCGCATCGAGGTGCTCGATGTCGACCTGCGCCGCCGCAACGGCCAGTCCCTGCCGGTGCGCCTGCACCATCAGGTCGCCTTCGGCCAGGACGGGCGCGCCGGCGCCTCGCGCACCCTCGTGCTGAACCGCGCCGCCGGGGAAGCCGGTGCCGATGCGCGCAGCGACGCCGAGGCGCGCTTCGCCCGTTTCTTCCATTCGACGCCGATGGCGATCGCCACCGTCGACCGCAATGGCGCGATCCTGCGCTCCAACGCCGCCTTCACCCGGTTGACGCCGCGCGGCGCCCAGCCGGCGACGATCCAGGAGCTCGTCAACGGCAACGGCTCGCTGGGCGAGGCCTTCGAGGCCGCCCTCGCCGGCAAGGGCGAGATCGCCCCGCTCGACCTTGCCCTTACGGGCGAGGAAGGCCGCTCCGCCAGGCTCTACCTCTCGCCGGTCCCGGCGACGGAGGACGCCGACGGCGAGCGCGCCATCGTCTATGCGCTGGAGACGACCGCCGAGCGCAAGCTCAAGGACAATATGGACCAGGCCGGCAAGATGCAGGCGGTCGGCCAGCTCGCCGGCGGCATCGCGCATGACTTCAACAACGTGCTGCAGGTCATCATCAACGCCTCCGAATTCCTGCTGGCCAGCCACAAGCCGACCGACCCGTCCTTCCCGGACATCATGCAGATCAAGCAGAACGCCTACCGGGCAGCCTCGCTGGTCCGCCAGCTCCTGGCCTTCTCGCGTCGCCAGACCCTGCGCCCGCAGGTTCTGGCGCTAGGCGACGTGCTCTCCGACCTGTCGCTGATGCTGAAGCGTGTCGTCGCCGACAAGATCGCGCTCGACGTCCGCCAGGGCCGCGACCTCTGGCCGGTGAAGGCCGATCTCGGTCAGCTCGAGCAGGTCGTCGTCAATCTCGCGGTCAACGCGCGCGACGCCATGCAGGGCGGCGGCAAGCTCCAGGTCCGCACCCGCAACATCGCTGCCAGCGAGGTCGGCGAGCTCGGCCACGCCGCCCTGCCCGAAGCCGATTACGTGCTGCTCGAGGTCGAGGACAGCGGCACCGGCATCCCGCAGGAGCATCTGGAGAAGATCTTCGAGCCCTTCTTCACCACCAAGGAAGTCGGCAAGGGCACCGGCCTCGGCCTCTCCATGGTCTATGGCATCGTCAAGCAGACCGGCGGCTTCGTCTTCTGCGACTCCGTCGTCGGGCGCGGCACCAATTTCCGCATCTTCCTGCCGCGCTACATTCCTAGCGCCGAGGACATCGCCGCCGAGGCCGCCGCGAAGGAAGCCCCCAAGCGCGTCGCAGCCGACCACACCGGCGCCGGCATCATCCTGCTGGTCGAGGACGAGGACGCGGTGCGCGCGCTCAATGCCCGCATGCTGGTCTCGCGCGGCTACACCGTCCACGAGGCCGCTTCGGGCGTCGAAGCGCTCGACATCTTCCTCCGGCACGAAGGCAAGATCGACCTCGTCATCTCCGACGTCGTCATGCCGGAAATGGATGGTCCGACCCTGCTCGGCGAACTGCGCCAGCGCAATCCCGACACCAAGGTCGTGTTCGTCTCCGGCTATGCCGAGGAGGCCTTCCGCAAGAATCTGCCGGAGGGCGAGGAATTCCATTTCCTGCCCAAGCCTTTCACGATGAAGCAACTGGTCGAGATGGTGAAGGCGACGATGGGTTGAGCCGCGGCTCCGTTGCCCCGCCGCGACTTCCGGTTCCCCGCAAACGGCCGTGCTGATGCCATCGCTACTGCAGCTTTGCTCGGCATGGCTATTAGGGCGTAGTTAAGGAATCCCGCTGGCGAGCATTGCGCGAGTCCGTATACTGGCGTTCCACGCAGCCTGGATCGGAACGCCGACGGTGCAAACTTTCTTGCGCTTCCTGCTCCAGTTGATTGCATTCGCGCTGGTCTTCGCCGGTTGCGTGACCACGACGACCGCCAACGAGCCAAAGGAGCGCCGCGTCGCGCTCGTGATCGGCAACTCCGCCTATCGCGCCGCCCCCGCGCTGCCGAACCCCGGCAATGATGCGCAGGACATGGCCGCGGCCCTCAGGACGCTCGGATTCGAGGTGATCGATGGCATGGACCTCGACCGCCGCGGCATGGGCGAGGCGCTCGGCCGTTTCGCGCGCGCCGCCAGCGGCGCGGATGCGGCGCTGGTCTTCTATGCCGGCCACGGCCTGCAGTTCCGCGGCGAGAACTTCCTGCTGCCGGTCGACGCCGCCCCCAGCGACGAGTTCGCCATCCCCTATGAGACGACCCGTGTCGCCGACGTCATCGATGCGCTGCAGAACGCCAAAGGCATCCGCATCCTCATCCTCGACGCCTGCCGCAACAATCCGCTGGCGGACCGGATCGCCAGTTCCGGGCGCAGCCGCGACAGCTCGATCGGTCGCGGCCTCGCACGCATGGCTCAGAGCTCGGGCATGGTCGTCGCCTACGCCACGCAGGCCAACGACGTGGCGGCGGATGGGACCGGCCGCAACAGCCCGTTCAGCGCCGCCATGCTCGAGCATCTCTCGGAACCCGGCCTCGAGATCGGCCAGATGTTCCGGCGCGTCGCGGTCAGCGTCAACCAGCGCACCAAGGGCCGGCAGACGCCGGAGCTGTCGCTGTCCCTGCTCGGAGATTTTTACTTCAACCGCAGCGAGACCGACCTCCAGGCCTGGACCAAGGTGCGCGACAGCAGCGAAGCTCCGGCCCTGCGCGGCTTCATCGAGCGCTTCCCGAAGAGCTATCTCGCCGATGCCGCCAGGTCGCGCATCGACATCGTCGAGCGCGCCCAGCGCGAGGAGGCGCTGCGCAAACAACTCGCCGGCTATGAGGAGGAGCGGCGCCGGGCGGCGCAGGCGGCAGAGGCTGCCCGTCAGGCCGAGGCCCAGCGCCTTGCCGCCGAAAAGGCCGAGCGGGACCGGCTGGCCGCGGCACAATCCGAAACCCGGCGCAAGGCGGAGGAGGAGGCCGGTCGGCAGCAGGCCGAACAGCGCCGCCGCCTCGACCAGCGCCTCGCCGAGCTCGAGGCCGAGAACCGCAAGGTCCAGGCCGAACTCGCCGCCCGCGCCGAGGAACAGGCGCGCCGCGCCCGCGACGACAAGGAGCGCGAAAGCCAGGGGCTCGAGCGCGACAGGCTTTCTGCCGCCCAGAGCGACCGGCTGAAGGCTGCCGAGACCGAGGCCAACCGCCAGAAGCAGAAGGAAGAGCGCCGCATCGCCGAAAGACTGGCCAGACTGGAGGAAGACAACCGCCGCGCCGCCGCCGAACTCGCAGAGCGTTTCAAGGCCGAGGCTGCAATCCGGCAGGCCGTCGAGCGCGACCGGGCGCGATTGGTCGGGGAGCTCGAAACCGAGCGGCGACGTGCGGCCGAGGAATTGCAGCGCGTCGAACGCGAGGCTGCTGCCGCGCGCGAAAAGGCGGGCGCGGCCGCAGGCAGGCCTGTGCAAGTCGCTAGCCTGCCGAAAGACGGTGCCGCGGAGGCTATCACCCCGCCCGCCGCCAATCTCGACCTCGCCGCCCTGACGAGGACAATCAATCTCGAGCTTGGCCGGGTCGGCTGCTATCGCGGCAAGCCCGAGGGCGAATGGTCGAGCAAGCCGACGAGCCGCGCCGTGCAGGAATTCGCGCGCCTGGCACGGATCAGCCCGCCGGACGCCCCCAGCTCCGATTTCCTCGACCTTCTCAAGCGGCAGAGCGGCCGCATCTGCCCGCTCGCCTGCTCGGCGCGGCAGGTCGAGCGCGACGGCGCCTGCGTCGCCAAGGCCTGCCCGCGCGGCCAGAGGCTGGATGCCGACGGTGATTGCATCGCGCCGAAGCCGAAGCGGGTCGCGCAGCCGGCCGAACCGCGCCAGAAGCCGCGCTCGGCACCTGCGCCGCGGGCCGGCCGCTGCTTCAGCTTCAACGGCCAGTCCTTCTGCGAATGAGTGCGGCGTCGACCTGACAGATCGGAGCAAGCATCATGCGCCTCGCCAGTTCGCTCCTTCCGACTTTCCTGCTCCTGGCCTTGACCTTTCCGACTGCAGCCAATGCGGAAGCGAAATTTCGACTGACCGTATTCTGGATCGATAACGAGATCGAACCGGAAGAGCGCGTCAGGAATATGCATTTCACCTATCTGATAACGCTTGGAAACGACAGGAAGGTACGTGAATTCGTCGAAATGCACCGACAAATGAGGCGAGCAGGGCCCAGCCCCCAATCCCGCGAGGCACCACTCGGCGAAGTCGCGGCGGGACGCGCGCTCAATCAATGGAAAGTCGTCAACGAGAGCACGCTGGTCCGGCTGACCGGCTGGCCCTCGCATACCTTCGCCATCTGGCTCCGTATGCAGGGCGACAAGTCCTGCACGGCGTCGCTCGAATGGCGCCTGAAACCGGGCTTTACCGTCTACGAGAGCTGGGGATCGGGACGTAGCCGGTATCGCAAATTCACCGAGCCGACCTGGCCTTCCGCGAAATGCGAAGTGCTGTGACCTTCACGACGCCTTCGGGCGCTTGCCGATCCCGCATTCGCTTTGACGCGCCCCGCCTGCTTCAGCCCGTGCCTTGAACTGCATGACGGAAGGAAGAAGCGCATGCTGCTATCCGATCGACGGCTGGACAAGGGCTTGGGACCGCTGGCGCTGCTCCAGCTCGCAGTCCTTCTGACATTTGGATGCGCGCCGGAAGCGCTGGCACAGGAAGCGCGCTTTCGCCTCGACCTCGCCTGGGTGACTCACGAGATCGAGCCCGTCGAAAGGGCAAGGCCCGTCCATTCGACCTTCCTCGTCACACTCAGCGACAAGGGCAAGGTTTCCGAGACCTTCATCCGCAGCGGCGGCGGCCGGCGCCGCAACCCGATGACGCGCGAGCGGGAAGCGGGCCTCGGTGACGAACTCGGTGGCCGCTTCGCCGCGCAGTGGCGGGTGGTCAACCAGAACACGCTGGTGCGCGTGGCGGCACGGCCATCGCATACCTTTGCCATCTGGCTGCGAACGGACGGCAGCAAGTCCTGCACCATATCGGTGGAATGGCGCCTGAAGCCTGGGTTCACTGTCTATGAGGGCTGGTCGCGCAGGCGCCGGGTCGAGACGCGCTTCTCGCATCCGACGCTGCAGCAGGCCACCTGCGAAGTGCTTTGACCTCCCGCGCCAAGACGCCCGCGGCAGCTTCGATCATGTCGGTTGGCCGCTTTCGGGGCCGTGCCTCAGATCGTTTCATCAGACAGCGGCAGAAGCGAATGGCCTCCGCCCCGCGACGGCGCGGCGCCTCGATACAGGGCCCGCGAGTCCGGCAATTTGGAGCATTCGCAGTAAGGTTAATCTTGCTCAAGCATTGAAAGGCGATTTGCGCAGGAGCAGGAGCTGAGGCCAGCCTACCGACCCGGGCTGTCCTTGGAATTGGTCATGCGGCCCATGTTCAGTTTCTATCAGAATGCTCCCAGCGCCGGGGACATCCTCAAGGCGAACAATGGTGAAGGGCCGGGCTTCAATGCCCTCCGGCTCGGCCTGTCGCTGCTGATCCTCGGCGCCCATTCCGGCTGGGTCGCCGGCATGGACACCAGCAATGACTGGGTCGGCCTGCAGGGATTGTTCCGGCTAAGCCTGGTGCCGGCCTTCTTCGCGCTGAGCGGCTTTCTCGTCACCGGGAGCGCGCTCAGGACCGGCGCGGTCAAGCCCTTCATCAGCTTGCGTTTCATCCGGATCGTCCCGGCGCTCCTCGTCGAGGTGACGCTGTCGGCTCTGGTGCTCGGCCCGATCTTCACGACCTATCTGCTGTCCGATTATTTCCAGGACATCCGTTTCCTCGAATATTTCGGCAATATCGTCGGCCGGATCCGCTTCGAATTGCCCGGCGTCTTCGAAACCAACCCGCTGCCGAACACGGTCAACCAGAACCTCTGGACCCTCAAGCCGGAGTTCTACTGCTATATCCTGATGGCTCTGATGATCTATTTCGGCCTCGTCAGGAACAGGTCGCTGTTCGCCGCGCTGATCGCCGCCCTGACGGTGGCCGCGACCGCCGCCGCCTACCAGTTCGGCTTCGGCGTCACGGGGGGCAATTACCACTGGACCGTGGTGGTCTTCTATTTCTTCGTCGGCTGCATCTACTTCCAATGGCGCGACCATCTGAAGATGCACTGGCTGCTGTTTCTCGGCGCGCTCGGAGCTTCACTCTTCCTGATGTCGCTGGAACGCGAGCTCGCCTTCCTGGTCACGCCCTTCCTGACCTATTGCGTGGTCTATGTCGGGCTGTTGCCGCTGCGCTTGCCCGAAGCGATCCGCAAGCTCGACGTCTCCTACGGCATCTATCTCTACGGCTTCCCGATCCAGCAGGCGCTGATCGCCAGGCTCGACTTCCTTCATGGCGACGGCGCGCTGCTGTTCCTGGTTTCCACCCCGCTGGTGATCGGCTTTGCGCTGTTCTCCTGGCTATTCATCGAGAAGCCGTTCCTGAAGGTGAAGCGCTATGTCCTCGGCGACCGGCCGAAACCAGCTGGCCTGCCGGCATCGGCGGCCGAAGGCGGCAGCCAGATCACAAGCCTGGCGCCGGCGTCACGCTGAAAGCCTGGGGCCGCCGCCGGCCTCTGCCCTTCCGCTCAGAGCTTTCTGGTTCGCATCCGGCTGGCGAATTCCAGCCCCAGAACGGCGAGCGCGAACAAGATCCAGAGCGGGTCGGCACGGTTGAGGAAGAACGATTCCAGCATGCCGACATAGGTCATGAAGATCACGATCATCACGAACAGATCGGCGAGCTTGCGCCTCGCCGGGTCTTGTTCGGCCCGCAGATAGTTCCGCAGCGGCAGGATCATCAGGCAGAAGATCATCAGGACCGCGCCCGGCATTCCGAACATCAGCATCGCGTCGAGATAGCTGTTGTGCCCCGAGCCGATGCCGCGAATGTCCCAGTTCGCCTCGAAATTCTCCTCCAGCGCGGTAACCACGGGCGTCTGCCAGAAGCCGAGATAGCCATAGCCGAACCAGGGCTTCTCGCCGATATGGGCGCTGGCGAAGCGCCAGATCTCGTCGCGGCCGGTGAAGGTCGGGTCGGAGATCACGGCCGTGGAAAACCGCAGCAGGGCCGGCGAGAACACGGTCCCGACCGTCAGCGCCGCGACCAGCAGCACCAGCGCGCCATGCACCACCAGGATCAGGCGGGGCCGGCCGAGGGCCCGTCCGAGCAGGACGAGCCCGATCGCCACCGGCAGGAAGCCCATCGTCGTCTTCGAGCCGCTGTTCAGGACGAAGACCGCGCCGAGGCAGATGATCGCCAGGCCGCGCAGCCTCAAGCCCATGCGCCAGGCGTAGATGCCGAACATGGTGAGGATCGAGAACACCGGCGCGGCAAAATTCTTGTGCGTGAGATGGCCGCGCCAGTCGCCGGCGTGGCCGCCCTCGACGCCCTCCGAACCATGGATCGCCAGCTGCGGCGCGAGCAGGATGGCGGCGTAGACCAGCACCAGCACGGCGAGCGCGGCGGTGGCGGCCGCGCTGGCGAAGTCGCGCTCGCTCCTCGGCAGGACGAGGACGCCGACCACCACCACCATCGCGAAACTGGTCAGCAGCAAGGCCCGTAGCGAAGCATCCGGCTCCGGCGCTCGCCCGGCGGACAAGGCGGCGATCATCAGGACCACGATCAAGGCGCTCGAACGGAGCTGCGCGAGGACCGGCCGCTCGCCGATCTTCAGCATCGCGGCGAGATAGATGATGGCCAGGCTGATAAAACCAATCTGGTTCACGACATTGCCCGTCGAGCCTCCCGGTTCGGGCACGTCGGGAACCCCGGCGAAGGGCTGGAAGGTCAGGGTCATGATGAACAGGCCAAAGCCGCTGAGCAGCGCGGCAGTCAGCCGCGCGCTGTCGACCGCGACGCCGGGCACCCCGGTGGCAAGGCCGCTCCCCGTCTCGCTCACGCCGACCGTCATGCCGTCCCTGACAAGCTCGCCCATTCCACGGTTGCCGCAGCACCGCGGGGCCGAATATGGACACGCAACCTTAAGAGCCTGTAGCCAAATACGGATGAAGCGCCGCTACGGGGCTGGCGGCGTCGCCCGCTAGCGCGATTTCCGCCCGGGATGCCCGACGACAGCATGAGGCCAGCATGGACCGGGCAGCGGCGGAGACCTCCCCCTTCACCTGGGGGATCATCGGAACGGGAGCGATCGCTGCCTTCTTCGCCGCCGATCTCGGGCTGATCGCCGGCGCGCGGCTCGGCGCGGTTCATTCGCGCAGCCTCGGCAAGGCCCGGGCCTTCGCCAGCCGCTTCGGCGACGGCTCGGCCTATGACGACCTCGACGCCTTCCTCGCCGACCCATCGCTCGACGCCGTCTACATCGCCACGCCGAACAACCTGCATGCGCCGCAGGCCCTCGCCGCCATCGCCGCCGGAAAGCCGGTCCTGATCGAGAAGCCGATCGCACTCTCGGCTGCCGACGCGGAGGCGATCGCGGCGGCGGCAAGCGCACGCGGCGTCTTCGCCATGGAAGCGATGTGGAGCCGCTTTCTGCCCGCCGTCTCGGCGCTGCGTCGCCATCTCGCCTCGGGCCGGATCGGCAGGGTCCGGCGGCTGCGCGCCGACCTGTCTTATTTCCATCCGCAGGAACCAGGCAGCCGCTTCTTCGAGCCCCGGCTGGGCGGCGGCGCGGCCTTGGACCTCGGCGTCTACCCGATCTCGCTGGCGCTCCATCTGCTCGGCCGACCCGAGCGCGTGGAAGGACGCTGGCTCGCAGCCGACAGCGGCGTCGACCTGCGCTCGGAATTTGTCCTGCATTACCCCGAAGGGGCGGCCGAACTCTCCTGCGGCTTCGATCGCAATGGCGCCAATCTGCTGCTCGTCGAGGGCAGCGAAGGCATGTTGCGGATCGATGCGCCATTCCTCAAGGCCCAGCGCCTGAGCCATTACGCTCCGGGAAGCCTCGCCGCGGCATGGGCCGGACCGGGCAGCCCCTCCCTCGCCCACAAGGTGCTGGGCCGGTTGCCGCTGCCGGGCGTGCGGCGCGAGGCCTTCGCCTTCCCCGGCAGCGGCCTGCAGTTTCAGGCGCAGGCCGCCATGGCCGCGATCCGGGCCGGCGCCTTGGGCTGCGAAACCATGCCGCTTGCCGAGAGCGCCGCAGTCCTGCGCATCATCGAGACCGTGCGGGGCCAGCCTCCCCTGGCCCCTGCCCGCTAGAACGAACTCCGCATCCGGTAGGGTTGCGGCAGGTCGCGCGCCCCGTTCAGCGCCAGTGCGAGCTCGGTGATGTGCAGCGCGAGCGCGCCCGAGAACACCGGCTCCTGCCCGGCCGCGATCGCCTGGGCCTGCGCCGCGATCCCGCCGGCGAAATCGATCTGGGAGGGAAAGGCCGGCAGCGCCGGCCTGGCTCCGTCCGGGTACTTCAGGCGAATTCCCGGCGCCGGCTTCCAGGGCAGCGCAGCACCGAGCCTGGCCTCGAGCCGGGTCAGGACCCGTCCGAGCAGCGGGCGCGGCGCATCGGCCTGCTCCAGATGCACGGCCGAACGATTGTCCCAGAGATCGCGCACCGTGATCGAGCCGCCATCACCGAAGACCTGCAGCGAACGATCCCTCGGCGCCGCCAGCCCGGAGCTCAGCCGCGCTACCAGCCCGGAGCGGAACTGCAGGCAGCCCACGGAGAAATCGGGCGCCATCACCAGCGCCCCGGTCCCTGGCCCCTTGTCCGGAAAGGTCAGCGCAGCGAAGGCGGTGACCGACTCCACCGGGCCGAACAGCGAGACCAGCCAGGACAGCGCGTAGCCGGCATGCTCCAGCGTGCAGCCGACCTCGAACTCGTGCAGCCCCGGCCAGAGCGCCCCCGAGCGCGAGCGCCATGTCGCCCATTTGTCGCGGAAGACCGGCCCGTCCTCCATCGCCGCATAGACCAGGCGCGGCCTGCCGATCTTGTTGTCGCGCAGCGCCTGCGCCACCAGTTCATGAGCGTCGCTCAACCCATTGGCGGGCGCGGCAGCGAGCGTCAGGCCCTGCTGCCGCGCCATCGCGATCAGCTCCTGCGCCTGCTCGAAACCCATCGCCAACGGCTTCTCGCAGTAGACATGCTTGCCGGCGGCCAGCCCGCGCCGGGAAATCTCGTAATGGCTTTCCGGTGTCGTCAGATTCGCGACGATGCGGACCTCCGGATCCCCGAGCAGCGTCTCAAGGTCCGGATAGGCCGAAACGCCATGGAAGGCGCAGAACTCTTTCAGCCGCGCGGCGTCGCGATCCCAGGCGCCGGCCAGCACCAGTTCAGGGTGATTGCGCAGCGTCGTCATGTAGTAGTCGGCGACGAAGCCGGTGCCGACGATCGCGATCTTCATGACTTGCCCTCGGGCTCCTCGCTTGCCCGATGCGTTATCGCTGAGAATGCCGACTAATTCGTTGATGGGCTTGCACCGCCGCTGCCGCCGGACGCGCCCCGCCTAGCCGCGAAGCTCGCCCCGACATGAGCCGCGCTGAATCTCAGCAGCCGGCATCGCGCCCCCCCTCACTTGGCCACCGCGGCGTGCGACCAGGCGCCGGCATAATTCGGCGCGCGCCGCGTCAGCCAGGCGTCGAGCCCCTCGCGCAGATCGAAGGTCGGCGCCATCCGGGCGAACTGCTCGCTCTCGACCAGGAGCCCCTCTGCGATGCTGCCATTGATGCCGCGCGTCACCGCCGTCAGGATGCTCGCCGCCGCCAATGGCGAATGCCGCAGGATGCGCTGCGCCAGCGCCCGTGCCGCCGGCAGCAATTCGTCATGCGGCACGACCTGGTTGATCAGCCCCATCTCGAGCGCTCGCGCCGGAGTAAAGGGATCGCCGGTCAGGAGCAGTTCCAGCGCCCGCTTGCGCCCGGCGAGCCGCGGCAGGCGCTGGGTGCCGCCGAAGGTCGGCGGCATGCCGAGATTGATCTCCGGCTTGGCGAACATCGCGCGCTCGCTGGCGACGGCGAGATGGACCGCTTCCGTGACCTCGCAGCCACCGCCATAGGCGAGGCCGTTGACGGCGGCGATCACCGGCTTGGGGAAGGCTTCGAGACGCGCCGTCAGGGCCTGGCCGCGGCGGACGAAATCGCGCACCGCGTATTCGGGCCCGGCCGCGACGCTGCGGGAGAACTCGGGAATGTCGCCGCCGGCGGAGAAGGCACGCTCGCCTGCGCCGGTCAGGATGACGGCGCGAATGGCAGGATCGGTCTCGATCCGGTCCAGCAGCAGGAGCAGGCGGTCGATCAGCGCATAGCTCAGCGCGTTCAGCTTGGCGGGGCGGTTGAGCGTCAGCGTCGCGACGCCCTCCCCGCAGTCCATCAGCACGGTATCGATCTCGGACATGGCCGTCGGGCTCCTGCGGTTTCGGTCCCGGCAAGCTGCCCCGCGGCACTGTTTACGTATACTACCTATACGGTATACATACGGCATGGCCGAAACCGGAAGCCCGACGCGCAAGCGCATCGTCGACGCCGCGAGCAAGCTCTTCTATGCCGAGGGTATCCGCGCCGTCAGCGTCGATGCCGTGGCCGAGAAGGCGGGCCTGACCAAGCGCACGCTCTATTACCATTTCGAAAGCAAGGACGAGCTCGTCGCTGCCTATCTCGAGGCGCGCGACCAGCCCAATCTCAAGCTCATGGCCGGCTGGTTCGAGGCTGCCGAAGGTGGCCTGCCGCAGAAGATCGAGGCGATCTTCCAAAATCTGGCGCGTGCCGCGCGCCATCCGCGCTGGAAGGGCTGCGGCTTCCTACGGACTGCCGCGGAACTCGCCGCCCTGCCCGGCCACCCGGCGATCAGGATCGGAGCGCGCCACAAGGCCGGCTTCGAGAGCTGGCTCGCCGGCGAATGCGCGGCGCACGGCATTGCCGAACCGGCGGAGCTCGCCCGCCAGGTCGTACTGCTGATGGACGGCGCCTTCGCGATCATGCTGATCCATCGCGACCCGGCCTATGTCGAGGCGGCCGGGCGCGCCGCCGCGGCGCTCGCGGCAGGCGCAGCGCAGGGCCGCCCGGTTTGATCGCGTCCGGGCCAGCGACTACCCTGCGGCGATGATCAGAAGGCCGCACTTCGCCTATGGCGCCCTGCTGGTGCTGCAGACCTTCTGCATCGCGCTCCTGCTCTACTACATCCACATGGTCTTTCGGGTGGTGACCGAGAAACCCGGCGAACTGCACCATCTGCCCGGCGGCATCATGCTGCAGGTCGTCACGGCGATCCTGCTCGGCCAGGCCTGCTACTGGACGCGCCTGCGCCGCGTGCCGCTGCCGGAAGGCATCCATAGCCCGGTGCTCGGCCATATGCTGGCCTTTGCCGGCCGCCTCGCCTCGATCTTCGGCGGCGCCCTGTTCTCGATCTACTTCCTGCGCCAATTGCCGGCACTCGACGAGCTCAACCTCGGCGCCGGCTTGCTCTGGCGCTGCATCCTGGTCTTCGCGATCCTGTTCACGATCTATTGCTACACGCTGGAGCTGGAGCGGCTCGGCGCCGCCTGGCAAGCGCGCCCGGAGCCGACGGGCTCGAGCCGCGATACACCGGGCGATTAGAACAGCCTTTCCGGAGCGCGCCTCAGCGCGAACTCCGGTCGTCCGGCCGCTGCCGGCCGCCCCGCAGGCGCACCAGCCAGACACGGGCGCGCTCGCGGATGGCGCGCCCCAGCGCGGTCGCCCGTCGCCATGTGGCCGACGCCTTGATCCGCCCGACCACCAGTTGCCTGATCCGGTCGAGCCAGGCCATGCAGCGCGCGAACCAGCCGATCGTGAGAAGCTGCCCACGCCCGGCATGGTAGACCCGTTCGACCAGCACGAAGCTCGTCAGATGGCCGAGCGCCATCAGAGCGATGCCGGAGAACCAGGCGCCGCGCGCCAACAGCACCAGCGCGACCAGCTTCATCGGCTCCGCCACGGCGAAGGGCACCGCCAGCAGCGCGAGCACGCCATAGGGCGGCAGGCGCGCGATCGCGGCCTCGACCCGCGCGACGACCCTGAACGAGCCGAGCCAGGCCAGCAGCGGCCGATAGAGCGGCCGGGCGAGCTCGTCGAGCACGATGACCAGGCCGACGATGAGATCGACCGGAACGAGCAGGAGACGAAGGAGGCGATTGCGCATCGGCGGGTGAGCCCTCTGGCCGGGTTCCGGCCTCCTAGACCAGGATAGGCGGGCTGGGAACCGATTTCGCAGACGCCTCACCCGCCCGCCTCGCGGGCAAGAAAACCCGCCAGCCCGGAGGCCCTGTCTCAAGGGTTGTGGTAATAAAACTGGTACCGGTCCGTTGTACGATCGTCGATGGTCGCAGAGTCCATCTGCCGACCTTGCTGCTTGCTCTATTCAAGGGGGACACCGAGATGAAGACGCTTTGCCTCCTGTGCCTGGCTCTACTCGCGGCTCCCGTCCTTGCGGGCTGCCAGACATCGCAATCGCGGCAGGCGCAACTGGCCGCGATCTGCGCCGATCCGGCCAATCGTCAGCCCAAGACGTTCTATTTCTCCGAATGCCAGACGCTCTATCCGTCGTCGGACCAGGCCCTGCAGAGGGATTATCTGCTCGGCGCGCCCGCGGGTGACTAGAGCCGCATCCAGTCAGGCTGAACAAGCCTGCTAGTGAGTGGCGGAGCACGCCCAGAACCGCCGGCCCGCAAAGACAAACGACCGGGCTGGAGCCCGGCGGCTCGCCGGACTTCACCGATCCGACGCCGAGCCGGGAACGATCCCTGCCGGCCTTTGTCGCCGCACGCGAATTGAGAACAAAAAAAGAACTTGCACACAAGAACAAACAGTGATCATAGTCGATCACCGGCGCGATTGTGATGTCTTCGCGCCCCTGCCATAAGGAGCGCACGTCGTGAATCAGGCGAATCTCAAGCTCGTGGAAGGCTCTTCGATGGACAAGGCCAAGGCGCTCGACGCCGCGCTCTCGCAGATCGAACGCGCCTTCGGCAAGGGCTCGATCATGCGCCTGGGCAAGAACCAGCAGGCGATCGAGATCGAGACCATCTCGACCGGCTCGCTGGGCCTCGACATCGCGCTCGGCGTCGGCGGTCTGCCGAAAGGCCGCGTCATCGAGATCTACGGGCCGGAATCCTCCGGCAAGACCACGCTCGCTTTGCACACCATCGCCGAAGCCCAGAAGAAGGGCGGCGTCTGCGCCTTCGTCGATGCCGAACATGCGCTCGACCCGGTCTATGCCCGCAAGCTCGGCGTCAATCTCGACGACCTCCTGATCTCCCAGCCCGACACCGGCGAGCAGGCGCTCGAAATCACCGATACGCTCGTCCGCTCCGGCGCGATCGATGTACTCGTCATCGACTCCGTCGCTGCACTGACGCCGCGCGCCGAGATCGAAGGCGAGATGGGCGACGTCCAGCCCGGCCTGCAGGCCCGCCTGATGAGCCAGGCCCTGCGCAAGCTTACCGCCTCGATCTCGCGCTCGAACTGCATGGTCATCTTCATCAACCAGATCCGCATGAAGATCGGCGTGATGTACGGCTCGCCCGAGACCACCACCGGCGGCAATGCCCTGAAATTCTACGCTTCCGTGCGCCTCGACATCCGCCGCGTCTCGACGCTGAAGGAGCGCGACGAGGCGACCGGCAACCAGGTCCGCGTCAAAGTCGTCAAGAACAAGGTCGCGCCGCCCTTCAAGCAGGTCGAGTTCGACATCATGTTCGGCGAAGGCATCTCGAAATCCGGCGAGCTGATCGATCTCGGCGTCAAGGCCGGCATGGTCGAGAAGTCGGGCTCCTGGTTCTCCTTCGACAGCCAGCGCCTCGGCCAGGGCCGCGAGAATGCCAAGGCCTTTCTCAAGGCCAATCCTGACGTGGCGGCCAAGATCGAGGCTACCATCCGGCAGAATTCCGGCCTCGTGGCCGAACGCATCCTCGACCAGGCCGATCCGACGGCCGAGGATCTCGACGAGGGCGAGGCCTGAGAAGGCCGCCTCCTCCGGCACATTCGGCAGGGCGATACGGGACGGGCGGCGCGAGCCGCCCGTTTCTTTTTGACTTCAACCCCTTGTCGGGGGCATTGCCGGCGACGGCGTTTCTGGACAGCCGCGACAGTGCTGACTAGAACCTTTCACCCTTTCCGGCTGCGCCGGTCCCTTGCCAGAGAACCAGAGCCAAGATTGCAATGAGCGGCGTCAACCAGATCCGGTCCACCTTCCTCGACTACTTCAAGGGCCAGGGCCATGAGGTCGTGCCGTCGAGCCCCCTCGTGCCGCGCAACGATCCGACGCTGATGTTCGCCAATTCCGGCATGGTGCAGTTCAAGAACGTCTTCACCGGCCAGGAGAAGCGTCCCTATGTCCGCGCCACCACGGCGCAGAAATGCGTGCGCGCCGGCGGCAAGCACAACGACCTCGACAATGTCGGCTACACCGCCCGCCATCACACCTTCTTCGAGATGCTGGGGAATTTCTCCTTCGGCGACTATTTCAAGGAACAGGCGATCAACCATGCCTGGACCCTGGTCACGCGCGAATTCGGCCTGCCCAAGGACAAGCTGACCGTCACCGTCTATTCCGAGGACGACGAGGCGCACGGGCTCTGGAAGAAGATCGCCGGCCTGCCGGATTCCCGGATCATCCGGATCGCGACCTCGGACAATTTCTGGCGCATGGGCGACACCGGCCCCTGCGGCCCCTGCTCCGAGATCTTCTACGACCATGGCGATCACATCCCCGGCGGCCCTCCGGGCTCGCCCGACGAGGATGGCGATCGCTTCATCGAGATCTGGAACCTCGTCTTCATGCAATATGAGGAAGCGGCCGGCGGCATCAGGACCAATCTGCCCCGCCCCTCGATCGACACCGGCATGGGGCTGGAGCGCGTCGCCGCCGTGCTCCAGGGCACCCATGACAACTATGCCATCGACCTCTTCGCAGCCCTGATCCGCGCCATCGCCGAGCTGACCTCGGTCGCGTCCGACGGGCCGATGAAGGCGAGCCACCGCGTCATCGCCGACCATCTGCGCTGCTCGGCCTTCCTGATCGCCGATGGCGTGCTGCCCTCCAATGAAGGTCGCGGCTATGTGCTGCGCCGGATCATGCGCCGCGGCATGCGCCATGCGCAGCTGCTCGGCGCCAAGGAGCCGCTGCTGCACAAGCTGGTGCCTGTGCTGATCCGCGAGATGGGCCAGGCCTATCCCGAGCTGGTGCGCGCCGAGGCCCTGATCGGCGAGACGCTGAAGCTCGAGGAGAGCCGCTTCCGCACCACCCTGGCGCGCGGCCTCTCGATCCTCGACGACGAGGCGCGCGACCTTGCCAGCGGCGACAAGCTCAAGGGCGATGTCGCCTTCACGCTCTACGACACCTATGGCTTCCCGCTCGACCTGACACAGGACGCGTTGCGCGCCCGCGGCGTCGGCGTCGACATCGAGGGCTTCGATGCGGCGATGCAGCAGCAGAAGGCCAAGGCCCGCGCCGCCTGGGCCGGTACCGGCGAAGCTGCCACCGAAAAGCTCTGGTTCCCGCTGCGCGAGCGCGTCGGCGCCACCGAATTCCTTGGCTACGACACCGAGAGCGCCGAAGGCGTGGTCACGGCGCTGGTCCGCGACAATGCCGAGGTCGAGGTGCTGAAGGCCGGCGAGAGCGGGCTCGTGATACTGAACCAGACACCGTTCTACGGCGAATCCGGCGGTCAGGTCGGCGATACCGGCACGATCTCAGGCCCCGGCTTCAGCGCCGAGGTCTCGGATGTCCAGAAGAAGCTCGGCGAGGTCTTCGCCCATGCGGTCAAGGTCGTCTCCGGCGAGATCAAGCTCGGCCAGCCGGTCGAGCTCACGGTCGACCATGCCCGCCGCACCGCGATCCGCGCCAACCATTCGGCGACGCATCTGCTACATGAGGCGCTGCGCCTCGTGCTCGGCGACCATGTCGCGCAGAAGGGCTCGCTGGTCTCGGCCGACCGGCTGCGCTTCGATTTCTCGCATCCCAAGCCGATCTCGGACCAGGAGCTGGCCAAGGTCGAGGAGATCGCCAACGCCATCGTGCTGCGCAACGAGCCGGTGACGACGCGGCTGATGAGCGTCGACGAAGCCATCGCCTCCGGCGCGCGCGCGCTTTTCGGCGAGAAATACGGCGACGAGGTCCGCGTCGTCTCGATGGGCACCAATGACGACGGCAAGACCTATTCGGTCGAGCTCTGCGGCGGCACCCATGCGCTGCGCACCGGCGATATCGGCCTGGTCAGCGTCACCGGCGAAAGCGCGGTCGCGGCCGGCGTGCGCCGGCTCGAGGCGATGACCGGCACTGGCGCCCGCCGCCAGCTCAATGCCGATTCCCGCCGCCTGCGCGAGCTCGCCGGTCTGCTCAAGGTTCCGGCCGGCGAGGCGGAAGGCCGGCTTTCGGCGCTGATCGACGAGCGCCGAAAGCTCGAACGCGAACTGACCGAGGCCCGCAAGAAACTCGCCATGGGCGGCGGCGGCGAGGCGCAGGAGCCGGTCCGCGACGTCGCCGGCACGAAGCTGCTGGCGCGCGCCGTCACCGGTGTCGAGATGAAGGACCTGAAGAGCCTGGTCGACGAGGCCAAGGGCCGCCTCGGCTCCGGCGTCGTCGCCATCATCGGCGTCGCCGAGGACGGCAAGGCCGGCGTCGTCGTCGGCGTCACGCCGGACCTGACCGAGCGCTTCGATGCGGTCGCCCTGGTGCGCTCCGCCTCCGAGGCCCTCGGCGGCAAGGGCGGCGGCGGCCGGCGCGACATGGCCCAGGCCGGCGGGCCTGACGGCAACCGGGCGCAGGAGGCGCTCGAAGCCGTCGCAGCCGCAATGGGCTGAGGCTAAAGATGGCCGCCGCCCCGCAGCCCTTGGCGAGCTGGCGGCGGCAGGCCCATCTGATCATCGATCGCGGCGCCGGCGACGATCTGTCGGTGCGGCTCGTGCATGGCGGGCTCGTCCTGCTCATCGTCGTCAACGTCACGGCGCTGGTGCTGGAATCGGTGCCGAGCTTGGCGGCCGCCTATGGCCCGGTCTTCTACGCGATCGAGCTGGTCTCGGTCGTGCTCTTCACGCTCGAATATGCCGTGCGCCTGTGGACAGCGCCGGAGCATGCCCGTTATCGCGGCCTCAGCGACGGCGCGGCGCGGCGCACCTATGCGCTCTCGGCGCCCGCCATGCTCGATTTCCTGGCGACGGTGCCGCTCTACACGGCGCTCCTCGGCTATGGCGACCTGAAGATCCTGCTGCTGTTCCGGCTGCTGCGCTTCTTCAAGCTCGGGCGCTATTCGCCGGGCATGGCCTCGCTCGGCGCGGCGCTCGTGGCCGAGCGCAAGGCGCTGTTCGCCTGCTTCGTCATCCTGATCGGGGTGATGTTGCTGGCGGCGACCGCGATGCATTTCGTCGAGCATGACGTCCAGCCCGAGAAATTCGGCACCATCCCCGATGCGATGTGGTGGGCGATCATCACCCTGACCACGGTGGGCTATGGCGACGTCTTTCCGACCAGCCCGATGGGCAAGCTCGTCGCCTCGATCACCGCGGTGATGGGGCTGGTGATGCTCGCCTTGCCCGTCGGCATCATCGCCACCGCCTTCTCCCAGGAGATCCACCGGCGCGAATTCGTCGTGACCTGGAGCATGATCGCAAGGGTGCCGCTGTTCAGCGGCCTCAATGCCGCCGAGATCGCCGAGATCATGCGGGTCCTGCGGGCGCAGAGCGTGCGCGGCGGCGCCGTCATCCTGCGCCCGGAAGAACCGGCGCAGGCGCTGTATTTCGTCGCCAGCGGCGAGGTCGAGATTTTACGCGAGGAGGCGTGCGAGAAATTGGAAGAAGGTTGCTATTTCGGCGAACTGCCGCTGGAGACGGTCGGCAGCCGCACCGGGTTCGCCGCCCGCGCCACCGTGGCGAGCAAGCTCCTGGTGCTAGATCCCATCGACTTCCGTGCCTTGACCAGCCGCTATCCGGAGCTGGCGGCGCATCTGCACCGCCTCGCCGCCACATGATGCTGCGACGTCGCAGCCTGCTGCTGCTAACCGTGCTCTCGGCCTTCGCCGCCCAGGCACAGCCGGCGAAGCCGCCGCGCCCGGCCCAGGGCCCAAGCCTTTCGGCGCCGCGCTCGCTGATGGCGGGCGCGATGGCGAGCGCCTTCGTCAACCGCGCCCCTGCCGGCGCCCGGCTCGCCATTGCGCGGCCGAGCGACCCGCCGGAGGCCGCCATCGTTGCCGCTCCGCTCGGCGCCGGATCGGTGCTGGCGCTGCCCGCGCCGGGCGAGGTCGGCAGCTTCGAGCTGCGCCTGCTCGGCGAGACGGATGGCAAGCCGGTGATCCTGCTGCGCCAGGCGCTGACCACGACAGCTCCTAGCGCCACGCTCGCCGCCCCCCGCCGGGTCGGGCATGCCCAGGCGCTGCCGGTCCGCGGCATCGGGCCAAATGGCGACCATGACCGTGTCGTGCTCGTGAAGCCGGGCGAGCCGGCCGAAGCCGAAGGGCCGAGCTTCTATCCGGCAGAGAATGTCGAGAGCACGCTCGAGGCCCCGGCCGAAGCGGGCATCTACGAACTGCGCTATGTCATGAACGCGCCGCTTAGTGGACGCCGCATACTCGCCCGGCAGGAAATCGTCGTGGAGTGAGCGCCGCCGCCCGGTGAAATGCCCACCGGAACGGCGGCAACCTCAATTCGCCACATTGTGTCGCTAAGAATCACGCGTCGACCAAGAGAGTTCGGCCGGCTCCAGTCCTCGATATCGAGCGACGAGCCCTATCGCCACGGCAAACGAAGTTTGATCGCTGCCCAGTGCAGCGCACCGCTCCTTTGCGATCGACATCCCTCCCCCTGAGGCCGCGCGGCTCAAGCCGAGCGGTAAATGGAATTCAATGAAAAAACACGCAGAACTCAACGCCAATAGCGCACAAGCGCAGCATGCCACCCCGAATGCCACGTCCCCGCGGAAATCCCACCCCGACTGGAAGCCGCACCCCTGCGGCCTCAGCCGGGAAGAGCTCCGCAAGATCGTCGAGGAAATCCTCGGATAAGGAGGCTGCGATGAACCTGCGCCGGCCCCGAAACCCCACAGCCAGCGACCGCCCGGAGCGGCGGACGTCGCGCGGCACACTCAACCAGACCGCTCTTCGCCAGGGCTATGAGCGCAGCCTGGCGCTGGCCAATGCCAAATCTCTGGCCGGCGACCGTATCGAGGCCGAGCGCCACTGGCAGCAGGCCGAGTATTACCTTCGTTCGCTCGCCGAGCGCGCCGCCTGAGAGCGGCAATTCCATCAGGTGTCGTGGTCGGGATGCTGGCGTGAGCGATAGGCCGGCATTTCTTCCGGCGCGATGTCATCCTCGGTACGGCTGCCATCGAGCCGGCAGAGCCGGTCGAACCACGGCGCCCTACCCTCGACGCCATAGGCATGGCTCGGCGGAAAGGCCGCCGCATCGTCCAAGCTGCCAACCGCGAGCGAGAGCGTGCCCATGCCGGGATAGCTGAAGCTCAGCGGCGTGCCGCAATCGCGGCAGAAGCCGCGCTCGGCGACCTCGGACGAAGCGAAGATCGTCGGCCGCCCACGCGTCCAGACCACGTCGACGATGCGCGAACTGGCGAAGGCGCCGAAATAATTGCCGACGGCCTTCTGGCACATCCGGCAGAAGCAGACCGAAACCTTGTGCGGCGGCTGCTTCAGGCGATAGCGCACCGCGCCGCACTGGCAGCCGCCTGTCACCTCCGGTCCCGCTTCGGCCATCGCCCCGACCTCATGAAAAAAGCCCCGGCCAGATTGGCCGGGCTTCGTTTCGTCTGCAAGCCGTGGCGCGCTCAGGCGGCCATCGCCTTGCGCAGGTTGTCGCTGACCTTGTCGAGGAAGCCGGTGGTCGACAGGAACTTCTGGTCGGGGCCGACCAGCAGCGCCAGGTCCTTGGTCATGTCGCCGGCTTCGACCGTGTCGACCGTGACCTTCTCCAGCAGGCTGGCGAACTTGGCGAGCTCGGCATTGTTGTCGAGCTTGGCGCGATGGCTGAGGCCGCGCGACCAGGCGAAGATCGAGGCGATCGAGTTAGTCGAGGTCTCCTTGCCCTTCTGGTGCTCGCGGTAGTGGCGGGTCACCGTGCCGTGGGCGGCTTCGGCCTCGACGGTCTTGCCGTCCGGCGTCATCAGCACCGAGGTCATCAGGCCGAGCGAGCCGAAGCCCTGCGCCACCGTGTCGGACTGCACGTCGCCATCGTAGTTCTTGCAGGCCCAGACATAGCCGCCCGACCACTTCATCGCCGACGCCACCATGTCGTCGATCAGACGGTGCTCATAGGTGATGCCGAGCTTGTCGAATTCCGCCTTGAACTCGGCCTGGTAGATCTCCTCGAAGATGTCCTTGAAGCGCCCGTCATAGGTCTTGAGGATGGTGTTCTTGGTCGAGAGATAGACCGGGTACTTGCGCAGCAGGCCGTAGTTCAGCGAGGCGCGCGCGAAGTCGCGGATCGAGTCGTCGAGATTGTACATCGCCATGGCGACGCCGGCGTCGGGGGCCTTGAAGACCTCCTTCTCGATGACGTTGCCGTCCTCGCCGACGAACTTGATCGAGAGCGTGCCCTTGCCCGGGAACTTGAAGTCGGTGGCGCGATACTGGTCGCCATAGGCATGGCGGCCGATGACGATCGGCTGCGTCCAGCCCGGCACCAGGCGCGGCACGTTCTTGCAGATGATCGGCTCGCGGAAGATCACGCCGCCGAGGATGTTGCGGATCGTGCCGTTCGGCGACTTCCACATCGACTTGAGGTTGAATTCCTTAACGCGCGCCTCGTCGGGGGTGATCGTGGCGCACTTCACCGCGACACCATGCTTCTTGGTGGCGTTGGCGGCGTCGATCGTGACCTGATCGTCGGTCTTGTCGCGGTTCTCGACCGAGAGGTCGTAATAGTCGAGTTCGAGATCGAGATAGGGGAAGATCAGCGTGTCCTTGATCTTCTGCCAGATGATGCGGGTCATCTCGTCGCCGTCCATGTCGACGACCGGGTTGGCGACCTTGATCTTGCTCATGTGAATACGACCCCTGCTTCTGGCCAGTCTGGAACGGTCCCGAACTGCGGCTCGAGGCGCCGCAGCAGGCTCGCGCGCTTCCTAGCGGGTTAAGGCCGCAGGGGGAAGCAGGCCTTTTGTGGCAGAGCAGCGGCTGCTCGCGAAATGCCGAGCCGGGCGATCGAGGGCTGCCTCGAACCAGTTATGTTGCACTGCCGCATTGTGAGCACGATCGGTCGGCACCATGGCTTGCTTCGTCAACCGCTCCACGATCCGATGCCTTGACCAGCAAATTCCCTATCGCCTTTGCCTTTGCCGGCCTGCTCGCCGCCCCCTTTTCCCTGTTCGCGCGCCCCGCAGCGGCCGTCGAGCGGCCGCCAAGCCTCGACAGGGTCGCGAAGCTCTCGCAATACGAGATGACAAGCCTGCCGAACGAGCCTTTTTGGGAAGATGAGGCGGACGAGCAGGATCCCGTCCTTGCAATCCCGACGCTGATCGCCCCGACGCTCGACAAGGACATTGCCTATCGCGAGCGGGCTCGGCGCTCGGGTTTCGCCCGGCCCGAGGTGGAAACCGCCACGATCCGGCGTGGTCTCGGCACGGTTTCGCGCGGTCCCCATGCCGCGACCGAGCGCGCCGTCGGCTTCAGGATCGGCCCGGAGCTTCTCTCGTTCGAGACCGCGATCGTCAGTGGCGCCGGCGCCTGGCAAGGCTCCGATACGCGCCTCGACTGGACTCTGGCGCGGCGCTCCACCACCGCCGGCGACGGCCTGCTCTGGCGCCTGTCCACCGGCGGCGGCTTCGGCATGGCCGGAAGCGGCAGCCACAACGTCAACGCCATGCTGGGCTATCGCTACTCTCTGTTCGACAACGTCACGCTCATCTCCGAGATCGCGCTCGCCAGCAATTACGCCTTCGCCAGCCAGGCCGTGCCCGAGGCGACGCTGATGCCGCAGCTCCAGCTCGTCACCGATCTCGGCCTCGCGCCCGGCACGCCCTGGAAGACCACGCTCGACGTCAAGATGAACCGCGAGAGGCCGCTGGGTGGCGGCGACGTCAAAGGCGGCGGCTCGGCGATGCTGCGCTTCGAGCTCGGCCCGAAATGACCGTCTGACGCCGCGTGCCAGACCCTCGACGCAAGGCGATCCCGCGAAGGCGGGGGAGCCGGCCGCTTCCCCCAGCCGGGCACTCCCGTCTAGATTGCCGCCCATGATCGACACTAAGAAATTCGCCCTCGTCACCGGCGGCACCCGTGGCATCGGCGCCGGTGCGGCGCTCGCCCTCGCCCAGGCCGGCTATCAGGTGCTCGCCACCGGCCTCACCGACGAGGAGGTCGCCGCCACGCCCTGCCATGTCGCCATCCGCCATGCCCGGCTCGATGTCACCAGGGACGATCAGGTCGCCGCCATCATCGCCGGCTGCGAACGGATCGACGCGCTGGTCAACTGCGCCGGCATGATCCAGCGCGGCGGCAAGGAGTTCGAGATCGAGGCCTTCCGCCTCACCGTCGAGGTCAACCTGACCGGCACCATGCGCATGTGCGTCGCCGCCCGGGAGAAGCTCGCGGCGCACAACGGCGCCATCGTCAACACCGCCTCGATGCTGACCTTCCATGGCTCTCCCTTCGCCCCGGGCTATGCGGCCTCGAAAGGCGGCGTCGGCCAGCTCACCAAGTCGCTGGCAGCCGCCTGGGCCGCCGACGGCATCCGGGTGAACGCCGTCGCGCCCGGCTGGATCGCCACCGAGCTGACGCGGCCGCTGGTCGAGGACGCGGAGCGCTCGGCGCCAATCCTGGCGCGCACCCCGATGAACCGCTGGGGCGAGCCCGCCGATATCGGCGGCGCCATCGTCTTCCTGCTTTCGGATGCGGCGCGCTTCGTCACCGGCACGGTTCTGCCGGTCGATGGCGGCTATCTCGCCGTCTGAGACCCGCCCCACGAGGGCAACGAAACGCCGCCCGATCAGTGACTTGGCCCGCATTCCGGATTCAGCCTAGGAAGGGCCTGAATCGAAAACTCAAGGTAGAGACAAGCCATGGACAAGGTCAGCCCGATCCCGGTCGCCGCCTCGGACGCCGAGCGCTGGACGCCCTACCGCCATCCGCAGCCCAAGGAATCGCCGCCGGAGCTGGTCGTGCCCAATGTCATCCCCGAGGATGACCGCGTCTGGGTGCCGGTCGACGACAATGTCTGGTTCCGTCCGCTCTGCCTCTCGGCGACGCGCGGCTACTGGATGAACCTGCTCAAGGTCCGGCGCGCCGGCGTGCTCTCGCGCCATCGCCATCCCCAGCCGGTGCATGGCTACGTCCTCAAGGGCAAGTGGCGCTATCTCGAGCATGACTGGGTCGCGACCGAAGGCGCCTATGTCTACGAGGCGCCCGGCGAGACCCATACCCTCGTGGTCGATCCCGATGTCGAGGAAATGATCACGATGTTCCAGGTCAACGGCGCGATGATCTATGTCGATCCGGACGGCAAATGCCTCGGCTATGACGACGTCTTCACCCGCATCGACAAATGCCGGGCGCATTATGCCGCCAACGGCCTCGGCGCGGATTTCGTGGATCAGTTCATCCGCTGAGGCGGTAAAGGGCCGTCATGCCCGGACCCGATCCGGGCATCTCCTGCACGAGATTCTCGGGCCTGCGCTTGGCTTGGCCCGAGAACGACGCCGACTTTCCTGAGGTCCGGCGAACTCAGCGCCCGAGCTTGGCGAGCTCGACCGCGGCACGCAATTCGATATGCGCCAGCACCTCGTCGAGGCGCGGATCATCGGTGTTCTCCCGGCGCACCGACAGCATGGCCTTGAGACGCTCGAGCTCGGCGATCTGAACCCGGCCGGAGAGCAGGGCCGCCTTCAGCCGGTCGAGCCCGTCGAGCAGGTCATGGCCGCGGCGCGCCTGCCGACGGCGACGCTCCTGGCCGTCCTCCTCCGCCTGCACCAGCAAGAGGCCGTCGAGTGCGCCGGCATGGCTCACGGTCGAAGATTGCGTGCTTGCGGCCGTCTCGCGTCCCGGCAGGCGGAAGCCCGTGCCGCTCGCGGCCTTGCCGCGGCTCGCCGCTCCGGTCTGGGTGATGGCTGCGCGCTGGTCGATGCGGATCATGGCGCTCTCGAGGTCGGTTCGAATTGGCGGTCCACTGACGCCGCCCGACCCTGCCCCCGTTTTGCCGGCAGCATGGTTAACGAGCGGTAAACGACCCGGCAGGAATTGCCGTGCCCGGCAGCTTTGGGCAGGCCCCTGCCCTGCTGCCGATCAGGCCCGCGATCATTAAACTTCTGATTAAGAAGGGCTTTTGCTTTTTTCCGAACTGGCACGGAGTTCGCAAGGCGATTGCCGTCCGACGATGATTGACCCTGGTGGCTGCATGTTCGCCCTGTTCCCGATCCGCCTTCTGCTGATGCCGGCCGCCGCGTTGCTGCTGCTCGCCGGCGCGGCGTGGGCGGCGGACCTGGCGCCAGCACCCGCTCTGCGCGGACAGGCCAGCAGCGGCGCTTCGGGCAGAGCTGCGGCAAGCGTCGCCCCGGCCTCCTTCGGCGGCACCCATGGCACCTCTCCCGGCACCGGCGGGGCGCTGTCGCGCATCAAGGACCTCGCCTCGGTCGAAGGCGTCCGCTCCAACCAGATCCTCGGTTACGGCATCGTCGTCGGCCTCAACGGCACCGGCGACACGCTGAACAACGCCCCCTTCACCAAGCAGTCGCTGCAGGCGATGCTGGAACGGCTCGGCGTCAACACCCGCGGCGCCAACATGCGCACCGCCAATGTCGCGGCCGTGATGGTGACGGCGAACCTGCCGCCCTTCGCCACCCAGGGTACGCGGCTCGACATCACCGTCTCAGCCCTCGGCGACTCCAAGTCGCTGCAGGGCGGCACCTTGCTGGCGACGCCGCTGCTCGGCGCCGATGGCGAGGTCTATGCCGTCTCGCAGGGGCCGGTCGCGATCTCCGGCTTCTCCGCCGAGGCCGAGGCCGCCAAGATCACGCGCGGCGTGCCGACCGTCGGCCGCATCGCCAATGGCGGCATGGTCGAGCGCGAGATCGACTTCGCCCTCAACAAGCTCAAGACGCTGCGGCTCTCGCTGCGCAATCCCGACCTCACCACCGCAAGGCGCGTCGCGGCCGCGATCAATGATTTCATCGGCGGCGATTCCGCCGAGCCGACCGATCCTTCGACGATCGTGCTGCAGATTCCGCCCCGCTTCCAGGGCAACATGATCCGCCTGCTGACCGACATCGAGCAGCTCCGCGTCGAGCCCGATCAGGGCGCCCGGGTGGTGATCGACGAGCGTTCGGGCATCATCGTGATGGGCCGGGACGTGCGCGTCTCCACCGTCGCCGTCGCCCAGGGCAACCTGACGGTGACGATCAGCGAAGAGCCCCAGGTCAGCCAGCCCAACGAGTTCGGCAATGGCCGCACGGTCGTCGTCCCGCGCAGCAGCGTCAAGGTCGACACCGAGGGCAGCAATAAGCTCGCTCTGGTCAAGGAGAGCGTCACCCTGCGCGAGCTGGTCGACGGACTCAATGCGCTGGGCATCGGCCCGCGCGACCTGATCTCCATCCTGCAAGCCATCAAGGCAGCCGGCGCGCTGCAAGCCGAAATCGAGGTGATGTAATGAGTGCTGCCCTCGCCATTCCCGCCGCCAAGCTCGCGCTCGGCGCTGCGGCCAGCCTCGTCAACGGCATTGCCGGCGCCTTCGACGCCAGCAAGGCGGCCAAGGCCAAGAAGGCGGCCGACGAGTTCGAGACCGTCTTCCTCGAGAACTTTACCAACAGCGTCATGGATTCCAGCGAGACCGAAGGTCCGCTCGGCGAGAACGGCACCGGCGGCGGCATCTACCGGTCGATGCTGACCCAGGAATACGCTCGCAATCTGCAGAAGGCCGGCGGCCTCGGCCTGTCCGACCAGGTCCTGCGCGACCTGATCCAGGTCCAGGCCAAGGCTTCGGGCACCAAGGCTTCGGGCACCAATGCCGGAGGCGGCAATGCTGGCTAGGCCGCGCGTCATCGACGAGCGCCCGCGCGTCGGCAACGCCATCGAGGCGGAAGGCCTGATCGAGGCGGTGATCGAGGCGCTCGGCTCGCTGTCGCATGTGGTCGGCGAGGAAACCGCGCTGGTCAAGGCCGGCAAACTCAAGGACGCGATGGAGCGCGAGCAGCGCAAGTCCGAGCTCGCCGGCATCTATATGAAGGGCGTCGAGCAGATAAAACTGAATGCCGTGGCGCTGGCCCGCTTCGTGCCTGAGAAGGTCAAGCGCCTGAAGGCGGCGCATCTCGCCTTCCAGGATCTGATCGAGACCAATCAGGCCGTGCTCGCGACGGCGCGGGCGGTATCGGAATCGATCGTGCGGGACCTTGCCGCCGACGCCAACCGGCCGACCAGGGCGGCAGGTTACGGTCCGGCCGCGACGGTCGGCGCCGGTGTTTTCGCCCGACCGAATGCGGGGCCGATGGTGATCTCGAAGAGCCTTTAGAGCCGGATCCGATCAGGTTTGAATCAACCTGATCGGTGAACCTGCCTTGAGACGAATGATCGGCTCGGAAATTCCTTAACCGAAATCGGCCCTTAGCAGCCAATCGTTCACAATTTACCAACTTCCCTAACGGCAGATTCAACTGTTTCCGCCATGGTCCCCATCTTGTAATGAGTCCGACTCATGCGAGAGGAGTCCAGAATGGATTTCGGTGGAGCCCCCAGGACGTTCGCCACCGGCGCCGTACAGGCGACGGTGCGGACCGACATTGCGATCCAGCCCGGCAGTGCGCCGGTCGAGCTCCCGGCTGAGAAGACCGTGCAGTCCGCAGCCGCGGGCGAGGCCGTCCGGCTCGACATCCGGGCCCGCGCCGACGAGCGGCGCCATGAGCAGGCCCAGCAGCGCCAGCGCCAGGACGACGCCGTCAACCGCCAACGCACCGAAGCAGCCTATCAGCAGCAGGAGCGGCGCGAGGTCATCGACCGGCGGCTGGTGATCGACCCGAAGACCCGCAGCATCGTGCTCCAGAAGACCAACCGCGACACCGGCGAGACCGTCGAGCAATTGCCCGACGAGACCATGCTCAAGCTACGTGCCCTCTCCCGCGACCTGATCGAGCGCGAGCGGGCTGCCGCGAGCGCCGCCGCCTCGCACGCGGTCGAACGCACCGCCTGAACCACCACCGATCGCCGGACTGCCCGTCGCCCGCCATCGCTCGCCGCAAGGCAGAGCCGGCGGGCGACGGCGTTCCGGGCCCGGCCGGCGTGGCCGCATGGCCATCCGCCATCGCGCTTCACGAGCGATTAACCACGAGCCGGCTTCGCCGAATTTCCGGGCAATTTTCCGGGTCGAGTTTACCGCTTGTTACGAGGTGGCCGCCAATGGTCCTCGGGTCCTGGCCAGAACGGCCCGGGCGCCAGAAGGCATCATACCAGAAGGGTATTCTACGATGGCCACCATCTCTCTCTCTGCCGGCGTGCGCAGCGCGCTGACCTCCCTCTCCCAGACCAATTCCGCTTCGCAGCAGGGCCAGTTCCGTCTTGCCACTGGCAAGAAGGTCAACTCGGCCGTCGACAATCCGGTCAACTTCTTCACCTCGGCCGGCCTGAACGACCGCGCCGGCCAGCTCACCGGCCTCCTCGACGGCATCTCCAACGGCGTCCAGACGATCCAGGCGGCTTCGCAGGGCATCGACTCGGCCGTCAAGCTGGTCGAGTCGCTGCAGTCGACCGTCAAGCAGGCCCAGGCCGACGCCGCCGCCAACCGCCCCACCAAGGTCGGTGCGGCTGACATCCTCGCCAACGCGACCGAAGTGACCGACACCGGCGGCAAGAGCCGCAAGGACATCGCTCTCGACAAGCGCCTCGGCGAGGCCGGCGTCGCCGCTCGCGCCACCGCTTCCGATGCCGGTCACCTGATCGACACCACCACCAACTCCAGCCTGGCCCTGTCGGTCTCGGCCGGCTCGACGACCTTTACCGTCGATCTTTCCGCTACCGCGACGGTCCGCGATCTCGTCAACGAGATCAACAAATCCGGCATCGCCACCGCCTCGGTTGACGATTCCGGTCGCCTGAACGTCACCGGCGCTGGTTCGGACACGCTGCGCGTCGGCCTCGGCGCCGGCACCGATGCTGCCACTGCCCGCACCAACGCCTCCAGCGGCACCAACCAGAACGTTGCCATCGGCCTCGCCGTCGCCGACGGCAACTCGGCCGGCGCCGGTATCGTCTCGGCCGGTGGCAACTCGACCGTCCGCTCCAACCTGATCAAGCAGTTCAACGACCTGCGCACGCAGATCGACGAGCTTGCCAAGGATTCGAGCTTCAACGGCAAGAACCTGCTCAACGGCGACAAGCTGTCGATCACCTTCAACGAGAAGACCGGTTCGCAGCAGTCGAAGCTGGATGTCCAGGGTTCGGTGCTGAACTCCGCCAATCTCGGCGTGCTGACTGCCACCAGCGCGACCGCGGTGACCGGAACCTTCAACATCCAGAGCGACACCGACCTCTCCGCGGTCGGCGACTCCCTGACCAGCGCGCTCGGCTCGCTGCGCTCGACGGCCTCCTCGCTGGGCTCCAGCCTGTCGGTCGTTCAGGCTCGCCAGGACTTCACCAAGAACCTGGTGAACACCCTGACGCAGGGCGCCGACAATCTGGTGCTCGCCGACAACAACGAGGAAGGCGCCAAGCTCCTCGCCCTGCAGACCCGCCAGCAGCTGTCGCAGACGGCTCTGACGCTGGCCTCGCAGGCCGACCAGGCCGTCTTGCGCCTGTTCTGATCCTTCGGTCCCGCAGGAGCGGGCCAGCCCACAGAAGTGGGTCGAAGACAAGAAAGACGGCGGAGCGCGAGCTCCGCCGTCTTTTCGTTGCTTCAGCCCCGGCGCGAAGTGCCCCGCTCAACCGTTAACCGGTTGTTAGCCTTAACGAAGGATTATCCGGCCAGACCAAACCGCATGGGCGCTGAATCGCGCTTTCAGGGGACCGAAGATGGCGAACACGATTCTCACGAGCGGCGTCAGGGCGA
>JAKFDB010000010.1:0-38213 GCA_036676315.1 Bradyrhizobiaceae bacterium
AGCCATTCCAGCCGGCCGGCTCTCACCCTACCCCGGCGCTGGTGCGTGCAGATGGCATGCAGCTCTTTGCGATAGCGCTCGACGGCGGCGGCGGCGCCTCCATGCATCCGACAACAGCTATGCCCTCTCACCCGGATCGCCTTGCAGCGCAGACCCGTGGCGTGGGAGGTCGCGATGCAACGCAGTTCCGGCGCGAGGTTCGCGAAAGGGCTTTCCCGAAGTGCTCCGCCATGAGGCTGATAGGTCAGTCTCGCCATGGCGACTTATACACCGCCGTGCGGGGAGCCGCACGGATGTCGAAAGTTGGAGAATTGGCCCGTTTGGTGAGATGGCCTGCGCTCGCCCGCTGGCACGGGATCGAACGTGTGCAGGGGGCGGAGCTGCACCGAGTCATGCGGCCGAATACGCCCGGCCATGCGCTCAGTGTGGGAAGAATGTGTGGGAAGAATGTCGTTCTGGCGGGCAAGATCGCCAAAAGACTAATGATATCAAAATTGTATATGGCGCGCCCGACACGATTCGAACGTGTGACCTTTGCCTTCGGAGGGCAACGCTCTATCCAGCTGAGCTACGGGCGCAATCCGTGGAAGGTGGATAACTGATTGCCGCTGCTTCGGCAACGAGGGATTTGCGAGGGGCAAAGCCCGAGACGGCAAAGGTCAGGTTCGGATCGTGTCCGGCACGCCGCGGCTGTGGCGCGTCGGATTGCTGCGCTGAATGTGCACGGCGGGCATGCAGTGGCGTTCGAGACGTTCGTCATTCCAGGAGTATTGTGACGCAGAGGCCGCCGAAGCGGCATGCGCTGGGAGCTTGCTGGAATGAACCGACACGCCACGATCCCCCTCGCCATGCTACCGACGCCGTTCGAACCGCTCCGACGCTTCTCCCAGGCTCTCGGCCGCGACGGCCGAAGCCCACCGATCTGGATCAAGCGCGATGACTGCACCGGCTTTGCCGGCGGCGGCAACAAGGCGCGCAAGCTCGAATACCTGGTGGCGGATGCGTTGAAACACGGAGCCGATGTCCTGGTGACCGTGGGCGCTGTTCAGTCCAATCACGCGCGCCAGACCGCGGCCGCGGCCGCGCGAAACGGGCTTGGCTGCGTGCTGTTGCTGACAGACGCGGTCAGGGGCCGAAGCGAAGCCTATCGGACCAGCGGGAATGTGCTTCTCGACCAGATCTTCGGGGCGGAGCTTCGTATCCTCGCGCCGGAAGAGGACGGCACTGCGGTGACGGCGGAGACGTTGGCGAGACTGGCTGCAGAGGGGCGACGCCCGTATTTCATCCCTGTCGGCGGCTCGAACGCCCTTGGCAGCCTGGCTTATCGTGATGCGCTCGCCGAGCTCTCCGCGCAGGCGAAGGCCAATGACTGCCATATCGACCATATCGTTGTGCCGACAGGAAGCGGCGGCACCCATGCCGGCATTCTCGCCGGCGTGGAGGAGGCGGGCTTGTCCTGCCATGTGCATGGCATCAGCGTCTCGCGCTCGGCCGAACAAGCGCGCGCCATCGTTTCCGACCTGGTCGAAGGGATCTTTGCCCTGGAAAGCCGCCAGCGCGGAACGACTGCCGCGCTGGATATCGACGATTCCCAGGTCGGCCCCGGATACGGCCAGCCCACCGCGGCAATGACAGAGGCTGTCGAGCTGCTGGCACGCACGGAAGGGATCCTTCTGGATCCGGTCTACACCGGCAAGGCCATGGCGGGCCTTCTGTCGCTGGTCAGGAAAGAGGTCATTGCGCCCGGCGCAACCGTGGTCTTCTGGCACACGGGCGGCGGGCCCGGCCTGTTCGCCTATCCCGAGGTGTTTGGTCGGTAGATTCGGCGGAGGCCGGGGATCGGTCGTCCCAATAGCGGCAGCGCCGCATGCGCTTGGGGCCCCGCGCCGGGACCAAACACCCAGGCTGGGCCGCGCCTATTGCAGAGTTTCGATACGAGATCGCCGTGCGTCCTACCGGACGCACGGCGATCCATCTCTTTGTAAAGGCATCAGATTCGTCCGAAAAGTGGATTCCACTTTTTGGTCCGATGCTCTAGCCGGAAGTTGCTGGCTAATGCGGCTGATGGACCGCGGCATTGGCCTGCTCCAGCCAGAACCGCATGCCCATCTTGCGGTACATCATCGTGGCGGCCGCAAGCTGTTCGCGGGCCTGGTCCGGGCGCCCGGCGCGCAGATACAGGTTTCCCAGGCCATGATGGCAGCGCGCCACGAGCGGGCGCAATCCGAGCCCCGTCGCGATCGCAAGCGCAGCCCGGTAGTGGGCTTCAGCCTGTTCCGCGGGTTCGGTGCGGGCGGCAACTTCGCCAAGCAGGTGGAGGGCTCCGGCCTCGCCGCGGCGTTGACCGCTCGCGCGAGCCATGGCCAAGGCCCGTCCGGCATAGTCGAGAGCAGCGCCATGCTGGCCGGCGAGCATATGCGCCTCCCCCAGAGGCAGCAGGAAAGAGAGCTTCGCCAAACCGATGCCCCATGGCCTTGAACGCGCCTAGCGCCTGCTCCAGCAGCGGAAGGCCTTGAGCAGTCCGTCCCAGCATCGCGTAGGCGTAGCCGAGCGTTCCCGAGCTGCCCGCGGACATGAAGGGCAGGTCAAACTCGCGAGCCAATGCGAGGGCGCGCTCCAACTTCGTTATGGCGCCGGCAAACTCGCCGCGGATGACGTGAAGGTCGGCCAGGCACCAGTATGCGATCGTCAGACTATAGGGATCGTCAACCGCGTGGGCGATGCGAACGCCCTCTTCGCCGTGCACGACGCCCTGCTCGAATCTGCCCTGCTCGGCATAGATGCGAGCCAAGAATGCCCGGACGGATACCGCGGGAAATCCGGCGAGGCCATATCGCTCGAAACCGGGTTGAGCATCGAGCAGCTCGAGCGCTCGCACGAAAAGCGGCTCGACCTGCCGATAGTCGAGTGTCGAGAAGGTAGCCGTCCCGAGAAACAGGGTCGCCGCCACCTGAAGCGGGACATCGCCAAGAGAATCCGCCAGTGCGAGCGCCTGCTTGCCGAAAGCAGTCGCTTCCACCGGATCGCCGCTCAGCCCGAGGGTCTGGCACATGTGGAAAGCGAACCGCGCCAGCCTGCGCTGATCGTCGAGGCGCCTGGCCAGGCTCTCGGCTTCACGAAGATGGCTGACGATGCGCTCGAACTGCCCAAGCGGAACAAGCGAAGTCTTCAGATCGAAGCGCAGATCGATGCCCTGCTCGAGCGTCTCGCGGGTTTCGGGCAGCGTCGCAAGGACGCGCAGCGCCTGTTCGAAGAAGCCGGCTGCCTCGCGATTGGCCCAGCGCGCATGCGCAAGGCGAGCGGCCTTGACCCAGTAGCCGATCGCATCGCCGGCAAGCCCGGCCTCGGTGAAATGATGCGCAACGATCTCGGGCTGTTTTTCGGCTGACGCCGGGAACCGCTCGACCAGTGCTTTGGCGATGCTCGCATGCAACCGGCGGCGCCGACTCCTGAGCATGGTGACGTAGGCGGCGTCCTGTACCAGCGCGTGCTTGAACGCGTAGCTCGCCTCGGGAGGCATGCCGCGGCGCGAGATGAGACCTGATCCCGCGAGCCGCGCGAGCGCCGCCTCCAGTTCCCTTGGAGCAAGGTCCGACACGGCGGCAATCAGCCCGTGGGAAAACTCCCGTCCGATCGCGGCGCCGGTCATGGCCACATCCTTGGCCGGGCCGAGCAGGTCGAGACGCGCCGTCAGCGAGGCCTGCAACGTCCTCGGCATGGCCGGTAGCAGCAATGGCCCGTCGCGGAGGTGGCTGTCGGCGGTCTCACGCAACAGTCCGCTTTCGAGGAGAGAACGGGTCAGTTCCTCGATGAACAGCGGCACGCCATCCGTGCGCGAGAGGATCTGGTCGACGACAATATCGGGGAGTGCCCTGCCCTGAGCGATGCTGCGAATGATCCCGGCGCCATCGCGCGGGCCAAGGCGACCCAAAGGCAGCGCCGTTACATGCGGGTGGTCGACCCAGCTCGGCTGAAACACCGGCCGGCACGTTACCAGCAACAGCAATGGCAGCTGGGCGGCTCGGATGACCATTCGCTCGAGCAAATCCAGCGATGTCGGATCGATCCAGTGCACGTCCTCGAACACGATCAGGACCAGGCCCCGTGACGCGGCGCCATCGAGCTGGTCCAGAAGCAGGCTCAGCGTCATCTCGCGCTTCTGTTGCGGGCTGGCCGTCAGTGCCGGGTAGCGGCCGTCCATAGGCACTCCCGCCAGCTCGGCGAAGAGTGCCACGTCGCGCGGCAAATCCACCGATGTCGGCCTGAGCAGCGCCTCCAGCCTGTCGAGTCTCGTGCCGTCGCCGTCGCTGGGGCTGAAGCCGGCATCCTGCTGAATCCGGGCAATGAACGGATGAAGCGGACTATGCACGTGGTGGGGAGAACAGGAGTAGCGCAGGCGAGTACCACCCGCCGCCGGCAAGCTCTCCGCAATGCGCGACTTGCCGATGCCTGGCTCTCCCGAAAGCAAAACGACACGCCCGTCGTGGCATCTTGCCTGTTCCCAGCGACGGAGAAGCAGCGCGATCTCCTCCTGGCGGCCGACGAGCGGGCTCAGAACCTCACCGCGCCGCGCATCGAACCGGCTCACTCCGGCGATCTCGCCGAGCACCTGCCACGCCTCTGGCTGCTCCGCTGCGCCCCTCCCGTCCTGGGCCGGCAGCGCCAGGCAAGCGAACTGCCGCCCAACGAGTTGCTGGGTGCTCGCGGCAATGACGACTTGGCCCGCTGCTGCACTCAGTTGCAGTCGCGTCGCGATGGCGGGGGCTTCGCCCAGCGCGACATGGTGCCGGCCATTATCGATTGCCGGTTTTTCCCCGACGATGACGATGCCGGTGGCGATTCCAACGCTTGCCTGAAGTCTCCTGGCGGAAGGCGCGGCCGGGCCGCCAGTTGAAGCGAGGACAGCAAGGCCGGCATGCACCGCTCGTTCGGCGTCATGCTCGTGAGCGGCCGGGTAGCCGAAATACACAACGACGCCATTGCCCTGGTAGTGGGCGACAAACCCGCCAAATCGCGCGGCTACATCGCTCACCATCCGGTGGAAGGCGGCGATCCGATCGTGGATGTCTTCGGGATCGGAGCTGGCTGAAAGGCTCACCGAGCCGACCGGACTGCAGACCAGGATCGTCACCTGGCGCTGCTCGAGAGCGCCAGGGCGCAGACCGTTGGTGGAGGCAGCATGGTCTGGCGCTGCCGGGACCTCGACTTCGATGCCCGGTTCGGATGCGCCGGACGCAGTGCGATGCGGTTCGTCGGTCGTCCGCGCCGCGACGGGCTGCTGTCCATTGCGAAGCTCCGTCGCCAGCAACTGCGTTGCCGCATCAGGTTCCGCTCCCAATTCGCGCTGCAACAGCGCGACGAGATCCTGATAATGCCTGAGCGCCTCGGCCTTCCGGCCCATGGCGACCAGCGCCCGAACGATCACCCGATGAGCGTCCTCGCGCAGGGCATTCACCTGGATGGCACGGTGGGCCGCCTTCAGCGCGACCTCGCCGTCCCCCGCCTCCATCGCCTGCTGGCTGTGGCCAACCATGGCATCAAGCGCGAGGCCCTCCAGGCGCTTGCCTTCTGCGACGCGCCATTCTGACCAGGAATCCTCGGCTACGTTCAGGTCCGATAGCGGCGGCCCCCGGTAGAGATCGACGGCGGCGGCGAGCGAAGCGCGGCTTCCCTCGGCGATCAATGTCCTGAAGCGAGCGACGTCGCAATCGATCGCGCCCGGCGCGAGCCAGACCTCATCGTCGCTGTTGAGGAGGACGTCCTGGCCCAGAATCCGGCGGAGCCGAAACAGCGCCTGGCGCAGATTCTGCCGGGCCTGGGTCTCGGAATGCAGGCCCCAGAAGAGATTGGCCAAGCTCTCGCGCGGCTGAGGCTGAGGCGCGGTGCAGGCCAGATAGGCCAACAACCCCGAGAGCTTCTTGCCCGGCAGATGGACGATGCCATCCCGCGTCGTCAGCTCGAATCGCCCAAGCAGGGAGAGACGGAATCTCGGCAGAGCGACACTGTCTTTCATTCCGCTGGCAGTACGCTCACGACGCTGTTCCTCCAAAAGCACACTCTAGATGGTTTCGACGCACGGTAAGCAGAAATAACGCTCGCGTAACGCCGCAATAACGCCCGCAGGGACGGCGACCGAATTTAGTCGATAGCCAGAGATTGCTGCTTCGGACAGCGGCATTTGGCACGCGTGAGGAATATCTATGACATCGGCCATCTTTTCCAACGCGACACGTGGTTTGTGTCGCGGGGGACTTTTGTCCACCACCGCGTTGGCGGGGATGGCCCTGATGCTTACGGGCGCCGGCAGCCATGCCCAGACCGTCGTGGACAACGGCACTTTGGTGGTGAGCTCCAACCTCCAGCTTGGCGGCAATTCCGTCACCGTGGACAACGCGTCCGACCGCGATGCCACGCTGCAGATCAACTCCGGCGTCAGCATCGGCAACGAGATCATCGTCAACAACCAGGGCACGCTGGACAACGGCGGCACCATTTCACGAATGGCCGCAGGGGAACTCGGCGTCCAATCGGCAACTGGCGGCGCGACGGTGAACAACTCGGCCACCGGACGGATCGAGGCGGAGAACATCGGCGTGGCGCTGGCGGATGGCGGCACGGTCAACAACCGTGGCGCGATCACCGCGACAGTAAACGCCGCCAGCAAGGGTGTGTACGTCTACGGCAGGGCAGGCACCGTCAACAACCTGGCGGGCGGCACCGTAGATGCGAAGGACATTGCCGTGCAGCTCAACGCAGGCGGCGCGGTCAACAACAGCGGCGCGATCACGGCCGACTGGGGCGTCTACATCTCCGGAGGGCCAGGCCTCGTCAGCAACCTGTCCGGCGGCAGCATCGCGGGTGCCGGTGCCGGCGTGCGGCTCGAAGGCGGTGGCGAGGTTACCAACACCGGCGCTGGCAGCGCCATCAGCGCCAGCGCCGCGGACGGCTTAGGCGTCTTCATCGACGGCGGCGGAACGGTGACCAATACCGCAGGCAGCATCACCGGCGGGCTCGGCGGCGTCCGGATCTGGGGTGACGGCACGGTGACCAATACCGGCGGCACCATCCGCGCGGCCACGGACAATCAGGGCCACGGCGTCGAGATCGTCGCCGGCCTGGGCGCCGTCACCAACCAGGGCGGCGGCACCATCGTGGGCAAGCTCTACGGCGTGAGCCTTGCCGATGGCGGCACGGTGACCAACACCGCCAGCACGATCATTGCCGATGGGACGGACGCATTTGCCGCTGGCGTGGGTATCAGCGGCGGGCCGGGCACGGTGACCAACACCGGCGCCGGCAGCCTCATCAAGGGGCCGGGCGCGGGCGTGTTCCTGGTCGAGGGGGGCACGGTGATCAATGGCGCCGGCGCCACCATTCAGGGCACCGCATCGGTGCGGGTCTTCAGCGGGAACACCAGGCTCAGCAATGCCGGCGCCCTGGTGGGCGATGTGCTGCTGCGCAGCGCCAGCACCAACCATGTCACGCTGTTCACCGGCTCCGGCATCACGGGCAATCTGCAGATCGGCACCAATGCCGCCTCGACGCTGACCTTGGACGGCTCCGGCGATCAACTCTATTCAACGGCCGTCAGCGGCAACACCACCTTCAGCGCCGGCACCCTGATCAAGCAGGGCAGCGGCACCTGGACGTTGGACAAGGATATGACGGGCGGCGGTGCCACCCTGGTCAATGCCGGCAAGCTGGTGGTGAACGGCTCGCTCGCCAGTGCGGTGACGGTGAATGGCGGCTCGCTCGCCGGCACCGGCTCTGTCGCCGGTATCGCCGCCAATGGCGGCGCGACGGTCGCGCCCGGCAATTCGATCGGGACGCTCAATGTCGCCGGCAACATCTCGTTCGCGAGTGGTTCGATCTATCAGATCGAGATCAACCCGGCCGGGCAAGGCGACAGGATCGTGGCGTCGGGCCTGGCGACGCTGTCGGGCGGCACGGTCGCGGTGCTGGCCGAGAGGGGCAATTATGCTGAGGCCACCAATTACGTGATCCTGACGGCCAATGGCGGCGTGACGGGCCGCTTCGCCAATGTCACCTCGGACCTCGTCTTCCTGACGCCGTCGCTGGCCTATGACAGCAACAATGTCGTCCTGACCATGACCCGCACCGCCACGAGCTTCGGGCCCGATGGCTCCTCCGGCGGCTTCGTCGCCCATACCCGCAACCAGGGCGGGATCGCAGTCTCGGCCGAGCGGCTCGGGGTCGGCAGCCCGGTCTACGACGCGCTGCTCTCGGCGACGGCGGCCGAGGCGCGGGCCGGCTTCGACCTGCTTTCGGGTGAGGGCCATGCCCAGGGCGTCGCGGTTGCGATCGGCGAGAGCCGGCTGGTGCGCGAGGCGGTGCTCGGCCGCCTGCGTGGCTCGCTGCTGACGCTGCCCGCGGGACAGGTCGCAGCGGGGTTCTCGGCCGATCTGCCAGCGGGCAAGGCGCCGACCCTGATGCCGGCGCCGCGCTTCGAGGAGCGTTTCGCGATCTGGGGCGAGGCGGTCGGCGCGCAGGCCAACACCAACGCCGACGGCAATGCGGCCGGGCTGTCGCGCCGCACCGGCGGGGCGATCCTCGGCGCCGACCTGAAGCTCTATGACAGCAGCGCAAGCTCGCTCAGGGTCGGTGTCGCCGGCGGCTACACCCAGTCGAACTTCGACGTCGATGCGAGGCTGTCCTCCGGCAAGCTCGAGAGCGGCCATGCCCTGCTCTATGCCGGCGCTCGCTATGGCAACTGGCGGCTCGATGGCGGCCTCGGCTATTCCTTCGGCGAGACCAGCCTGACCCGCCAGGTCCGGATCCGCGGCTTTGGCGACAGCTTGCGCTCGGATCGCGACACCGAATTGCTGCAGGGCTTCGCCGAGCTCGGCTATGCCTTCCGCTTCGAACGCTTCGCGCTCGAGCCCTTCGCCCAGCTCGCCCTGCTGCGGGTCTCCTCCGGCTCGGCGATCGAGCAGGGCGGGGCGGCGGCGCTGCGGGTCTTCTCCGGCGAGCAGAACCTCGGCTTCACCACGCTCGGCCTGCGCGCCGAGGCGCAGCTCGGCGCGATGCCGCTGTTCGCCCGCGGCCTGCTCGGCTGGCGCTATGGCTTTGGCGATCTGACGCCGCAAGCGATGACGGCCTTCATCGCCGGCACCACCCCGGCCCGGGTCTTCGCGACGCAGATCGACCGCAATGCCCTCGTCGCCGAGGCCGGCCTCGACTGGCGCGTCACCGCCGCGACCACGCTCGGCCTCGCCTACTCCGCCGCCATCGGCGAACGCACCCGCGACCACGCCCTCAAGGGACGTTTCGAGGTCAGGTTCTGAAAGGCCGAGGGCTGGCGGAGCGCTGCGGGCGTGCCCGCAGATCCCCGCTTCAGATGGCGCCGCCTTTAGCCGGCAATGCTCCATTCCGAGCAACGCGCTTCGATGGGCAGCAGCTCGCTGCTCAGCGGCGGCTAGCGCTTGATCGCCGGGCAGGTGCTCTGGGCGAGCGGCCGGAAGGCCTGGTCGCCCGGGATGGTGGCGACGAGGTCGTAGAGGTCCCACTCGCTCTTCGACTCGGCCGGCTTCTTGACCTGGAAGACGTAGAAATCGTGCACCATGCGGCCGTCCTCGCGCAGCTTGGCGTTGCGCACGACCTCGTCCTCGATCGGGACTTCGCGCATCTTGGCGATCACCGTCTTGGCATCGTCCGACTTTCCGGCGGCGACCGCCTTGAGATAGTGCCGGACCGAGGAATAGACGCCGGCCTGGATGGCGGAAGGCACCGCGCCATGAGCCGCCTTGAAGCGCTCCGAGAAGGCGCGGGTGCGCTCGTCGATGTTCCAGTAGAAGCCCTCGGTCAGGATCGTGCCCTGCGCGGCGGCAAGGCCGACGCTTTTTACGTCCATCGCGGTCAGGAAGAAGGCGACCAGCTTCTGCTTGTCCTGGCCGATGCCGAAATCGCGTGCCGTCTTGATCCCGGCGACGGTGTCGCCGCCGGCATTGGCCAGCGCGATCAGGTCGGCGCCGGAGCCCTGCGCCGTCAGGAGCTGCGAGGAGAGATCGATCGCCGGGAAGGCGTGCCGGACCGAGCCGGCATAGGTGCCGCCCTTGGCGGTGACGAGGGTCTTGGCGTCGGCCTCGAGCTGGTGGCCGAGCGCGTAATCAGCGGTGACCAGGAACCATTTGGTGCCGGGCTTGGTCAGATGGTTGGCGATGCCGGCGACCTGGACATAGGTGTCCCACATCCACTGGACGATATGGTCGGGCTGGCAGGCATCGCCGGTCAGCCGGGCCGTGCCGCCGGGGAACAGGCCGACCCGGTTCTTGTCCTTCAGCAGCGGCGGGATCGCGAGCTGCAGCGAGGCGTTCGACATGTCGGCGAGCACGTCGACGCCCTGCCGGTCGATCCATTCGCGCGCGATCGCCGAGCCGACATCGGCCTTGTTCTGATGGTCGGCCGAGATCACCTCGATCTTCATCCCGGCGCATTCGGCCTTCAGGCAGTCCTCGACCGCCATGCGGGTCGCAGCGATCGAGCCCTTGCCGGTGATGTCGGAGTAGACGCCGGACATGTCGGTCAGCACGCCGATCTTGACGGCGCCGTCCGATATCTCGGCCGCGGCAGGCAGGGCGCCGAGCAATGCGGTGGCGATGGCGAGCGCCGAGGCCAGTCCCTTCATGTGAAATCCTCCCGTTATGTCGTTCGTTGTTGCTAGCGGTCGTGCCAGTGCGCCATCGGCAGGCCGGCGACCGGTGATCTGAAGCAGGGGATGCGGCTGCCGCGCAGGCTGCCGATATAGGCGGCGCGAAGATCGGCGCCGCCAAAGGTGATGCTGGCGAACCAAGGGGCGATTGCACCACCGCAGGCGAGCATCAATTCGGGCGTCGTCTCGTCATTAGCGAAAGCCGCCATCAGCGCCTTGCCGGCTTCGCTGCCACGATCGTCGTCGAGCAGGATGCGAAGGTCGCCTTCGGGCGTAAGCGCGAAGACGCGATCGACCATCACATGCGTGCCCCAGAGATTGCCATGGGCGTCGAAGGCGATGCCGTCGATGAACGCGCCATGGTCGCTCGGGCCAAAGATCTCGCGATCACTCAGGCTGCCATCGGGCGCAACACGCAGCCGCGTCACCCGGCAGGCGCAGGTCTCGGCGACATAGAGCCACTCTTCGTTGGCATCGAGCCTGATCTCGTTGGTGAAGGCGAAGCCGTCGGCGACGATGCGTAAGCGTCCGCCATCATAGAGCGCGACATAGCCGTCACGGACATTCGGGCTCATCGCCCGCATCCAGTTCTTCGTCCTTGTCGAGATCGTCAGCCAGATCCGATCCTTGCTGTCGCGCAGCACGAAATTGACCTTGCCGATCGCGTGCCCGTCGATCGTATCGACCAGCACGCGGGTCTCACCGGAGCGGGTCATCACCTCCAGCCGATCGGTGCCGAAATTCGAGATCAGCACGTCGCCATTGCGGGCGAAGGCGAGGCCGTTCGGCAAGGTACCGGAGACGAAGCGCGCCTCCTCGTCGGCGGCTTCAGCGAAGCCGCGGCTCGCCGTCTGGGTGATCAGCTCCTGCGTGCCGTCCGGCTTGATATGGACGACGCCACCGCGCGCATCGGCGCTCCAGAGCGAGCCGTCGCGCTCGGCCAAAATGCATTCCGGCCGCTGCAGGCCTTCGCCGACATAGCGAAGATCGGCGGGATCGATGGCGAAGCCGTCGAGCGGGTTGGGACGAGGCGGCATCAGAAGTTCACGCGGTCGCCGCCCTTGAGGCCGAGCGTCGCGCGGGCCTCATCGGGCGTCGCGATCTCGTAGCCGAGCTCCTCGACGATGCGGCGGATCTTGGCGACCTGCTCGGCATTGGACGTCGCGAGCTTGCCCTTGCCGATGAACAGGCTGTCCTCGAGCCCGACGCGGACATTGCCGCCCAGCATCGCCGCCTGCGTGCAGAAGGCCATCTGATGGCGCCCGGCCGCGAGCACCGACCAGTGGTAGTCCTTGCCGAAGAGCTTGTCGGCGGTGCGCTTCATGAACATCAGATTGTCGAGATCGGCGCCGATGCCGCCGAGAATGCCGAAGATCAATTGCAGGAAGACCGGCGGCCGGAACCAGCCGCGGTCGAGGCAATGCGCGAGATTGTAGAGGTGGCCGACATCGTAGCATTCGTGCTCGAACTTGGTGCCGTGGCCCTCGCCGAGCAGTTTGTAGATGCGCTCGATGTCGCCGAAGGTGTTGCGGAAGATGAAGTCCTTGGTGCCGGCGAGATAGGGCTGTTCCCAGGGGTGCTTCCAGTTGCTGTACTTCTCGGCCAGCGGGTGCAGCGCGAAGTTCATCGAGCCCATGTTGAGCGAGCACATCTCGGGCGCTGCCTTGAGCGGCGCCGCGAGGCGCTCCTCGACGGTCATGGTCAGGCCGCCGCCGGTGGTGATGTTCACCACCGCATCGGTCGCCTGCTTGATCCGCGGCAGGAACTCCATGAACACCGCAGGATCCGGCGTCGGGCGGCCGTCTTTCGGATCGCGCGCATGCAGGTGCAGGATCGCCGCGCCGGCTTCCGCGGCCGCAATCGCCTGGCTGGCGATCTCGTCGGGCGTGATCGGCAGATGCTCGGACATGGTCGGCGTATGGATGCCGCCGGTGATGGCGCAGGTGATGATGACCTTGCTCATGGAGCTCTCCTTCGTCCCTGCGGTCAGGCTGGCAGGATCGCCACGGCGCGGGTCCAGCCGGCCGAACCGTTGCGGACCTTCACCGGCAGGCAGCTGATCGTGAAACCGGTGGCCGGCAGCACTTCGAGATTGTGCAGTTTCTCGATCTGGCAGTAGCCGGCCTCGCGCCCGGCCTTGTGGCCTTCCCAGATCAGCGAGGCGTCGCCGGTCTCGGCAAAGCGGCGGGCAGTGTGGCTGAACGGCGCGTCCCAGCTCCAGCCATCGGTGCCGACCACCTTGATGCCCTGCCGCACCAGATGCAGCGTCGCCTCGCGGCCGAAGCCGCAGCCGGAATCGACATAGTCGGCCTCGCCGTAGCGGGCGCCGGCCCTTGTATTGGCGACGACGATCTCCAGCGGGCTGAGTGTGTGGCCGATCCGCGCGAGCTCGGCGTCGATCTCGGCGGGGGTGACGACATGCCCGTCCGGCAGATGGCGGAAATCGAGCTTCACGCCCGGCCGCAGGAACCAGTCGAGCGGACATTCGTCGATCCGGAGCGCCGGCGCGCCGCCATCCTGGGTCGGGTGATAGTGCCAGGGCGCATCGACATGGGTGCCGTTATGGGTCGAGATCGTCGCGAGCTCGACCGCCCAGCCCATGCCGTCCGGCAGCTGCTCGGGCTTCAGCCCCGGAAACGCCGCCGCGATGTCCTTCGCCGTTGCCTCATGCGTGCGATAGTCGATCCGGACCTTCTGGAAGGGCGGATCGGCGGGGACGTCGTTCTCAAGCGGAATCGACAGGTCGACGAGGCGGCCTGGCAGCATGCCGGTACTTCCTCCCTTGACGCGTGTTATCTGTGGTTCGAATTTGGACGAACGTCCGACCTATAGCAAGCTTGCCGCTTTCTGGTAAGAGCGATCCGCCAGATTTTCGGGGAGACAAAATGTCCGCGATGCCGACGCGCGATCGTATTCTGGATGCTGCCGAACGGCTCTTTGCCGAGCGGGGCGGCGCCGATGGCGCATCGATGCGCGATCTTGCGGCGGCGGCGGGCGTACGCCTCTCGCAGCTGAGCTACCATTTCGGCGCGAAGGAGGCGCTTTACCGCGCCGTTTTCGCACGCCGCGCGCATGCGCTGGCGCTGGCGCGGGCGCAGTCGCTCGCCGAAGCCCTCGCCCGGCCGACGCTCGACATTCATGATGTCGTCGATGCCTTCATCGGCCCCTCGGTCCGCCAGCGCTTTTCCGAAGGCGTCCAGGGTGCTGCTTTCGCGCTGATGACCGCCCGGGAAGCGGTCGATCCGCGCGAAGCGGCGCGCGGCGTCCTCGCCGAGCATTTCGATCCGACGGCCCGGCAATTCCTGGCCGCGCTCGCCAGGCTCTATCCGCAGGCGCCCGCCGAGATTCTGGTCGATGCCTATCTGTTCATGGTCGGGGCACTGGTCATGACCATGGCCTCGGGCGATCGCGCTGCCCGTCTGGACCCCGGCCGCGACGGCATGCCGGAGGCTCGTAATGCCGATCTGCTGCTGAGGCATCTGACGACCTTCTGCGCCGCCGGCCTCAACGGCCTTCTGCAGGAGCGCGGTTCCTGACGGGTGCCAGCAGCGGCGAGCCTGCAAGGCGTCGGGCCAGAACTGCACCAGTTGAGCGCGAGCGGCAGGCGGCGCCGGCGGCAGCGGCGACAGTCCGGCGGGCGTAGCAACGATGGTGCGCATTCCCTTTCCCCTGCGCTATCATGCAAGACATGCCCAGCCCCCGGAGCTGAACGGCAACCCTGGAGATCGATCATGGATGAAGACCGTTTCAACATGGCTGTCCGCAAGTTCCTGAAGGAGGTCGGGGTCACCTCGCAGCGGGAGATCGAGCGCATCGTGCGGGACGGCGCGCTTCAGGGGCGGAGCGTGCGCCTTCGCATGACGCTGACCTCGGAGGACGCGCCCGCGCTTCAGCATGTCGTCGAGACGACCATCGATCTCAAATAGTCGCCGCCACGGCTGGAGCCTTCCAACCAGAGGCCGTCTGCGAGCTCAAGGACCGGCCAGAGCTGCGGGGAAGGCCAGAACCGTTGCAAGCGGTGCAGAGCTTCAAAAATCCATGCCGCCCGGCATCGCCGGCGCCGCCTCCTTCTTTGGCAGTTCGGCGATCAGCGCCTCGGTGGTGATCAGCAGCGAGGCGATGGAGGCGGCATCCTCGAGCGCGGTGCGCACGACCTTGGCCGGGTCGATCACGCCGTTCGCCATCAGGTCCTGGTATACTCCCGTCGCGGCGTTGTAGCCCCAGTTGTAGTCGTCCTTCTCGATCAGCTTGCCGACGACGACCGCGCCGTCGGCGCCGGCGTTTTCGATGATCTGACGGGCCGGAGCCTGCAAGGCACGGCGCACGATGTCGACCCCGGTGCGCTGATCGCCATTGGCGGGCTTGAGTGAGGCAAGCGCCTTCAGCGCCCGGAGCAGGGGCACGCCACCGCCTGGAAGGATACCTTCCTCGACCGCCGCGCGAGTGGCATGCATGGCGTCGTCGACGCGGTCCTTCTTCTCCTTGACCTCGACCTCGGTGGCGCCGCCGACGCGGATCACCGCGACGCCGCCGGAGAGCTTGGCCAGGCGCTCCTGAAGCTTCTCGCGGTCATAGTCCGAGCTGGTCTCCTCGACCTGCGCCCTGATCTGCGCAATGCGGGCCTCGATGTCCTTCTTCCTGCCGGCACCGTCGATGATCGTGGTGCTCTCCTTGTCGATCGCGATCTTCTTGGCGCGGCCGAGCATTTCGAGCGTCACAGTCTCGAGCTTGATGCCGAGATCGTCGGAAACGGCCGTGCCGCCGGTCAGGATGGCGATGTCCTCGAGCATCGCCTTGCGGCGATCGCCGAAGCCCGGAGCCTTGACCGCGGCGACCTTCAGCCCGGCCCGCAGCCTGTTGACGACGAGGGTGGCCAGAGCCTCGCCCTCGACGTCCTCGGCGATGATCAGCAGCGGCTTGCCGGATTGCATGGTCGCTTCGAGCAGCGGCAGCATGGTCTGCAGCGAGGAAAGCTTCTTCTCGTGAATCAGTACATAGGCGTCTTCCAGCTCGACGCGCAGCTTCTCCGGATCGGTGATGAAATAGGGCGAGATGTAGCCGCGGTCGAACTGCATGCCCTCGACGATGTCGAGCTCGGTCTCCGCCGTCCTGGCCTCCTCGACGGTGATGACGCCTTCATTGCCGACCTTGCGCATCGCCGCCGCGATCATCTTGCCGATCTCGGCGTCGCCATTGGCCGAGATGGTGCCGATCTGGGCGATCTCGCTATTGGCCGTGACCTTCTTGGCGTTCTTCTTGAAGTCAGCCACCGCGGCTGCGACCGCCATGTCGATGCCGCGCTTCAGATCCATCGGGTTCATGCCCGCAGCCACCGCCTTGGCGCCTTCCCTGACGATGGCATGAGCGAGCACGGTCGCGGTCGTGGTGCCGTCCCCGGCGGCATCATGCTGTTTCGAAGCGACCTCGCGCACCATCTGGGCGCCCATGTTCTCGAACTTGTCGGCGAGCTCGATCTCGCGCGCGACAGCGACGCCGTCCTTGGTGATGCGGGGAGCGCCATAGCTCTTCTCGATCACGACGTTGCGGCCTTTCGGACCGAGCGTGACCTTGACGGCATTGGCGAGGATTTCGACGCCGCGCAGCATCTTGTCGCGCGCCTCGGACGAGAACTTCAACTCCTTGGCAGCCATGGCCGGGCCTCCTCTAACGATCACGATGATGCAGGACCAGAAGAAGGCCGGAGGCCCCCATGCTGGCCCGGCATCTCCCGATCACCTCGCCGCGAACCAACTTCGGCGGGCCCGCCGTATCGCGGCCCCGATGCCACGCCGGTCTCCGCAGGATCGCCGCCTCATGAACCGGCCGAGAAGAAGGTCACCCGCGAAAGCAGCGTGTAGTCCGCCTCGAAGATCATGGTCCCGACGAAGACCAACAGCAGCAGCGGCGGCAGCAGGATCGCATAACTGAGCGCCAATCGCTCCCAGGCCATGTGCATGAAGACGGCGACGATCAGGCCGGCCTTGAGCGCCATGAAGGTCAGGATCAGCGACCAGCGCAGGAGGCCGACGAGCTGGAAATAATCGACCAGATAGGAACAGGCGCTGAGGATGAACAGCCAGAGCCAGACCACGAGATAGAGCCTGATCGGATGGTGCTGCGCCTCGCCCTGGCTCGCAGGCTGGATTTCGGCGTGGCTTGTCGGATGCGACATGGCGGCCTCTCTCACCAGAGATAGAACAGCGCGAAGATGAAGACCCAGACGAGATCGACGAAGTGCCAGTAGAGCCCGGTGATCTCGACGATTTCGTAGCGGCCTCTCCGGCTGGTGAAGAAGCCGCGCCGCCCGTCGTCGAAATCGCCGCGCCAGACCTTGCGGGCGACGATGACGAGGAAGATCACGCCGATCGTGACATGGAAGCCGTGGAAGCCGGTGATCATGAAGAAGCTCGAGCCGAACTGGGCCGCGCCCCAGGGGTTCTCCCAGGGACGAACGCCTTCGGAGATCAGCTTGGTCCATTCGAAGGCCTGCATGCCGACGAAGGCCGCGCCGAGCAAGGCGGTGAGCAGCATCAGGATCGCCGTCTTGCGGCGGTCGCGGCGGTAGCCGAAATTGACCGCCATGGCCATCGTGCCGCTGCTGCTGATCAGCACGAAGGTCATGATCGCGATCAGGATCAGCGGCAGATGGTGGCCGGCGATCTCGAGCGCGAAGACCTCGCTCGGATTGGGCCAGGGCACGGTCGTCGACATCCTGACCGTCATATAGGCGATGAGGAAGCTGCCGAAGATGAAGGTGTCGCTGAGCAGGAAGACCCACATCATGGCCTTGCCCCAGGAGACGTCCTTGAAGGCCCGCTTGTCGGACGACCAGTCCGAGACGATGCCGGGCCAGCCGGCGGCAGGGGCGGCCTCTTTATGCACAGTGGACGGCAAGACCTCGTTCATCGCTCGCCTCGCTTGCAGCCAGCAGCCGGATGACCTCGAACCTGCATCCGGCGCTCGTCAAAATGGCGGATGATGCCGCCCGTCAGTTCACCCCCGTATTCGGGCACCTGCCTAGGTCAGCAAGGCCCGGCAGATCTCGATCAGATCGTCCGTCCAGCGCATCAGCAGGCTGAAGAGCACGAGCCAGACCAGGAGCAGGAAGTGCCAGTAGGTGGCGCAGAGCTCGACGCTGAGCCGCAAGGCAGCCATGGCCGGCGCGCTTCCCGCCGACGTGGCAAAGGCCCTCGCCGCCGTCCGGCCGAGCGCCACGAGCCCGCCCAGCATGTGCAGGCCGTGAATCGCGGTGACCAGGTAGAAGAAGGCGCCGGCCGGATTGGCCGCGGTGAAATAGCCGGAGGCGGCAAGTTCTCGCCACGCCAGCAACTGGCCGGCCAGAAACGCCAGCGAGGAAACGCCCGCCGCGAGCAGGCCGGACCTGATGCCGTCGAGCTCGGCGCGGCGCGCGGCAACGACCGTCGTGTGCAGCGCGATGCTGCTGAGCATCAGCAGCCCCGTGCTGAACCACAGCACGATCGGCATCGGCAGCGGGCGCCAATCGGCCAAGCCCATGCGCATGAAATAGGCACTGACGAGCAGGGCGAACAGCGAGCCGGCGACGGCGAGGAAAGCCGCGAGGCCGATCTTGGCGATGGGCCGGGACGCCTGGCCCGTCCACTCGGCATTGCCGGCGATGCCGACCTCCAGCCAGGGCTTGTCGGCCAGTCCCTGGCGCAGCAGCCACCAGCCGGCGAAGCCTGCCATGACGACCATGAAGAGGAGGATCACGACCATGGCCGGGCTCCCTATGCCGCTCTTGGCTCGGGCGGCTGGTTCTGCGGCAGGAAATCCTGCGCAGCCCCGGGCACACTGTAGTCATAGGCCCAGCGATAGACCACCGGCAGCTCCTTGCCCCAGTTGCCATGGGCCGGCGGCGTCTGCGGCGTCTGCCATTCCAGCGTGGTCGCGCGCCAGGGATTGCCGCCGGAAGGCCGGCCGCGTTTCAGGCTCCAGAGCAGGTTGAACAGGAAGATCAGCTGGACCACGCCGACGATCAGGGCGACCACCGTGATGAAGATGTTGAGCGTCACGGTCGAGGGCGGGACGAACGCCATGGCGCCGATCTCGGGATAGCGCCGCGGCACGCCCATCAGGCCGATATAGTGCATCGGGAAGAAGATCGCGTAGGCGCCGAGGAAGGTGACCCAGAAATGCAGCTTGCCGAGGGTGTCGTCGAGCATGCGGCCGGTCACCTTCGGATACCAATGGTAGATCGCGCCGAAGACGACGAGGATCGGCGCGACGCCCATCACCATGTGGAAATGGGCGACGACGAACATGGTGTCGGAGAGCGGCACGTCGACGACGACATTGCCGAGGAACAGGCCGGTGAGCCCGCCATTGACGAAGGTGACGATGAAGCCGAGCGCAAACAGCATCGGCACGGTCAGGTGGATATCGCCGCGCCAGAGCGTCAGCACCCAGTTATAGACCTTGATGGCGGTGGGGATGGCGATGATCAGCGTCGTGGTGGCGAAGAAGAAGCCGAAGGAGGGGTGCATGCCGCTGACATACATATGGTGCGCCCAGACCACGAAGCTGAGCGCCCCGATCGCGACCAGGGCCCAGACCATCATGCGATAGCCGAAGATGTTCTTGCGCGCATGCGTGCTGATCAGGTCGGAGACGATGCCGAAGGCCGGCAGCGCAACGATGTAGACCTCGGGATGACCGAAGAACCAGAACAGGTGCTGGAACAGGATCGGGCTGCCGCCCTTGTAGGCCAGCCGCTCGCCCATCGCGATGATCGAGGGCATGAAGAAGCTGGTGCCGATGACCCGGTCGAGCAGCATCATCACGGCGCCGACAAAGAGCGCCGGGAAGGCCAGCAGCGCCATCACGGTGGCCGTGAAGATGCCCCAGATCGTCAGAGGCATGCGCATCAGCGTCATGCCTCTGGCGCGCCCTTGCAGCACGGTCACGACATAGTTCAGGCCGCCCATGGTGAAGCCGACGATGAAGAGCATCAGCGAGACCAGCATGATGATGATGCCCCATTGCTGGCCGGCCGTATTGGCGAGGATCGCTTGCGGCGGATAGAGCGTCCAGCCCGCGCCGGTCGGCCCGCCCGGCACGAAGAAGCCGCCGACGAGGACCAGCACGGCGAGCAGATAGATCCAGAAGCTCAGCATGTTGACATAGGGAAACACCATGTCCCGTGCGCCGAGCATCAGCGGGATCAGGTAGTTTCCGAAGCCGCCGAGGAACAGGGCGGTGAGCAGGTAGATCACCATGATCATGCCGTGCATGGTGATGAGCTGGTAGTAGTAGTCGGCGTCGATGAAGGAGAGCAGGCCGGGGAAAGCGAGCTGCATCCGCATCAGCCAGGACAGCACGAGCGCAACCAGCCCGATCGCCAGCGCCGTCAGCGAGTATTGAATGGCGATGACCTTGGCGTCCTGGGAGAAGACGTATTTCGTGATCCAGCTCTTCGGATGGTAGAGTTCGACATCATCGATCGCCCCGGCCGAGACCGGGCCTGCCACGCCATGCGTCACATCGGCCATCAGGACACCCTTCCGCTCCTCGTCAGACCAGGCCGCCCATTTCGGGGCACGCCCCTGATCCTCTCCTAGTTCTTCGCCTGCGCCCTGGACGGCGCCTGCAGTTGGGCGAAGGTCTTCTGTTGTTGCAGCCAGGCCTGGTAGTTTTCGTCCGGCTCGACGACGACGCCGCCGCGCATGAAGGCGTGACCGGTGCTGCAGAGCTCGGCGCAAAGCGCTTCGAAAGTTCCAGGACGTGTCGGGGTCAGCCAGTAATAGGTGACGGCGCCCGGGATCATGTCCATCTTGGCGCGGAACTCCGGCACGTAGAAATTGTGCAGCACGTCGAGCGAGCGCAACAGCAGCTTGACCGGCTTGCCGAGCGGGAGATGGAGCTGGTCGCCCTGGATGATGACATCGTCCTGCCCGTGCGGATCGTTCGGGGCGAGGCCCAGCGGGTTTTCCGGGGTGACATGGGCGACATCGGTCGCGCCGAGCCGGCCATCCGCGCCCGGCAGGCGATAGCTCCACTGCCATTGCTGGCCGACGATCTCGACGGCGGCAGCATCGGCGGGCACCGTGACGAAGCGGTGCCAGACGAAGAGGCCGGGCGCCAGCATGGCGGCGACGCCGATGCCGGTGCCGATGGCGAGCCACCATTCGAGGCGCTTGTTCTCGGGCTCATAGGCGGCGCGCTGGCCCTCGCGATGGCGAAAGCGGATCACGCAATAGGCCATGAACAGCACGACGGCAGCGAAGACGACGCCGGTGATCCAGAAGGTCACGATGATGGTGTCGTCGATATAGCCCCAGTTCGAGGCGATCGGCGTCCACCACCACGGGCTGACGAAGTGGAACACCACCGAGCCCACCACCACCAAGATCAGTGCGATCGCGATAGCCATCCTCTGTCATCCTTGCCGGGGCCGTGATGAGCAGGACTACTGATCGTCGCGGCGCAAAGCCTGCGTCGTGACGTTACGAAAACGAACTGCCGCTCGGCAGGAAAGCGCTGAAACGGCGCGGACACCGCCAGAGCCTGTCGAGCAGAACATGGGAAATGGCGAAGGGGGGCACGGCACATGGAAGCCGCGGGGCGCATGCTCGGCTGAGCGCGCCCGCAGGTTTCGAACGTTGCCTTCTCCTAGCCATAGCCGAGCCTCGGCTTCGCCTGGGCGACCAAATCTGGCACAACCACCTATGTGCGCTGCAAGGCATTCGGGCCTCACGCCCATAGTCGTCCAATGTTCTCGTCCTGCTCGCGGCGGTTGTCAAATGATGCCGGCCGCACCGACGTTCCCTCCGGCAAGAACCCGGCCGCTCGCTTTCTTTCCGGCAGCGCCAAATTGCTTGGCAGAGGCGGTCATGTCAGCGTTTTCGCGACGCTGGATCGCCAAGGCTGTGGATTTCGGCTGATCTCACGGCTAGCGGATCAGGTCGCCGATATCGGTCGCATTCCAGGGCGCGGGCAGTTCGCGCTGCGTGCAATGGCGAGCCCCGTAACGGCTGCCGTTCGGGCCAATGCGCCGGTAGCTGGCTGGACCTCGAATTTCATAGATCGCAGCTTGCCTTCCGTCGCTCCCGCAATGCTCGACCACCTCGTAGCGCGCCCGGCTGACCATCTTGATCGCCCTGAACTCACACAACTCCCGCCCGGCACCGATGCCACCGCTCCGCAGAAGGCTGAGCGTCGCGTTCGAGGCGAGAGCGCAGGGCGTGTCGTCAGAAACGTAGTAGCCGCGTCGCAGTGGAAGCCCGGATGTCGTCGCGCCCGAAGCTGCTGCGGCGCCAGCCGGTGGCTCCACCCCGCGCGAAGCTTCCGCACCGCACCGTTGGAACCGTTTCGGCTCGAATGCGATGCCCCGCTGGGCAACGAAAGTCAGTACGTTTCCGCTGACCTGGATCGAGAACGACATCCGGCTCTCGCCGCCCTCGCCCCGGCAACTGGCGTCGATATCGAAGATCTCGCCGCGCTGGCGCACGCTTCGGACGCTGCAGACCGCCTCGAAAGTCGAAAGATCGAGCGCCGAACGGCTGAGTACGATTTCCGTCTTGTCGCGACCGCAGCTCGGGGCGCCCCAGCGTCCAACCCAAGGATTCGACTGCGCGGAGGCTTCGTTTGGCAAGGGCAGCGCCAGGGCCGCGCAGATGAGAGCGCAGGCATTCAGGGGCAATACGCGACGCATGACCGTCTCCCTCGCAAATCATGACGCAAGGTAAGGTAGCGTAACTTCGGACCGTTCGCGAATCCCGCGGCGCCGGCCCGTCTGGTGGGTTCCGCGCTGACCTTGGGGAGCCGATGGGCGAGGCCATTCCGCGCGCCGCCTCGCCGGGCGGGACCTCAGCTATCGATCCAGGTGACGACCTCCGACGAGGGAGCGCGCTGCAGCGCGGCGAAGTGCTTCCGCGCGCCCGAGCCAATTCCGACGTCAGTACAAAAGTGTTGACCGCACGACATTTGTCCATGAACTCTAGACAACTGCGCCGGCAAAGAAACAGGACCGGAGAGCAAGAACGGCGGCGTCGAAACGCCTCGGGAGGGAATGAATGAAGATCGCGAATTCGGCGAAAGCCGCCATCATCGGCGCGGCCGCCTTTGTTTTCTCGACGCTCGGCGCGAGCGCGCAGGACAGCTGCTCCAACCGCGGACAGCTCGACGACCAGTACTGCGACGCCAACAAGGACCTCGTCGCCGACACGCCGACGGACGCCGCCAGGCAGAAGGATCCCTCGACGCTGGTCTTCGCCTACACGCCCGTCGAGGACCCCGCGATCTATGCCAACCTCCTGAAGCCGTTCGTGACGCATCTGAACAGCTGCATCGGCCGCAAGGTGGTCTATTTCTCGGTGCAGTCGAACACCTCGCAGATCGAGGCGATGCGCTCTGGCCGCCTGCACATCGCGGGGTTCTCGACCGGGCCGACCGCGTTCGCCGTCAACATGGCCGGCGCCGTGCCTTTCGCGGCGGGAGGCTCGGAGGCCGGGCCGCGCGGCTACAAGCTGATCGCACTCGTCAAGGCGAGCAGCCCCTACAAATCCATGGCCGACCTGAAGGGCAAGAAGGTCGCGCACACCTCGCCCTCCTCCAATTCGGGCAATCTGGCGCCGCGCGTGCTGTTCCCGCCCCTGGGGCTCACGCCCGACAATGACTACAAGCCGCTGATGTCGGGCGGGCACGACAAGTCGATCCTCGGGATCAACCATGGCGACTACGACATGGCCGCGGTCGCCGACGACGTCTTCGAGCGCATGATCGCGCGCGGCACGGTCAAGCGCGATGACTTCCGTACGCTCTACACCAGCGAGGTCTTCCCGACGAACGGCTATGTCCACGCCCACGACCTGAAGCCGGAGCTGGCGGCAAAAATCCGCGACTGCTTCTTCAGCTACAAGTTCACGCCGGAGGAGCAGAAGGAGTTCAACGGCGAGGATCGCTACGTGCCTATCACCTACAAGGAGAAGTGGGGCGTGGTGCGGGAGGTCGCCGAGAAATCCGGCACGCCCTTCAACAAGCGCAGCTACGAGGCCGAAGCCAAGCGCGAAGCCGAGGCGCTGGAGCGCAAGAAGGCGCAGCAGCCCAAAAACTGACGGCCGGCCGAACCGGAATCGGGAAGAAGACGGCGCCGGCTTCCGCCGGTGCCGTCTTCGTATTTGAGGCGAGAGGAAGCGCTGCGCTACCTTGCCTGAACGTCGGCGAGATAGGCGCGCATCGCCTGCTCCGGGCCGTGCCAGGAGGCGCTACCCTTGCCTTGCAGCTCCGGCGCCTGCTTCCAGCCCGGCTCGATCCCGGTCATGTCGGGCAGGAGATGGGCGATGCCCTTGTGGCAGTCGATGCAGGTCTTCTCACCCGTGGTCAGGAAGCGGCCATGGATCTCGGCCGCGCGGCGGGTCTGCTTGGTGAAGTCCATCGCCACCGAGGAATGGCAGTTGCGGCATTCCAGCGAGTCGTTGGCCTTCAGCCGCGACCATTCGTGCTTGGCAAGCTCGAGACGCATGCCGAGGAACTTCTCGCGCGTCGAGATGGTGCCGAAGATCTTGCCCCAGACCTCCTTGGAGGCCTGCATCTTGCGGGCGATCTTGTCGGTCCAGTTGTGCGGGACATGGCAGTCCGGGCAACTCGCGCGCACGCCGGAGCGGTTCGAGAAGTGCACCGTCTGGGTCAGCTCCTGATAGACGTTGTCGCGCATCTCGTGACAGGAAATGCAGAACTTCTCGGTGTTGGTGACCTCCAGCGCGGTGTTGAAGCCGCCCCAGAACAGCACGCCGCAGATGAAGCCGCCGACCGTCAGGAAGCCGAGGCTGAGATAAGCGCTCGGCCGGCTGATGATCCGCCAGAACCAGAGGACCCAGTTCCAGCCCCAGAGAAACAGAGCCTTGAGCTTTGCCATCATGCCGCCCCGTTACCGCTTGCGGCCAATGTCTTTGGCGTCCTGGAACATGTTCTGGACCAGCGGCGGCACATCGGTCTGCTGGACATGGCAGGCGGTACAGAAATAGCGCCGCGGCGTCACATCCGAGAGCACCTGGCCGTCGCGGTCCTGAAAATGCGTGACGCTGATCATTGGAGCGCCCGAGCCTTCGGTGAACTCGCGCTTGTGGCAGTCCATGCAGCGATTGGTGTTCAGCGTGAGCTGGTAGCCGTCGATCGAATGCGGGATCACCGGCGGCTGCTCCGGGTAATTGCGCATGCGCCTGACGTCGTCGACGATCGGCCGGCCGAGCGCCGGGACCCGGTCCAATTCCATGGGCTGTGCCGTGCCGGTCAGGCGCGGGACGATCCTCAGCGGCGCGCCGTCCTGCGAGAAGGCGGCCCCGAAAACGAGGACGATGCAGGCCGCCAGCGCGGCCCCGAGGACGGTCCGCGCGCGCATCAGGCGGTGACCGGAACGATCTTGACCGCGCATTTCTTGAAATCCGTCTGCTTGGAGATGGGATCGGTGGCGTCCAGGGTCGTCTTGTTGATGAGCTGGCTGGCGTCGAACCAGGGCACGAAGACGACGCCCGGCGGCATCCGGTTGCGCCCGCGCGTCTCGACGCGGGTGCGCATCTCGCCGCGCCGCGAGATCAGCCTGATCTCGGCGCCCTGGTTCAGCCCGCGCTTGCGGGCGTCTTCGGGGTGCATGAAGCACCGCGCCCCGGGGAAGGCCTTGTAGAGCTCGGGCACCCGCATGGTCATCGAGCCGGAATGCCAGTGCTCGAGCACACGGCCGGTGACCAGCCAGAGATCATATTCGCCATCCGGCGATTCCGCCGGCGGCTCGTAGGGCACCGCGATGATACGGGCCTTGCCATCTTTGTTGCCGTAGAATTCGACGCCCTTGCCCGGTTTCACATAGGGGTCGAGCCCCTCGCGATAGCGCCAGAGCGTCTCCTTGCCGTCGACCACCGGCCAGCGCAGGCCGCGCACCTCATGGTAGAGATCATAGGGCCCAAGGTCATGGCCATGGCCGCGGCCGAAGGTGGCGTATTCCTCGAACAGCCCCTTGTGGACGTAGAAGCCGAAGGCCTTCGCCTCCTGGTTCTCGTAGTCCGGGCTGATCTCGGAGAGCGCGAACTTGTCGACATTGCCGTTGCGGTACAGCACGTCGAACAGGGTCTTGCCGCGATAGTTCGGATTGGCGTCGAGGATCTCCGGCGGCCAGACCTCGTCGGTGGTGAAGCGCTTGGAGAACTCCATCAGCTGCCAGAGGTCGGAGCGCGCCTGGCCGGGCGCGTTGACGAGCTGATGCCAGACATGGGTGCGCCGCTCGGCATTGCCGTAGGCGCCCTCCTTCTCGACCCACATCGCCGCCGGCAGGATCAGGTCGGCCGCCATCGCGGTCACGGTCGGATAGGCGTCGGAGACGACGATGAAGTTCTCCGGATTGCGATAGCCCGGATAGGTCTCGCCGGCGCTGTTGGGCGCCGCCTGGAGGTTGTTGTTGACCTGGATCCAGTAGAAATTCAGCTTGCCGTCCTTGAGCATCCGGTCCTGCTCGACGGCGTGGTAACCCGGCTTTTCCGGGATGATGCCGTGCGGGATGCGCCAGATCTCCTCGGTGTGCTTGCGATGCTCGGGATTGGTCACCACCATGTCGGCCGGCAGGCGGTGGGCGAAGGTGCCGACCTCGCGCGCCGTGCCGCAGGCCGAGGGCTGCCCCGTCAGCGAGAACGGGCTGTTGCCGGGTTCGGAGATCTTACCGGTCAGCAAGTGCAGGTTGTAGACCATCTGGTTGGCCCAGACGCCGCGCACATGCTGGTTGAAGCCCATGGTCCAGAGCGAGACGACCTTGCGCTTGGGATCGGCATAGAGCTCGGCCAGCTGCTGCAGGAAGCCGGGCTCGACACCTGTCAGCGCCGAAACCTTCTCCAGCGTGTACTCCTTCACGAAAGCGGCGAAGGCCGCAAAGTCGATCGGCGTCGTCGCCGCGACGTCCTCCGCCTTCCTCGCCTTGACCTCGCGCGGATCATCGGGCCGCAGGCCATAGCCGATCTCGGTCGCGCCCTTCACGAAGGTGGTGTGCTTGTCGACGAACTCCTTGTTCACCCGGCCGGTCGAGATGATGTGGTTGGCGATGTAGTTCAGGATCGCCAGATCCGTGCCCGGCTTGAACACGATCGGAATGTCGGCAAGGTCGGAGCTGCGATGGGTGAAGGTCGAGAGCACCGCGACCTTGACATGCGGATGGCCGAGCCGGCGGTCCGTCACCCTGGTCCACAGGATCGGGTGCATCTCCGCCATGTTCGAGCCCCAGAGCACGAAGGCGTCGGCGTGCTCGAAATCGTCATAGCAGCCCATCGGCTCGTCCATGCCGAAGGTGCGCATGAAGGCATAGGCGGCCGAGGCCATGCAGTGGCGGGCATTGGGGTCGAGATTGTTCGAGCGGAAGCCGGCGCGCATCAGCTTGGTCGCGGCATAGCCCTCGAAGATCGTCCACTGGCCGGAGCCGAACATGCCGAGCGCCGTCGGCCCCTTGGCCTTCAGCGTCTCCTTCGCCTTGGCGGCCATGGTGTCGAAGGCTTCCTCCCACGACACCGGCGTGAACTCGCCGTCCTTGGCGTAGGCGCCGTTCTTCTTGCGCAGCAGCGGCTGGGTCAGCCGGTCGCCGCCATACATGATCTTGGAGAGGAAATAGCCCTTGATGCAGTTGAGGCCGCGGTTGACGTCGGCCTTCATGTCGCCATGGGTGGCGATGACGCGGCCTTCCTTGACGCCGACCATGACGCCGCAGCCAGTGCCGCAGAAGCGGCAGGGCGCCTTCGACCATTTGATCTGCAGGCTGTCGACACCGCCGGTGACCGGCTGGGCCTCGGCCGGAACGCTCATATTGGCGGCCAGGGCGGCGACGCTGGCCGCCTGTGCCTTCAGCATCTCGCGACGGGACAGGGTCATGGATCTACTCCGATATCGTCGAGTTCTTCGATCTGTTCGAAGACCATGTTGGCGGACAGCACGCCGTCGATGAGCCCGATCTCGGCAAGGCGCGCGCCGATCTCGCCGGTGCTCGCGCCTTCCATCACGATGACGATCTTGCCGCCCTCGACGCGATGGACCTCGGTATCGGGCAAGGCCTCGATCCGGGCGACGACCTCGCCGCAGCGCTCGGGAAAGGCCGAGACCACGGCGCTCGAGATATGCACGATGCGGCGGGGAGTGCCGTCAGACATGGGCGGTCTCCGGCGTTCCGACGGCGATCGCCTCGGCAGGGCATGTCGCGATGCAGGCGCCGCAGCCGGTGCAGCGATCGGCATCCAGCGACGGCAGGGCCGGGCCGCCGAGCCGGGGGCGGAAGCGGATCGCGCCTTCCGGACAGGCGTCACCGCAGCTCTGGCAGACGATGCCGCGCTCGGCGAAACAGGCCGCGCTCATCGCAACAACATGTGTGAAAGCCGGCAAGGCACGGTCGAACACCGGCTCGGGGCAGGCTTCCGCGCATTTGCCGCAGAAGGTGCACTCGTTGCGGCTGAAGTCGATCTCGGGCCACCGCCCCGCCCCCATCCGGATGATCGCCTGCGGGCAGGCTTCGACGCAAGCGCCGCAGCCGGTGCAGGCCGCAGCCAGCGCCTCATGGCGTGTCCAGGGCGGGCGGGTGACGTCTCGTACCGGCGCGAACCGTCCTGTCAGGAAGCTACGTCTGCCGAGATCCTCGACGCCCGCTGCCACGACCCGCACCTCACGCCGGAGGGCCGGGAGGTCCGAGGACCAGTTGCGACATCCAGACGAGGAAGCCGTATCCGCCGACGATACCGACGGCGATGAGCGGCCAGATCACGACTGCAAGGATGACGAATGCCAGGATTTCGTCGCGCCGGGTGCGAGAATCTACAACGGGCTGGGCCCTGGAATTCTCAGACATCGCCGTAGCTCCCCGATTGCAGGCCATGTGCCTCGCCAACTGGGTTCAATTCTTTGTATCTGTTCTAATGATACTATGTTGCCCCGGGCGCGCCCTGTCTAGTCTGCAAATCGGCAAGATGGCGGGAGCGGCGTCTTCTCGGATGGGCAGCCCGGCGCCCAGCGCATAATTCCCTTGGGTTCGCCGGGAAAAGCGGCCCTTGACCGACCCAATGCGCTTCAGGCGCGACGGGGCGTCGCGCCTGAAGCCATGGCGGCAGAAGCCGAAGCGGCAAGTGTCAGGAATTAACGCCCTGCCCTCAGGGGCAGGCATAGGCGCCGCGGCCTTCGGGAATGCAGCGCGACCCGTTCGGCAAGTTCAGCGCCCCCGAGGTGTCGCGGCGCACATAGGCCCCGTTGGGCAGAGTGAAGCCGCCGGCCGGGTCGGCCTGGACGCGCGTGCCGTCGGGCAGGACATAGCCACCGGCGCCATCGGCGACGATGCGCTTGGCTTGCGGGGCGACCTGCGGAGCGACCTGCCGCGACTGCGAGACACAGCCCGCAGCCAGAACCATCAGGGCCGCCGCAGCGGCAAAACGGATAGCGCTTGTCATCATCACCTCTCGAACGGTCGTGGTTTCCAACAGGCCTGCGGACCTTCGTCCCACAGGCCCTCCCGGGGCGCTGCAAAGGCGGCCCCGAGCCATTTTGCCCTGCGGTCGGCGGCATCTCGCCAAGCCTTCCCGAATCGCCGAACCGCCACTGCCGGTGCGCAATCTGACGCCGTCGCCGCCAATCCGCAAACCCTCCGCCACGCCGGCAGCGTGACTGCAATGCGATTCCCGGCGCGAAAATGCCGGCTACCGTGGCGCCAAAGCGTGTCGGGTGCTTGACAAGGCCGGGGTCGATCGGGCCATTGCGCTATCGTTAGCATTGACTGATCCGATAAGGGCGAGGGTCGATTTGGGGCAGGTTCCAGCAGAGATCGTCGCCACCTTCCTGCAAGGCACAGGGCTGGTCGAAGACGCCGCCCAGGCGCGCCTGACGCCACTGACCGGCGGCGTCGCCTCCGATATCTGGAAGGTCGAGACCGCGACCCGAACCTTCGTCGTCAAGAAGGCGCTGGCGCAATTGCGCGTCGCCCAGACCTGGCTGGCGCCGGTTTCGCGCAATGCCAGCGAAGTCGAGTGGCTGCGCGAGGCCGGCCGGATCGTTCCCGAGGCCGTACCGGCAATCCTCGCCAGCGACGCCGAGGCCGGCATCTTCGCGATGAGCTATCTCGACCCCGCTGATCATCCGGTGTGGAAGCAGGAGTTGCGCGCCGGCCGGGCCGATCCCGGCTTTGCCGGCAAGCTCGGGCAGGTCGTCGCGGCGATCCATGCCAGCACCCAAGGCTCGCAGGAGATCGCCCGGCGCTTCGCCAATGACGACACCTTCCACTCGATCCGCGTCGAGCCCTATCTGGAGGCGACCGCGCGGGTCCATGCCGATCTCGCGGCTCCACTGCTTGCCCTCGCCGCGGAAACGCTCGCCGCCAAGCGCGCTTTGGTCCATGGCGACATCAGCCCGAAGAACATCCTGGTCGGCCCAAAAGGCCCGGTGATCCTCGATGCCGAATGCGCCTGGTATGGTGAGCCGGCTTTTGATCTCGCCTTCTGCCTCAATCACCTCTTGCTGAAGTGCCTTTGGACGCCCTCGGCCAGTGCCGGCTTCCTCGCCTGCTTCGATGCGCTGGCCGAGAATTATCTCGCCGGCGTCGACTGGGAGCCGCGCGAGGCGATCGAGGCGCGGATCGCGCGGCTGCTGCCGGCGCTGTTCCTGGCCCGGGTCGATGGCAAATCGCCGGCCGAGTACATCACCGCGGAAGCCGACAAGGACCGGGTCCGGCGCGTCGCCCGCCCGTTGATCGCGACGCCGGTGCCGCGCCTTGCGGCAATCCGCCAGATCTGGACCCAGGAGATTTCCCGATGATGGATACGACGATCGCCGCGATCCGCGGCCGCCGGGTCTGGGATTCGCGCGGCCGGCCGACGGTCGAATGCGATGTCCTGCTGAAGAGCGGCCTGCGCGGGCGCGCCATCGCCCCGGCCGGCGCCTCGACCGGCACCGGCGAGGCACTCGACCGCCGCGACGGCGGAGCCGCCTTCGGTGGCCTCGACGTCACCGGCGCCGTCGCCGCGGTCAATGGCGAGATCGCCGCGGCGCTGGTGGGGCGGGACGCAAGCGACCAGGCAGGCATCGACGCCGCCCTGATCGCGCTCGACGGCTCTGCCAATCTCGGCCGGCTCGGCGGCAACGCCGTCGTCGCGGCCTCGATGGCCGTGCTGCACGCCGCCGCGGCTGCGAGCGGGCAGCCGCTCTGGCGCCATTTGTCGGGCGGCCGGCCGGTGCGCATCCCGCTGCCCGAGATCCAGATCTTCGGCGGCGGCGCCCATGCGGCGCGGCGCGTCGACGTTCAGGACTTCATGGTGATGTGCCCGGCGGCAAACTCCTTCGCGCAGGCGCTCGACTGGACGGCCGAGGTCTACCGCGCCGCCGGCGCGCTGATGAAGCAGGCCGGCAAGCTGCAGGGCGTCGCCGACGAGGGCGGCTTCTGGCCGGCCTTCGCCTCGAACGAGGAGGCGCTCGACACGCTGGTGCGGGCCATCGAGAATGCGGGCTTCAAGCCGGGTGAGGAGGTCGCGATCTCGCTCGACATCGCCGCCTCCGAGTTCGGCCGGGGCGGCGTCTACAAGCTGGCGCTGGAGCAGCGCGAGCTCGATTCCGCCGGCATGATCGCGCTGCTCGGGCGCTGGCTCGAGACCTATCCGATCATCTCGATCGAGGACCCGCTGGCCGAGGACGATCCGGAGGGTTTTCGCGCCTTCACTGCGCTCCATGGCGAACGCTGCCAGATCATCGGCGACGATTTCCTCGTCACCAATGCGGCGCGGGTCGAAGCGGCGGCGGCGAGCAAGGCGCTGAACGCCGTGCTGATCAAGCCCAACCAGTCCGGCACCGTCACCGGTACCCGCGCCGCGCTCGATGCCGGCAAGGCAGCCGGCTTCGGCACCATCGTCTCGGCCCGCTCCGGCGAAACCGAGGACGTCACCATCGCGCATCTCTCGGTCGGCTGGGATGCCGGCCAGTTCAAGGTCGGTTCCTTCACCCGTTCCGAGCGCATGGCGAAATGGAACGAGGTGCTGCGCATCGAGGAAGAACTCGGAAGCGAGGCCCGCTTTGCCGGCTGGGCGGCGCTGCCCTTCGCCGCCGGGCGGAGCTGAGCTCGTGAAGGCCCTGCTCCATTTCTCTCCGGGCGCGGCCTTGCAGGCCAGGCTGGCGGGAATCGCCACGCCGCGCATCGTCGTCGTCGATCAGCGCGACGAAGCCGGCTTCGCCCGCGAGATCGCCGATTGCGAGGTGCTGCTGCACGTGCTGACGCCGGTGAGCGCGGCGATGATCGCGATGGCGCCGCAGCTGCGGCTGATCCAGAAGATCGGCGTCGGCGTCAACACCATCGACCGGGCCGCTGCGGCAAAGGCCGGGGTCGCCGTCGCCAACATGCCGGGGACCAATACGGCCGGGGTCGCCGAGCACACGCTGGCGCTGATGCTGGCGACATTGCGCCGGGTCGCGGCCTTCGACGCGGCGACCCGCGCCGGCCGGGGCTGGCAGGTCGAAGTCGACGATGCGATCGCGCTCGGCGAGATCGGCGGCAGCCGGGTGGGCTTCGTCGGCTACGGCGCCGTGCCGCAGCGCCTGACGCCGGTCCTGCAGGCGCTCGGCGCCGATGTCCGCTTCTGGAACCGCAGCGAGCGGCCGGAGGCGGCAGCCACCGCGCTGTCGCTCGATGAATTGCTGGCGACGAGCGATATCGTCTCGCTTCACGTCCCGCTGACCAGCGAGACGCGGCAGCTGCTCGACCGCGCCGCGATCTCCCGAATGAAGCCGGGCGCGGTCCTGATCAACACGGCCCGGGGTGAGCTCGTCGACCAGGCCGCCCTCGCCGAAGCGCTGCAGAGCGGCCATCTCGCCGGAGCCGGGCTCGACGTCTTCGAACAGGAGCCCGTGACGGAACTCGGTGCCCTCGCCGCCTGCCCGAACGTGGTGACGACACCGCATATCGCCTGGCTGACACCGCAGACGCTCGTGCGCAGCCTTGCCGTGGTGATCGAGAACTGCCGGCGCCTGCAGGCCGGAGAGCCTCTGCTTCACCACATCGCCCCCGAAGCGGCGGCCTGACCGCAATGATCCCGCGCGGCACCGGCATGGTGACGGCCCGGCAGGTGGCGGAGAGCCTCGGCGTCGCGGTTTCCACCGTCGGGCGGGCGCTCGCCGACGATCCTCGCATCAGCCCCCGGACCAAGCTGCTGGTCCGCGAGGCAGCCGAGCGGCTGGGCTATGTCGAAAGCCTGCCGGCGCAGATGATGCGCGGTGGCTCGAGCCGGCTGATCGGGCTGATGCTGCCCGACATTCGCAACAGCTTCTACGCCACCATCGCCGACGCCATGTCGGCCTGCTGCGACGCCGCCGGCTACCAGCTCGTCTTCTCGATTGCCGACAGCCCCGAGGCCGAGGCCCGCCATGTCCGGCATCTGGCGAGCGCGAGGGCGGCGGGCATCGTCATCGTCCCGACGCCCGATCCGAGGCCCGAGACTTGCGAGATGCTGGCGCGTTTCCCGCATGTCCAGCTGCTGCGGCGGGTTCCAGGTCTCTCGCCGGCCTGGTTCGGCATCGACGACATGGAATGCCTGCGCGCCGGCACGGCCCATCTCATCGCCCGCGGCCATCGCCGCATCGCCTATATCGGCGGCAGCACGGCCTATTCGACTGGAGCGGCGCGGCTTGCCGGCTTCCGCCGCGCCTTCAGCGAGGCCGGCATCGACCCGGCGCTCGCGATCGAGCGGCTTGGCCCGCCGGCCGATGCGCGTTTCGGCGCCGAAGCCGTCGCCTCGCTCTGGGAGGAGGCCTCGCCGCCGAGCGCGATCATCACCGGCGCCGTGCAACTGACCGGAGCCGTGCTGCAGACGCTTGCCGGCAGCAGGCCCGCCGGCGCGAGCGAACTCGCCATTGTCGGCTTCGGCGACGAGCCCTCCTTCTCCTGGTGGCGCGGCGAACTGACCGCGATCGCCATGCCGATCCAGGAGCTGGCGCAGGCCTGCGGCAGCTGGCTGATCGAGCGTCTGCAGGCAGGCGCCGCCATCGAGGCCCATGCCGGCACCGCCAGCGCCCGCCTCGTCAGCTATCCGCAGCGCGGTTGAGGGCGGCGGCGAAGGCTGGCCGGGTCCTTGTTCCCTGCCCTGCCTTTGCATACAAATCCTGGCGAGGGCCATGCCGGAGCAGCCGAACGCGGCTGCGGATCTGTCCCGTCGGGAGATGCGGGAGATGAGCGACAGCGCTCCTGATACGGCGGGCGCGGCTGGCGAGATGCCGCGCCGCAAGGGCCGGCTCCATGTCGCGACCGTCGAAACGCTGCGGCAGATGATCGTCAGCGGGGCGCTTCCGCCAGGGCAGAAGCTGCGGGAGCAGGAGCTCTGTGACCGGCTCGGCGTCTCGCGCACGCCGCTGCGCGAGGCCCTGCGGACGCTGGCGGCACAGGGCCTGGTCACGCTTTCGCAGAATCGCGGCGCTGAAGTCGCGGCGCTGACGCTGGCGGACATCACCCAGCTGTTCGATGTGGTCGCGACGCTCGAGGCGCTGGCGGCCCGGCTGGCCTGCCAGGCGATCTCGGATGAGGGAATCGACGAGATCGCCCTTGCGCATGATCGCATGCGGCTGCACCACGCGCGCGGCGAGCTGCCCGAGTATTTCGCGCTGAACCAGCTGATCCACCGGGCGCTGATCGAGGCGGCGCGCAATCCGGTCCTGCTCGACATCTGGGAGATGATGTCGTCGCGGGTCGAGCGCGCGAAATACCTGCCCAATCTCCAGGGCGAGCGCTGGCATGCGGCGATGAGCGAGCACGAAACCATGCTCGCGGCCCTGCAGGCGCGGGACGGCGAAGCGCTGTCCGGCCTGATGCGGCAGCATTTCGCCAACGGGCTCGCAACCGTGCGCGCGGCGGCCGACGCCGCCTGACGCCCGCCTCAGGCGGCGGGCTGCGGCTCCGGCAGCAGCTTCACCACGGCGATGGCATCGAGTTCGCTGTGCCCCTGCGCGACCAGCATGCGGTAGAGCGTCGTCGCCTGCGCCACCATCGGCATGGCGAGATGATGCTCGCGGCCGGCCTCCATCAGCAGTTCGAGGTCCTTGAGCACCTGCCGGGCATAGCCACGCGGCGCGAAATCCTGCGCGATCATCCGCGGCAGCATCGCCTGCAGCACCGCCGAATTGCCGAGACCAGGCGCGAGCGCCGCCGGAATCCGGCTGGCGTCGACGCCATAGGCCTCGGCGAGGCGCAGGCCTTCCGCGACGATGCAGTAATTGGTCAGGCAGAGCGCCTGGTTGACCAGCTTGGTCGCCTGGCCGGCACCGACATCACCCATATGCGTAAGCAAGCCGAGGCTCTCGACCAGTGGCCGCACCGCCGCAATGGCCTCGGCCGTGCCGCCGGCCATGATCGCAAGCGTACCAGCCTCGGCCGCCGGCGGGCCGCCCGAAACCGGCGCGTCGATGAAGGCAATGCCCTTCTCCGCCAATGCGGCGGCGAGCTTGCGGGTGACGCCGATCTCGGTCGTCGAGAAATCGATGACGATCGTGCCTGGTGAAGCCGCCGCGAGCACGCCCTCCGGCCCGGCGACCACCGCCTCGACCGCCTTGGTGGTGGTGACGCAAAGGCAGATCATGCGGCTATGGCGAGCGACCTCGGCGGGCGACCCCACGAGCTCGACACCCAGCGCCTGCGCCTCGCTGCGGCGTGCCGGGTCGAGATCATAGCCCACGACCTTGCGGCCGGTCGCGACGAGCCGCTTGCAGAAGCCGGCTCCCATCAACCCCAGCCCGATGAATCCGACCGCCTCGTCCATTCCCGCCATCTCCCGTCACGACCCGCATCTGGCCGGCTTCTGTTCCCGGATTGCGCCCGGCCGGCTTGCTCACCGCAGCCATCTCGAAGCGCTTCGCACATTCTTGCATACAAAAACCGAAGGGGCGACGCTACAGCGCCCCGGCAATGCTCTCCGGACTGGCCGCCGATGCATGGCCAGCATTGCGCCGCCGGGCCATTGCCCTGAAAACTCAGCCGGGCTCCGATCCGGGGCGGAGGGAGGGAGCTCATGCTCGACTGGAGCGGCGCCAGAACCGAAGCAGCGGCGATCGCCGGGGCCTGGACGCGCGAGGGCGGCCCGGGCGGCGCCGTGGTGCTGTTCGACCGGGAGGGCATCCGCGAAGTCGCGAGCGGCGGCTTCGCCGCGATCGAACACCGGCTGCCGTTCACGCCGGATACGCCGAACCGCCTCGCCTCGATCAGCAAGCATATCTGCGCCGCACTGCTGCTGCGCGCCGGGATTCCGCTGGAGGACAGTCTCGGGAGCCTGCTCGCCGATGCGCCGCCGGCACTGGCCGAGGTGCCGCTCGCCCGCGCGCTCGACATGACCGGCGCCCTGCCCGACACGATGGAGGCCTTCTGGCAGCAGGGCGTGCCGTTCACCGCAAGCCTGGCCGCGGCCGAGATCCTCGCTTTTGCGCAGCGCTTTCCGGCGCTGAACGGCCGCCCGGGCGAGGAGATGGCCTATTCCAATACCGGCTGGCGCCTTGCCCAGAAGGTGCTCGAGCAGCGCAGCGGCGCCGGCTATGCGCAGCTGGTCGCCGGGCTGATGGCGCCGCTCGGCCTGCCGATCCGCCTGGCCCGCGACGAGAGCGAGGTCATCGACGGGCTGGCCACCGGCTATTGGCGCGATGGCGACGCCTGGCGGCGCGGACGCTACGGCTTCAACTTCTCGGCCTCGGGCGGCATGGCCGGCAGCGCGGCGGCCTTGGCGCGCTGGGCCTCGGCCCTGCTCGCCGGCCGCGAACCGCTGGCCGGCCTGCTGGGCCAGCTCGCGGCACCGCGTGCCTTTGCCGACGGCAGCGCCAGCGTCTACCGGCTCGGACTGGTCGCCAGCACGCTCGGTGAGACCGCGCTGCTGGGCCATGGCGGCTCGCTGCCGGGCTATCGCAACCATTTCCTGATGGCGCCCGAACCCGGCGTGGGCGTCGTCGTCCTCGGCAATCGCGAGGAGGATGCGCTCTGGCCGGCCTTGCGGGTGCTCGCGGCCCTGCTCGGCGAGCCCCTGCCGAGCGAGCCGGACAATATCCCGGCAGGCCTCTATGCGGCCGAAGAAGGACCGTTCTGGGCCGAGTTCGGCGGCGGCGCGATCAGCTTCATGGGCGGCTATGAGAAGCTCGTCGGCGATGGTGCCGGTGGGATGCGCAGCCTGCCGGCCTATCTCGACGTCCGGCTGACGCGCTCCGGCGAGGACGCCGTCGAGGGCCTGATCGGCGGCGTTCGGCGAAGGCTGCTGCGCGTGCCGGGCGCGACACCGCTCGATCCTCGCCTGCCGGGGCGCTGGCGCGACCGGCATTTCGACGTCGAGACCCTGATCCGCGGCGACGGCAGCGCGCGCCTGCCCTGGGCGGCGACCGGCCTCGACAGCAGCCTGACGCCGCTGCCGGGCGGGCGGGCTCTGGCCGACCTGCCACATGGTCCCTGGCGGCACCGACCTTGCTTGTGGCTGCAGCCGGACGGGAGCCTGCGGCTCGCGGGCCACCGCTCGCGCATCCTGCATTTCGACAGAACCGCCTGAGAAAGCCGACCATGATCCGATCCCGTCTCGCCGCCGCGCTCTTCGGCGCCACCGCACTGCTGCTCGGCAGCGCTGCGCAGGCGCAGCCGGCGCCGAAGAATGTGCTTCGCGTCGCGCCGCACGCCGATCTGAAGACGCTCGATCCGGTTGCCGCCTCGGTGCTGATCACCCGCATGCACGGGCTGATGATCTACGAGACCCTGTTCGCCTGGGACGCCAATCTCCAGCCGAAGCCACAGATGGTCGAGAGCTTCTCAACGGCGGACGACAAGCTGTCCTGGACGTTCACACTACGGCCGGGCCTGAAATTCCATGACGGCCAGCCGGTGACGACGCGCGACGTGATCGCCTCGCTGAAGCGCTGGATGGCGCGCGACACGATCGGCGGCAAGCTCGGCGAATATACCGAGGCCATGACGGCGGTCGATGACCGGACCTTCCAGCTCAAGCTGAAGAAGCCGATGGCGCTGGTGCCGTTCGCGCTCGGCTCGGCCGTCGGCAACATCCCGGCGATCATGCGCGAGAGCGACGCGGCGAGCGATCCCTTGAAGCCGATCACCGAGGCGGTGGGCTCCGGCCCGTTCCTGTTCAACGGCGCGGAATGGCGCAGCGGCGCCAAGGTCGTCTACGACAAGAATCTTGATTACGTGCCGCGCTCGGAGCCTGCCGATGGGCTCGCCGGCGGGCGCGTCGTCAAGGTCGATCGCGTCGAATGGCTGATCATGCCCGATCCGGCGACGGCGGCCGCAGCGCTGCAAACCGGCGAGATCGATATCTGGGAACAGCCGAGCCAGGACCTGGTCCCGGTGGTCGCGGCGACCAAGGAGGTCAAGGTCGAGCGTTACGCCAGCCTGCCGGATCAGGCGCTGCTGCGGCCCAACCACCTCTATCCGCCCTTCGACAACCCCAAGGCGCGCCTTGCTCTGGCTTACGCCACCGACCAGGCCGAGTTCCTGGCCGGCGGCTTCGGCGACGAGGAATGGTGGCAGCGCTGCAATTCCTATTTCATCTGCGGCGGGCCGAATGGCACGCAGGCCGGCGCC
>JAKFDB010000011.1:0-105021 GCA_036676315.1 Bradyrhizobiaceae bacterium
TCGCCTATGAGGCTGCGCTAGGCCGCTTTCTGGTGGCGTTCAACAGGATCGACAACGAGGTTTCGCAGCTGATCTCGACGGTGCTGCACCTTTCCGAACGCGCGGACCTGATCGAGGCGACGACGATCCGGTCGGATTTCGCGCGCAAGCTTCAGGTTCTGGATCTGCTGACGCTGGCCAAGAATGCCCGCGAGCTGAGCGAGGCGCCAATCGAGGAGATTAGGAATATTGCCGTCGAGAGAAACGTGGTCGCGCACGGGCATTTCGATCAGAACCCCTTCGACGGGGAGTACCAACTGAAAGGCAAGGGCCGCTACTCGGACTACAGCCCGAAGCGCCTCGATTCTCTCACCGAGCGCTGCAACAAGGTTTGGCAGAAGCTTCGATCTGTCGACGCATGCTTCCACTTCGAGACCTTGGAAGTTGATGATGCGGGCAACCTCATTCCTTCTTCCGCGACCGGCTCTTGAGCGTCGTGATCGGAATGCCGCGAGTACGCGGGCCGGTAGACGGTCCGAGCAGAAGAGGCGTGTCGGGCGCGTTGGGCAGCTTTAGCAGGCCTTCTTTCTCCAGGTCCGCGAGCTTTCGGGTCTCCTTGGCCAAGGCGACCAGGTACTTCAGCGCGCTGATCGGGTTGCCGGCGATCTCGATCACTCGCTCCACGGCCCGGTCGTCGAACCCGAGGCGCTCGCCCAGCTCCAGCGCCAGAGCTTTGGCCTCGGTAACGTTCACCGTCATCTCGTCGTCGAGGTTGTTCTTGCGCGGCGCCTTGCGGAGGTTCTTCCGCTTCGCGAAGAACTTCTCGATCTTCTCATAGGTCACTAGGAACTCATTCGTCGTCGACAGCCAGGCGCGGACCACTCGCGCGGCCAACAGGAGAAGCCCAAGGATGCCGGCGAGTTCGATTGCGCCGGGCGAGGCATAGCGGATGCTCTTTACCTTCAACGCGTCGGCGTCGGGGATCATGCGGTAAAGCAGCTGACCGAAATCCTTGGTCTCGATGTCGCCCGACCAGAACCGCTTCTGGATAAGCTCATGCAGCCGGTTGGCCGTCTCGATGTCGGTCGCGACGAGTGGGTAGAAGTACCCATAGGTCTCCTGAAAAGCCTCCGACAGCGACCGCAGGTCCTCAATGTCCCACTCGCCGTCGACGGCGATACGTAGGACGCCCTTCGCTGCCGATGCCGGTTGCAGAGCCATCGCTAAACCTTACGGAAGAGTGGTCTGCGAGCAAGGCAACCGGCGCGGCGATGCACAGGCAATACGGCTAGAAGCTTTGATTGTCCGGCGAAACACTTCTTCAGCGTTGCGACGAGTCTGCTTCCGGGCAAGGTTCCAACTTCCTATGGCGCGACCCAGCCCCGAGGGGACGCCAACCGCCAATGCCCGGCGCGTCTCGGTCGTGTTCAGCTGCTCGCCACTTCGTAACCGATGCTGCCGACGATGCCCGTCGAGCCGAAGTCGGAGTAGCCCTTGGACTTCAGGTAGCCGTATGCACTGTCTAAGCGTTCGGTCATGTGTTCTCGCAGGTCGTTGAGGGGGATTGAGGACGCGAAAAAGGCCCGCTCCATTGCTGGAACGAGCCTTCGGGTGATGATGAGATGAGGTCTGGACGCAGGGGGCAGTTTGCGTCGTGAGTATCTAAGGGGCGGCGGTAATTGCAGTGACCTCTGGAGCCTCAAGGGCGGCCGGTGGCGGTTCCGGCTAGGTCGGTCAGGGTGGCCGCTCCCACGCCCGCCCTTGGACTCCTGTGAGTCACGGAGCCTCAGCCTAGCCCTCAGCGAGCGGATAGGATGAGATACCAGCCACCGCACCACACCTCCAGCTCAGCGCCAGTCCGTTCTGCCTCGAAGAGGTTCAACGGGAGGAGGAAGCGGCCGGCATCCTCAGCCGCCGGGACAGCGTTCCTGGCGCCCGTGGCGCTAGCGCAAGCGGCTGAGGATACCAGTGATGCTGACGAGACAACCATCCGGCACCGCGTCAGGGCCGAGGTGGTCGCGCTGGGCTGCCTGAGCGAGTTCCTGACCGATGCCGAGATTACGGTCGTGGGGCTGGGCTTCGATCGTTTCGTGGACGCGGTTGAGGAGCAGTTCGGACGAATGCTCGCCGCTTCCAGACGGCGCGAGCACGTGAGCGGCCATGTTCCGCTCGCAGGTGGGGTGACGGGCGGGCCGCCCACTACGCCTCAGGCGTGACTTGCCTGCCGCTACAAAGCCCGCTACAAGGCCAGCCACCAGCGAGAGAAATTCACTAGCTATATCAACGATTTGGAAGTGTGTCCTTGGACCCCCGCCGTCCGCACCAACTGCTTCCTTTCCCGATTCTTCTCTGCTCCGTCCGGCCGCATAGCCATGCGCCTTGCGCCTTGCGCGGGCGGCAGGCGGCCTGTGTTCCCGGTGCATTGGCGGCCGGGCTGCGCGGGCGCACAGATGCGTAACGTCATCGAAAGGGAGGAATCGGATGAGCGGGGCGAGCGGGCTGAAGGCGCGTATCCAGTCGGGCGAACTGGTGGCTGGGACGATGGCCCTGGAGTTTTTCGTTCCTGGCCTGCCGGCGATCGCCGCGGCGGCGGGAGCAGAGTTCATCCTGCTCGACATGGAGCATACCGGCACTGGTTTCGAGACGATGCGGATGCTCTGCGCCGCCTGCCGGGGGCTGTCGATCGCGCCGATCATCCGGGTGCCGACCACGGAATACAGCCTGATCGCGCGGGCGCTCGACATCGGTGCGCACGGCGTCATGGTGCCGATGGTCAACACGGTGGAGCAGGCGCGACTCATCGCATCCTGCGCCCATTATCCGCCGGCTGGGCATCGCGGTGCGGCGTTCGGAATCGCGCATGACGATTATCTTCCCGGCGATCCCGCCGAGAAGATCGAAAGGGCGGCCGCCCGCACCGTGGTCATCGCGCAGATCGAGAGCCCGGAGGGCGTCGCGAATGCCGAGGCGATCGCGGCCGTGCCGGGAATCGACGTGCTCTGGGTGGGCCATTTCGACCTGTCGAACTTCATGGGCATCCCCGGGCAGTTCGCCCATCCCGAGTTCGAGGCGGCGCTGCGCCAGGTCGGACGCTGCGCCCGGGCCAAGGGCAAGGCGGCGGGCCTGATGGCCGGGGATCTCGGCTGGTCGAAGCGGGTGCGCGAGCTCGGCTATTCGGTGATCGCACAGGGAATCGATGCCGCGCATTACCAGAACAGCGTGGCCGCGGCCCTGAAGACGCTGCGTTCGCTCTAAGGCCAACGACATCGTGGTGGAAACGGGTGTCATCCCGGCCGGAGCCCTCGGGTCCGACCTTCGGTCGGCCCAAGGATAAACTCCGCGCAGAGCCGGGATCCATGCCTGAACCTTTGCTGGAAATGCTCCGGCATGGATCCCGGGCCTCCCTGCGGTCGCCCGGGATGACATCGGGATTTTCTTTAACCTGAACCGGGGACGGTCCAGCTTCGGCTGACTGTCGCCGTGGCTGCGCCCGGCGTCAGGACAGGCGACGATCGCGAATGTCGAGGATTCGCTCGAAGAGCGCCTGATGATCGGCGAGGAGGGTCTGGAGCGGGCCGATCGGGCGGAAGGCGCGCAGGTCATGCTCGTCCTCGCCCTGTTCGGCCCAGGCGGCGATTGCCTCGTCCGCGGCCGCCAATTCGTCCTCGGAGGGGGAGGGGCGCGCCGGCGCGCCGTTCTCCTGCGCAATCCGCAAAGCGATTCTCCGGCGCAGGTCCTGTTCCAGCGCGATCAGCGGCTCGAGTTCGTCGGTATACGCCACCCGCTGGCCTCCCGTTCATCTGCGCCGCTGATAGCGCATGGTCTCGCCCAGCCCAAGCCGCGCGGCCGGTCCTGCCCTGGCAGGAGGCGGGCGAGCGACGAATCGCGCCCGCTGTCACGGAACGGTGTGCGATCAGATGCGAAATTTCCCAGGCGCCGACGAATCCAGGGCGCGCGTCGAGCCTTTTCGCTGCCGGCCCGCCGACTCGCTGCTGTCGCCCGCGTTCGAACGCGAATCGGCAGGGGCCGCCGGTAGCTGCGGCTGCTTGTCACGCTGCGGGCGAGCGATGTCCGGAAAAGGCACGCGCGGCATCGCTCCGGAGGGCCGGAAGGCCGGAAATGCCGGGATCTGAGGGGGGCGGTAGCGCCGCGCGCGAAACGCAAGAAGGGCTCGGGCGTTTCCGCCCAAGCCCTTGAAACTGCTGGCTCCCGGAGCAGGATTCGAACCTGCGACCAATCGATTAACAGTCGATTGCTCTACCGCTGAGCTATCCGGGACCGATGGGGCCGCTATAGCGACGACGCTCGACGGGTGCAAGCCCTTTGCGACGCAACATGCCGGCAAAACGACGCGACGACCTCGGCGGCGCTTCGTCCGTCGTTCCGGCGCGGGTTTGGGTTGCGGACAGGCCCGCCATGTGGTTATAGGCGGCCCTAAGGAAATCACGCCAGCGTGATCTCCTTGGATGGCCTCGTGGCGGAGTGGTTACGCAGAGGACTGCAAATCCTTGCACCCCGGTTCGATTCCGGGCGAGGCCTCCAAACAATTCCGCGCCGCACGCCGACACCAAGTCGGCCCTTTGAGCAGGCTGCGGCCCGACTTCCCGTTTTCGTCAACGACCGGCCAGCGCGGCCGGATCGCCTCATGACCCGAAGCGTACCTCCAATGCGCCGGCCGGGACGGTCTTGCCTTTTGCGGCGGCCTCGCCCAAAACCCGGCTGCCGGCCGCGTGCCGTCATTCGGAGATTTTGAGCATGTCGAGCTTCGCGGATCTGCGTCGCATGATGGTGGATTGCCAGCTGCGCACCTATGACGTGACCGACCGTGCCGTCCTCGCCGCCGCCGACCGCGTGCCGCGCGAACTCTTCCTTCCGGGCGAGCTCGCCCATCTTGCCTATCTCGACCAGGCGATCGCGCTGCCAGGCACGACGCGCGCGCTGCCGGCGCCGATGGTCACTGCCCGCATGATCCAGTCGCTCGAGCTGAAGTCCGGCGAGCGCGCGCTCGAATATGGCGGCGGCTCCGGCTATGGCGCGGCGCTGATGGCGGCGATGGGCGCGCAGGCGAGCCTTTGCGAGCCCGACGAGGCGGCGCTGGCGCTGGCGCGCGTCGCCTTCGCCCAGGACGGGGTGCCCGCGGCTGAGCTGCTGGCGGAGCTGCCGGCCAAGGCGCAGTTCGATGTCATCCTCGTCGGCGGCGCCTGCGAGACGCAACCCAGCAGCCTGTTCGGCCATGTCGCGCCCGGCGGGCGGCTGATCGCGATCGAGGGGCTTGGCCGCGCTGCCCGGGTGGTTCGCTACCGTCATGCCGGCGATACGCTTTCCGGCCGGCCGGTGTTCGACGCCGCGGCGCCGGCGCTGCGCGAGTTCCGCAAGGCCGAGGCATTCGTCTTCTGAATTGGGCCGGTCCCAGGGCAAAACCGGCTCTGGGAAGTTGGAAGCGAATTTCGTGCCGCCCTTCGGGCGGTGCGGCGAGGAAGGGGAGAGGTGTCTCATTTATGCGGCACTGGCGAATTGAAAGGTGACGAGCTCCCTGCATGGCGTTGGCGATATCGCTGATCGCGCTTATAAATTTGAAACGAATGCCGAGGCTGGGGCGATGCCTGGGCGTGACTAGAGTCCGCACAAGAGGCGTCCGGTGACTGAAGCAATACTAATTTGGAAGAAGTCCGCGAGCCGCCTGGCGCTGACCTGCGCCCTGGGCGCGGGCCTGGCTACACCGGTTCTCGCGCAGACCATGGATTCGGCGCTGTCGCGCGCCTATTCCGCAAATCCGACCCTGAACGCCCAGCGCGCCGCCGTGCGCGCCACCAATGAGAACGTGCCGCAGGCGCTCTCCGGCTATCGGCCGCGAATCAACGCCTCGGCCGATATCGGCGCCAGCATCTCCGACAGCGCGTTTCCCGCCGGCGCCCAGGGCCCCGGCGCTCCGCGCACCCAGAGCACCTCCCGGCTCGCTCCGCGCGGCGCCGGAATCGCGATCGACCAGAACATCTTCGACGGCGGCAAGACCCGTAGCTCGGTGAGCCAGGCCGAATCGCAGGTGCTCGGCGCCCGCGCGGCCCTGCTCAACACCGAGCAGAACGTGCTGCTCGACGCGGCGACGTCCTATATGAACGTGCTGCGCGATACGGCGATCCTCAATCTCAACCGCAACAACGTCGAGGTGCTGGAGGAGCAGCTGCGTCAGACGCGCGATCGGTTTCAAGTCGGCGAGGTGACCCGCACCGACGTCGCGCAGGCCGAGGCACGCCTCTCGCAGGCACAGTCCGCGGAAATCCTGGCCGGATCGAATCTCAAGACCTCGATCGCGCGCTTCCGCCAGAACATCGGCACCGAGCCGAAGCAGCTCGCTCCCGGCCGTCCGGTCGAGAATCTGCTGCCGAAATCGCTGCCGGCCGCGCTCAATATCGCGCTGTCCGGCCATCCGGCCATCATCGCGGCGCTGCACGGCGTCGATGCCGCCGAACTGCAGGTCAAGGTCACGGAGGCTGATCTCTATCCGGTGCTCGGCGTGCGCGGCACGGTGGCGCAGCGCTATGACAACCAGTTCTTCGGCGACAACCGCACCACGGCCAGCGCGGTCGCGACGCTGACGATCCCGATCTACGAGGGCGGGCAGGTCTATTCGCGCACCCGCCAGGCCAAGGAGACGGCCGGGCAGCGGCGTATCGAGGTCGACACCTCGCGCGATTCAGTGCGAGCTGCGGTGGTCTCGGCCTGGGGCGGGCTCGAAGCGGCCAAGGCGCAGATCGTGGCGGCGCAGGCCCAGGTCCAGGCCGCCGAGACAGCGCTAGCCGGCGTCCGCGAGGAGGCCAAGGTCGGCCAGCGCACCACGCTCGACGTGCTCAACGCCCAGCAGGAACTGGTGATCGCCCGTTCGACGCTGGTGACGGCGCAGCGCGACCGTGTCGTCGCCTCCTATTCGGTCCTTTCCGCCAGCGGCAAGCTCTCGGCCCAGACGCTGAGGCTGAAGACCGAGCCCTACGACGCCCGCAAGCACTACGACCAGGTCAAGGGCCTGCTCTGGGGCACGCAGGTGCCGGACGGCCGCTGAGACCTGGCAGCAGGTCCTCGGCCCGGATCGGGCCGAGTGCGGACGGCGCAAGATCCAGCGAGGTCTCAGCCGAGATGACGCGCACTCTCCATGGCGGTTGCCATTGCGGCAGGGTCCGGTTCGGGATTCCGGAACGGGCGGTGCACAGCACGATCTGCAACTGCGAGGATTGCCGCCGTCAGTCCGGCGCACCGATCGTCGCATGGGCGATGGTGCCGGCCGAGCAGGTCTCGGTCGCCGGCGAGGCGAAGGTCTATCGGTCGTCCGAGGCAGGGGAGAGGTCCTTCTGCGGCGAGTGCGGCACGGGGCTGTTCTTCAGCAACGCGCCGCTTCGCAAGATGGGCATGATGCAGGTCCGGATCGCCGCGCTCGACGATCCGGGCGCGATCGCTCCGGCCATGCAGGTGCAGACGGCGGAGCGGATCGACTGGATGGCTTCGGCCCATGGGTTGCCGTCGTTCGAGAGGTTCCCCGGCTGAAGCGGGCCGGCGGCGGGAGCGGGCGCTGAGCGCGCCTGCCGCAGCGACGCATGCACTGCGGCAACACTCCGGATTTCTCCTGTGGGCGGGCGCGTCGGCGCCTTGCCTGTCGGTTCGGCAGTGAACTACTCATGATGCGGGGGCACGCTGATTCCATGGGCGTTCCCTGGTCGAGTGGTCCGGATTCAGCATGAGCGCGCAGCCCAAGCCCAATGAACCCTCGATGGAGGAGATTCTCGCTTCCATCCGGCGGATCATCGCGGATGACGACAAGCCGGCCGCGCCGCCCGAAGCCGAGCCTGTCGCGCTGGCACCGGTGCCGGAGCCCGAGCTCGTTCCCGAACCTGCCGCCGAGCCCGAAGACGATGTGCTCGACCTCGGCGCCGAGGCGAGCCGTGTCGACGAACCCGCACCGGCGGTCGCATCGGCCAGTGACGATGTCGACTTCGCCGAGTCGGTCGTCGCCGAAGCCGAGCCTGAACCGATCCGGCCCGAGCCGCAGGTGGTGGCATTCGTGCCGCCGCCCTTGCAGGCCGCTCCGATGGCTCCGCCAGCGCTCGACATGGCGTCGCTGATCTCCGACCAGACCGGCGCTGCAGTCCATAACGCCTTCGGCGCGCTCGCCAACACCGTGCTGAGCAACAATGCCCGGACCCTCGAGGATCTGGTCAAGGACATGCTGAAGCCGATGCTGAAGACCTGGCTCGACGACAATCTGCCGGGCATGGTCGAACGCCTGGTGCGGGCCGAGATCGAGCGCGTCGCCCGCGGCGGCCGCAACTGACACGGCTTGCCTAAGCGAGCTCCGGGCGCCGAGCTTCCGCTGCGTGGTCGGTCCCGCTGATCCGTCCTTGTCGAACGAAGCTCCACCGTCATCCCGGACAAGCCGCAAGGCGGCGCAGCTCCGGGATTCATCCTAAGGCGCCGAACCCTATGATGGATCCCGGCGCTCCGCTTCGCTACGGCCGGGATGACGCGGGTTGCTGCGCCGGAACCTAACGCCGCCGGGACGCGCGCGGCCGTGCCCGCTGGACGGGGCGAAGCCGATAGGCGTCGAAGGCGCCGCCTTCATACAACCGCTGGATCGTGTAGCCGGCGAGCGCCATCAGCGCTGTCGGCGGGCCGAGGCGCGACACCAGCGCGCCGAGCGCCAGCGAGATCGGGCGCGGATAACGGCCTGAGGCGGCTTCGGCTGCGACCCAGGCCCCGACGAGATGCACCAGTAATCTCATGAACTTGCTCCCCCTCTCTTAGAGAATGACCTTGCGGTTCGCGCCGAGATCCGGCCGCGAACCGGTCACCGCGGCCGCCACCATCTTGACGCTGGTGACGATCTTGCCCGGGCTGTCCCAGAACTCGGCCATCGCCGGCCGCACCCGCAGGACCCGGATATTGGGATCGTCCTTGCTCTCCCAGAAGGCGCGGGCAGCGGTCGACCAGAGCTCGTCGATCCTGGCGCGGTCGACCAGCACATTGGCCGTGCCGGTGACCGAGACGTATTTGTAGGCGCCGTTGTCGGCGAAGGTCAGGCAGACGTTCTCGTTGATCTCGACCTCGTCATCCTTGTGGGAGCGCCGGTCGGTGAGGAAATAGATCGCGTCCTCGTCGCGTCTGGCATGGGCGCTCATCGGGCGGGCGCGGAGCTGGTCGCCTGCACCGTCATGGCTGACGAACATGCAAAGGCCGATCTCCTCGATCAGCTCCCAGACATGATCCTGGTCGGTTTGGCGGGTCATCGCGGGATCCTCCTTGATCTGCCTTTCCCAACCGGCGGAAGGCGAGAGGGTTCCTTGCGCAATGCCGATCTTCGCCGCGGAACGGCTGGCCCCCTCATGCGTTGCAGGAGCGTCCGCCGCTCTCACTTTCCCGAGGAATCGACCATGAAGAAGCCCGCTTCGCGCATCGACCTGCCGTCCAACGCCAAGAATGAGGTGATCGGCCTGCTGAACGAGAGATTGCAGGACGGCATCGACCTCGCCCTCGCCACCAAGCAGGCCCATTGGAACGTGAAGGGGCCGGGCTTCATCGGCGTGCACCTGATGCTCGATGGCTTCCGCAAGGAGCTCGATGGCCATGTCGACACCGTCGCCGAGCGGGTGGCCCAGCTCGGCGGCATTGCGCTCGGCACGACGCAGACAGTCGCCGCCGGCAGCGACCTCAAGCCCTATCCCACCGACATCGTCGCGGTGAAGGACCATCTCGCGGCGTTGATCGAGCGCTATGCGGCGAGCGCCAACAGCGTCCGCGAAGCCATCGACAAGACCGACGAGGCGGGCGATGCCGGCACGGCCGACCTGCTGACCGCCTATTCGCAGATGCTCGACAAGGCGCTCTGGTTCCTGGAATCGCAGGCCGCCTGAGCCCGTCCGAGTCCGGCGCAGAGCCGTATCGCGTCGAAAGCGTTGACGCGCTGCCCCTGCATGCGCTCTTAAGACCGCAGACCTTTTGGCTTTCGTTTTTCACGGCCGGGGCTTGGTTCCCCGGCCGTTCGACGTTCGAGCAAAGCGATGATGGACAAGACATTCGAGCCGGCCAGCGTCGAGGCGCGCATCACGGAAGCCTGGGAGAAGGCCGATGCCTTCAGGGCAGGGCGCGGCGCCGCGCCCGGTGCCGAGCCCTATTGCATCGTGATCCCGCCGCCGAACGTCACCGGCTCGCTGCATATGGGCCACGCGCTCAACAACACCTTGCAGGACGTGCTCTGCCGCTTCGAGCGGCTGCGCGGCAAGGACGTGCTCTGGCAGCCCGGCACCGACCATGCCGGCATCGCGACGCAGATGGTGGTCGAGCGCAGGCTCGCGGCCGAGAACCGCACCGATCGCCGGACCATGGGGCGCGAGGCTTTCGTCGCCGAGGTCTGGAAGTGGAAGGAGGAGTCCGGCGGGACGATCTTCAACCAGCTCAAGCGGCTCGGCGCCTCCTGCGACTGGTCGCGCGAACGCTTCACCATGGATGAGGGCCTCAGCGCCGCCGTCCTCAAGGTCTTCGTCGCCCTGCACAAGCAGGGGCTGATCTACCGCGCCAAAAGGCTGGTGAACTGGGACCCGAAGTTCCAGACCGCGATCTCCGATCTCGAGGTCATCCAGGTCGAGAAGACCGGCACGTTCAAATGGCATGGTGGCGGCGAGGAGGCGTTCGACGCCGCCAAGCTCGACAAGGCGCTCGCCAAGGACCCGAACGGCCATCTCTATTATTTCGACTATCCGATTGAGGGCGCGACCTACGACGCCGAGAACCCTGCGACCTACATCACCGTTGCGACGACCCGGCCGGAGACGATGCTCGGCGATACCGGCGTTGCGGTGCATCCCGAGAACGAGAATCTCAAGGGGCTGATCGGCCGCAATGCCGTGCTGCCGCTGGTCGGCCGCGTCATCCCGGTCTTCGGCGACGACTATGCCGATCCGGAGAAGGGCACCGGCGCGGTCAAGATTACCCCGGCACACGACTTCAACGACTTCGACGTCGGCAAGCGTAATTCGCTGAGGATCGTCAATATCCTGGACGGTGAAGCTCGCATCCTGATTCAGGACAATGCCGACTTCCTGGAGGGTGCTGCGCCGGAGACGGAGACGCTGGCGCTGCACGGTCTCGACCGTTTCGCGGCACGCAAGGCGGTGGTCGGGCTGATGGCGGCGCGCGGCCTGCTGCGCAAGGTCGAGCCGAACACCCACACCGTGCCGCATGGCGACCGCTCGGACGTGGTGATCGAGCCCTGGCTGACCGACCAGTGGTATGTCGACGTCAAGCCGCTGGCCAACCGCGCGCTCAAGGCGGTCAAGGACGGGCGCACGAAGATCACGCCGGAGAGCTGGACCAAGACCTATAATGACTGGCTCGAGAACATCGAGCCCTGGTGCGTCTCGCGCCAGCTCTGGTGGGGGCACCAGATCCCGGCCTGGTACGGGCCGGATGGCGAGTGCTTCGTTGCCGAATCGGAAGCTGCCGCGCAGGCGCAGGCGCTCGGCCATTACGGCGGTCCGGTCGCGCTGACGCGCGACGAGGACGTGCTCGACACCTGGTTCTCTTCGGCGCTCTGGCCGTTCTCGACGCTGGGTTGGCCGGAGGAGACGGCCGAACTCCAGCGCTATTACCCGACGGCAACGCTGGTCACCGCCTTCGACATCATCTTCTTCTGGGTCGCCCGGATGATGATGATGGGCCTCAACTTCATGGACGAGGTGCCGTTCAAGGACGTCTACATCCACGCCATCGTTCGCGACGAGAAGGGCGCGAAGATGTCGAAGTCCAAGGGCAACGTCATCGATCCGCTGGTGCTCGTCGACAAGTACGGCGCGGATGCGCTGCGCTTCACGCTCTCGGCGATGGCGGCGCAGGGGCGCGACATCAAGCTCTCGACCGCGCGGGTCGAGGGCTATCGCAACTTCGCGACCAAGATCTGGAATGCCGCCCGCTTCGCCGAGCTCAATGGCTGCGTCCGCGCCGCGGGCTTCGACCCGGCCAAGGTCGCGCTGCCGCTCAATCGCTGGATCCTGAGCGAGGCCTCGCGCACCGCCGATGCGATCGCCGCCGGCATCGAGACCTTCAAGTTCAACGAGGCGGCGGACGCGGCCTATCGCTTCGTCTGGGGCCAGTTCTGCGACTGGTATCTCGAACTGTCCAAGCCGGTGCTGCAGGGCGAGGGCACGGACGCGGCTTCGCTTGCCGCCAAGGCCGAGACGCAGGCGACGGTGGCTGAGGTCATCGACCTGATCTGCCAGTTGCTGCACCCGTTCATGCCGTTCCTAACCGAGGAACTCTGGGCGCAGAAGGCCGGCGACGGCGCGCCGCGGCCGGTGCCTGCGGGCGAGGCCGCGCTCGTCTGCCTGACGCGCTGGCCGCAGCTCGGCGCCCTGGTGAACGAGGCGGCCGAGGCCGAGATCGGCTTCGTCGTCGACCTGATCTCCGACATCCGCTCGATCCGTTCGGAAACCAATGTCCCGGGCGGAGCGCAGGTGCCGCTGGTGCTGGTCAAGCCAAGCGCGGCGACGCGGGCGGCCGTCGAGGCCTGGGCGCCGATGATCGAGCGCCTGGCGCGGCTCTCGGTGATCCAGTTCGCCGATGTCGCGCCCGGCCAATCGGCCCAGATCATCGTGCGCGGCGAGATCGCGGCCCTGCCGCTGGCGGGGATCATCGATCTCGGTGCCGAGCGGACGCGGCTGGAAAAGGAGCTCGCCAAGCTCGACCAGGACATCGCCACCGTCGATCGCAAGCTCGGCAATGTCGATTTCATGGCGCGCGCGCCGGAGGAAATCGTCGAGGAGAACCGCGAGCGCAAGGCCTCGGCCGAAGCCCGCAAGCTCAAGATCGGCGAGGCGCTGGAGCGGCTTTCCTGAGAGAGCGTTAGTCCACGAACACAGGTCTTTCCGTCATGGTCGGGCTTGTCCCGACCATCCACGTCTTCGCTGGTCGAGACCTGTGTTCAAGACGTGGATGCTCGCCACAAGGGCGAGCAAGACGAACTGGAGCCGCGCCGTGCTCGTGAGTTCCCCAAGCCTGCAGCCGGATTGGCCCAGCGCGGCGATGGGACGCGGCGTTCCCGCATTTCCGTCATCAAAGCGTCGCGCAATTGACTCTCCGGTGAGAGAGTTGTGGCATCCGGTTTCAGCATCGCGTAGATGCATGCGGCGCACGGCATCCATGCGCCGGAAGCTTAGTCCAGGGGCGGTCGAACTCTTCATGCTCAAGCGAGCCTATGACTGGTGCGTGTCCTACGCATCGCACCCGGGGGCTCCCTGGCTGCTCTTCGCGCTGACCTTCGTGGAAAGCTCCGTCAGCCCGCTGCCACCGATCCCGCTCTTGATCCCGATGTGCATCGCGCGGCCGGACCGGGCCTGGTTCTATGCCGGAGTGTGCTCGCTCGGCGCCGTGCTTGGCGGCTATCTCGGCTATGCGATCGGCGCCTTGCTCTATGAATCGCTGGGCGCCTGGCTGATCGGCATCTACGGCCTGCAGGAAAAGGCGGCGCATCTGATCGCCACCTCGAAGGATTTCTGGTTCTGGGTGCTGCTGACCAAGGGCCTGACGCCGATCCCGTTCAAGATCGTCACGATCATGTCCGGTTTCCTGCATTTCGACATCTGGCAGTTCACCATCGGCATGGTCGTCTCGCGCACCACCTTCTTCGCGATGATCGCCCTGGCGCTGCGCTATTATGGCGACGACATCCGCATCTTCATCGAGAAGCACCTGCCGATGACAGCGCTGGCCCTTGTCGTCATCGTCGTCGGCGGCTTCTTCGTCCTGCCCGCGGTGCTCTGAGCCGGCTCGCGGATAGTCGAGCCATCATTCCGAAAAGCCTTCCTGCTGGAAAAGGCGCGGGTCGTCCCGGGCGACCGGAGGGAGACCCGGGACCCATGCCGGAAGCTCTATTGGAGAGGCTCAGGAATGGATCCCGGATCGGCGCCGCTTCGCGGCTTGTCCGGGATGACGCCGTGATCAATGTCGAAATCCAGCCTCTTGAAAGCTGGTGCGCCGGGCCTGTCAGGCGCGGCGCCGAAACACCACGCTGAGATTGTTCGCCGGCATCGCCGTGACCTCGGGCGGGCCAAAGCCGGCGGACGCTGCGAGCATCGCGACCTCGTCGAGCTCGCGCAGGCCCCAGCGCGGGTCGCGCCCGCGCAGGCTTTCGTCGAAGGCGGCATTGCTGGGTGCGAGCGGGACGCCGCTCTGGCGATAGGGGCCGTAGAGATAGAGCGGGCCGCCGGGAGGCAGCAGCCGCGCCGCCTCCGCGATAAGCCCCTGCGTCGCCGCCCAGGGCGAGATGTGGATCATGTTGATGCAGATCACCGCATCGGCCCGTGCGAGCGGCCAGCCGGGCGTCGACGCATCGAGGGGCAGGGCCGGCAGCAGGTTTTGCAGCGCGACCTCGTGCGCCCAGGCGTCGATGCTGGCGCGCGCCTCGGCATTCGGATCCGAGGGCTGGAAGGAAAGATGGGGCAGGGCTGCCGCGAAATGCACGGCGTGCTCGCCCGAGCCGCTGGCGATCTCGAGCACCAGCCCCGTCGTGGGCAGGGCCTCGCGCAGCACCGCGAGGATCGGATCGCGGTTGCGCTGGGCGGAGGGCGCGAAGAGGCGGATATCGGCTTCAGGCAATTTTTCTTTCTCCCATCGCGTTCGCCGGACGATGCTTCAGATCACGTCGCATTCGGATGGAAACGTTCGAATGCGAAAAAACGTGATCGGTTCTCAAAGATTAGAGCATTGCTCCTGCGAAAAACCGGTACCTACTTTTTCGCGCAATGCCCTATAAGCGCAGGCGAAGCAGGTCGATAACGAGTGCGGCCCTGCAGCCTTCGAGCTGGTGTTGTTAACCGAGATTTTGATCGTCGTCGTCCTCACCGTCATCAACGGTGTGCTCGCCATGTCGGAACTCGCGGTGGTCTCCTCCAGACCAGCAAGGCTCAAAGTCCTCAGTGATCAGGGCAGCAGGGGCGCAGCGACGGCGCTGCGGCTGGCCGACGACCCCGGCCGCTTCCTGTCGAGCGTGCAGATCGGCATCACCCTGGTCGGCGTGCTTTCGGGCGCCTTCTCCGGCGCGACGCTTGGCGCGCGGCTCGCGGACTGGCTGCGCGATCAGGGCCTGTCCAGCGCCGCCGCGGACGCGCTGGGCGTCGGTGCGGTCGTCGTCGCGATCACCTATCTCTCACTGATCATCGGCGAGTTGGTGCCCAAGCAGATCGCGCTGCGCGATCCCGAGCGCGTTGCCGCCCGCGTCGCGCCGGCGATGGCTTTGCTCGCCAAGGTGGGTTCGCCGCTGGTCTGGCTGCTCGACATTTCGGGCAAGCTCGTGCTGGCCATGCTCGGCCAGAAGGGCGAGTCGGAAGAGAGGGTCACCGAGGAAGAGGTCCGCACCATCATCGCCGAGGCCGAGACGGCCGGCGTGCTGGAGCGCGACGAGCGCGCCATGATCTCCGGGGTGATGCGCCTCGCCGACCGCTCGGCGCGGGCGCTGATGACGCCGCGGCGTGAGGTCGAGGTCATCGACCTCACCGACAGCAAGGACGAGATCAAGGCCCAGGTGCGCGGCACCAGGCGCTCGCGCCTGCCGGTGCAGGATGGCGAGGCCGACGCGATCATCGGCGTGGTCACCGTCAAGGACATGTTCGATGCGCTCTCCGACGGCGACGGCCGCGAACTGCGCAGCCTCGTGCAGCAGACCCCGGTGGTGCTCGACACGACTGGGGCGCTCGACGTGCTGCGCGCCATCCGCGCCTCGCCTGTGCACATGGCGGTGGTGTTCGACGAGTACGGCCATTTCGAGGGCATCATCACCTCCAGCGACGTGCTCGAGGCGATCACCGGTGCCTTCCAGGAGGAGGACGACAGCGAGCCGGCGATCGTCACGCGCTCCGACGGCTCCTTCCTCGTCGCCGGCTGGATGCAGGTCGATGAATTCTCGCATGAGCTCGGCATCCATGTGCCGCGCGATGCCGACTACCAGACGGTGGCGGGCTTCATCCTCGCGGAGATGAACCGGCTGCCGAATGTCGGCGAGGGCTTCCAGAAGGGCCATTGGCGCTATGAGGTGGTCGATCTCGACGGCCGCCGCATCGACAAGATCCTGGTCAGCCGGATCGATTGAGGGGCGCGGCATCGGCATTTCGTTTTTGAGCCCTCATCCTGAGGAGCGCTTCCGCAGGAAGCGCGTCTCGAAGGATGCTCCAGAAGGTGTCTCTCACACTCACTGAAGCATCCTTCGAGACGCCGCTTTCGCGGCTCCTCAGGATGAGGGCTCAGAAGCAGCACGATCGCACAAGCGCCCGCAACCTCGGCCGTTGACGCCCTTCGGCCGGCATGGTCTAAATTCCGCAGGGGTTCACTCGCGACGACCCCGTGAGGCGTCAGCCCAAGGATCGCGTCCAGTCTCCTTTCTTTCAGGATGGACGCCATGTCTTCCAACATCCAGATCAGCGCTGCCCAATTGTCACGGCTCGTCGGCATGTCCGATGCGCCGGTGATCGTCGATGTCCGCACCGAAGAGGATTTTGCCGCCGATCCGCGACTCCTGCCGGCCTCGCAGCGCCGTGGCCATGCCGATGCCGCGGCCTGGGCCGGGGTCTATGCCGGCCGCAAGGTCGTGGTCTGCTGCCAGCGGGGTCTAAAGCTCAGCGAGGGCGCCGCGGCCTGGTTGCGGCATGAGGGTGTCGAGGCGGAAACGCTCGTCGGTGGCTTCGAGGCCTGGCGCGAAGCTGGCCTGCCGCTGGTCGACACCAGCAAGCTGCCGCCCCGCGACGGCGCCGGTCGCAGCGTCTGGGTGACGCGGGCTCGGCCCAAGATCGACCGCATCGCCTGTCCCTGGCTGATCCGCCGCTTCGTCGATCCCGATGCGGTCTTCCTGTTCGTCACCGCCTCCGAGGTCGGCGCCGTGGCCGAGCGCTTCGGCGCGATCCCGTTCGACATCGACGGGGTGTTCTGGAGCCATCGCGGCGAGCGCTGCAGCTTCGATACGATGATCGAGGAGTTCGGCCTGTCCGCGCCGGCGCTGGACCGGCTCGCGGCGATCGTACGCGCCGCCGACACGGCGCGGCTGGAGGACGTGCCGCAGGCGGCGGGCTTCCTCGCCGCCTCGCTCGGACTGTCGCGGATGTACCGCGACGACCTCGCCCAGCTCGATGCCGGCATGCTGCTCTACGACGCCTTCTATCGCTGGTGCCGCGACGCCACCGAGGAAACCCATAATTGGCCGTCCGTGCCGGTCGGAGCGGAGAAGCGGTCATGACCGTCGCGACGAACGAGGCGAGCATTGCCGCCGCTCCCGACGCGCCCTCGCTCGGCGAGGCGACCCGCGTCTGGCTGAAAATCGGGCTGCTCTCCTTCGGCGGCCCGGCCGGGCAGATCGCCTTGATGCACAAGGAACTGGTCGAGGAGCGGCGCTGGATCGGCGAGCGGCGCTTCCTGCACGCGCTCAACTACTGCATGCTCCTGCCCGGGCCTGAGGCACAGCAGCTTGCGATCTATGTCGGCTGGCTGATGCATCGCACGGTCGGCGGCCTGATCGCCGGCCTGCTCTTCATCCTGCCCGGCGCGCTGGTGATGCTGGGCTTAAGCCTGCTCTACGTGCTCTATCGCAGCGTGCCGGTGGTCGACGCCCTGTTCTTCGGCGTCAAGGCCGCCGTGCTCGCGGTGGTGATCGAGGCGGGCCTCAGGATCAGCCGGCGGGCCTTGAAGAACCGGGCCATGATCGCGATCGCGGTCGCAGCCTTCATCGCGCTGTTCCTGTTCAAGCTGCCGTTCCCGCTGGTGATCCTCTGCGCCGGGATCGTCGGCTGGCTCGGCAGCCTCTATGCGCCGGCCCTGTTCGACGCCGGCGGCCATGCCGGCAAGGATGGCGCGCCCGAATTCAAGGGCACTGTCGACCTGATGTTCGAGCGTGGCGAGCTGGAACACACCAGGCCCTCGACCGGCCGTGCCCTGCGGACGCTGGCCTTGTGGCTGCCGCTCTGGCTCGGGCCGGTGGCCTTGCTCTGGCTGCTGGCCGGAGGAGACAATGTCTTCAGCCAGATCGGCGCCTTCTTCAGCATGATGGCGGTGGTCACCTTCGGCGGGGCCTATGCGGTGCTCGCCTATGTCGCGCAGGCGGCCGTCGAGGGCTATGGCTGGCTCGTCGCCGGTGAGATGGTCGACGGGCTCGGTCTCGCCGAGACGACGCCGGGGCCGCTGATCCTGGTGCTGCAATTCGTCGGCTTTCTTGCAGCCTGGCGCGCGCCGGGCGGGCTCGATCCGCTGGTCGCCGGCGGCCTCGGCGCCCTGCTGACGCTCTGGGTCACCTTCGCGCCCTGCTTCCTGTGGATCTTCCTCGGTGCGCCTTACATCGAGGCATTGCGGGGCAACCGGGTGCTCTCGGCGTCGCTGACCGCGATCACGGCGGCAGTCGTCGGCGTGATCATGAATCTCGCGCTCTGGTTCGGGCTGCACGTGCTGTTCGGCACGGTCAGGCCCGTCGCCTTCGGGCCGCTCGCGCCCGATCTGCCGGTGCTGTCATCGCTCGACTGGCGGGCGGCGCTGCTTGCCGCCGCGGCGATGGTCGCGCTGCTGCGGCTCAGGCTCGGTATGATCCCGGTGCTCGCGGGTTGCGCGCTCGCCGGAATCGCACTTCGCCTGGCCGGGTAGGGATTGTTGCATTCACTGGAATTCTGAACTGTCCGGGCCGGGAATTGTGCTCGGCCCGGACAGTGGTCATCTCGGCGGGGCCGGAGGCCATCGCCATGACCCATCGCTTTCTCGAAATCGCGACCACGCCCGCCGTGAAAGCAGCACAGCAGGCGCAGGGCAGCCGGCGCGCCTATGCAAGGCAGGAGGAGGGTGCGCCGCATCACGACCGGCTCGGTGGCAGCGAAGCTGCCTTCATCGCCGCCCGCGACTCCTTCTACATGGCGAGCGTCTCGGAAACCGGCTGGCCCTATCTGCAGCATCGCGGCGGGCCGGCTGGCTTCCTGCGCGTCCTCGACGAGACGACGCTTGGCTTCGCCGACCTCAGGGGCAACCGGCAATACCTCAGCCTCGGCAACCTGACGGTGGATGACCGCGTCTGCCTGTTCCTGATGGATTACGGCAACCGGGCCCGGCTGAAGCTCTTCGGGCGAGCCCGGTTCCACGATCTCGCCGCCGAGCCCGAACTGGCGCGGCAGCTGATCGTACCGGGCTACCCGGCCGTGCCGGAGCGGGGCGTGACGATCATGGTCGAGGCTTTCGACTGGAACTGCCCGCAGCACATCACCCCGCGCTTCAGCGAGGCCGAGCTTGCCCCGGCGCTGGCGCCGGTGCGCGAGCGCCTCGCCGAACTCGAAGCGGAAAATGCGCGGCTGCGGGCCGAACTGGAGCGGGGCGGGTAGATTCTTGCGCTTGGGATCGGAACGGGCTGGTCGTCCCGGGCGACCGCAGGGAGACCCGGGACCCATGCCTGAACATTCACAAGAGAGGCTCCGGCATGGATCCCGGATCGGCGCGGCTTCGCCGCTTGTCCGGGATGACAGCCAGACATTCCTCCTCAAGGCGTCTTGCCTTCGACCTCAGCGGCGTTCGTTAGGCTCGATCACCCGGTATTCGACGTCGACGATTTCGCCCTGCGTCGCCGCAGGCTGCTGGCGGCCGAAGGGGTTCTGCGGATCGATGCCGGCGGCGCGCATGCGGCGGCGCATCTGCCAGGCCGCGACGGCGCCGCCGATCAGCACCACCGGGATCAGGATGAGCGCCAGGCTCGCCGCCACCAGGAAGATCAGCACGCCGAGGGCAAAAGCCCCGGCCATGATGAGATAGCTTGCCCAGCGCGGCAAACGGGCCGTGCCCTGGTTGAGGCGGCGGTTGAGGTCGATGCGGATCATTGCTCGTCGTTTCGCATGGTCGGGACCTTATCTAGGAAGCGATTGCGGCAATGACGAGATCGGCGGTCGCAGTTTCAGCCCGGTGCCTGCCAGTCATAGATCCAGGCATAGCGCTGGCGCAGCCCGCCGGGGCCTAGACGGCGCAGCACGAGATCACGGGCGAAGCTCCAGGGCCGGCCGAGATGGTAGGAGCGGCCGTTCTCGCGGCTGGCCTGCTGGACGCGCGTCGCCCGGCCCTGCCGTGCCGCGGCATAGGCGGCGAAGGCGGCAGGGATGGCGGCGGTCCCGCTGGCCTGGAGACCGCCGGCGAGTTCATGGGCCAGCACGGCCGCATCCTCGATCGCGAGCGCCGCGCCCTGGGCGAGGAAGGGCAGGATCGGGTGGGCGGCGTCGCCGAGCAGGGCGATGCGGCCCTTCGCCATCGCCGCCGGCTCGCGGTCATAGAGCGACCAGACCTGCCAGCCAGGTGCAGCCTCGATCAAATGGCGCAGCGAGACGGGGGCGCCGCTGGCAATCCCGGTGATGTCGCGGGCATCGCCGTCGCGCGACCAGCCGGGGCGGGCCTCGCGCGCGGCGCGGATCAGGACGAGATTGATCTCCTTGCCGCCGGCGACGGGATAGTGGACGGCATGGCGTGCGCTGCCGAGACGCAGCGCGATGGCCGGCTGGCGCAGCTCGGACGGCACCTCCGCCGCCGGAATCAGTGTCCGCCAGGCTTCCCAGCCGGTGAAGCGCGGCTCGCGATCGTCGCCCGTGAGCTGGCGGGCGCGCGACCAGAGCCCGTCGGCGCCGATCAGGCCCATGGCCTCGATCGTCTCGGTCTGGCCGTTCTCGCCCGCGAGCGTCACGGTCAGGCCGGATTCGGTCTCGGCGCAGTCGAGCAGCCCGCGGCCGATCAGCCAGCGGATATTCGGCAGGGTGCGGGCGGCGTCGAGCAGGATCTGGTGCAGGTCGGCCCGCTTCAGTGCCCGGGAGGTCGTGGCGCCCGGCGCCGGCGGGGCGAAGGGCATCTGCAGCAGCGGCGCGCCGCCTTGCCAGCGGCTGATGGCCAGCGCCTCCGGCCGGACGGCGGCACGGCGCAGCGCGATGCCGAGATCGAGCGCCTCGAGCACCCGCCCGGCATTGGGCGAAACCTGGATGCCCGCGCCGGCCTCGGCGAAGCGGGTGCGCTTTTCGGCGATGGCGACGGGAATGCCGCGACGCGCCAGGGCGATGGCCGCGGTGAGGCCGCCAATGCCGGCGCCGGCGATCAGGATGGGAAACATGGCTTCAGCCGTTTTCGCCCCGCCGCGCCCCCGGCGGGAAGCGCCTCACGCCGCCTTGGCGGCGTCGTGGTACTCGCACTCGGCCGGCTTGCCGTGACCGGCGCCGAGCGAGGGCTCGTATTTGAACAGGGTCGAGCAATACGGGCAGACGATCTCGTCATCCGCGCCCATGTCGAGGAAGACATGCGGATGGTCGAAGGGCGGCTTGGCGCCGATGCACATCAGCTCGCGCGCTCCGACATGGATGACCGCGACGCCGGGGTCGTTGTGGAAATGCGGGGTGCCGTGGTCGGCCATGGTCGCTCTCTTCGTCTCGATTTGCGGCGCAGGATAGTTGCTTGCCCGCGGGCGCGCCAGTGCCCCGGGGGGATGGCTCCATAATCTGGGAGCATTGGCTCTTCGTCTTGCGGCGTCCTGCCGTCGGTCAGCGCTCCCGGGCGCAGGCCAGGCCGATCTCGCGGGCGCGCTCGGTCTGCTCCGGTGTCAGGGCGTCGGCGAGCACGCGGGTCCAGAGTTCCTCGCGCTTCATCCCTTCCATCGAGCAGGAGCAGACGCGCTCGCAGATCTCCTTCGGCGTTCCGGTCGCAACGCAGCTGCGTTGGCAGGCCATGAGAAAGGGCGCCGCCTCGGCATCCGGCAGCTTGGGGCCGGAGAGCTGCATGAAAAGCAGCAGCGCGCCGATGAAGAGCGGCTGGTGGACGAGGTAGACGAACAGGCTGTTGCGGCCGCCGAGTGCGACCAGCCGCGCCGGGCCGGATTTGGCGCGCCAGAGCGCCCAGCCGGCTTCGGGCGCCCTGGCCAGTACGAACTTGCCCAGCGCCATGCCGGCGAGCACGCAGGCGAACCAGGGGAAGAGCGGCACGAAATCGGCACTGTACGGCCAGGGCCCGAAGCCGAGCCAGGAGAGCCATTCCGATTCGAAGACCTCGCCGCCGAGGATGAAGGGCAGAGCGAACCAGGCCGCGCTGACGAGCGCCAGAGCGAGGGCCGGCAGGCGCAGGAACGGCAGTGCCAGCAGGCTCGCCAGCGCGATGTGATGCAGGATGCCGAAGAAGATGAAGTTCTCGGGGATCGCGAACCAGGTGCCGAGGCTGACCAGCAGCGCTGCGCCGGCGACCAAGGCGAAGCGGCGGGCATAGGCCTGCCGGTTCAGCCCGTTGCGGGTCGCCAGGATGAGGCTGAAGCCGACGATCGCCAGGAAGGAGCCGGCGATCAGGCGGGCGAAGATGCGCCAGCCCGGATCGGAGACGACGTCGACGCGGATCAGGCGGAAGAACGAGAGATCATAGGCGAAATGGTAGACGAACATGGCGAGCAGGGCGATGCCGCGCGCCAGGTCGAGCAGTTCGATGCGGCCTCTGGCCGGGGCGGGGTTCTTGGCCGGGGCCGTGGCTTGCTCGCTCATGCGGTGAACTCTTAGGCGGTGAGCAAGGGCGGGGGAAGTGCCGTGCGTCGACGCCGCAGGGCTACGGGCAGTTCTTCAGCCCTCATCCTTCGAGACGCCGCTGCGCGGCTCCTCAGGATGAGGGCGGAGGCTCCGCATGGAAGCCGGTGCATGCTCGCATGCGGACGGCCGCAGCTACCCAAGGGCGCGCAGGCATGGCAGAGGTGGCTTGCTAGCCCTGCACCGACGAAGACCGAGACGAAATGCAGCGATTCGATTCCGACGGCGTCAGCCTCGCCTATCTCGACCTCGCTCCGACCGTCGAGGACGGCACGGGCGACGCGGTGGTGCTGGTGCACGGCTTCGCCTCCAGCCACATGGTCAACTGGGTCAACACCCAGTGGAGCAAGACGCTGACCCATGCCGGCTACCGGGTCGTGCTGCTGGACAATCGCGGCCATGGCCAGAGCCAGAAGCTCTACGACCCCGCCGCCTATTCCTCGCAGATCATGGCCGAGGACGTCCGTCGTCTGATGGACCATCTCGCCATCGAGCGCGCCGATGTGATGGGCTATTCGATGGGCGCGCGCATCTCGGCGCATCTGGCGCTGGCCCATCCGGACCGGCTGCGCTCGCTGCTGCTCGGCGGGCTCGGCATCCATCTGGTCGAGGGCGTCGGCCTGCCGCTCGGCATCGCCGACGCGATGGAGGTGCCCTCGCTCGCCGATCTCACCGATCCGATGCAGCGCATGTTCCGCGCCTTCGCCGAGAACACCGGCAGTGACCTGCGCGCGCTCGCCGCCTGCATCCGCGGCTCGCGCCAGACGCTGACCGTCGCCGAGGTCGGCAGCATCGCCGTCCCGACCCTGGTCAGCGTCGGGACGAAGGACGATGTCGCCGGTTCGGGGCCAGAGCTCGCGGCGCTGATTCCAGGTGCGGAGAGCTTCGACGTCGAGGGGCGCGATCACAACCTCGCCGTCGGCGACAAGACCCACAAGCAGGCGGTCCTCGCGTTCCTTGCGCGCCAGGCGTGATCGCCGGCGTGGAGAATAATGTTCTCCGTAGGTAGAATATTATTCTCTATCAATGGCTTGCGGGTGGCGGTTCGCATTTCGAGTCTTGTCCTTCACGGCTTGATTCAGCTAGAAGGCAGGCCCATCTCCTTCTGCGCGACGCCGTCGTGCTGGAAAAATGCTCGCCGAGCGAACCGTAGCGGAGAACGCCATGCCATCGGGACGCCCGAACATCGAAGCCCGTGATCCCGCCACCGGGCTCGATCGGGTCGACCCGATCTGGTCGCGGTTGCGCCGCGAGGCCGAGCAGGCGATTGCCGTCGAGCCCGCGATGACCAGCTTCATCCTGTCGACTGTGCTGAACCAGCCGAGCTTCGAGGCGGCGGTGTCGCATCGCGTTTCGGCGCGGCTCGCCCATGCGGCGCTGCCGGCCGAGCTGATCGACCAGGCCTTCGAGGAGGCGATGAACGCCGATCCGGAGATCGGCCAGGGCATTCGCGCCGACGTCGCCGCCGTGCTCGACCGCGACCCCGCCTGCTACCGGCTGCTCGAGCCGGTGCTCTACTTCAAGGGCTTCCACGCCCTGCAGACCCACCGCCTGGCGCATTGGCTCTGGCGGCAGGATCGGCGCGACTTCGCACTCTATCTGCAGAGCCGCTCATCCGAAGTCTTCCAGACCGACATCAATCCGGCGGCGCGGATCGGCAAGGGGATCTTCCTCGATCATGCCACTGGCCTCGTCGTCGGCGAGACCACGGTGATCGAGGACAATGTCTCGATGCTGCAGGACGTCACACTGGGCGGCACCGGCAAGCAGGGCGGCGATCGCCATCCGAAGATCCGCAAGGGCGTGCTGATCGGCGCCGGCGCCAAGATTCTCGGGAACATCGAGGTTGGACAGTGCGCTCGCGTGGCTGCCGGCTCGGTCGTGCTGGCGGCGGTGCCGCGCAACACCACGGTCGCCGGCGTTCCGGCCAAGGTGGTCGGCGAGGCTGGCTGCGCCGAGCCTTCGCGCTCGATGGACCAGATCCTCTCCGGCGATTGCGGCGGCGGTATCTGAGCCTTAGCGGCGCCCAGTGCCTCTGCGCGCGGCCTTTGCCGTCATGGTCGGGCTTGTCCCGACCATCCACGTCTTCACCGGTCGAAGGTCGTGTTCAAGACGTGGATGCTCGCCACAAGGGCGAGCATGACGAACTGGAGCGGCCGCGTGTTCATGGGTTCCGGGCCCATCGCTGCGCGATGTCCCGGAATGACGGCGCGGCTCCGTTTCTAACCGCTGCGCCCCAGCCACTCCACTACCGCCGCCCGTTGCGGGTGTGGCTTGCGGCCGGGCGACGGCAGCAGCGTCAGCCGGTCGCCGCTCGGCATGGCCTCGTCGAAGGGCGCGGCCAGCCGGCCCTGGGCCAATAGCGGCGCGACGAGGCTCGCGCGGCCGATCAGGATGCCGGAGCCGCCGAGGGCGGCGTCGAGCGCCAGCGCATAGAGCGAATAGGACGGGCCACGGCCGGTATCGATGCCGGTCACCCCGGCATGTTTCAGCCAGCGCGCCCAGTCGCCGCGCCAGACCGCGTCGTGCAGCAGCGTTCGACCGGCGAGGTCGGCGGGCGCCCGTAACGCCTCCGCCAAGGCCGGGGCGCAGACCGGCATGAGGCTGTCCTCCGCCAAGGCGAGCGCGCCGGCAGGCGGGGCGGCGCAATAGAACAGCGCCAGGTCGAAGGCGTCACGCGGCCCGGAAGGTGGCTCCTCCATCGCCGAGATCGAGATCTGCAAGTCCGGAAAGGCCTTTTGCAGGGCCGGTAGCCTCGGCGAGAGCCAGAGCTGGGCGATGCAGGGCAGGGCGGCGATGGCCAGCGCCCGGCCGGCACGGCTGGCGCGCAGATCGTGAACCGCGAGCGAGAGCGCCTCGAAGGCGGCGCTGAGGCGCGGCTGCGCCTCGCTGCCGGCTTCCGTGAGCAGCACGCCCTGGGCCAGCCGCCGGAACAGCGGAAAACCGAGAATGGCCTCGAGATGGCGGACCTGCTGGGTGATCGCGCCGGGCGTCACGCCGATCTCCTCGGCAGCACGTGCGAAGCTGCCGAGCCGCGCGGCTGCCTCGAAGGCGCGCAGCGCGTTCAGGGGAGGTAGCGGCGTACGCGGCGGCGTGACGGGCATGTTCAAGTCTCGGATCCGCGAGGCGGAGATTTTCTAGGCCTTGCGGCGACGATAACTGGTTTGCGCAGCCTGCGCCAAGCCGTTCCAATACCGGCAGGAAGCGCGATGGGCGGGGGCAGGCGGATGACGGCGAAACTGGCGAGACGGGACTGGGTGCCGGCGGCGAGCGAGGATTACATCCTGCGGGTAGCGGGCGAGACCGCGCGACAGGACAGGGCGGCGACCGAGGCGCGGCTCGCCGGGCTGGTGGCGCAGAACCGCGCCATCCATGAGCGCGACTGCGTCAACCTCAATCCCGCGACCAATGTGATGAACCCGCGCGCCGAGGCGGTGCTCGGGCAGGGCATGGGCGCGCGGCCCTCGCTCGGCTATCCCGGCGACAAATACGAGATGGGGCTGGAGGCGATCGAGCAGATCGAGATCGTCACCGCCGAGCTCGCCGCGCAGGTCTTCGGCGCAAGCCATGCCGAGATCCGGGTGCCGTCCGGCGCCATCGCCAATCTCTACGTCTTCATGGCGGCGGCGAAGGCCGGCGACTGCATCATCGCCCCGTCGCCGGCAATCGGCGGGCACGTCACCCATCACGGCGCCGGCGCGGCCGGGCTCTACGGCATCGTCACGCATCCGGCCCCGGTCGATGCGACGAACTACACCGTCGATCTTGAGCGCCTGCGCGCCGATGCGCTGCGGCTGAAGCCGAAGCTGATCAGCATCGGCGGCAGCCTCAACCTGTTCCCGCACCCGATCCGCGAAATCCGCGCCATTGCCGACGAGGTCGGCGCCATCGTGCTGTTCGACGCCGCGCATCTCTCGGGCATGATCGCAGGCGGTGCCTGGCAGCAGCCTTTGGCCGAGGGTGCCCATGTCATGACGATGAGCACCTATAAGAGCCTGGGCGGGCCGCCCTCGGGGCTGATCGTGACCAACGATGCCGGTATCGCGCAGAAGCTCGACGCCATCGCCTATCCCGGCCTGACCGCCAATTTCGACGTGGCGAAATCGGCCTCGCTGGCGATCACGCTGATGGACTGGCAGGAATTCGGGCGCGACTACGCGCAGATGATGGCCGCGACCGCGAGCGCGCTGGCCGAAGCGCTGGTCGAGCGGCAGGTGCCGGTCTTCGCCCGCGACCGCGGCATGACGCGTTCGCACCAGTTCGCCATCGAGGCGGGCGCTTACGGCGGCGGGCAGGCGGCGGCGAAGCGGCTGCGGGCCGCCAACATCCTGAGCTGCGGCATCGGCCTGCCGATCGCGGAAGTGGCGGGAGACGTCAACGGGCTCCGGCTCGGCACGCCCGAGATCGTGCGCTTCGGCATGAAGCCCGAGCACATGCCGGAACTCGCCGGCTACATCGCCGACGGGCTGTCGGGTGCTCGCCCGGTCGAGACGGTGGCGAGCGAGGTCACGGCTTTCCGACGGCGCTTCACGAGCCTGCACTATATGCGCTGAGATGCGCTCCCTGGACGACTGGAGCCATCGAGCCCTCATCCTGAGGAGCTGCGAAGCAGCGTCTCGAAGGATGCTCCAGTGGTCGCCCAGAGCCTCCTGAAGCATCCTTCGAGACGCCATTCCTGTCGGAATGGCTCCTCAGGATGAGGGCTGTGGGATGAGCGGGGCCGATTTCGAGCGGCCGCTCAACCCTCGACCAGCTCGATCGCCGAGCGGATGGCGGTGGCGTAGCCGCGGGCGCCGAGCCCGGCGATGATCGCGGTCGCCGCCAGCGAGACATAGGATTTGTGGTAGTGCGCCTCGCGGCGATGGATGTTGGAGATGTGGAGCTCGATGATCGGGCCCGGGAACATCTTCAGCGCATCGAGGATGGCGATCGAGGTGAAGGAGTAGGCGGCCGGGTTGATGATGATCGCGCTGCCTTCGTCGATGGCCTCATGGATCCAGTCGACCAGCTCGTATTCGCGGTTGGTCTGGCGGAACTCGACCGGCCAGGCGCCGGCCGTATCGCGGCACATCGTCTCGACCTCGGCCAGCGTGGTGCTGCCATAGATCTGCGGCTCGCGCTTGCCGAGCCGGTTGAGGTTCGGACCGTTCAGGACGTAGATCGGCTTGTTCACGGCAGCACCTGTTTCGTGTTTTCCGTCCATCCCGCTCAGCCCTGGTAGCCCATCAGGCGCGGCAGCCAGAGCACGAGCTCGGGAATGAAGGTGATCATGGCCAGCGCCACCAGCATCACCGCCAGGAAGGGCATGCATTCGCGGACGATGTCGCGCAGCGGGACGCCGGTGATGTTGGTCATGATGAAGAGCAGCAGGCCATAGGGCGGCGTGATCAGCCCGAGCATGATGTTGACCACGACGACGACGCCGAAATGCACCATGTCGATGCCGAGCGCCTTGGCGGTCGGGATGAACACCGGCACCACGATGAGCAGGATGGCGGTGCCCTCGAGCAGGCAGCCGAGCACCAGCAGGATCAGGTTGACCAGGATCAGGAAGCCGATGGGCGAGAGATTCCAGCCGGCAAGGAAGACCCTCAGGCTGTCCGGGATGTTCTCGATGGTGACGACGTAGTTGAACACCAGGGCGCCGGCGATCAACATGCCGATCGAGGCGGTGGTGCGGGCGCTGTAGGCCAGCGAGGTGTAGAAGGCGCGCAGCGAGACGCTGCGATAGAGCAGCGCCGAGATCGCCAGCGCATAGGCGGCCGCGACAGCGGCGGCCTCGGTCGGCGTCGTCGCGCCGCCATAGATGCCGCCGAGCAGGACGACCGGCATCATCAGCGCCGGAAAGGCCCGCCAGGTGATGCCGGGCAATTCGCGCAGCGGGATCGGCGGTTCGACGGGGAAATTCCTTCGCCGTGCGGTGAAGCCGATCAGGCCCATCTGTGCGCCGGCCATCAGCAGGCCGGGGATGACGCCGCCGAGGAAAAGGAAGCCGATCGAGGCGTCCGAGACCAGCGCGTAGATCACCATCGGGATCGAGGGCGGGATGATCGGCCCGATGACCGAGGAGACGGCGGTGAGCGCCGCGGCGAAGCTCGCCGGGTACTTGCCGTCCTTGGTCATCATCGCCTGCATCATCCGGCCAGTGCCTGCGGCATCGGCGATGGCCGAGCCCGACATGCCGGCGAAGATGACGCTCTGGACGACGTTGACCTGGGCGAGGCCGCCGCGGAAGCGCCCGACCAGCGCATCGCAGAAGCGCAGCAAACGCTCGGTCATGCTGCCGATGTTCATCAGCTCGGCGGCGAGGATGAAGAGCGGCACGGCGAGGATGACGTAGTTGGTGTACATGCCGTTGAGCAGCTGCTCGGCGGCGATCGAGAGGTCCTGGCCGGCGAGCAGCAGGTAGAAGATCGAGCCCGCGATCATGGCGTGGCCGATAGGCAGGCCGAGCAGCGACAGCGCGACGATGGTCGCGATGCAGAGCGAAAAGGGGCTCATACGCCGGACCCTGCCTTGGTGGGGTCGAAGGCCTCGGGCGCCCTGCCGCGCAGTGCCTGCCAGCAGAGCCAGAGATAGCGCGCGATCGCCGCGACGGCGAAGGCGAGATAGATCGAATAGACCCAGCTGAAGGGCAGCTTCAGATAGGCGGTGCGCTCGACCTTCATGAAGGTGACGTAGTCGGCCATGGCCGGCAGCGAGATCGTGTAGAGGATCAGCAGCGGCACCGCGGTGACGATCGCCATGACGCGGCGGACCTTGGGGCCGACCGCGCCATAGATGATGTCGAAGCGGATCTCCTCGCTTTCGCGGGTGACGAAGGCCGAGCCGAACAGCACCAGCCAGAGCCAGAGGATGACGCTGATCTCATGCGTCCAGCCGGTCGGGAAGTTGAACAGGTAGCGGAAGACGATCTGCACGAGGAAGACCGCGAACATCGCCCCGAGCATCAGCGCCAGGACATTCTCGGCGCGGCGGGCAAGCCAGCCGCCGGCCGCTCTCAGCCGATCGTTCACTTTGTATCCTCCGCCGCCTGGGGGTCTCGATCCTGCGCCGGGCGCGGCATGGCCGGGCCGGCGCAGGGGGCTCGCTCAGAGCGCGTTGATCTTTTCGAGCATGCCCGGGGTCCAGCTCTTGGCGAGATCGGAGGCGAGATACTTCTTTTGGGCGAAGTCGCGGAAGGCCTTGAGGTCGGGCGTGTAGACCTCGAGGCCCTGCTTCTTGAAGAAGTCGACGAGCTCCTCCTCCTTCTTCAGATGCTCCTTGGTGCTCCAGTCGATGGCGGCGTCCGCCGCTGCCTGGAAGGCCGCCTGCTTTTGCGGGCTCATCGCGTTCCAGAGCTTGTTGGTGATGCAGAGCAGGTCGAAGCCGACGAGATGCGACGTCAGCACGATCTGCGAGGAGACCTCGTAGAACTTCATGTTCTGGACGTTGGGCAGCGGGTTGTCCTGGCCGTCGATCGCGCCGCTCTGCAAGCCGGTATAGACCTCGGCATAGGCCATCGGCGTCGGGTTGGCGCCGAGCGACTGGCCGAGGAACTGCCAGGCGTCGCCGCCCGGCATGCGCAGCTTGACGCCGGCCATGTCGGCAGGGGTGTTGATCTTCTTCTTCGGCTTCAGGCCGACCTGGCGGGCGCCGAAATAGGTCGGCCCGAGGATGTGGATGCCCAGCTTCTCGTCCGCCGACTTCTTCAGCTCGCGCCCGACATCGCTGGCGAAGACCTTCTTGAGATGGTCGGCGTCGCGGAAGAGATAGGCGGAGGTGACGATCGACCAGGCCGGAAGCTGGTTCGAGATGTCCTGCGGCGCGATGTTCCCCATTTCGAGGTTGTTGCGCTGCATCGCCACCAGCTCGGTGCCCTGCTTGAACAGGTTGCCGCCGTAATAGGGCTGGAGCGTGAAGTCCTCTTTGATGGCCTCGCCGAAGCGCTTCATCATCTCGGCGCGGATGTCCTGCTCGGAGAACACCGCGGAAAAACGCAGACTGGGTTTGGCCTGTGCCATGGCGGGCCCAGCGAGGCCCAGGGTTGCAGCGGCGGCGCCGCCGGCGAGCAAAGCCCGCCTGTCGATCTGAAATGTCATGCCGAACCTCCCTCACGGCGGCTTATCGCTCCGCCTGTGAGGCGCACTATCGCCAGCGCTCGGCAAACGCGCAACCTTGATTTTACGTTTCATATGATATTGTCGGTTTTCACATATGATTGTCTATCGCAGCAAGCCTGCGCTAGCATGACGTCAAGCGCGGCGGCTGGAGCCCCCGGCGCAAGCCTGCCCCTGTTCGCCAGCGTCGAGGCTGAAAAGATGCTCACCGTGACCCCGCCGGACGCATCGGTCGGAGAAATGGCCTATCGGCGGATTCGCGCCGATATCGTCTTCGGCAGGCTGGTGCCCGGCCAGAAGCTCAAGCTCGAGGTGCTGCGCGAGTCTTACGGCGCCAGCGTCAGCACGCTGCGCGAGTTGCTGAACCGGCTTGCCTCGGAGGGGCTGATCGCGGCCGAAGGCCAGAAGGGCTTCATGGTCAGCCCGGTCTCGGCCACCAATCTGCGCGAGATCGCCGCGATGCGGCTGCTCTTGGAGGGCCATGCCCTGGCGCAATCCTTCGAGGCCGGCGACATGGAGTGGGAGGGGCGCGTCGTCGCCGCCCATCACAAGCTCGCCCAGATGGAGCGGCGCATGCTCGAGCGGGACCGCGCCGATCCCGAGCAGTGGAAGCGCTATGACTGGGAGTTCCACCATGCGCTGATCTCGGCCTGCGGCTCGCAGGTGCTGCTCGATACGCATGCCGCGATCTACGACAAATATCTGCGCTACCAGATGGTTGCGGTGATCTTTCGCGGCGAGATCGCCGCACAGGAGCACCAGGTCCTGCTGGAATGCGCGCTGGCGCGCGACACGGCGCGGGCGGCCGCGGTGCTCGACGTGCACGTCAACGCCTGCGTCGAGCACACGCTGGCGCAAGGCAAGCTCGGCTAGGCACGGTCCACGCGAGCGTCTCGGGGCGGGCGCGTGCTCACGACCTGGAGTCTGCTGCTTTCACTCGGAACCATTGTCGTCATCCTGGGCGAGCGAAGCTCGGCCCGGGATCCATCATAAGGCTCCGACGCCCTCCGATAGATCCCGGAACTGCGCGGCTTCGCCGCTTGCCCAGGATGACGGTGTGTTTCCCCAGGAAAACCGCAGGCGCTAGCCGCCGGCCGCGCCATAGCGATCCAGCATCTCGGCACGCAGGGCCTCCTCGGCGACGGCCTGCCCGCCGCCGAGCCAGACCGATTCGATCCGGCCGGCGCCGTCGCGGACGAGCCGCGCCGGTTCGCCGGGGCTGTTGAAGGCCGAGGCCCTGGTGATGCGGCCGCGATCTTGGCCTTCGATCTCGATCTCCGGGGCGTCGAGGAAAGGGGTGAACAGCGCCGGATTGGCGCAAAGCACCTTGTTTTCTCCTGGAACGAGGTCGCCGGCGCCCCAGATCGTCCACCAGCGGCCGGACCAGTCCTGCGTTGCTGGCGAGGGCGCGCCCTGCTCGGAGAAGGCCTTGAGGATGTGCACGACGCCGTCGAGCCAGGGATGGGCCAAGCCATCGATGGCATTGGTGAGGACCGAGACGGTCAGGTCCTGTCCCGGCAAGGTCACGGTGCGGGTGATGAAGCCCTGGAAGCCGCCGGAATGGCCGACCCACTGCCAGTCGCCTTCGCCGCCCGAAATCGTGCCGAGCCCGTAATGCCGGCCGAGGCTGCTCTCGCTGTCCGGCCAGAGCCGGCGCGTCATCTCGCGCCGGCTGAGCGGCGACAGGATGCTGCGCTCGGCTTTGGGCGAGAGCTGCGCGAAATAGCGGGCGACGTCGGCCGCGGTTGCGACGAAGCCGGCGGCGGAGGTCATGGCGTTGCCGGGATTGTCGGCCGGGATCACGATGCGCCGGCCCAGCGGCTGGGTGCCGCTATGGCCCTTGGCCATCGGGCCGGTCCAGAGGCCGATATCGGGCTGCGTCTCCGCCAGACCGGCCGGGGCGACGACCTCGCGCTGGATCCAGTTGGGATAGGGCTCGCCGGTCAAGGCCTCGATCACCAGGCCGAGCAGGGCAAAGCCGTGATTGGAGTATTTCAGGCGCTGGGCGGCAGGGTAGATCGGAGGGGCGGCGAGGTCGGCGAGCAGCTCCTCGCGGCGACGATAGGGGCGGCGATCGAAGAACTGGCCGGAATCGGCGCCGTCGCGGACGAGCCCGGCGCTGTTCGAGAGCAACTGCGCCAGGGTCACGGCGGCGACGTCCGGATGCAGCCCCGGCACAAAGCTGCCGACCTTGTCGTCGAGGCGCAGGCGGCCGGCCTCGACGAGCAGCAGGATGCCGGCGGCGGTGAAGCTCTTCGAATGCGAGGCGATGCGGAAGCCGTGGCGCGGCGTCAATTCCTCGCCGGTGGCGAGATCGGCCTTGCCGAAGGCAGCCTCGAGAACGACCTCGCTCCCGCTAACGATCGCGACGGCGTAGCCTGGCTGGTCATGAAGGCGGCGCTGGAAGGCGAGCCAGCTTGCGACATAGTCCAGGGCGGCGGGCAACCAGGGTTCCATCGCGAGACCTATCCTTCGAGCCGAGTGTGAGCGAGCATGTCACGCACGGCGCCGTTGCGTCAGGCGCCTTGGTGGATGGGGCTATGCGGCGCGCGCTCGGCGCGGGCAGGCACCGTTCCGGCTTGCTCTCGCCGGCCTCGCATGGCATCCGTCCGCCCAACGCAAAAGGATCGCCCACGTGGACAAGACCGAACTCGCCAAGCTCGAAGCCTATCTTCGCCGCACCTTCTCGAACCATCAGATCAGCGTGCGGGCGCGGATGAAGAAGACCGATTCCGCCGAGGTCTACCTCGCCGACGAGTTCATCGGCATCATCCATGTCGACGACGAGGATGGCGACCGCTCGTTCAACTTCACCATGGCGATCCTCGACGTCGATCTCGAAGATTGAGCACGGCTCGATCGAGCGTGAGCCCGCTCGTGCTGCATGGAAGAGAGTAGGATCGCGTCGCGTCTGGGGTGATGTTTCGACGTCATCCCGGGCGACCCGAAGGGAGACCCGGGATCCATGCCCGCGCGTTTCCGGCAAAAGGCTCAGGAATGGATCCCGGATCGGCGCCGCATGCGCGGCTTGTCCGGGATGACGGCCTCGCGAGCCGGTCAGTAAGTGGAAATGCGCTGTTTAGCGCACCAGCCGGTCGACGGCGCGACGGACGCCGCCGAGCATCAGCTCCCAATCGGCGATGATGGCCCGCGGAAAGCGGATGTTCACATCCATGCCGCGATGCCGGAATGTCACCCGGCAGAGTTCGTCCAGCCCTGAGCCGGCGACCTCGATCGGGCAGCGCGCCGCGAAGCCGCGCCCGTCGGGCACCGAGACGAAGAGCTCGTCGCCCTCATAGGGCGAGCCCTTGCGGAAGCCGCGCACCACGAGCCCGCCCGGATTGGACCAGACCATGGTGGTCAGGAAGCGGGCATAGACCGAAAGCTGCGTCGCCGGCTCGTTGACCTTGTCCTGCGGGCTCAAGGTCACCAGCAGCTTCGAGCGGCTCTGCGGCGTGACCGGGCCGAGGCTCGGCCAGTCGAGGCGCAGCCTGGCCATGCCGACGAGGCGGCCTTCCTCCGAATCCGCTCCGGTCAGGTTCTCCGGGATCGCCAGCACGACCTCGCCGACACGCGTCGCCTGGAGCTCGTTCCCGGTATCGGGCGGCGTCCGGCTCGCGAGCAGCGCCAGCCCCGTCCCGGCGATGCCCAGGAACAGGACGGCGGCGGCAAGGCGCAGCAGGGCCCGGTCGCCGCTCGGCAGGACAGGCGCCGGCCGGCGCTGCAGGCGGCTGCGGATCAGCGCCGCGACATCGGCGGCGCCGTGGCTCGGCAGATGGCGGTCCGGGGTGGCGTGCAGGCTCATGATCGATGCATCCGGGTGGCCGGGGCGCGGCCTTTGCAAGACTGAATCAGAGCTGGCTTAACGCCGCGTAAACCATGTTGGCCCGGCCCTGGCCTTATCGGCCGTCGCTGGCATGGTTAACCAAAGGTTACGAACTTCCTTCTCATGCCGGCGGGCTTGCGGCATGGTCCGGCATCGCCGTAGCGGAAGGCCGTTTCCCGTGTCGCTCGAACCCGCCGCCGTCGAGGCGCTGAAATCGCTGCTCGTCGGCTTCGCCTTCGCCGGGCTCCTGGCCAGCGCCTTCGAACTGTTCACGCATCGCCGCGCCGGCTTCGAACTGCTCGAGACCGGCGGGGTGAGGGCGGTGGCGAGCGTGCCGGTCGTCGTCTTCAGCGCGCCCTTCCTGATCATCCGCAACACCGTGCGCGGCCGGCGCATCGAGGGGCGGCCGTTCTTCTTCGTGATGGCCGCGAGCATGATCGCCTCGCTCTGGAGCCTGATCAGCGGCCGCGTCGTGCTCGACCTGCTGCTGATGCTCGGCGCGGCTTGACGGCAGGGGCGCCGGGCCTGCATTCCTCGCCGCCTATCAACGAGGAACACGACGATGCCGCTCTATTCGCTCGATGGAACCGTGCCGGAGACTCCGCCGGAGGGGGAATGGTGGCTGGCGCCGGACGCCCATGTCATCGGCCGCGTCCGCCTCGGCCGCGATGTCGGGATCTGGTTCGGCTGCGTGCTGCGCGGCGACAATGAGTGGATCGAGATCGGCGAGCGCTCGAACATCCAGGAAGGCTGCGTGCTGCACACCGATATGGGCTTCCCGCTCAGCATCGGTGCCGGCTGCACTATCGGCCACCGCGCCATCCTGCATGGCTGCACGATCGGCGAGAACAGCCTGGTCGGCATGGGCGCGACCATCCTCAACGGCGCCAAGATCGGCCGAAACTGCCTGGTCGGCGCCAATGCGCTGGTGACCGAGGGCAAGGAGTACCCCGACAATTCGCTGATCGTCGGCTCGCCCGCGCGGGCGCTGCGCTCGCTGGACGAGGCCAGCGCCGAGGGCCTGCGCCGGGCATCCGCCGGCTATGTCGCGAACTGGAAGCGCTTCGCTTCCGGGATGAAGCGGCTCGGCTGAAAGGCAATCGCCCAAAAAGCAGCGGGCCGGCCCCCGGGGAAGGGGCCGGCCCTAGACGTCGCCCGGTCGGGGACGGGTGGGTGGGGACGTGACCGGGCCTCGCCATCGATCCGGCAGGGAGCTCGCGCCTCGCGCAGGGCAGCCATTGCCGTCTTTCTCAACCGCGCCGGACCGTGGTCCCCATCCGGCGTGGATTTGGTTCAGTTCAGCGCAGCGAGGCCACCGTCGGCGTCGACAGGCCGCCGAGCGAGGTCCAGCCGATACGGGTCTGGGACTCGCGCTTCACATAGGTGTAGCCGGTCTGGCTCCAGGGCAGGATCGCGTTGCGCTTGTTGTCGAGGATGAAGTCGCCGCGGTCGGTGCGGATCATCAGCACCGCATGGCCGGCATTCTCCTCGTCGATCACGACGGTGACGCGCATGGCCCGGCGCGGAACGCCGGCCTCGGCGAGGCGCTTGCGCTTGAGCAGGACATAGTCCTCGCAATCGCCCTTGCCGTCCTCGGGGATGTCCCAGCGGTCGACGACGCCCCAGTGATCCTGGTCGGTGATCGCCTCGATATCGCGATTGGCCTTGAGATTGGTCGCGACGATCGTCTTCCAGAGCTTGGAATTGAGCTCGACCGTGTCGGCTTCCTGCGTATTCACGGTGCATTCCGCAGGCATGCGCTTGCAGAAATCCGTCCAGGCATAAGGCGCGCGGGCGTCGCCATTGGCGATGATCGGCGCGCTGGCGACCGGCACCCCGGCGCTCTGCGACTGCGCGGCCGAGCTGCCGATGGCGGCCAAACCGATGGCGGCGGCGAGCAGGCTACCGCGATATCCCCGAACTCTTGAAAACATGTCGTCCCCTTTCCTGTCCCGGGGATGACTTTGACTTGCGGCTGTAGAGATCGCTTGAAGTGAAAGCGAGCAATTTTATCTAAATCGGCTTTTCATCTGAGGCTCAATGTCAGTATAAACCAAGTATAAAACTCATTGTAATAATTTTGAGCGCTCATGCAAGAAATTGTTAACCAGCCGCGCTGGGGCGAGGCGGGCAAGCCGGCGCGACAAAGCAGTGGTGGCGGGGCGCGGAAAGGGCGCGGCGATCAGCCGTCGGCACTCAGCCGCGAGATCGTGGCTCGAAGAGCGGCAGGCGGTGAGTGGCGTTCAGGTGGAGATGCGGCCTTGCGGGCCGCGGCCGTCTCAGAGCTCGAGGTTCTCGTCGAGCAGATCAGCCGAGAGCGGCATCCGGAACTCGGCGGCGTAGCCGCCGTCGAAGCGCCGCACGATCTTGGCGGCGGTGCTACCGAGGCGCACGGGGGTGCCCATGGTGAACTGGTGGTCGGTGGCGAAGGCGGCGCCGGACAGCGAGAAGTCGATCAGGCGCACGGCATGCTCGGTGCCGTCCTCCTGCGTCACGACGCAGCGCGGATTGCGCGGCACGACGCGTTCATGGCGGCGATCCTCGGGCAGGCCGAGTTCGTCGCGGTTGGCGAGCCAGGTCAACTGCGCCGTGAATTTCTCGCGCTTGCGGCTGGTCGCCGTGATCGTCATGGCAAAACCATCCGGCGTGGTGCGGACGGCAAGGCCTTCGATCCGGCCGAGATGCTCGAGATAGATGATGACGCGGTCGCCGGTGGCGGGCTTGGCCGGAGCGATGACGTGCAGGCCACCAGGAGAGATGTCCGTGGTCTGGCATGGGTATTCCATGCGGTTCGGCAGCATGTAGCGGCCGAGCAGGACGACCTTCATTCGCTGATGGCGCCTGCGCTCGACAGGCGCTGCCGCCTTCCTCTGATTGTTCAGCGCGGTCAGCATCACGGTTTCCGGTTCTTAACCGGGAACACCCTAGAGGGCCGCTGGTTAAGAGTTGGTTAGCCTTTTCAGGCCCGGCCGCCGGGCAGGAGCATCAATTTCGGCCGCTTTTCCGCGGTCGTGCTCTCGATCTGCCGCGGCGCCTGGGTGCCTGGCCAGATCATCCGCAGCGAGATCATCCGCATCGAATCGAGGGTGTCGAGACCGAGCCATTCCGGCGTCACTGCCGGGGAGAGGGCGCCGAGCACGCGGGCATGGGTGCGGCCGCGATAGCGCAGCGGCAGCAGGAGCAGTTCCAGATGCACGGTCGCGCCGCCGATGGTTTCGGCTGCGAGACCGGCAACCGCTCCGGCGCTTTCGTCCATCACGGTCTGGACCAGGCGGCGCATTTCGCCCTGGGCTTCGACGTCCGGCCAGAGCGCGGCGAAGGCCCGCCCACGTTGCTCGCGACCGAACAGGGCGCAGAGCCGCGTGCCGGCGAGCCGGAACACCGGGCCGATCGGCTCGTTCTCCAGAACGAAGGTGTCGGCCAGCGCATGGCGTAGCGCGCCGGGCTCGATCTCGCCGCGTTCCGGGGCGCTGCGCTCGCCGCGCAACGTGTCCCAATAGTTAAAAACCAAGCGGGTGCTGGGGTTCTTCATCGCATTGTCCAGTCGGGTCCTGCGCCCCCCGATGTGCCGCGGATACGTCCCAAATTGGGGCGCATCCGTGCGAATCGGGGACGTTCGAGTCCTTGGCTGAGTGAGGGACGCAGAGTGCGTGCCGTCTTGCCATGGGGGCGTGGCGAGGGGAGCCGGCAGGGCAACGTTAAGGTTAATAAAAGGTTAGGATTGTGGATAACCGGTTAAAATGCGATCTATCTGGCCTGCGGAATTCGTCGTCGCGTCAGGCGCGCCGACATCGGACTCGACAGGGTGGCGTGGGGACGCGACCGGCCAGGGGGCAGGAAAGGGGAGGGCTCGCGCTCTCCCCTTTTTCATTGCCTGCCTTTTCGATTGCCTGGAGCTCGCGCATGAGCCAGTGAAAGCCCAGATGTCCGCGAACCCAGACGACCATCTTCGGCCTCCTCCGAGCGAGCCCATCCTGAATCTGCCGGCTGCCGTGGTCTGGTTGATCGCGGCGCTTGTGCTGGTCCAGGGCGCGCGCGAGCTGCTGAGCGCCTATGACGACTTCGTCGTGATGTCCTGGCTCGCCTTCGTCCCGGCAAGGCTCACTCTGTGGCTGTCGCCGGAGCGGCTCAACGAGCTGGCGCAGTCGCTCGGCACGGCCGGCAGCACGGAGTTCGGCCAGCGCCTGCAACTCGTGCGGCTGCTGCTCGCCGATGGCGGTGCGCATCTGTGGACCCTGCTGAGCTATGGGCTGCTGCACGGTTCCTGGCTGCATCTGGTTTCGAACGTGGTCTGGCTCGCGGCCTTCGGCAGCCCGGTGGCGCGCCGTCTCGGCGCCGGCCGCTTCCTCAACCTGATCGCGCTGTCGACGATCGCCGGTGCCTTGCTGCACTGGTGGTCGCGTGAGCTCGACGTGCTGCCGCTGGTCGGCATCTCGGCCGGCGTTTCCGGGGCGACTGCGGCCGCGATCCGCTTCGTCTTCTCCCCCGGCGTGCATTTCGGCGGGCTCGGCAACGATGCGGCGGTACGCGCGATCCCCGCCGAGCCTTTCGGCAGTCTCTGGCGGAATTCGCGGGCGCTGCTGTTCATCGTGATCTGGTTCGTCACCAACATCCTGTTCGGGGCCGGGCTGGTGCCGATCCTCGGCGAGGAGACGAGCATCGCCTGGGAGGCGCATATCGGCGGGTTCGCTGCCGGGCTGCTGCTCTTCCCGCTGCTCGATCGCGGGCCGGTCCGGCGGCGCTGACGCCTGCAGCCGCCGCGGGCGTGCGATCGCCTTGCCGTCGCCGCAGAGTTCGCCCACATTCGAAACAGTCCAGCGTAACGCCGGATCGCAGACGGGGCGACCTGTCGGCTGGCGGCGTTGCAGCGATTCCAGGGGCCCGTGCGCGCCGGCTAATGGCGCCTACCGTCGGAGGAATACTCGATGAACGTCGCTCACATCCTCGGAAACAAGGGCCATGATGTCGTCTCGCTGCAGCCGCACCGCACGCTCGGCGAGGCGGCGCGCACCCTGGCTGAAAAGCGGATCGGCGCCGTGGTGGTGTCCGGGGCCGATGGCAGCCTGCTCGGCATCCTCTCCGAGCGCGACATCATCAGGGCGCTCGGCGCGAGCGGTGCCGAGGCGCTGGAGAGCCCGGTCTCGCGCGCCATGACCGCCAAGGTGGTGACCTGCCGGCGCGAGACCAGCATCGACGAGCTGATGGAGATCATGACCTCCGGCCGCTTCCGGCACGTGCCGGTGATGGAGGATGGGCGCGTGGCCGGGATCGTCTCGATCGGCGACGTCGTCAAGCACCGCGTCGCCGAGATCGAGGCCGAGAGCAAGGCGATGCGCGACTATATCGCGATGGCCTGAAAACCGCAGCCGCCGGAGCGGTTAGGCGGTTCTTTAACGCGCTCCATTTTCTGGGCGTTGCGCGGTCATCCCGGGCTTGTCCCGGGATCCATCGTAGAGCGGCGGAGCCTTAGGATGGATCCCGGAGCTGCACCGCTTCGCGGCTTGTCCGGGATGACGATGCGGCTCCGCGAAATATCTGCCGGCTTCAGGCCAGCGGCACCCGGTTCGCGGCGATGACGGCGCCGATCTCGTCGAGCGCGCGCTCGGTCGCCTGGCGCCCGAGCGCGATCGCTTCGTCGGCGCGGTGGAAGTCGAACAGTCCGACGCGGCCGAGCTTCGGGCCGATCATCACATCGGGCGGGTCGCCGGCAAGGCGCGAGCGCGAGATCCGGTCCTGGGTGATGTTGAAGGCGTCGATCATCACGCCGGCGAGGCCGGGCTGGTCGTTGTTGCGACCGACGAAGCCGCGCACGCGCTCGCGCATGCCGCCGAACCAGCCGGAGACCGCCGGCGGCTGCTCGGCGTCGAAGGTCTCCGGATCCGGGTCGGCGCCATGCGACTGGATGACGGTGCCGCGCCCGCCCATGTCGGTGTTCAGGTTGACGCAGAGCACGACATCGGCCCCGAGCGCGCGCGCCGCGGTGACCGGGACCGGATTGACCAGCGCGCCGTCCATCAGCCAGCGGCCGCCGAGCTTGACCGGGTCGAACACGCCGGGCAGGGCGTAGGAAGCGCGCAGGGCGTCGACCAGCGAGCCGCGGGTCAGCCAGATCTCGTGACCGGTGCCGAGTTCGGTCGCGATGGCGGCGAATTTCTGGGGAAGGTCGGCGATCTGGATGCCGGTGAGATCGCGCTCCAGTAGGCGCTTCAGCCGGCCGCCGCCGATCAGTCCGGCGCCGCCGATATGGAAGTCCATCAGGCCGACGACGCGACGCTTGGTCAGGCCGAGCGCGAATTCGGTGAGCTGGTCGAGCTTGCCGGCGGCGAAGCAGCCGCCGACGACCGCGCCGATCGAGGTTCCCGCGATGACGTCGGGCGCGTAGCCGGCATCGGCAAGGGCCTGGACGACGCCGATATGGGCCCAGCCGCGCGCCGCGCCGCCACCGAGCGCCAGCCCGATTCGCGGCCGGCCGTAGCGAAAACCAGGTTCGATGGTGAGATCGTTCATCACAGCTCCACCGCTGCCCAAACCAAAAGCACGCCTGGCGATGTTCTCCAATATCATCGGCACGGTCCTCCGCGGAGGTTCGAGAATCGCGCCAGCCGATGAGCGCAAGGTGAACAGCGCCAGAAACCAGAGGCGGCTATCGGTCGCTTTTGAAATAATTATGAAGGCTTGGTGAAAGGATTGCCAACGCCCTGCCTCAGGCGAAGACCAGGGGTGCGCCAGCCTCATGGCGAAGCGGCACGGCGCGGTAGAAGCAGCTTTGCCGGTGCGTGTGGCAGCAGCCGCCATCGCCGCCGACATTGACCTTGATCCAGAGCGCATCCTGATCGCAGTCGACCCGCATCTCGACGATGGTCTGGATCTGGCCCGAAGTGTCGCCCTTGTGCCAGAGCTCGCCGCGGGAACGCGACCAGTACCAGGCCTCGCCGGTCTCGATGCTGCGCTTCAGCGACTCGGCATTCATATGCGCGACCATCAGCAATTCGCCGGTCTGCGCGTCGGTGGCGATGCAGGTGACGAGGCCGTCACGATCGAATTTCGGCGCGAGAACGGCGCCTTCCTCGATCTCCCGCTTGCTCGAAAGGGTGGGGAAGGCGGTCATGCGAAGGTTCCGGAAGCTGAGGGATGTCTCGAAAGAAGCGACACGCCGTCATTCTCGGGCGCAGCGCCGGCCCGAGAATCTCTTTCAGGAGATGCTCGGGTCAAGCCCGAGCGTGACGGTTCGGAAGTCTTACAGCGATGGCGACTTCACCATGGTGAAGAAGCGGACCTGTTCGGCAGGGTCGCGGAAGCGGCCGGTATACTGCGTCGTCATCGTCGACGAGCCCTGCTTCTGCACGCCGCGCATCGACATGCACATGTGCTCGGCCTCGACCAGCACGGCGACGCCGCGCGGCTTCAGCGCGTCCTCGATCGCGTGGGCGATCTGGGCGGTCATCGTCTCCTGCGTCTGCAGGCGCCGGGCAAAGACATCGACTACCCTTGCGAGCTTCGACAGGCCGACGACGCCACCCTTGGGGTAGTAGCCGATATGGACCTTGCCGACGAAGGGCACCATGTGGTGCTCGCAATGCGAATAGAACGGGATGTCACGGACCAGGACCATGTCCTGATAGCCATCGACCTCCTCGAAGACCCGGTCGAGAATCTCGCCGGCGTCCTCTTCATAGCCCCTGTACAATTCGCGATAGGCCTTGGCGACGCGGCTCGGGGTTTCGAGCAGCCCCTCCCGCGACGGATCGTCGCCGGCCCAGAGGATCAGCGTGCGAACCGCCTCTTCGGCCTGGGCCTGCGTCGGCTGGGTGATGATAAACTTGTCTGCGGAGGGGCTGAGCGCCCGCTCTACGGACAAGGACTTAACCACATTGTCCATGTGGAGCCTCCCGTTACGGTTTTGCCGGCCTGCAATCCCGCAGGTCGACGTGACAGACAAGTTCGCCCTTCTCGTCCAAGAGCCGGATGTTTTCAGGTTGAACCGCGCTGCGGTTCAACCTGAAAACTGAATCCGTCTCTCACTATATGTTGGAGCAGGATTCATGCGAAAAACCGGTTCCCACTTTTTCGCATCCTGCTCCAGCGACGGATACACCCTCCCGGAGTGAGTGCCGGCACTCTATATTGGGTGCGAAGGCCGGCAACTCCAGACCCGGCCGGGGCGACCGATGCTGAACGAAGTCTACAACAAGCGCATCCTGGAATTGGCAGGAAACATTCCGCTGCTCGAGCGGCTGCCGGAGCCGGACGCGACCGCGACGGCGCATTCGCGGCTTTGCGGCTCGACGGTGACGGTCGACGTCACCATGGCCGGCGACGTCGTCACCGGCTTCGGCCACGATGTCCGGGCCTGCGCGCTCGGCCAGGCCTCGTCCTCGATCATGGCGCGCCATGTCATCGGCTCGACGGCGGCCGAGCTGCGCGAGATCCGCGAGCGGGCGCGGGCGATCCTCAAGGAGAATGCCGAGCCGCCCGACGGCAAATGGGGCGATCTGGCCGTGCTGGTGCCGGTGCGCGACTTCAAGGCCCGCCATGCCTCGACCATGCTGACCTTCGACGCGGTGGTCGACGCGATCGGCCAGATCGAAGCGAAACGGCGCGAGATGGCGGCGGGCTGAGCCGGTTACTTCAGCCCGAAGGCCAGCCGGATCTCCGGCAGGGTCTCGTTGTAACGCACGCGGAAGGTCGGGTCGGCGAGCAGGGCCTTGCCGACGACGCGGCCGATCTTGTCGCCGGCCGCGAGATCGCTCGGGAAATGGAAACCGCAGACGAGACGGCTCTCGTTATAGGATTTCACCCGCGCCTCGAACTTGTCCGCGAGCTCGGGCACGGCCTCCGACAGGAGGACCGCGTAGAGCGCGGCGGTTGCGGCGTGGGAGGACGGGAAGGACGTTCCGCTCGGGCGTCCGCCCGGGCAGGGCTTGATGCGGACCTTGCTCCACATCAGGAAGGGACGGGTGCTGTTGGTCAGCCGGTTGACGCTCTTCAGGAGGATGCCGAGCTCGATCTGCGCCTCGCGCATCAGGAGCCGCACCTCGCGATGGGTGTTTTCGACATAAGTGTGGTCGATGCCGTTCAGGAAGGCCGACAGCGTCTGGTACTGGTCGGCGATCGCCGCCTTTTCGCGCTCGGGCGTACGGGCTGCCGAGATCGCCTGCACCTGCTCGAACTCGGCCTTGTGCTCGGGGGTGTTCTGGGCTGGCGGCAGGCCGATCACCTTGGCGACGTCGATTTTCGCGGCGTCGAGCCAGATCAGGTAAGGTCGCTGCTGGGCCTGCGCCGGCGTGGCTGCAGCCATGGCAAGCATCAGCCCGGAGAAGGCGAGGGTGTTTGCGAAGGAGCGAGCGCGCATCATGTCCATTACAACGAAAGGCGGAATCGGGTGACGGAGAAGCCGCCGGGGGCAGGTCATGTCATACTTGCCTAGACATGCTGAAAAAAGCCTTTCATGGCGGCGCATCGTCGCGCAAGCCCCGCGGCGCGGCGCGCATCTGCTGATCCGCGGCTATCAGCTCAGCCTTTCCATGCTGATCGGGCGGCATTGCCGGCACTGGCCGAGCTGCTCTGATTACACCGACGAAGCGATCCAGCGTCACGGGCTCTGGGCCGGTGGCTGGGTCGGTTTCGCGCGCATCTGCCGCTGCACGCCGCTCGGCACTTCGGGCATCGATCTGGTCTGCGAGGAATTGCCGCCGAGCAGCGCCTGGTATAGGCCGTGGTCCTATGGCCGCTGGCGCGGCGTCAACGCGCCTCCTGAAAATGGAAATCTGGCCTTCGATTCCGACGCGGATCCGGCTGCGGGCGGCGGAACGAGATCGCATCCGTAGCCGGCCTTGACTTACGGGGCTCGTATCCCCGAGTGAGCAGGAGCGCGATCGATGACGATCTCCCTGACATTTCCCGACGGCGCCAAGCGCGAATTTCCCTCCGGCATCACCGGTAAGGAGCTTGCAGGCGGCATTTCCCCCTCGCTGCTGAAGCGCACCGTCGCCATGGCGCTCGACGGCACGGTCGTCGATCTCGCCGACCCGATCGAGCGCGACGCGAAGATCGAATTCCTGACCCGTGAGGACCCGCGGGCGCTCGAACTGATCCGGCATGACTGCGCCCACGTCCTCGCCGAGGCCGTGCAGGAACTCTTCCCCGGCACGCAGGTGACGATCGGCCCGGTGATCGACAACGGCTTCTATTACGACTTCTTCCGCAACGAGCCGTTCTCGCCGGAGGATTTCGCGCCGATCGAGAAGAAGATGCGCGAGATCATCGCGCGCGACAAACCCTTCACCAAGGAAGAGTGGAGCCGCGACAAGGCGAAGCAGTTCTTCCGCGACAAGGGCGAGGCCTTCAAGGTCGAGCTGGTCGATGCGATCCCGGAAGACCAGACGCTGAAGATGTATGCGCAGGGCGACTGGATCGACCTCTGCCGCGGCCCGCACATGACCTCGGTCGGCAAGGTCGGCAACGCCTTCAAGCTGATGAAGGTGGCCGGCGCCTATTGGCGCGGCGATTCGAAGAACCCGATGCTGACGCGCCTCTACGGCACGGCCTTCGCCAAGCAGGAGGAGCTCGACGCGCATCTCAAGCAGCTCGAGGAGGCGGAGAAGCGCGACCATCGCCGCATCGGCCGCGAGATGGACCTGTTCCACTTCCAGGAGGAAGGGCCCGGCGTCGTCTTCTGGCATTCCAAGGGCTGGCGGCTGTTCCAGGAGATCCTGACCTATATGCGCCGGCGGCTCGCCGCCGACTATGAGGAGGTCAACGCCCCGCAGGTGCTCGACAAGTCGCTCTGGGAGACCTCAGGCCATTGGGGCTGGTACCAGGACAACATGTTTGCGGTGAAGTCGGCCTCGGCCTTCGAGAATCCGGCCGACCAGGACCGCGACCACAAGGTCTTCGCGCTGAAGCCGATGAACTGCCCGGGCCATGTCCAGATCTTCAAGCACGGGCTGAAGAGCTATCGCGACCTGCCGATCCGGCTGGCCGAGTTCGGCAACGTTCACCGCTACGAGCCTTCCGGCGCGCTGCACGGGCTGATGCGCGTGCGCGGCTTCACCCAGGACGACGCGCATATCTTCTGCACGGAAGAGCAGCTCGCGGCCGAGTGCCTGAAGATCAACGACCTGATCCTTTCGGTCTACGAGGATTTCGGCTTCACCGACGATCTCGTCATCAAGCTCTCGACGCGGCCGGACAAGCGCGTCGGTTCCGACGAATCCTGGGACCATGCCGAGGATGTCATGAACAAGGTGCTGGAACGGATCGCCAGCCAGTCCGGCAACCGGATCAAGACCGAGATCAATCCGGGCGAGGGCGCCTTCTACGGGCCGAAGTTCGAATATGTGCTGCGTGACGCCATCGGCCGCGACTGGCAGTGCGGCACGACGCAGGTCGACTTCAACCTGCCGGAGCGTTTCGGCGCCTTCTATATCGGCTCGGACGGCGAGAAGAAGCAGCCGGTGATGGTCCACCGCGCTATTTGCGGCTCGCTGGAGCGCTTCGCCGGCATCCTGATCGAGCACCATGCCGGGCATTTCCCGCTCTGGCTGGCGCCCGAGCAGATCGTCGTCTGCCCGATCACCTCGGAGGCCGACGGCTATGGCGAGGAGGTCACCATGGCGCTGCTCTCGGCCGGCCTGCGCGCCCGCGCCGACCTGCGCAACGAGAAGATCAGCTACAAGGTGCGCGAGCACTCGCTGGCCAAGGTCCCGGTCATCCTCGCCGTCGGCAAGCGCGAGGCCGAGGAGAAGACGGTGACCGTGCGCCGGCTCGGTAGCCAGGCCCAGACCGTGATGTCGCTCGACGCCGTGATCGCGGCGCTGACCGAAGAGGCGACGCCGCCGGACCTCGCACGGCTCAAGAAGGTGCGGGAGAAGTGGGTCGTTCGTGACCTCGGCAGAAACGACCAGTCGTCGGCGGTGCAGCGAAGCGCAGATTCGCGAGCGATACCGGAACCAAGCTGATAGGGGTTCAGGCACGGGTCCCGGGAGCCCTTTTCGGGGCCCCCGGGACGGCGCAGGTGGGTAGCGCGCGAGAGTAGCTGCTCCGCCCTCGCCAAAACGCCTCTGCCCGTGCCAAATGGCTGGTGATGCTGACCGGTTCCTATCGCAAGCGGCTTGACGCCGATCTGATCCGCTGGGTGGGCGAAGGCCTGGTCAGCGCCGAGAGCGCAACTGCAATCCGCCGTTCGCTGGGGCAGGAGGGCGGTTTCCGGCTGCCGGCGCTGCTCGGCCTGTTCGGCGGACTCCTGATCGCCTCCAGCGTTTCCGCCTTCGTCGCGGCGAACTGGGAGGAGATGCCGCGGCTGGTCAAGCTCGGCCTCATCCTCATCAGCCTCGCGGTCTCGCTCGGCGTCTCCGCCCGTTTGGAAAGCCGCGGCTCGGCTGGCGGGGCGGATGCGGCCGCGACCTGCGGCGTACTGATCTTCGCTGCTGGCGTCGCGCTGGTCGGGCAGATGTACCATCTGCCGACCGACTGGCCGGGCGGCGCCTTGCTGATCGCCATCGGCGCACTGATCGCCGCTTTCCTGCTACGCTCGAACGGCGCGCTGATCATCGCGATCATCGCGATCTGCGCCTGGACCGGGGGGCGCTGGGATGAAAGCGACGGCGAGATCCATCTTGGTTTCTGGCTCGCCTTCCTGCCGGCCCTGTGGCTGGCCGCGACACGGCAGAACCGGCTCGTCCACCATGTCGCGGTGCTTGCAGCCTTGCTCTGGTTCGCGTCGCTGCCCGGCAATGCCAGCTTCCTGCGCTTCGATTACGGCCTGCTCGCCTATGGCCTCGCGCTCTCGGCGCTGTTCGTCACGCTCGGCGCAATCGCGCTCGATCGGGGCGGCCCGGGCCTGCTGACCGCTTGCCTGCCCTGGGGGCTGATCGGCCTGATCCTCGCGCTCAATGTCGAGCTGGTCCGCATCCTCGATGCCCATGAGGCGCGGCCCGGCACCGCGATCTGGCTCAATTATTTCGCCTATGCGCTGGCCATCCCGGCATTGACCGGCCTCGCCCTGCTCGGGCGCGAGCGGCGCTTCGTCTGGCCGCTGGCGCTGGCGCTGCTGTTCTCGCTGATGGTGCCGCTGGTGTTCTGGAGCGGTGGCGTCGCTTCTCTCCCGGGCAAGGTCGTGGTCGCGACGCTGATCCTGGTGATCGCGATCGCACTCGTCGTCGCCGGTGCGGGCGGCGGCGTGCGCCGGCTGACCATCGCAGGCTCCTGCCTGTTCGCCGTCGCCGTCCTGATCCTGCTCTGGCAGACGATCGGCACGCTGCTCGACCAGTCGCTGTTCTTCCTCGCTGCCGGCGCGATCCTGATCGGGCTCGCCAGCGGCGCAAGGCGGCTGCTCGCGAAGTTCTCCAGGCCGACGGAGGCTGCGCCATGATCCGCCTCCCGGCAGCAGATCAATTGATCGGCCGCGTGCCGGTGCTCTGGCGGGCGCTGGCGGCGATCCTGATCCTCGGCGGCCTGATCCTGATGCTGGTGCAATCGCGCGCCCGCATCCTGAGCGCGGGCACCGAGGTCAAGCTGGCGACGGCACCGGTCGATCCGCGCGACCTGTTCCGCGGCGACTATGTCATCCTGAACTACAAGATCAGCACGCTCGATCCGGCGGCGCTCGACGGCGAGAAGGCCCTGCACCGCAACCAGACGGTCTATGTCCGCCTGGCGCCGGGGGCCGATGGCTTTGCAGAGGCGCAGGGTATCTATCTCGCCAGGCCGACCAGCGCAGCGGGCGAGAGCGTGATCGCGGGCCGGGTCACTTCGACCGGAAGCTGCCTTGCCGGGTCCGATGGCGAGCCCGACTGCGATCTCGGCACGCGCGCGATCCGGGTCGCCTATGGGCTGGAGAGCTATTTCGTGCCGCAGGGCACAGGCGGCGCGATCGAGCGCACCGAGCGCAAGCGGATCGAGATCATCGCCGCCATCGCTCCTTCCGGGCAGGCGGCGATCAAACGCCTGCTGATCGACGGCAAGCTGGTCCACCGCGAGCCGCCTTACTGAGCAAGTGGGCCTGCTGGCAGCAATGCCGCCGCGCGGCAGGCGCATGCCTGGCTGGAGCGAGGCGGCGCCGGGAGCTGCCATTCCCAATCGCCCCGGCGACATCGTTCCGGACTGACGGCGAGGCCGGGTGAATCCGGAAACCGCCGTAAAGCCCTGAGTTCGATGATGAATGCCGGAGCCGCCCCTGGCTGCGGCCGAGGCGATGGCGAAGCTCCGTCACAGGACGAGGATGCGCCGCTCCAGCCTGCCGGGAACGGCCTGCATCCAAGCGCGTTGCTCTCCAGGTGCACAGGCTTGTGATCGAGGCTCGCGCGCCTTGGCGGCAACACAATGTTAAGATGAACGTCAGATGAACGAGGCGCTGACGGTCTCCCGATTCAGCTTGTGACGGAGCGGTGGTGACGTGAGTGGTTTCTGGCGCCTGATGCTGTTTGGGAAGGGGCCGCGCGAAGCGGCCTCGCCCGGGCGCGATCTGCGCATCGACGTCATTCGCGGCCTGATCCTGCTGATCATCTTCGTCAACCACATGCCGGGCAACGTCGTCTCGGGATGGATGCCGTATAATTTCGGCTTCTCGGACGCCGCCGATATCTTCGTGCTGCTCGCCGGCATTTCGGCCGCCTTCGCCTATGGCCGCCTGATCGACCAGCGTGGCCTGCTGGTCGGCTCGCTCAAGGTCGGCGCCCGGATCTGGACGCTCTATATCGCGCATCTCGCATTGTTCGTGCTGGTCTGCGGCATCATCGCCACGGCGATCGTGCGCACCCAGAACTCGCTCTACATGGAAGCGATCAACATCCAGCCCTTCTTCAGCGACACCCCGGCTGCGATCATCAACGCGCTCGGACTGACCTATCAGCCCTATTATCTCGACATCCTGCCGCTCTATATCGTGCTGCTGGCGCTGTTCCCGCTGATCTATCTCGCGGCGCGCACCAGCCCATTGCCGACGCTGCTGGTGTCGCTGGCGGTTTGGCAGGGGGCCACCCATCTCGGCCTGAACCTGCCGAACCATCCCGGCGAGGCCGGCTGGTTCTTCAACCCCTTCGCCTGGCAGCTGGTCTTCGTCTTCGGCGTCGTGCTCGGCCGGCTGGCGCTCGTCGGAGCCCGGGTGCCCAAGCTCGTCGCCCTCGATGTTGTAGCGCTCGGCGTGGTCGTCTTCGCCGCGACGGTGAAGCTCTCGTCCAGCAATTTCCTCGCCGGCGTACCGTTGCTGGGCGAATGGATCGACGGGCTGCAGATCGGCATCGACAAGACCAATCTGGCGGTGGCGCGGGTGATCCACCTGCTGGCGCTGGTCTGGCTGGTCCTGCGCTATCTCAGCCCCGATGCGGCGATGCTGCGCAGCCGGATCGGCCGCGGGCTGGCGGTGATCGGGCGCCACTCGCTCGAAGTCTTCTGCACGGGCATCGTGCTCGCCATCGCCGGACAGATCATTCTGGCCGAGACCTCCTTCGTCCTGTGGGTACAATTGCTTGTAAACCTGACAGGGATTACGATCCTGGCTGGGCTAGGAATGTTTTTGTCGTGGTACAAGACGCTTACGGCTCGCGCCGCCGGCGCCGCTCGCGAGCAGCCTGTCGCGGCCTGATCGCCGCCGCCTTCGCTCTGGTGCTCGCGCCGGCGCTCGCGGCGCCGAAGGCGCTTGTTCCCGCCAATGACGCGCGCTGCCGGGCCGGGGCGAGCCAGCACCCGTTCACGCCGCTGCTGCCCGCCTCGAAGCGGGCCCTGACCGAGACCAACCAGCTCGTCATCGTCGCGCTTGGCTCCTCGACCACCGCCGGTTCCGGCGCGAGCGAAGCCAATAGCAGCTATCCCGCCGTTCTGGAGGCGGAGTTGCGCCGGCGCCTGCCGGGGCGCGAGATCAAGGTGGTCAACAAGGGCGTCGGCGGCCAGTCCGCCTATGACATGCTGCTGCGGATGGAGAGCGACGTCATCGCCGAAAAGCCCTCGCTGGTGATCTGGCAGACGGCGGTGAACGACGCGATCCGCGATATCGGCGAGGAGAAGCTGGCGAAGATCCTGAAGAAGGGCATTCGCCAGATGCAGGCCGCCGGGATCGACCTGGTGCTGATGGACCTGCAATGGCTGCCGCGCGAGGGGCGCTACCCGAAATATGACGATTATCGCGCCGTGCTGGCCAAGACCGCGGCCGACAACAATGTCTCGGTGTTCCCGCGCTACGGCATGATGCGGGCCTGGTCGCGCACCAGGCAGTTCACGCCGGAGGAGCTCGTCGGCATGGATGGCGACCTGCATGTCGTCGATGCCGGCTATCGCTGCCTCGCCGTGCGCCTGGCCGACGGGATCGCGGCGGGGCTGACCGGAACACGCCCGGACGGCAAACCGACCAACTGAAGCCGCCGCGACGCCGGGGATCAGCGCGCGATCACCTCGATGTCGCGGTCGCGCCCGGCCTCGACCTTGAAGTCGCGCGAGAAGACCTGCCCCTCCTGCCGGGCAATCAGCACATAGTCGCCTTCCGCGAGGATGACCTGCGGGAAGGCGCCGATCGCCTCGCGGATGACGTCGCCGCCGGGAGTGAGGACGCTGAAGGCGGTGCCGGCGAAGGCCTCGCCGCCGGGGCCTGCGACCAGCTTGAGCGTTACCAGCGCGGCGCGGTGATGCAGCGTCGCCTGCGTCACCTTGCCGGCTTCGACCCTGACATCGGCGCGCTGGATGGCGTTGGAATCACCATAGGTCGAGACGATGTGGTAGGTGCCCTCGGGCAGGCGGATCAGCTCCCCGGCCTTGGCATTGCTGACGACGAGCCGGCCTTCCGAATTGCCCTGGAGCGGCACGAACACCGAGAAGGTCAGCTGTGCGGCCGGGATCGGGGTCTCGCCGATCGAGCCGGCCAGCGACAGCGCGCCGGCGCTGATGCTGATGCGTTCGTTCAGCCCTTGCGGGCCGAGGGTGACGCGCTTGGTGCCGCTGGCGAAGCCATAGGCGGCGTGCAGCAGATAGACGCCGGGCTCGAGCGCGAAGACCGGTTCGGCATCGCCCGAACGGGCGACGATGCGCGGCGGCGTGCCGTCGGCGGTCTCGACCAGGACGCGCCAGACTAGCCCGGAGCGGATCGGCTTGCGGTCGGACGAGAATTGCGCGCCCAGCGTCAGCATCGCCTGACCGGCGCGCGAGCCTAGAGCGCTGTTGGCGGCGGCCGGCGGAGCAGGAGCCGGGCTCTGGGCAAAAGCGGGCAGGGCGATCAATGGCGCAGCGACGAGGGCAGCCAGAAGGGCGCGCGCGCAACCGCGCCCGGTCCATCTGCCGCCTGGCTTGAATTCTTCAGTTTGAAACATGCGCCGTGCCGTCATCGTCCTTGCGCCGGAGAAAGAGCAGGTTCGCTTGTCCTCATCATGGCAAAACCTTAACTCAGGAGCGACCGCCAGCGGCGCTCGCCGTGCCTTCGTCTCCTGCCTGGATCGTTCATGACCGACACGCTCGCCCTGCTCAAGCTCCGCCGCTCGGTTCCGCCGCAATTTCTGGCCGCGCCCGGCCCGGACGAGCGCCAGCTTTCCGAACTCCTGAGCATCGCCGCGCGCGTGCCCGACCATGGCAAGCTCGTGCCCTGGCGCTTCATCGTCTTCTCGGGGCAAGCCAAGGCGAAGGCTGCCGCGCTGGTCGGCGAGGTTTTCCGGAAGCGCAATCCGCAGGCCCCTGAGGACAAGGTGGCGTTCGAGGGCCAGCGGCTGGCGCATGCGCCCGTCGTCATCGCCGTGGTGTCCCGCGCCCGCCCTCACGAGAAGATCCCGCAATGGGAGCAGGAGCTCTCGGCCGGCGCGGTCTGCTTCAACCTGCTGGTCGCGGCCGAGGCGATGGGCTTTGCCGGTTCCTGGCTGACCAACTGGTTCGCCTTCGACCGCGACGTGCTCACCGCCTTCGGCGTCGCCGAGGACGAGCGCATCGCCGGCTTCGTCCATCTCGGCACGGCCGGCACCAAGCCTGCCGACCGCGAGCGGCCCGAGCTTTCCGCCATCGTCAGCCATTACGGACAGTGATGCGGCCATGATCTATTCGAGCACCGGCCAGCCTCACGATCTCAAGCACGATCCGTTCAAGGCGATCGTGGCGCCGCGGCCGATCGGCTGGATCACGGCGCTGAGCGCCAGGGGCGAGGTCAATCTCTCGCCCTACAGCTTCTTCAATGCCGTCTCGTCGCGCCCCAACATCGTGATGTTCTCCTCGGAGAACCGGAAGGACGCGGTCGCCTTCATCGAGGAAACCGGCGAGTTCACCTGCAGCCTCGTCACCCGCGCGCTCGACCAGCAGATGAACCTGACCTCGGCGCCGCTGCCGCGCGGGGCGAGCGAATATGCCCATGCCGCGCTTGAGATGGCGCCGTCGCGCTTCGTCAAGCCGCCGCGGGTGGCGGCGAGCCCGGCGGCGCTCGAATGCAAGCTGCTCTCGGTGCAGCAGCTCAGCGATCTCGACGGCCAGCCGGTGCCGCGCTGGATGGTGCTCGGGCAGGTCGTCGGTGTCTTCATCGACGAGGCCTATGTCCGCGACGGCCGCTTCGACACCGCCGCTGCCCGCCCGATCGCGCGCTGCGGCTACAGCGACTATGCCGAGGTCACCGAGCTGTTCTCGATCACGCGTCCGCCCGGGGGCTAGGCGGACATGGCGCCGCCGCCGGACGACGAGCAGGACCCTGACTGGCGGATGACCGTCAACCTGCTCGCCATCGTCGCGGTGCTGGCGCTGCTCGGCCTCGGCTTCTGGATGCTGAGGGAACTGCACGAGGCCCGGAAGGCGCAGGACTGCCTGTCGTCGAGCCTGCGGAACTGCCGCCAGATCAGGGTGCCGTGATGGCCTTCCCGGCGCGGGCGGCGCAGCCATCGCCATGCAGCCCCGTGATCTCGAAAAGCTGAATCATCCGAATCGGCTCCAGTGATCGGTTAAACCAGCTTGTCCGCCCGCGCCTTCGGCCGTGGCGCCATGCCGGGATGCGGCCGATGCAGGACATCGCTGCCAAGGTTTTTCGCGGCGTCGGTGATCAGCCGCCCGAGTTCGAGCGCGCAAGGCGTCTTGCCGCCAGCAGACCAGATCAGCGCGAATTCCAGATCGGGCAGCGGCGGCAGGCCATAGCTGGGCTCGAGAACCTTCATACCGGGCTCGATCTCGTCATAGGCGATGATGGAGGCGCCGAGCCCCGCCAGCATCGCCGCCCGCAGCCCGTGCAGATTGGCCGAGGTGAAACCGGTGTGCCATTCGACGCCGGAGCCAGACAGGGCCTCGATGGCAACGGTACGGCACAGGCAAGGCGGGTGCGACAGCGCGAGCGGCAGCGGAGAGCCCGGCGGAAAGGCGAAATCTTCGGCCGCGGCCCAGACGAACCGTGATCGCCGCAGCACCGTTCCGCCGGTTTCGCCGGCCCGGCGCATCGCCACTGCGAGATCGAGTTCGCCGCTCTCGATCCTGGCGCTGAAATCCTGGCAAACGCTGACCGATGCTTCCAGGCGTACGGCAGGGAAGGCGCGGGCGAAACGGCTGAGCAGCAGCGGCAGCTGGTCGCCCAGGAAGTTCTCCGGCACCCCGAAGCGGATCGAACCGGCGAGGGCCGACGACTGAAAGCGCCGGTTCAAGGCCGCATGGGCCTGCAAGATCTGCTTGGCATGGCGCAGGAACTCCTCGCCATCCTCGGTCAGCGCCAGCTTGCGGGTGGTCCGGACGAAGAGCGGGCTGCCGACCTGCTCCTCCAATCGCCTGATCTGGTGGCTGACTGCCGATTGCGTCAGATGCAGCCGTTCCGCCGCGCGGGTGAACCCGCCGGCCTCCTTTACCGCGACGAGGGCGCGCAACAGTTCGGGGGCAAAATCCATGACGCCGATATATTACCAATGAAACTGGAAGGTACGAAATTAAATCATTTCTGTCATGAAGCGGCCACCCCTAGACGAGTTCCTCCAGCGATCCGGCCGATGCCGATCGATTCCGAAAGGTGCTTGTCTTGGCCATCTCTTCTTCCGCGCGGAATACGGCGGCGCTGGCCGGCGTCTGCCTGGCGTCCCTGATGTTCGGCCTCGAGATTTCCAGCGTGCCGGTCATCCTGCCGACCCTGGAATCGGCCCTGCCTGCCGATTTCAGGGCGCTGCAATGGATCATGAATGCCTACACCATCGCCTGCACCGCGGTGCTGATGGCGACCGGAACGCTCGCCGACCGCTATGGCCGCAAGCGCCTCTTCATCGCAACGACGGCCGCCTTCGGAGCGATGTCGCTGCTCTGCGGGCTGGCGCAGAGCGCCTCGGTCCTGATCGCGGGCCGGTTTCTGCAAGGCCTGGCCGGCGGTGCCATGTTCACCTGTGCCGTCGCCATCATCTCGCACCAGTTTCCGAACGGACGCGAGCGCGGCAGGGCCTTCACCATCTGGGGCGTCGTCAGCGGCATCGGGCTCGGCTTCGGCCCGGTGATCGGCGGCGTGATCGCGACCGTGGCGAGCTGGCAATGGGTCTTCCTGATCCATGCGCCGCTGTCCCTTCTGGCGCTCGTGCCCGCGGTGGTCGGCATCCGCGAATCGCGGGACCCGCACTCGAAGAAGCTCGATGTGCTGGGCATCGTCACGCTGACCCTGGCGGTCTTCGGCTTCGCTTACGTCATCACGCAAGCGGCTGAGCTCGGTGCTGCAGCGTCGCTCGGCCTTGCCGGTCTCGCGCTCGCCAGCTTCCTCGCCTTCCTGTTCGTCGAGAAGCGCGCGACGCATCCGATGTTCGACTTCTCGGTGTTCAAGATCCGCAAGTTCAGCGGCGCGATCATCGGCTGCATCGGGATGAATTTCAGCTACTGGCCGTTCATCATCTACCTGCCGATCTACTTCCAGAGCGGGCTTGGCCTCGGCGGCGAGGCGGTCGGGCTGCTCCTGCTGGCCTACACGGTCCCCTTCATGGTGATGCCGCCTGTCTCCAACCGCTTGCTGCGGCGCTTCGGCCCGCAAGCCGTCATTCCCCTGGGAATGCTCGCCATGGCGGGCGGCTTCATCGCGATGTGGTTCGGCAGCGGCCTTGTCCAGGCGAGCTGGATGACGCTGCTGCCCGGCGCGCTGCTGGCCGGAATCGGACTGGGCCTGACCAATACGGCGGTGACCGACACGACCACCGGCTCGGTTCCGAGCAACCGCGCGGGGATGGCGTCCGGCATCGACATCAGTGCGCGCCTGATCGCGCTCGCGATCAACATCCCGGTGATGGGGCTGATCCTGGTGGAGGGGATCCGACAGTCGCTGCCGGACGCGCTTTCGGTCGTCCTCGACCGCTCGCAACTCCAGGCGCTGGTCTCGTCGGTTGCGGCCGGTAATCTCGGCTCGCTGCGCGAGGCCTATCCTGCCCTGGCGCTGCACGACCCTTCCGGCGCCGGGGTGCATGCGGCGCTGGTCCACGGTTTCGGCTGGCTGATGCTCTATGGCGGCATCAGCGCCGGGCTTCTCGCCGCGATCAGCTTCCTGATCTTCGGTGGCGCCACGCTCCGGGCGGAAGGCGGCGAGGTCGCCGCCTGCGCAAGTTCCGCCAGACCGGACGCCTGACGCCGCCCTGAGTTCAGCCCAGCTTGTCGGCGCGCGCCTTGAGCCGGCGCGCGCGCATCAAATGGGGGCGGTCGAGCATTTCACCGTCGAGGCCGATGACGCCGAGGCCTGGATCGGCATCGAACAGCGCGATGATCGCCTCGGCCCGCGCCAGCGCCTCCGGAGAGGGCGAGAAGACCTCGTTGATAACGGCGACCTGGGCCGGGTGGATCGCCATCTTGCCGGTGAAGCCGTCGCGCCTTCCGGCCAGGCATTCGGCGCGCAGGCCGGCATCGTCGCGGAAGGCGGTGAAGACCGTGTCGATGGCGTCGACCTGCGCCGAGGCGGCGGCGAACAGGATCAGCGAACGCGCCATCCGGTAAGGATCGGTATAGGCGCCATCCTCGAGGCGGTTAGCCTCGGCGCCGAGATCGGCCGAGAGGTCCTCGGCGCCCCAGGTCAGGCCGGCGAGCCGGTGGCTGGCGCCGGCATAGCTGCCGAGCGCGAAGATGCCCTTGCCGGTCTCGGTGGCGATGGCGATGATCCGGGTGGCGCTGTCGGCGAGGTCGCATTCGGCCTCGCGCACCGCGATCTGGGCGGCGAGATGGGTGAGATCGGGTCCGCCCTCGGCCTTGGGCAGCATGATCGCATCCGGCGCGCCGGGCATGACCGCGTCGAGATCAGCCTCGGTGAGCCCGGTCGAGAGCGCGTTGACGCGCACGATCAGGCGCGGCCGGCGCGGCAGCGTGCCGGCCTCCTTCAGGAAATCACGGGTCAGCTCTCGGGCCTGCGGCTTGGCATCGAGCGCGACCGAATCCTCAAGGTCGAGGATCAGCGCATCGGCGCCGCTCTCCAGGCCCTTCTGCAGCTTCTTTTGGCTGTCGCCCGGAACGAACAGGAGCGAGCGCATCAGGCCTGTCCCGCTTCGAGAGGGCGCCGCTTCATGAAGGCCTGGCGCCGGCACTGCGCCACCAGCGTGCCGTCCTGCTTGAAGGCGCGGTGGTGGAACTCGACGATGCCGGCGTCCGGGCGCGACTTCGACTCGCGCTTGGCGACGATCTCGGTGACGCAGTTGATCGTGTCACCCTCGAAGAGAGGGGCGGGAAAGGTGACGTCGGTCATGCCGAGATTGCCGATCGTCGTGCCGACGGTGGTGTCGTTGACCGAGATGCCGATCATCAGGCCGAGCGTGAACAGCGAGTTCATCAGCGGCTTGCCCCATTCGGTCTCGGTGGCGCAGAAATGCGCATCGATATGAAGCGGTTGCGGGTTCAGGGTCATGTTGGAGAACAGCATGTTGTCCATCTGCGTGACCGTCCGGGTCAGGCCATGCTCGATCGAGGCTCCGACCGTGAAGTCCTCGAAATAGAGCCCGCCGCGCCGGTGTCGTCTCGGTTCCGTCATCATCCTGCTCCCAAGGCGCTTTTCGCGTTCGCCAGCCGGCTCACGGCAGGCGCCTTAACGGTTCGCTTACCATAACCGGTCCAGTCTCCACAGGTGCTCCCGTCCGACCGGAATGGCAGCAGCCCGAGTGACTTCCATGTTCCTTTTCAGCACGCCGAGTGCCCGCGAGACAACGCCTGCCAATCCGGTCGTCAGCGCCATCAAGGAGGGCGCCGACCGGACCGGCGTCGGTTTCGACTATCTGCTGAAGACGGCGCAGCGCGAATCCTCGCTCGAGCCCGATGCAAGGGCGCGCACCTCGAGCGCAACCGGGCTGTTCCAGTTCATCGAGCAGACCTGGCTGTCGATGATGCGCCAGGAAGGCCCGAAGCAGGGCATGGCCAATTATGCGGGCGCGATCAGCGAAGGCGATAATGGCCGGCTGACCGTGGCGGATCCCGCCATGCGCGAAAAGATCCTGCAGCTCCGCAACGATCCGCAGGTCGCCGCCGTGATGGCCGGCGCGCTGACCCAGAAGAACGGCGAGCAACTCGGCGCCGCGCTTGGCCGCCAGCCGCATGCCGGCGAGCTCTACATCGCCCATGTCCTCGGAGCGCGTGGCGCCAGTGACCTGATCCGGGTCGCCGGCAGCGACCCCGGTCGCGCCGCCGCCAGCCAGTTTCCCGAGGCAGCTGCGGCCAACAAGGCGATTTTCTTCGACAAGGGCGGCCGGGCGCGCAGCGTCCAGGAGGTCTATGGCCTGCTTGCCGCGAGCCATGCCAACACCCAGGTCGCGGCTTCGACCGGGGCGATGCTGGCGCAGGCCCGCCCCAATGCCACGACCGCGACGGCGTACGCATCCGAGCCCGCGGCCGTGCCGATCGCCGCTGCGTTGGCGCCGGGCCGTGCCAAGGGGCTGATCGGCCTGTTCTCGACCGAAGGCCCGCGCACGCCGGTCTCGAAGGCCGTGGCCAATCTCTGGACGACGCCGCGCAGCGGCGCCGCCTCGCGCGCGATCGATGGCGACCCCGCCGCCCGCTATTTCCCGCGCCAGGGCGCCGCAGCCGTGGCCGAAAGCGCGGCCAAGCCGGCTGCCGCCAGCGCGGCCCAAACTGCGGCTTCGGCGCCGGTCGCAATGCAAGCGCCCTTGCCGCCCGTCCGGCCGCGCGAGCTGGCCGCCGACAGCCAGCAGGCCGCGGCGACGGTTACGGGCAAGGCGGCGCGGGCTTCGTCGCCACGCCGCGGCCCGCTCGATCTGAGCGCCTTCATGACCCATGGCAGGCGCGGATGATCGTACGCCGCTTCCTGCTCTGGGCCCGTACTGCTCCGGCCGAGGCGCGGGCCGCCGGTGCTGCGGCACTGGCTGGCGCCTATCTGCGCTCGGCGATGTCGCCGGAGGACCGGCGCGAGGCCGAGACGGCGCTGATCTCTCTGGTCGACGATCCTTCGCCACTCGTGCGGCGGGCGCTTGCCGAAGAGCTCGCTGGGGCGAGCGGCGCGCCGCGGACCCTGGTGCTGGCGCTGGTCGCCGAGCAGAGCGATGTCGCCGCCCTGCTGCTGGCCCAGTCGCCGGTGCTCAGCGAGGCCGATCTGGTCGATGCGGCGGCGGTCGGTGACGGCCTGGCGCAGCGGGCGATCGCGCAGCGGCCGCATCTGCCGGCGAGTGTCGCTGCGGCGCTGGCCGAAGTCGGCGTCGAGGAGGCGCTGCTCGCGCTGCTCGCCAATCCGACGGCCGAGATTCCGGAGTTCTCACTGGACCGGATCTTCGAGCGCGAGGGCGAATCCGGGGCGGTCCGCGAGGCGCTGCTGGCCCGCCTCGACCTGCCCCCGGGATTGCGGCAATCGATCGCCGGCAAGGTCTCGGATACGCTCGCAGCCTTCGTCAGCGGCTGCGGCTGGCTGACCGAAGAGCGCAGCGCCAGGCTGGCGCGCGAATCGACCGAGCGCGTCGCGGTGGCGCTCGCCGCCGGCGGCGAGGATGGCGATGCGCCGGCGATCGTCGAATGCCTGCGCGAGAACGGGCGGCTGACGCCCGGCGTGATCCTACGTTCGCTGCTGAGCGGCGAGCCGGCTTTGGCCGAGGCCGCCTTCGCGGCGCTGTCCGAGCTGCCGCTGAGGCGGGTGCGGGCACTGCTCTGGGACAAGGGCGGCTCCGGGCTCAAGGCACTCTATCGCAAGGCCGCGATGCCGGGCGTGCTGCTGCCGGCCTTCGCTGCCGCCCTCGCGGCGCTGAAGCGCGGCTGCCATAACGCCGCAACGGGCGCGAGCGGCATCAATCGGGCACTGCTCGCCGAGGTGCTGATCGCCTGCGATGGCCTGGAGGGCGCCGAGTCGCATGCGCTGATGGCCTTGCTGCGCCGGCTCGATGCGGAAGCTGCCCGCGAGGAGGCGAGGGGGCTTGCCGATTCGCTGGCCGACGATGCAGCCCTGGCGCTGCTGGTCGAGGCGGACCCGCAATTCCTGATCGAATTGGAACTCGGCGAACTGCGCGACGCGGCTTAGTTGCTTCTCCGCGTCATGCTCGGGCTTGACCCGAGCATCTCTCTCCGGAGATTCCCGGGTCTGCGCTTCGCTCCGCCCGGGCATGACGGCAGGCCTTCCCTCAATACCCGAACTGCTCGCGCAGGATGCGCTCGTCCAGGCTGTGGCCGGGGTCGTGCAGCATGACGAGGTCGAGCGAACGGTCGATCGCGATCGCGACCGAGACGACGTTCTCGATCTGGATATGGTCGGCGACGGCACTGACCGGACGTTTCTCCGCCTCGAGCACTTCGATCGTCACTTGGGCATGATCGGGCAGCAGCGCGCCGCGCCAGCGCCGCGGCCGGAAGGGCGAGAGCGGCGTCAGCGCCAGAAGCGGCGCGTCGAGCGGCAGGATCGGGCCATTGGCCGAGAGGTTGTAGGCGGTCGAGCCGGCCGGCGTCGCCAGCAGCACGCCGTCGGCGACGAGCTCCTCGAGGCGCACCTGACCATCGACGGAGAGGCGCAGCTTGGCCGCCTGGTAGGAACGGCGCAGCAGCGAGACCTCGTTGATGGCGCGGGCCTCGACCTTGTGGCCGTCGCGGTCGAGCGCGGTCATGGCGAGCGGGTGGACGACGCTGCGCTGCGCTGCCTCGAGCCGCTTGCGCAGGCCGCGCTCGCGGAACTCGTTCATCAGGAAGCCGACCGAGCCGCGATTCATCCCGTAGATCGGCTTGGCCGTGCCCATGAAGCGGTGCAGCGTCTGCAGCATCAGCCCGTCGCCGCCGAGGGCGACGATGGTGCCGGCCTCCGCCGGATCGGCGTTGCCATAGCGCTCGACCAGCCTGGTAAAGGCCGCCTGCGCCTCCGGCGTGTCGCTGGCGACGAAGGAGATGGCTCCGAAGCGTTCGGTCATCGCAGGATCACTTCGGGGGAGCGCATGGCCTGCGCGAAAACCGGTGCCATTCCTTGCGCCATCCTCCGGGCAGCTGGTCGGACCTTGCCATAGCACGGCGCGGCTGCGGATCGCGAGCCGCGGTGCCGGCAAAAAGAAGGACCGGGGCGCAAGCCCCGGCCCGGAAGGTCATGGCTGGACGATTATGGCCGCGGCGATCTCAGATCGCGCTGCTCCACTGCACCGGCACGAGCTCGAAGCCGTTGCCGTCCCTGGCGATATGGCCGGTGGCGGGGAAGGGCGCGTGGTAGAAGGCGACCTGCATCTTATCGGCCGAGACCATGTCGAGCAGCTTGCGGCGGGTGGCGGCCGCCTGCGGGCCGTCCATGTCGAACACGGCCGACCAGTCGGGGTTGCGGACGAACAGGGCCGGGTGGTTGGTGGTGTCGGACATGATCATCAGCTTGCCGGTGCCGGAGGTGACGGCGAAGACGGTGTGGCCGGGCGTATGGCCGGGGGCCGCGACCGCGGTGATGCCCGGAAGAACCTCCTTGCCCGCCTCAAACTGCTTCACGTCCTTGGCGACGGGTCCGAAGACCCGGCGTACGCCGGCGAAGGCGCCCTTCATGGCATCAGGGGCTGCGTTCATCCTGGCGTCGTCCATCCAGAAGGTCCATTCGGCAGCCGGCACCATGACCTCGGCGTTCGGGAAGAGCGCCGTGCCGTCCTTGAGCCGGAAGCCGTTGATGTGGTCGCCATGGAAATGGCTGAACACGACCGAGGAGACGTCCTTCGGATCGAGACCGGCGGCGCGGAAGTTCTTCATCCAGGCGCCCGAGGTCGGAGCGCCGGAATCGCCATTGCCGGTGTCGATCAGCGCGAGCTTGTCGCCGGACTGGATGGCGAGCGTCGTGAAGCTGATCGAGAGCGCGTCGGCCGGCAGATAGGCCTGCTCCATCGCCTTCTTGACGTCGGCCAGTTCGGCATTGCGGACGAAGCCGTCGAGCGGGCGCCTGGCGAAGCCGTCATTGATGGCGGTGACGGTGATGTCGCCGACCTTGTAGCGATAGAAGCCGGGGTTCTGGTTCACGGGAGCTCCTTGGGCATGAGCTGGCGAGACGCCGGCGGGCAGGTTGAGGGTAGCGGCTGCGGCGAGCGCGCCCGCGCCGGCCATGACGGTGCGGCGCGAGGGTTCGAAACTGGTCATCATTGGGCTCCAACCGGGGGGATTTAGGACACGACCTCCCCCGGTGGCGCTGCCCGCCATCCGGCTCCGTGTCCTGGGCTGGGCTCAGCCTGAGCAGCAAACTAGCGGGCAAGGCGGCAGCTTCAACTGCCGCCGGCTGGCGCAAGGTCAACTTTCCGTGATTTTGCCCTGGCCGCCACGCGCCGCGAAGGCCTTGAGCAGGGCGGCGCAGAGGGCGAGCGAGGCGAGCGCGCCCTGGCCGCTGCAGCCGGCCACCAGCGCCTCGAAGGATTGCTCCTCGGCGACGACGGAGTGCAGGCTCCAGCTCCAGTCGGGCGCCTTCTGCCGGAGCACGTTGACGGCGACGTCGATCTCGGCGCTGATCTTGCCGATCGCCTTCCACAGCGCGCCCTGCTGGTAGATGCCGCCCGGCGGCGTACGCGGCCCCGCCAGGACGGTCGGCTTGCGGCGCACGGTGAAGCCCAGCGCCTCGTAGATCTCGGCGTCGAGGTTGCGGTCGGGACGACCGGTGGTCTCGCAATGCTGTGCGAGAGCCAGGAGCTTCTCGTGCCGCTCGGCTGAGGTCATCGTTTCGGGTCGCTCCGTTCTCACCGCGCCGTGGCTGGCTCGCCCTGCAGTTTCCGGGCCGATTCAGCTGAAACCTATGGCCGTCGGGGCGACGCGCCAAGCCGCAGCTTCGTCGACGCGCGATTCCGTGACCTCACAGCGCCTGCGGGACGGGCGCCGTGCTGAAGATGCTAGCCCTTGTCGGCCGCCGCCTTGTCCAACGTGGCGACGACTTCTTCCAGGTTTTCCTTCACGCCCAGCATGAAGTCCTTGCGGAAGCCGATGATCGTGTCGGGCGGCTCGCCCTTATGGGTGTAGACGACGCTGACATGGGCTGGATTGACGTAGACGGGCTTGCCGTCGATCGGCGAGGTGAACTTGCAAAGCTTTGACATGGACCCATCTCCGGCGCGATTCGACCGGGAGAGCTATACGACAGAGCGCCCTGCCGGCGAATGTCGCTCGACTGATGCGGATCGGCGGCGCACGCCTGTTCAAGGCGACAGGCCAAATAGATTTGCACGGCTGCCATGCCGTGGATCAGGGCAGCGCGATCGAAGGCCGCACCAGCCTTCTCACCAGTTCAAATACGCACTCTTCTGGTTCTCGGCTGTCCCCTTCAGCTGACAATCTTGGGGCCGGATGACTGCTTTGCCCTCACATGCGTTCCGACAACTGCCCGTGATTGCGCTGAGGTACCCACTCTTGCGTCAAAGGGCGCGTCGACTACCTCATTGGGGGCAGTCAAGAATATGTCGGCGCCGCGGCAAGCGTATTGGACGAAATTGACGGAAAATGGCCGCCTGTTTGGTGCCGAAATCTCGATGATGCAGTCGTGAGCCGATTTCAGGATGTCTTCGTGGCATCGTTCCAAGGAAGCATCTTCCTCTCCCCCTACCTCCAATGAGGGATTTTCGCCAGCTGATTATCCCTCTATCGTGAATAGTCCTCGGCTCTTCGGAGGTTGTTTGGTTTCAATTCTATACGGCCGTACGGTTCTCGGTGCAGCTTTAGCCTTCACGTGCGGGCAATTCGCAACACTGCGCAAGCAAGTGCACGCGTCGCTGTTTTTGTGGTTGCCACGAGGTCGGGCGCTGTCGGAGAAATAAGTTCGAGGAGGGGCGCTTATGGCTTTGGTTCGGTCGGATTACACGTTCCGTCGCGCGCGTATGCGGCTCTTGCTGCTGGCGGGGACGATGCTGACGGCGGGGAGCGCGCTGGCGCAGGATGCGACCTGGCGTGCCGCGCCGGCGACAAACGAACTCAGCACCGGAACGAACTGGGACACGAATACGGTCCCGACCGGCACCGGCTTTTTCGACGTCTCGGGCACGACGGCGATCTCGAATTCAGCCAATACCACCTTGGGTGGTTTCACCTTCAATGCCGGTGCCAGCGCCTACACATTCACCAATACCGTGGGCAACACGCTGACCTTCAACGGCGCGGGCATCGTCAACAATTCCGGCCAGACGCAGACCTTCGTCAATCAGGCGCAGTTCGATTTCCGCGTTTCGAGCTCTGCTGGAAACGCGTTCATCACGAACAGCGGCGAACTGGCCTTTTACGATTCGGCCACGGCTGGAAATGCGACGATCACGAACAATTTCCATGTCGTGTTCGTCGGCTCGAGCACGGCTGGCAGTGCCTTGATAACGAACACAAACGAGGTATTTTTCTATTTCAACAGTAATTCTGGAAATGCGACCATCAATAACGGCGCTGGCGCCAAGGTCCATTTTCAAAACAACAGCTCTGCATCAAATTCTATTATAAATAATAATGGAGATTTGAATTTTCTTGGCACCAGCACGGCTGGATCTGCCACGATTACGAATAATTTCCTGACAACTTTCTTTGATGATAGTACTGCCGGAAATTCAACGATCACAAATAATGCCGGTCAAACTGTTGCGTTTCGCGACCGCAGTACGGCGGGAAACGCCGTTATCGTCAACAATGGTGGCTTGAATTTCGTCCAGAACGCGACGGGCGGCAATGCGACCCTGGTGACCAATAGCGGGGCGACCACCAATTTTTCCTTCAGTACCGGGCCGAACAATGACGGCAAGCTGAGCGCCGGTTCGATCGCCGGGGCCGGCTCCTATGTGCTGGGGACCAACGAGCTGACGGTTGGTGGCAACGGCGCCTCGACCACGGTCAGCGGCGTGATCAGCGGCGCCGGCGGTTCGCTGGTCAAGACGGGAGCGGGAACGCTCACGCTTTCGGGCGCCAACACCTACACCGGCGCGACGACGGTCTCGGTCGGCAAGCTGGTGGTCAACGGCTCGCTCGCCAGCGCGGTGACGGTGAATGGCGGTTCGCTCGGCGGCTCGGGCTCTGTCGGGGGGATCGCGGTCGCCAGCGGCGGCACGGTCGCGCCCGGCAACTCGATCGGGACGCTCAATGTCGCCGGCAATGTCGCGTTCGCGGCGGGCTCGACCTATCAGGTCGAGGTCAACGCGGCCGGGCAGGGCGACAGGATCGTCGCATCAGGCCTGGCGACGCTGTCCGGCGGCACGGTCCAGGTGCTGGCCGAGAACGGCAATTATGCGGCGGCGACCAGCTACACCATCCTGACCGCTACAGGCGGCGTCACCGGCCAGTTCGCCACGGTGACCTCGAACCTCGCCTTCCTGACGCCGTCGCTGGTCTATGACGCCCAGAACGTCACCCTGACCATGACCCGCAACGACATCTCGTTCGGGCCGGGCGGCGGCAACGGCAACGGCAGCGGAAGTTTCATCGCCCAGACCCGCAACCAGGGCGGGATCGCGATTTCGGCGGAGCGTCTCGGGGCCGGCAACCCGATCTACGATACGCTGATCTCGGCGACCGCGGCCGAGGCGCGGGCCGGCTTCGACCTGCTCTCGGGCGAGGGCCATGCCCAGGGCGTCGCGGTCGCGATCGGCGAGAGCCGGCTGGTGCGCGAGGCGGTGCTCGGTCGTCTGCGTGGCTCGCTGCTGACGCTGCCCGGAGCGCCGGTGGCGGGCGCCTTCTCGGCCGATCTGCCTGGCCGCAAGGGCGCGGTGGAGATGCCGGCGCCGCGCTTCGAGGAGCGCTTTGCGATCTGGGGCGAGGCGGTCGGCGCGCACGCCAACACCGATGCCGACGGCAATGCGGCCGGCCTGTCGCGCCGCACCGGCGGGGCGATCCTCGGCGCCGACATGAAGCTCTACGACAGCGGCGCAAGCTCGCTGCGGGTCGGTGTCGCCGGCGGCTACACCCAGTCGAATTTCGACGTCGATGCGAGGCTCTCCTCGGGCAAGCTCGAGAGCGGCCATGCCCTGCTCTATGCCGGGGCGCGCTATGGCAACTGGCGGCTCGATGGCGGCCTCGGCTATTCCTTCGGCGAGACCAGTCTGACCCGCCAGGTCCGGATCCGCGGCTTTGGCGACAGCTTGCGCTCGGAGCGCGACACCGAGCTGTTGCAGGGTTTCGCCGAGCTCGGCTATGCCTTCCGCTTCGAGCGCTTGGCGCTCGAGCCCTTCGCCCAGCTCGCCTTGCTGCGGGTCTCCAGCGGCTCGGCCCTCGAGCAGGGCGGGGCGGCGGCGCTGCGGGTCTTCTCCGGCGAGCAGAATCTCGGCTTCACCACGCTCGGCCTGCGTGCCGAGGCGCAGCTCGGGGCGATGCCGCTCTTCGCCCGCGGCCTCCTCGGCTGGCGCTACGGCTTTGGCGACCTGACGCCGCAGGCGATGACCGGCTTCATCGCCGGCACCACCCCGGCCCGGGTTTTCGCGACGCAGATCGACCGCAACGCCCTCGTCGCCGAGGCCGGGCTCGACTGGCGCGCTACCGCCGCGACCACGCTCGGCCTCGGCTACTCCGCCGCCATTGGCGAACGCACCCGCGACCACGCCCTCAAGGGAAGATTCGAGGTCAGGTTCTGAACGGGGGGCTCTCGACGGCGCGCAGCAGCCGGCCGCGGCCGCATGCGCTCAGCCGCCCAGCCGGTACTTCACAAAGCCTTCGCCGGCGTCTCCGACAGCTTCCGCCTTCAGCCCTTCCGGCTTCTTGCCCGCTGCGGCCGGCGAGGTCGGGAAGGTGACGTTGAGATTGGCCGGCAATGGCTTCAGCGACCAGTTGCCGTCGGCCGTCGGGTTGATCGTCTTCTTGTCGAGGATGTAGCGCACGACCACGTCGCGGTTGAGGTCGGGCGCCTCGAGCACGATCGTCGTCTTGGTGCCCGGGAAATTGCCGCCGCCGGAGGCTCGGTAGTTATTGGTGACGACGATGAACTCGGCCGCCTCCTCGACGGGCTTGCCCTGGAAGGCGAGGTCGACGACGCGCCTTGCCTCAGGCGCGACCAGCTTGCCGTCGCCGTCATAGCGCGAGGCCTGCGTCACATCGATCTGGTAGGTGACGCCGTCGATCACGTCGAAATTGAAGGCCGGGAAGCCCGGATTGATCAGCGGCTGCTCCTCGGTCTTGGCGACGTCGATGCGGTTGAAGATGCCGGCTGAACGCTCCAGCCATTCGCGCAGCTGCGCGCCGCTGACTTTCACGACCTGCACCGTGTTCGGGTAGAGATAGATGTCGGCGACGTTCTTGATCGCCAGCGGCCCGGCCGGGATGTCGGTGAAGAAGCCCGGTCCGGCCCGCCCGCCGGATTTGAACGGCGCCGCGGCGGAGAGGATCGGCAGCGCCTTGTGCGGCGTCTGCGCCAGCAGCGCCCTTGCATAGGCGATCTGGGCGTCGGCGACGATCTGCACGGAAGGGTCGTCGGCGACCAGCGCGAAGAAGCTGGTGATCGGCGCCGAGGTCGCGCCCACCGGCTCGCGCATATAGACCAGCGTCGCCTCGTGGTCGGTTTTTACCGTGGCGAGGATGGCAGGCTCGGCCTGCGCCTTCGGCACGATCTTGCGATCGGGCGTGCGCTCGAAGATCGGCTTGGGATCGATCTTGAAATCGGCGATCTTCCAGCGCCCGTCGCGCTTTTCCAGCTCGAGGTCGAGGATGCCGACATGTGAGCCCCAGAATCCGGGCTGGCAGGCCGGCTTGCCGTGCAGCGAGCCCTTCTTGTTGTCGACGCCCGGGATGCCGTCGAAGGCCTTGCCGCCGGGGAAGACTAGGTGCTGGTGGCCGGTCAGGACGACGTCGATGCCGTCGAGCCTGGCGAGGTGCAGCGCCGCGTTCTCCTCCATGCCCTTGCGCTCGCCGCCGGCGATGCCTGAATGGCAGAGCGCGATGACGAGGTCGGGATGGGCGAGCGCGATTTCGGGCAGGTATTTCTCGGCCGCATCGACGATGTCGGTCGCGGTGACCTTGCGGTCGAGATTGGCCCGGTCCCACTGCATGATCTGCGGCGGCACGAAGCCGATCACCGCGATGTTGAGGATATGGTCGATACCGGCCTCGTCCTCGAAGCTCTGCTCGAACAGGCGCCAGGGCTCGATCAGCGAAGGGCCGTTGATCCGGTCGACATTGGCGCAGACGATCGGGAATTCGGCGCCGGCGAGGCCGTGCTCGAGGAACTCCAGCCCGTAGTTGAACTCGTGATTGCCGAGCGTGCCGCATTGATAGGGCAGGGCGTTCATCGCGGCGATCATCGGATGGATCTCGCCGGCCTTCAGCCCCTTTTTGTAGGCGACATAGTCGCCGAGGGAGGAGCCCTGCAGGAAGTCGCCATTGTCGAAGAGCAGGCTGTTTTTCGCCTCGGCCTGTGCCGCCTTGATGAGGTACGCCGTCTTGGCGAGGCCGACGGTGTCGTCCGGGGCATCGCGGAAATAGTCGTAAGGCACGACGTTGACGTGCAGATCGGTGGTTTCCAGCAGCCTGAGCTTCAGCCGCGCCGGAGCCTGTGCCGCCAGCGGGGCGGGCAGGGCCGCGGCCGCGGCGATCGCCGCTCCCGCCTTGAGGGTCTCGCGGCGGTTGAAACGGCGTTCGCGATCCATCGTCGGCTCCTGCGTCTGGCACGCGCCACAGACGCTAGCACCGTGGCGGGACAGTGACACGCGGGAAGATGCAGGCAGCCGTCATGCTCGGGCTTGACCCGGGCATCTCATGACCTAAGGGCGCCTTATCCTGCACGAGGTTCTCGGGTCTGCGCGGAGTTTATCCTTGGGCCGACCGAAGGTCGGACCCGAGGGCTGCGCCAGGGAATGACGAGGGCTGCTACCGGCTCACCCCTTCCATCCGAACGCGCCCGTCCGCCCCTTCCGTCCAGGCGGCGATCGCGCCGTCCTCCAGCCGCTTCGCCTTCACCTGGAAGGCCTCGCCGGCGATCAGCGGCGCAAGGCCGCGATAGTCGAGCCGGATCGGTTCAGCCGGCGACAGCGTCGCGATGATGTTGAGGATCAGCGTCGCCTGGATTGGCCCGTGCACGACGAGCCCGGCATAACCCTCGACCCCGGTGACATAGGGCTGGTCGTAGTGGATGCGATGGCCGTTGAAGGTCAGCGCCGAATAGCGGAACAGCAGCACCGGCGAAGCCTCGACCGTCCAGGTGAGGTCTGCCGGGCGCGGCTCGACCGGGGCTGCGGGAGACGCCTGCTCCGCGCCGGGGCGGGCGGCCTCGCGATAGACGATGTTGTGGCGCTCGCGCAGGGCGAGGCCGCGCGGCGTGACGATCTCATGGTCGATGGCGACGAAGCAGAGCGGCCCGCTGCGGCCCTCCTTGTAGGCGACATCGCCGATGGTGGAGCGCCGAGTGACCTCGTCGCCGCTGCGCAGCGGCGCGATGGTCTCGATCGTCCCGCCGGCCCACATCCGCCGCGGCAGGGGAACCGGCGGCAGGAACTCGCCCTTGGCCGCGTGCCCGTCCTTGCCCAGCGCTGCCATCGGCGAGATCGGCGGCGCCAGGCACCAGTGCAAGGCGAGCGGCGCCTCGCCCTCGGCATGGGGGGCCAGATGCGGCGCGAAGGTCGCCTCAAAGCTGGCGACGAGGCGCGGCGTGACGAGGTCGGAGGCTTCCTCGGTCTTGCCGATCCAGGAGTTCAGATGGTCGATATTCATGATGCTCCCTTTGGAGAAGGGCGCGGGGAACCCTCTCCTGGAAGGAGAGGGCAGGGTGAGGTGTAGGCGGTTGGACCAGTTCCGTGCGCGCCCACCGCGCGGTGGGTTCACGCCACCGTTTCCAGTCCGAACACCTCACCCCTGCCCCTCTCCTTACAGGAGAGGGGTTCCCCGCGCTTTGGCGGGTGATGTCGTGGTCTTCAGTACGACCTCGGCATGCCGAGCACATGCTCGGCGAGATAGGACAGGATCAGGTTGGTCGAGATCGGCGCGACCTGGTAGAGGCGCGTCTCGCGGAATTTGCGCTCGATGTCGTATTCCTCGGCGAAGCCGAAGCCGCCATGGGTCTGGATGCAGGCGTTCGCCGCCTCGAAGGAGGCGTCGGCCGCCAGCATCTTGGCCATGTTGGCTTCCGCGCCCGGGTTCTCGCCGGCCTCGTAGAGGCGAACCGCCTCGCGCACCATCAGCTCGGCCGCGCGCATATTGGCGTAGGCGCGCGCGATCGGGAACTGGATGCCCTGGTTCTGGCCGATCGGCCGGCCGAAGACCTGGCGCTCCCTGGCGTAGTTCGAAGCCTTGTCGATGAACCATTTGGCATCGCCGACGCATTCGGCCGCGATCAGGATGCGCTCGGCGTTCATGCCCGAGAGGATGTAGCGGAAGCCCTTGCCTTCCTCGCCGATCAGGTTCTCGGCGGGAATCCTGACATTGTCGAAGAACACTTCGGTGGTGGCGTGGTTCATCATCGTGCGGATCGGGCGGATGGTGAGGCCGGCCTTCAGCGCCTCGCGCATGTCGAGGATGAAGACCGAGAGCCCGTCGGTGCGCTTGGCGACCTGATCGCGCGGCGTGGTGCGGGCGAGCAGCAGCATCAGGTCGGACTGGGCCGCCCGGCTGGTCCAGATCTTCTGGCCGTTGACGATGTAGTGGCCGCCGTCGCGCTTCGCGGTGGTGCGCAGCGCCGTGGTGTCGGTGCCGCTCGTCGGCTCGGTGACGCCGAAGGCCTGCAGGCGTAGTTCGCCCGAAGCGATCTTCGGCAGGTATTGCTGCTTTTGCGCGTCCGAGCCGTGGCGCAGCAGCGTGCCCATCACATACATCTGGGCATGGCAGGCGGCGCCGTTGCAGCCCTGGCGCTGGATCTCCTCCATGATCACGGCGGCGGCAGAGAGCGGCAGGCCGGCACCGCCATAGGCCTCCGGGATCAGCGCAGAGAGGAAGCCGCTCTGCGTCAGCGCCGCGATGAACTCGCCGGGATAGGCCATTTCGCGGTCGAGCTTGCGCCAGTACTCGCCCGGAAAGTCGGCGCAGAGCTTGGCGACGGCGTCGCGGATTTCGGCATGGTCGTGCTGCGTCATCACCTCAACTCAGGCTGTGCGCGCCGCCTTGGGCGCGAATTCTTGGCGCAGCGCCGCCTCGTGCTCGCCGAGTGCCGGCACCCGCCGCATCGTCGCGCGCCTGCCGTCGACGATCGCCGGCGGTGCCAGCACCTCGACCAGGCCGTTCGGCGTCGCGACCGGCAGCGCCGTCGCAGCCGGATGGCTGATCAGGTCGCCGACAGTGGAGACAGTGCCATAGGCGATGCGGGCCTTGTCGAGCGCGGCCGTGGTCTCGGCGAAGCGGCGCGGCGCGAGAATGGCCTGGATCGCTTGGTCGAGCGCGGCGCGGTTGCGCACCCGCAGCACGTTGGTCGCGAAACGCGGATCGTCGGCGAGGCCGTCGTCGAGCAGCACCTCGCGGGCGAGGATGCGCCATTCCGGCTCGCTCTGCACCGCCAGCAGCACCTCCGCATCGGCGAGGCGGAAGACGCCATAGGGCGCGATCGAGGGATGGGCGAGGCCGAGCTTCGGCGGCTCGATGCCGCCATAGCGGCGCGTCAGATAGGGCACGTTCATCAGGTCGGCGATGGTGTCGAACAGGGAGAGCTCGATCTGCGAGCCTGCGCCGGTGCGCGCCCGTCGCAGCAGCGCCTCCAGGATCGCCGCATAGGCGGCATTGCCGGTGGCGATGTCGGCGATCGACACGCCGATCCGCATCGGCCCGGAGCTCTCGCTGCCGGTGACGGCGGAGAGGCCGGCCTCGGCCTGGATCAGGAGGTCGTAGGCCTTGCGGGTGTAGTGCGGCGTGCCGGGCGCATAGCCGGAGATGTCGCAGGTGATCAGCCTGGGATGGCGCTTGCGCAATTCCGCGCTGCCGATGCCGAGCCGGCCGGTGGCGCCGGGGGCGAGGTTCTGGACGAAGACATCGGCCTCGCCCAGCATCGCCTCGACCAAAGCGAGGTCGTCCCGGTTCTTGAGGTCGACGCGGCAGGATTCCTTGCCGCGGTTGATCCAGACGAAATAGGAGGACAGCCCTTCGGCATAGTCGTCATAGCCGCGCGAGAAATCGCCCTCGGCGCGCTCGAGCTTGATGATGCGAGCACCGGCATCGGCGAGGCGGCAGGTCGCGATCGGCGCAGCCACCGCCTGCTCCAGCGCCACCACCAGGATTCCCTCGAGAGCATCCGACATCTGAACTTCGCCCGCCTTTCCTCTCGCGCAGAAACGGGCTGCGGACTCGGCGAAGTCAAATAGTCTTTTGCGATGGCCGCCATAGCGCCATCGGCTCGCAGGCGGGGCGAGGGACTATAGAAAATCGCTATGGGCTTCATCGCTTTATCCTACTTGTGGGGTTGGCGTGCCTATGCGCCCCTTCCGGCCTTGGCGAGGCGCCGCGAAAGAGCGCCATGCCGGTTCGCGTCTCAGGGAGAAGCACCATGGTGAGGATGAAACTGGCGACCGCCGTCTTGGCCGGTGCGCTGCTGTCGCTGCCGGCGATGGCGCAGGACAAGCCGAAGGAACTGGTGGTCGGCATCGCGACCTTCCTCTCCGGCCCGGCCTCGGTGTTCGGCGTTCCCGGCAAGAACGCCGCCGACCTGCTGATCGAAGAAATCAATGCCAAGGGCGGCATTCTCGGCGTGCCGGTGAAGCCGGTCTATGTCGACGAGGGCGCCGGCACCAATCAGCTCCTCTCCGAATATCGCCGCGTCGTGCAGGAGCAGGGCGCGCAGGTCATGCTGGGCGCGATCTCGTCCGGCTCCTGCAACGCGCTCGCCCCGGTCGCCGAGGACCTCAAGGTCGTCAACGTGATGTGGGATTGCGGCACGCAGACCATCTTCGAGGACGGCAAGTGGAAATACTCCGTCCGCACGCAAGGGCATGCCGGCGCCGAGATGATGGCGACGCTGCTCTACCTGATGAAGGTGAAGCCCGACTTCAAGTCGATCGCGGTCGTCAACCAGGACTATGCCTGGGGCCGCGAATCCTGGGCGCTGTTCCAGGCCGGGCTGAAGGCGCTGAAGCCCGATGTGAAGATCGTCGCCGAGCTCTTCCCGAAATTCGGCGCTCCCGACTTCTCGACCGAGATCACCAGGCTCTCGGCGCTGCGGCCCGATGTCGTGCTCTCGACCTCCTGGGGCGGCGACCTCGACACCTTCGTGCAGCAGGCGGCGGCGCGCGGCCTCCTGAAACAGTCGACCTTCGTGCTGCCGCTGGCCGAGAGTTCGCTGGAGCGGCTCGGCAACGTCCTGCCGGAGGGCGTCATCATCGGCTCCCGCGGCGACCATTATTGGCTGCATCCGAAGACCAAGAACACGCCGGAGATGCAGGCCTTCGTCAAGAAGTACAAGGACAAGACCGGCGTCTACCCGATCTACCCGACCTTCCACATGCAGCAGGCCCTGACCGGCCTCGCCAAGGCCTATGAGAAGGCCGGCGCCGCCGCCGGCGGGAAGTGGCCGAGCAAGGAGCAGGTCATCGCCGCATTCGAGGGGCTGGAGTTCAAGTCGCTGACCGGCACGATCTCGATCCGTGCCGACCATCAGGGGCTGGAGGACCAGATGCTCGGCACCACCAAGCGCGTGCCGGAATACCCCTTCGCGGTCTACGACAAGATGGCGCTCTATCCCGGCAAGCTGGTGACGACGCCGATCGGCGAGAAATCGCTCGACTGGTTCGCCAAGGCGACCTCGGCGCTGGTCAACGACAAGTCGATCGAGAGCTTCGACTACGCGAAGTGAGGCTGCCCCTCACGGCAGTCGTCCCGGACGAGCGGCAAAGCCGCGACGATCCGGGACCCATGCCTGAACCTCGATCAGGGAGGCTCAGGCAGGGGTCCCGGGTCTCCCTCCGGTCGCCCGGGACGACACGCGTCGTGAGCGAGCGCTTGAATCAAAATCTGAAGAACGGAACGCATGCCTCCTGAAATGCTTCTCCTCGCCGCGCTCGACGGCCTGGCCTATGGCTCGCTGATCTTTCTGGTCGCGGTGGGCTTGTCGCTGATCTTCGGCGTGCTCGGCATCATCAACGTCGCCCATGGCTCGTTCTATGCGATCGGCGCCTATGTCGCTGCCGCCGGCGTCCTCGCCATGGGCGCGATGGGCCTGCCGACCTGGCTCGCCTTTCCCTTCCTGCTGGTCGCTGCGGCGCTGGTCGGCACCGTCGTCGGCGGGCTGGTCGAGATCGCGCTGCTGCGCCATGTCTACGGCAAGGAGGAGGTGCTGCAGCTCATCGTCACCTTTGCCGTCTTCATGATCCTGGAGGATGCGCAGAAGGTGGTGTTCGGGGTGCAGCCCTATTTCGCCAACGCCCCGATGAACTGGCTCGGCACGGTCGAGGTGTTCGGCATCTTCTACACGAAGTACCAGCTCATCTTGATGCCGCTGGTCGCACTCGCCGTGCTCGTCGGCCTGCGCTTCTTCCTGCGCCGGACCAGCTTCGGACGCGCCATCGTCGCGGTGACGCAGGACCGCGAGGCCGCGACCGCGATGGGCATCGACGCCACGCGCGTCTACCTGATCACCTTCATCATCGGCGCCTCGCTGGCGGCTCTCGGCGGCGCGCTCGCTTCCGCCACCACCTCGCTGACGCCCGGCATCGGCGCGGGCACGCTGGTGCTTTCCTTTGCGGTCGCCGCCACGGCCGGCCTCGGTCGCATCGAGGGCGCAGCCGTGGCGGCCCTGCTGATCGGGCTGGGGCGCTCCGCTGCGGTCTACTTCGCGCCGGAGTTCGACGTGCTGATTCCCTATCTGATCATGCTGCTGGTGCTGCTGGTCCGTCCGCAGGGCCTGTTCTCGACCGTGCAGACGAGGAAGGTCTGATGGCGCGCCAGCTCGTCCTTGGCGCCGCGCTGATCGCCGCGCTCGCCGTCTTCCCGCTATTCTCGCCCTGGTCGACGGTGATCCTCACCGTCGCGCTCTGCGAGGGGCTGGCGGCGCTCGGCATCATGGTGCTGCTGCGCGCCGGCCAGGTCTCCTTCGGCCATGGCCTGTTCTTCTCCTTCAGCGCCTATGTCGTGGCCTTCATGGCAGCGGCGAAGCTCGGCCACGAGGCGCTGATCCTGATCCCGGTCGCGACGGCGGCGTCGGGTCTGCTTGCGGCCGTCGTCGGCCTGTTCATCGTGCGCTACCGGGCGATCTTCTTCGGCATGCTCAACCTCGCCATCTCGATGGTGTTCTTTTCCTTGCTGGAGAAGCTGTTCTCGATCACCGGCGGCGCCGACGGCAAGCGCGTGCCGCGTCCGACGCTCGCCGGCATGGAGTTCGGCCGCGAGCAGTTCGAGCTCTGGACCTTCTACATCACGCTTCTGCTCTGCCTCGTCGCGGCGCTGTTCGTTGCCCGCTACCTGGTCTCGCCCGGCGGCAAGGCGCTGGAGGCGATCAAATCGAACGAGACGCGGCTCGAATATCTCGGCGTCTCGCCGCGCAGGGTGTTGTTCGGGGCCTATCTGCTCTCCGGCCTGCTGGCGGGGTTGGGTGGCGCGATCATCGCGCTGGTCTCCGGCCATGTCACACCGGAACTGGCCTATTGGGTGCGCTCCGGCGAGTTCGTCTTCATCGCCATCCTCGGCGGCATCGGCGGCGTTGCCGGGCCTTTCCTCGGGGCGCTGATGTTCCAGATCATTCGCGGCTATGCGGCCGTCTATGCCCCCGAGACCTGGCATGCCGTGCTCGGCGTCATGCTGCTCGTCATCATCTTCTTCGCGCCGGCCGGGCTCTACGGGATCGCCACCGGCGCGCGCCGGAAGGAGGGCGGGCGATGAGCATCATCCTCGAAGCCAACGATCTCAACCTGCGCTTCGGCGGTGTGCAGGCGGCCAACGGTGCCTCGCTCAAGGTCTCCGCCAATGAGCGCATCGCCATCATCGGCCCCAACGGCGCCGGCAAGACCACCTTCATCAACCTCTGCACCGGCTATCTCAAGCCGCAATCCGGCCGCGTCGTCTTCGCCGGTCAGGACATCACGGCGCTCTCGCCGCGGGCCATCACCCGGCTCGGCATCGGCCGCTCCTTCCAGATTCCGCAGCTCTTCCTCGACAACACGGTGATCGACAATCTGCTGCTGGCGCTGAGCGCCCGCGAGGGCTCCTGGTCGCCTTTCCTCGTCATGGAGCGGCATCCGAAGGCGGAGGAGATGTGGGCGCTGCTCGACATGGTCGGGTTGAAGGCCATCGGCAGCCGCATCGTGCGCGAATTGCCGGAGGGGATGCGCAAGCTCGTCGACATCGCGGTGGCGCTCGCGCTGGAGCCGAAGCTGATCTTCATGGACGAGCCGACCAGTGGCGTCTCCTCGACCGAGAAGTTCGAGGTCATGGACACGCTGACGCGCGCCCTCGACGCGCGCTCGACCACGGCGATCTTCGTCGAACACGATATGGACGTGGTCGCCCGCTATGCCAGCCGCGTCGCCGTCTGGTCCGGCGGCAGGATCGCGCTCGAAGGCTCGCCCGAGGAGATCCTGAACCATCCCGAGGTGCGCGAGACCGTGATCGGAGTGGGAGTCTGATCATGCGGTGCTTGTATCGAACCACCTCCGTCTTTCCGGGGCTTCGCGCAGCGAAGAGCCCGGAATCCATAACCACCGGCGGCGTAGGGTTTGCGTTGCCATTGCCGCGTCCGTCCTCATGGCTCTGTGTTCATGGGTTCCGGGCTCGGCCCAGCGGGCCGCCCCGGAATGACGGTGCGATTCCTCTCGAACGTCGCGGGGCCTAGCTCATGCTGGAGATCAAGGGGCTGTCTGCCGAGATCGAGGGCGTGCAGGTGCTTCGCCGGGCGAACCTCTCGCTGGCCGAGGGCGCGACCGTGGCGCTGATCGGCCGCAACGGTGCCGGCAAGACCAGCCTGCTGCGCGCGATCATGGGCTTCATGAAGGTGACCGAGGGCGGGATCAGCTTCGACGGGCGCTCGCTCGACACGGTCAAGCCGCATCAGCGCCCGCGCCTCGGCATCGGCTATGCGCCGGAGGACCGGCGGCTGTTCCCGGCCTTCACCATCGAGGAGAACATCCGCCTGCCGGCCGAGGTGATGAAGCTGCCGGCGGCCGAGATCGCGCGCCGGCTGGAGGGCATCTACGCCGTGCTGCCGGAGCTTGCCGAGCTTCGCCACCGGCCGGCGGCGGGCCTCTCCGGCGGCCAGGGCAAGATGGCGGCGCTGGCGCGTGCCTTGATGATCGGCAGCCGCGTGATCCTGCTCGACGAGCCCTTCCAGGGGCTGGCGCCTGTTCTCGCGAACCGCTATGCCGCCGCCCTGCGCGCCCTGCGCGACAGCCATCCCGACATCGCCTTGCTGATCACCGAATCCAACCCCAGTCTGCTGCGCAGCTTCGCCGAGAAGACCTATGCGATCGAGCGTGGCGAAGTCAGCGAGGCGACCCTCGCCGCAAGCTCGCTCGCGGCGGCCGGGCTGCATTGAATTGTGAGCCCTCATCCTGAGGAGCCGCGTAGCGGCGTCTCGAAGGATGCTCCAGGAAGATCCGGAACCATCTGGACCATCCTTCGAGACGCGATCTGCGATCGCTCCTCAGGATGAGGGCTGAAGACAAAGGCGTCTCGCGGCGCCGGAACGACAGGAGACCACCATGACTCAACACTTCATCAACGGCCGGCATGTCGCTGGCCGGACAGGCGAAACCATGGCGGTCCTTGCGCCGGCGACCGGCGAGGAATTCACCCGTATCGCCTGCGGCACTGCCGAGGATATCGACGATGCGGTCAAGGCGGCGCACGCCGCCTATGAGGGCGCCTGGGGCAAGCTGACCGCCGCCGAGCGCGGCCGGCTGATCGCCAAGCTCGCCCTCAAGGTCCAGGACCATTTCGAGGAGCTGGCGCAGATCGAGGCGCAGGACACCGGCAAGCCGATGGCGCAGGCCCGGGCCGACATCGAGGCGACCGCCCGCTATTTCGAGTTCTATGGCGGCGCCGCCGACAAGGTGCACGGCCACATCATCCCGTTCCTCAACGGCTACAGCGTCAATGTCGTGCACGAGCCCTATGGCGTGACCGGCCACATCCTGCCCTGGAACTATCCGGCGCAGATGTTCGGCCGTTCGCTGACCGCCTCGCTCGCCATGGGCAATGCGGTCGTGCTGAAGCCGGCCGAGGATGCCTGCCAGACGGCGCTGCGGCTTGCCGTCCTCGCCTCGGAGGTCGGCTTCTCGGACGGCGCGATCAACATCGTCACCGGCCGCGGCCATGAGGCGGGCGAGGCGCTCTGCCGCAATCCCGGCGTCGGCTTCATCTCCTTCACCGGTTCGCCGCAGGTCGGCCAGATCATCCAGAAGGCCTGCGCCGACAACTTCATCACCTGCACGCTGGAGCTCGGCGGGAAATCGCCGCAGATCGTCTTCGACGATGCCGATTTCGACGTCGCCGTGCCGACCGTCTGCAAGGCGATCGTCCAGAACACCGGCCAGACCTGCTCGGCCGGCAGCCGCGTGCTGGTGCAGAAGAACGTCTATGACGATTTCGTCGGCGCCGTCGCCAAGCAGTTCGCCAAGCTGCGCGCCGGCACGCCCGAGATGGACCTCGATTGCGGCCCGGTGATCAACGCCAAGCAGCGCGGCAGGGTGCAGAGCTTCGTCGACCAGGCCCGCGAGCAGGGCATCCCGGTCCTCGCCGAAGGCGCGATCGCCCAGGGGGTGCCCAATGGCGGCTTCTATGTGACGCCGACCCTGTTCGGCCAGGTGCCGCGCGGCAACCGGCTGGAGCAGGAGGAGGTCTTCGGGCCCGTCCTCGCCGCCTTCTCCTTCGAGGACGAGGAAGACGCGGTGAAGCTCGCCAATTCCACCGCCTACGGCCTCGTCGCCGGCGTCTGGACGAACAATGGCGGGCGCCAGCAGCGCGTCGCCAAGCGCGTGCGGGCCGGCCAGGTCTTCATCAACGGCTATGGCGCCGGCGGCGGCATCGAATTGCCCTTCGGTGGCACCGGCAAGAGCGGCCATGGCCGCGAGAAGGGCTTCATGGCGCTGGAGGAGTTCGCGGTCAGCAAGACCATCGTGCACAAGCACGGCTGAGGACCGCAAGCGGAGATGCCGGCCGGCCCGCCACGCGCGAGGCCGGCCTTCGGAGCGAGCTCTCGCGATCATGCGTGGGATCCCCCGAAATCGGGTCTTGCGCCTATTCGCCGCCTGCGTATGCATTGATTCATGAGTATCCGGCCGGCAGGCGACACCGTCGATATTCTTGAAGCGCTGCTGAAGCCCCTGCAGGACCGGCGCATCCTCGATGTCGGCTGCGGCGGCGGGCATTTGTTGCGGGCGCTGAGCGAGCGTGGCGCCCGCATGGCCGGCGCCGATCCCGACGAGGCGGTGCTTGAGGCGGCGCGCAGGCTCGTGCCCAAGGCCCAGCTCCAGCAGGCGAGCGCACAGCATTTGCCCTGGGGCGATGCCAGCATGCATGCGGCGATCTTCCTCAACAGCCTGCATCACATACCGGCCGCGGAGATGCTGCCGGCTTTGGAGGAGGCAGCGCGGGTCGTCGGCAAGGGCGGCAGCGTCGTCGTCATCGAACCGCTCTCCGAGGGCACTTTCTTCGACGCGCTGCGCCTGATCGAGGACGAGACCGATGTCAGGCTGGAGGCGCAGAACGCAATCGTCCGGGCGATGCGCCGCGGCGTCCTGAGCGAGAGCCGGCGAATGGAGTATGATCGGGTCGAGGCGTTTGCGGACGCCCCGGCCTTCATCGCGCGCGCCGTCGCGGCCGATCCGGCCCGCCGGGAGCGGGCACTGGAGGCGCAGGAGAAGCTGGTGGCCCGCTTCGAGGCGCTGTCCGAGACCGATGCGCGCGGTTACCTGCTGCGCCAGCCGCTCAGGCTGCACTATCTCAAGGTACCGGTGGGGCCGAAGCCGGCCGTCAATCCCGCAATGTTTGGCTGACGCGCCAGATCCTGCGCCGCGCTCTCGGGGCGTCGCACCGAGCCGCGCCGCTTACGCGCTATGGCTGGCTGTCCCTGACGCGCGCCGGCCACTCCCCGGTGATTCCGGGCTGAACCGGCCGCTCCAGGTAGGTCGAGAGCACGACATAGCTGCGCGTCGCGGTGACGCCGGGCACGTCGTAGATCTTCGCCAGCAGGCCTTCGAGCGCATGGGTGCTTTCAGTCCGCACCTTGAGCAGCATGCAGGTGTCGCCGGCGACCGAGTGGATCTCCTCGACCTCGGGATGGGCTTCGATCGCCATCAGCGCCGCGGTCTTGCCCCAGCCGGTGGTGTCGACATGGACGAAGGCCAGCAGCGTCTTGCCGGTCGCCTCCGGCTCGATCAGCGCCGCGATCCGCCTGATTACGCCGGAGCGCCGCAATCGCTTGACCCGCTCATGCGCCGCCGGCGGCGACAGGCCGACGCACTCGCCCAGCTCCGCATAGCTCGTGGTCGCATCCTCGACGAGAACGCCTAACAGCTTTCTGTCCATGGCATCGAGTTCGCGCTCCGAGCCACGGTTGCGCCGAACGCCATCTGTTTTTTCATGCATTCGATGATCTCGCATTGAACCAGAATGGCATTCGGTCATTCTGCAGGAATGACGAATGCAGATCAAATCACATCAACGTCGAACCGGGTACCGGCAGCCGCCTATGCGCTCTGCCTGTGCATCGGGCTCATCGGCGCGAATTCACTGGCGCTGGGGCCGATCGCGCCGCGCGTGGCGGAGAGCTTCGGCTCCGGGGTTCCCGCGGTGATGTCGGCGTCGGCCGCCTTCGGCATCGGTACGGCGGCGAGTGCCCTGCTGCTCGCGGGGCTGATCGACCGGTTCGGCCCCGGCCGCGTCCTGCGCTACGCCCTGCTGGCCTTCCTGGTCGCGCTCGCGGCGAGCGCCGCTGCGCCGGTCCTGCCGGCCTTCGTCGCCGCGCAATTGCTGGCGGGCCTCGCGGCCGGCGTCGCGCTGCCGTCGATCTACACGCTCGCCGCCGTCGCGGCGCCCCCCGGCCGCGAGAGCGATACGCTCGGCGTCGTCCTTTTCGGCTGGACGCTCAGCATGGTCGCCGGCGTCTCCCTGTCGGCGGTGGTCGCCGATGTGTTCGGCTGGCGCATGGTCTATGCCACCGTGGTCGTCGCCGGCCTCGCCGCGGTCGCCGGCACCATGACACTGGCGATGGGCGGCGCCGCACCTACGGGCAAGGCGCAGTCACCGCTGTCGGCGCTGCGCGTCCCGGGGATCGCGCCGCTGCTTGGTGCCTGCGCTGCCTTCATGGCCGCGTTCTACGGCGTCTATGCCTATGTCGGCGACCATCTCCACCATGGGCTCGGCCTGCCGGTGAGCGCCGCGGGCCTGCTGGCGGCATGCTATGGTCTCGGCTTCGGCGCCGCGGCCTTTCTCGATCGCTGGATCGATCGCCTCGGGCCGGCCCGGCTTCTGCCGGCGTTCTTCATCGCGGTCTGCGGCATCTATCTGCTGATGACGGCCGCTACGGACTCCTATGTCGCGCTGCTCGCCGTCGTCTTCGGCTGGGGCATGGCCAACCATGTCGCGCTGAACGTGCTGATCCTCAGGCTGGCGGCGCTCGATCCGGCTCGCCGCGGCGCGATCATGGGCCTCAACAGCGCCGTGACATACCTCGCGCTCTTCGCCGGGACGACCGGCTTCGGACAGGTCTATGCCCGCTCCGGCTTCGCGACGCTGGCCGCCCTGGCAGCGGTCTTGATGCTGGCGGCGGCGCTGGCCGCCGCGCTCGCGCCGGGCCGGCCGGGGCTCACATCTGGATGATGTGCCGGATCGTGCGGCCTTCGTGCAGCGCGTCGAAGCCCTCGTTGATCTCGTCGAGCGGGCTCGAGCTGGTCCAGAGCTTGTCGACCGGCAGCTTGCCGCGTTGGTAGAGATCGATGAAGCGGGGGATGTCGCGCACCGGGATGCAGGAGCCGACATAGGAGCCCTTCAGCGTCCGCTCCTCGCCGACCAGCCGGACCGGCGCCAGTGACATCGTATGGGCGGGGTTGGCGAGGCCGGCGGTCGTCGTCGTGCCGCCGCGCCGCGTGATCTGGTAGGCGAGTTCGAGCGCCTTGACCGAGCCGGCCATCTCCAGCCCGTGATCGACGCCGCCCTTGGTCGCGGCGCGGATCGCCTCGACGACAGCGGGCGCGCCGGCATTGAAGGTGCCGGTCGCGCCGATCTCTCGGGCGATCCTCAGCTTCTCATCCGAGAGGTCGACGGCGATGACGCGGGCGGCGCCGCAGGCGACAGCTCCGAGCAGAGCCGAGAGGCCGACGCCGCCGAGGCCGACGACCGCGACGCTCTCGCCGGCGCGGACCTTGGCGGTGTTCACCGCGGCACCGACGCCGGTCAGCACGGCGCAGCCGAACAGCGCCGCGATCTCATGCGGGATGTCGGCCTCGATCTTCACCAGCGAATGCCGCGACATCACCGCATGCTCGGCGAATGCCGAGACGCCGACATGGTGGTGCACCGGCTTGCCGCCCTGCGACAGCCTGCGCACGCCGCCCATCAGTTCGCCGACGCCGTTGGCGGCATTGCCCGGTTCGCACAGGGCAGGGCGCCCCTCGCTGCACGGCGCGCAATGGCCGCAGGAGGGCACGAAGACCATGATGACCCGGTCGCCCTTCTTCAGATCGGTGACGCCGGGGCCGACTTCCTCGACCTCGCCGGCCGCCTCATGGCCGAGCACCATCGGCACCGGGCGCGGCCGGTTGCCGTCGATCACCGAAAGGTCGGAATGGCAGAGGCCGGCAGCCCGGACCCTGACCAAGACCTCGCCCATGCCTGGCGGGGCGAGCTCGACTTCCTCGATGCGCAGCGGCTTCGACTGCGCATAGGGGGCGGTGACGGGGCTGGCATGGAGGACGGCGGCACGGGTCTTCAAGGCGTTTCCTCGGATCGATGGTTTCGCTTCTTCCTCAGCCCTCATCCTGAGGAGCCGCGTATCGGCGCCTCGAAGGATGAGGGCAGAGGAAGCGTTGGAAGAGTGGGCGGCGACGCTGCCGCCTGTCAAAGACGAAATCCCGATCAGCCGTATAAGGCCGGTTGATCGCCATCCTCTCCGAGCGTCGCCGTCCAGCTCTCGTCGGTGACGAGGCCGCGCAGGATCTCCCAGGAGAGCTGGCCGATGGCGCGCGCCGCCGCCGGCATCGGCCGCTCGGTCGAATAGGCGAGATAGACCTTGCGGTAGAGCGCCGGCTGCTCGATCCGCCAGGTCCGGAAGATGCCGGCCTTCTCCTGCGAGCGTACCGCCATGCGCGGCAGGATGCCGTAGCCGAGCCCGCGCTCCGCCAGGCGCTTGATCTGCGCATAGGATTCGATCTCGATCGCGGCGTGGACGACGGCGTTGACGCCGGCGGCGGCCTCGTCGATCTGGTCGCGCAGGCCATGGCCGGGGCCGGGCAGGATCAGGTCGAGCCTCGCCGCCTCCGCCAGCTTGACGGCGCCGCCGGGTGCGGCAGTGACGGCGCTCAGGGACGGCGCGCCGAACAGGCAGAGCTCCTCGGTCAGGACATGGTGGATGCCGAGTCCCTTGGGGTCGGAAGTCGAGTAGATCACCGCGAGGTCGACCTCGCCCTTGCGCAGCCAGTCGAGCACGAAGCCGCTCATCGCCTCGGCGATGCGGATGCGCACCGCCGGGTAGCGCTCCTTGGCGGCTTCGATCAGCGGCACGCTGAACTGCTCGCTGACGGTGCCCGGCAAGCCGATGCGGACCTCGCCTGTCGGAGCGACCGTCTCGCCACGCACGCAATCGGGCAGCCCGGCGAATTCGGCCAGGATCGTGCGGGCCCGTTCCAGCAGGCGCCCGCCGGCTTCGGTCGCCACGACGCCGCGCGTGCCGCGGTGCAGCAGCGCGACGCCGAGCTCGTCCTCCATATGGCGCAGATGCTGGCTCAGCGCCGGCTGCGCCACGCGCAGCTTGGTCGCCGCCTTCGAGAAAGAGCCCTGTTCGACGATGGCCGTAAAATAGCGCAACTGGCGCAAATCCATCGCCGTTCCAACCTCCCAAATCCGTGATCCGCGCCACCCTGCCGGCCTGGCGGGCAGCAGCTTTCGCTTATGCAGACTAGAGCGAAGCCTTATTGGCCGTCCACTGCATGGGCGTGCATCCTTCCCTTCCGGCAAGGCCACGCCGTCCTCGCATCAGGAGGTAGACATGTCGAACCTGCTTCTTCCGCCGACCAGCCGCCGCGGTTTCCTGTCAGGCGCCGCCGCACTTGCCGCGGGCGCCGCCCTGCCGTCCGCCGGGCCGGCGCTGGCGAAAGCGCCGCTCGCCAACAGCCAGGCACCGTATTTCTACCGCTTCATGCTTGGCCAGGCCGAGGTCACCGTCGTCTCGGACGGGCCGCTGCCGCTCGGCGATCCCGGCAGCAACTTCGCCGGCGTCTCCAAGGACGAGGTCTACAAGATGCTGGAGACGAATTTCCTGCCCAAGGACAATGTCGTGCTCGAGCAGAACATTCCGATCGTGAATTTCGGCGATCGGCTGGTGATGTTCGATACCGGCATGGGCTTCTCGAAGGCGTTCGGGCCGACGACGGGGCGCTTGCAGAAGAGCATGCAGGAAGCGGGCGTCAGCCCGGGCGATATCGACGCCATCGTCTGCAGCCATGCCCATATCGACCATATCGGCGGCATCTGCTCGGCCGAGGGCAAGGCCCTCTTCCCGAACGCCCAGATCTATCTGAGCCAGACCGATTTCGATTTCTGGACCGATGAGAGCAAGCTCGGCTCGCCGCTCAAGGTCTTCATCGAGCATGCCCGCGCCAATCTCCTGCCGGTGCGCGACCGCATCGTCTTCTTCAAGGACGGGCAGGAATTCCTTCCAGGCGTCCAGGCCATCGCCGCGCCGGGCCATACCTTCGGCCACCACATCTTCCTGGTCTCCTCCGGCGGAAAGTCCTTCGCCTTCCTCGGCGACCTGACCCATCACGCCATTCTGCTGCTCGAAAAGCCGCTGATGGAATTCGCTTATGACAGTGATCCCAAGCAGGCGGCGCAGTCGCGGGTGAGGCTGCTCGGCATGCTCGCCGAGAACAAGACGCCGGTGATGTCCTATCACTTTGCCTGGCCGGGCTTCGGCAATCTCGCCAAGGCCGGGGAGGGCTTCCGCTACTATCCGGCGCCGATGCAGATGCTGCGCGGTTGAGTCGCACAAAAGCGCGCAGGGCCCAAGCGCCGGGGCGCCCTTCGCGGCGTCCCGGCCTCCTCCATTTTTTCCTCTGCAGTCATCCGGATGCGCCGGATCGCAGTTCGAGAGCAGGGGCGAGCCTCTCAAAACAGGCCGCTGCCGAGGCGTCCGGAGGCTGCGACCGACGACGCCATTCCGGTCGCGAAGAAGGCTCGGGCAGAGGCGACAGCGCTCGCCGGCGGCACCTTGGAGCGCTTCTCATCGGGGTAGCCCGAATGCCCCTTTCGGGTAGGGCCGTTTACGGTTCTCGGATGGTTAAGATGTGTTACCAAAACTTCAAATGTACTCAATGCCGTCGCGGAGCGGGCTCGCAAGTCGTGCCTGCTCCGCCGGGAGTAGCGTCATGCTCATGGGTGTGGACGGCTTTGCACTGACGCCTACGGCGAGCTTCCTTGCCTATCCGAGATTCCATGACGAATATCGGCTCCCACCGGGCTGGAAGCCTGCGGGGCGAGGCGATCCTATCGATGCGGTGGTATTGACGACCGCGGTTCCGGACCACGCCTTCAAGACCATACTGAACAATATCGGCGATCCGCTGGTCCCGATCGTCAGCCTGGTGCCCGATAACCGGCAGGGCGTCGATGCCGCCGGGCAGGGCGAGCAGTTCGCTTGGGCGCGGGCCTACGCGATCCAGGGGCGTCTTCGCGAAATTTCCCCTTTCATCCGCAACAGCACGCAGCCCGAAGACATCTTGCTGGCCAGGATCTACTCGCGGGATCAGGGCCTGAGCGCCATCTATGACCCGACCTCACGGGATCTGGTCCGCTATCCGGTCGCCGGCCCCTTGGACAACGTGCCGGAAGTCGCCCTGAACCTCTACAATCAGGGCTATCTGGCGCGCGGTTTCTTCGATCGCATCTTCTGTTGCCCGCAATGCCGCTCGGCGCATCTGTCGGTTCGGGAAGAGTGCCATTCCTGCGGCTCGGCCAATATCAGCGAAGAGGTCGTCGTTCATCACTTCCAATGCGCGCATGAGGCGCCGGAATCGGAGTTTCGCAAGCATTCAGGCTTTGAATGCCCGAAATGCGCGCGGCCTTTGCGGCATATCGGCCTCGACTACGACAAGCCCGGATCGGTCTCCCGCTGCGATGATTGTGGCGCGGTAAACGACAAGCCTTCAGTCGGTTTCAAGTGTATCGACTGCGGCGCCCACCACTCGCCGGATCAGGTTCCGGCCAGGACCTGGTACTCCTACAGCCTGACGGCGGCGGCGCCGCGCAGGCTCCTGCACGGGAAGGACGGGCCGGGCACGTTGCTGGGCGCCTGCCCCGACAGGTTTCAGATTCTCCTCGAACATGCCTGGAAAGAACAGCGCGAGTTCGGCTCTCCCTATCAGTTAGCCAGCATCACATTCGCACATCGCGACCTGATAGAGGCGGACAACATCCGGCTTTGGGAGCAGAGCATGCTGCTCGTCAGCGATGCCTTGCACAGTGCTTTGCGCGAGGTCGATGTCGTGCGCGCGCAACCCAATGGTTTCCTGGTGCTGATGCCGCGGACCGACATGGAGAATGCGGTTCGCACCATGGAGATGATATTCTCGAGGATAAAGGCGATACTGAAGGTCGATGCTGGATTTAAGTATACTCTGGTCGATGACGACAAAGTCAGAGGTATCTGCAGTCAGCAGGTTTGAGCATGACCGATCTGGACACCCCTTTGTTGATGCTTGGGCAGCTCGACTGGGCCGCGTGGCTCACGATGTTCTGGTTCATGATCATCTTGGAGGTTCCGCGCTACACGCTCTCGGCGATCGCGATCTTCATGTCGAGCTTCACCCGGAAATACTCTCCAACAGCGAGCGAGGCCCGCTACCTCGACAGCTTGAAAATCAGCATCGTCATCGCAGGCCATAACGAGGCGGACGCGATCGAACGATGTCTCAGATCTCTCAGCGAGCAGACCCGCAGAATTGATCAGATCATCTTCATCGATGACGGTTCGACCGACGGGATGCGCGAGATCATCAACAAATACCGGAAATCAGGCCAGGTCGACATTGCGTTGTCCAATCAGGTTCGATGCGGCAAGCCGGCCTCATGCAACCTGGGATTTTCCCTCGCGAAGGGGGATATCATCATCAACCTGGACGCGGACTGCTCTTACGACTGCGACGCCATCGCAAAGCTCATCGAGCCTTTCACGGATCCCCGGGTCGGCGCCACGACGGGTGCGCTCGGCGTGCGCAATTATGACTACTCGGCCGTCACCGGCTACCAGGCGATCGAATACATCGTCTCGATCGGCATGGGCAAACGTTCTCTCGATATGCTCGACATGGTCGTCTGCGCGTCCGGCGCCTTTGGCGCGTTCCGCCGCGAGGCCCTCGATCAGGTCGGCCACCTTGCTGCCGGCCCGGGAGAAGACTTCGACCTCACCCTTCGCCTGCGGCGGAGCGGCTGGAAGATCAGGTTTGCGGCGGATTCCTGGTGCTTCACCGACACCCCCGCGACATTGGCGGCGATCATCCGGCAACGCCGGCGGTGGGATCGCGATACATTGCGCATCCGCATGCGCAAGTTTCGCGACACCTTCAGCCCGCGCCGGCGAAAATTCATGCTGCTTGAGACGTTCGAGCAGTGCGAATGGATGGTCATGAACGTGCTCGTGACCCTGGTGTTTCCAGTCTATGTCTTCTGGGTATTCTGGTATTTTGGAGAGGGAGCTCTGAATATATTGATCGCGGTTGCGATCGTTTATCTCGTGTTGGACGCCGTCGGATTCCTCATGGCTCTGTGCATTTGTCGGCGTTATAATTCAAGAATGTTTTGGACGATCGCGCCTTATATTCTTACGTTCGGAATATATAATGGCATCTTCATGAGGTGCGTGCGGCTATACGCCTATTGCGAGGAATGGGTTTACCGGGCGTCCGCCCGCGATTCCTACTCGCCATCGCGGGTCTCTCGTCAAGTGTATTATAGGCGGTGACTGGCATGATCACCCAATTGCGAGATCACACACGCGCAGACCGGTTTCTGAACGATGTTCGGGCCAATCAGAAGGCTCGGCGAAATTACGGACGGTATTTCTACATCGCGGCCGTGGTCGCGACCTTCGTTTATCTGGCGAATATCTTTTTTGGCAATCTTCTTTGGCTGAAGGCGGAAGGCCTGATCCTGTCGGATCATGTCATCGTGGCCTCGCCCTACGCGGTTCAAGTCTCCAGGATGGCGGTGCAGCCGGGGCAGCTGGTGAAACAGGGCGACCTCCTGGCCAAGGTCAGCTCGCCGCAGATCATGGAGGCCATGGCGACGCTCACCTCCAAGGCGGCCGAGACGACGGCCCGGCAGGCCGAGCTCGCGATCAAGCTGGAGGTCGCCAACGCGGTGATGAAGACGGCCGAGGAGCGGCTCAAGGAGACCGAGGTGCAGCTTCGGAAGGTCAACACCTCCCGCGCCGGGCTGGGCTTCGTCTCGGACGCCTTTGCCGCGAACGTCCAGAAGGACCGCTATGCCGCCATGCAGGAGAAGGTGTCGCGCGAGGCCGAACAGCGCGGCACGATTCAGCAGCTCGCGCAGCTGGACCTTTCGCTCGGCGAAGCCAGGGCGGCCCTGGAGCAACTGCGCCTCAGCTACAATGACGGCGTCATCACGGCGCCTGCCGACGGAACGGTCGGGCCAAAGACGGCCGTGCAGGGCGACGTCCTCCGGCCGGGCGACAATCTGATGCAACTCTATGTCGGTACCAAATACGCGCTGGTCTATTTGGAAACCGGGACCTTGTACGAGGTCAAGGTCGGCGATCCGGTCAAGATCGCGGACGGATTCAAGCAGACGGCGGGGACGGTCTCCGAAATCCAGCCGATCACGGTGCCGCTCCCGGCGGAGTTCCAGCGTGCCTTTCGCCCGCCTTCCCGCGGGCAGGTGGCAAAGATCCAGCTCGAAACCGAAGAAACCTTCCCGATGGCCTCGAAGGTTTCGGTCGTCGGCCGGTTCTGGTGACGCTTCCAGCGTTTCGGCAGCCTGACGCTGCCTCGTCGCTGGGCTCGACAGCCCCGCGTCCCGGCGCGAGCCTCTATGCTCTGAGGCGCCTTCCGGCGCGGTCCGGGCCTCCCTAGGCTTTCCTCCCAACGACGCCCGGCCGTGTCCGGGTGCGGCCCAAGGGAGGTTCCATGGCTGTCATCACCAAGGTCGAAGCCGGCTTCTACCGCATTCCGCTCGAGGTCGCCGTCAGCGACAGCATGCATGGCGAGATGAGCGCCTTCGAACTCAACACCGTGCGCATCACCGACGCCGACGGCGCGGTCGGCGTCGGCTACACCTATACCTGCGGCCGCAACGGCGCTGCCGTCGACGCGATCCTGCGCCGCGAGCTGCCGGAGCTGCTGATCGGCGAGGATGCCGACCGCATCGAGCAGCTCTGGAACAAGGTCTGGTGGGCGCAGCACTATGGCGGGCGCGGCGGGCCGACGGTGCTGGCGCTTTCGGCCGCCGATATCGCGCTCTGGGATCTGAAGGGCGTGAGGCTCGGTCAGCCCTTGTGGAAGCTGCTCGGCGGCAATGCCGACCGGGTCTCCTGCTATGCCGGCGGCATCGATCTCGATTATCCGCTGGAGAAGCTGCTGGCGCAGACTGACGGCAACCTCGCCAAGGGCTTCCGGGCGATCAAGATGAAGGTCGGCCGCAAGCGGCTCTCGGAGGATGTCGAGCGCGTCGCGGCGATGCGCAAGCATCTCGGTGACGGTTTCCCGCTGATGGTCGACGCCAACATGAAGTGGAGCGTCGACGAGGCGATCCGCGCCGCGCGCGCCTTCCAGCCCTATGAGCTGACCTGGCTGGAAGAACCGATCATCCCCGACGATGTCGCCGGGCATGCTCGCATCGTCCGCGAGGGCGGCCTGCCGGTCGCGGCCGGCGAGAATCTGCGCACGCTCTGGGAGTTCAAGCAGCTTGTCGCCACCGGCGGCGTCACCTTCCCGGAGCCCGACGTCACCAATTGCGGCGGCGTCACCGCCTTCCAGAAGATCGTCCACCTCGCCGAGGCCTTCAACCTGCCGGTGACCTCGCACGGCGCCCATGACGTGACGGTGCATCTGCTGGCGGCGGCGCCGAATGGCGCCTTCCTGGAGGCGCACGGCTTCGGGCTGGACCGCTACATTGCCGAGCCCCTGCGCATCGAGGAGGGCTTCGCTCTCGCGCCCTCGCGCCCAGGGCACGGCATCGCCTTCGACTGGCAGGGGCTGGAGGCGCTGCGGGCCTGAAGCACTGGTTCGGGCTTGAGACGGAGCTACGGCCTCATCCTGGGCGAAGCGCAGCTTCGTCCGGGATCCATCATGGAGCGCCGTCGATCCCTATGATGGATCCCGGAGCTGCGCCGCTTCGCGGCTTGTCCAGGATGACGCCGCGTTCCCAAACAAAATCATCGTACTCTAGCTCTCCCGCAGCGGGCGCGGCACCGTCACCGGCCGCGCCTCGCGCGCCTGCGCCGCCAGCCGGACCGGGGCGTTGACCGCGCCGAAGCCGGAATAGCCGCCGCGGCGTTCGACGATCTCGAAGAAGAAGCGCTGCGCGAAGACATGGGTATAGACCTGCAGGAACTCGGCCTCGCCGTCGCGGTCGTAGAGGATGTGGTGCTCGCGCAGGCGCTCGAGGAAGTCCGGCGCGAGATCGTAGCGGGCTTCCAGGTCGTCGTAATAGTTCTCGGGAATGTCGAGGAAGGAGAGGCCGGCTTCGCGCATCGCCGTCACCGCGGCGAAGATGTCGGGCGCCGAAAAAGCGATGTGCTGCACGCCGGAGCCGAAATGCTCGGAGACGAAGCGCGACGACAGGGTGCGCGTCGCCTGCGAGCCGTTGAGCACGAAGCGCAAGCTGCCCTGCGCATTGACCAGCGGCCGGCTCTCGACGAGGCCGGCGGGATCGGCGATGGCGATTTGCGGGATGCGCTCGAGTGAAAATAGCGAGGTGTAGAACAAGAGCCAGGACAGCATCTCGTCATAGTCCATCGACTGCGAGATGTGGTCGACGCCGGTGAGCAGGGCAGGGGCTCCGTCGGCTCCCGCGCCGCTGGCGACGAAGTCGTTCTCCCAGCTATGTGCTCGGTCGCCGGTGGGTTCGGTGAAGTAGATCAGGCTGCCGCCGACGCCGCGGATCGCCGGGATCTCCATTTCGCCGGGGCCGACGCGCTGCTCGAAGGTCTGCACCTTCAGGGCCCGCGCGCGTGCCATCGTCGCCTCGACATCGGCGACCCGCAGGGCCAGCGCGCAGACGCCGGGGCCGTGCATGATCGCATGCGACTGCGCGAAGCCGTCCTTCTCGGTGTTGACGATCAGGTTGACGCCGCCCTGGCTCCAGCGCGTCACCGCCTTGCTGCGATGCGTCCCGGTCTGGCGGAAACCGAGCGCGGCAAACAGCGCGGCGAGCTCGTGGGCCGGCTCCTCGTCGAGCGCGAACTCGATGAACTCGACGCCGATGCAGGGGGCGCGGTCAGGCATCTCAACGCGGGCAGGCGTGTCGAGCCGCGCCGCCTTGTCGGCGAGCTGGATCAGCGAGCGCAACCCGTCGGTGGCGAGGCGCCTGGTCGAGCCGGCGCGGAACTGGTCGTTGAAGATCTCCAGCGAGAGCGGCCCCGAATAGCCGGTCGCCTCGACGGCCCTGACGAAGTCGACGACGGCCAGATCGCCCTGGCCGGGGAAGTTGCGGAAATGCCGGCTCCAGCTCAGCACGTCCATGTCGAGCTTCGGCGCATCGGCGAGCTGGACCAGGAAGATCCGGTCGCCCGGTATGCTGGCGATCGGCTCCAGCGGCGAGCGGCGCGCCAGCGTGTGGAAGGAATCGAGGATCAGCCCGATGCGCTCGTGATTGGCCCGGCGCACGATCTCCCAGGCGTCGCGATAGTCGCTGACGTGCCGGCCCCAGGCGAGCGCCTCGTAGCCGACCCTGACGCCATGTTTCTCCGCGAGCTCGCCGAGCTCGGCGAGGTCGGCGGCGGCCCGGTCGATGCCGCCCAGGGACTGCGGCGAGACATTGGAGCAGATCAGCATCAGCTCGGCGCCGAGCTCGTTCATCACCTCGAACTTGCGTGCCGCCCTGGCGAAGGTGCGGGCCCGCAACGGCTCCGGCATGCCCTCGAAGTCGCGGAAGGGCTGGAAGGCGTAGATCGTCAGGCCGAGATCGGCGACCATCCGCCCGACATCGCGCGGGCTGCCGTCGAAGCTCAGGAAATCGTTCTCGAAGACCTCGATGCCGTCGAAGCCGGCGGCGGCGATCGCCGCGAGCTTTTCAGCGAGGTCGCCGCTGATCGAGACGGTGGCGATCGAGGTCGGGTTCATGGGCATCCTCGGCTAGCCAAAAATGAAGCCCTCATCCTGAGGAGCGATCCTGCAAGGATCGCGTCTCGAAGGATGCTCCAGATCGTGGTCCCAGCGTCCGCTGGAGCATCCTTCGAGACGCCGCTGCGCGGCTCCTCAGGATGAGGATTGTTATAGAAGGGCAGGGTTGGCCGGCCGCTCACGCCGCTTCCGTCATGGCGCCGCCGAGGAAGAGCTGGCCGACGCGCGGATCGGCGAGGATCTCGGCCGCCGGCCCCTGCATCCTTGTCTGGCCGAGTTCGAGGACGAGGCCTTCATCGGAGATTTCCAGCGCCGAGCGGGCGTTCTGCTCGACCATCAGGATGGTGACGCCCTTGGCGCGCAGGTCCATCAGAATGCCGAAGGTCTCCTGCACCAGCATCGGCGAGAGCCCGATCGAGGGCTCGTCGATCAGCACGAGCTGCGGGTCGAGCAGCAGGCCGCGCACGATCTCGAGCTGCTTCTGCTCGCCGCCCGAAAGCGTCGAAGCCTGCAGGTCGGCCTTGCGTCGCAGCGCCGGAAAGCGGTCGAGCGCCGCCTCCAGCCGCTTCGGCATGTCGGTGATGCCGGCGCCCGCGGCGACGCTGCCGAGCTCGATATTGTGGCGCACCGAGAGCTCGGGGAAGATGTTGCGGCCCTGCGGCACGTAGCAGATCCCGGCCTCCAGCAGCTTGCGCTGGTTCCAGTTGGTGATGTCCTTGCCTTCGAAGCGGATATGGCCCTCGCGCACCTTGAGCAGGCCGAAGATCGCCTTGAACACCGTCGACTTGCCGGCGCCGTTCGGGCCGATCACGGTGGTGATCGCGGCGCGGCGGACCTTGAAGGTCGTGCCGTTGAGGATGGTCATGGCGCCGTAGCCGCCGACCACGCCGTCGAGTTCGAGGATGGGGCTGGTCATTAATTTCTCCCGTCGTCTTGCTCGTCATGCTCGGGCTTGTCCCGAGCATCTCAGGCCGGGGATTCTCGGGTCTGCGCTTCGCTTCGCCCGAGAATGACGGCGTTGTTCAATGTCCGAGATAAGCTTCGATGACGTGGCGGTTGGCCCTGACTTCGGCCGGCGTTCCTTCCGCCAGGACCTTGCCTTCGGCCAGCACGATGACGCGTGTGCACAGCGACATGACGAAATCCATGTTGTGTTCGATGACCACGAAGGTCGAGCCCTGCTCGGCGTTGATGGCGCGCAGGCGCTCCTTCAGGTCGCCGAGCATGGTCAGGTTGACGCCGCCGGCCGGCTCGTCGAGCAGGACGAGGCGGGGGCCGGCCATGAAGGCCATGGCGGCGTCGAGCAGTTTCTGCTGGCCATAGGAGAGACCGCCGGCCTTGGCGTCGATCAGATGGCCGAGCTTGAAGAAGCTGATCATCCGGTCGGCGGCCTCGCCGAGCCCGGCATCCCGCGCCCCGAAGAAACGCGACAGCATCGAGCCCTGGTGCTCCTGGCCGGCGAGGATCAGGTTCTCGCGCACGGTGAGCTCGGGGAAGACCTGCAGCAGCTGGAAGGTGCGGCTGACGCCGAGCCGATTGAGCTCGGAGGGGCGCAGATTGGTGACGTCGCGCCCGTCGAGCTTCACTGATCCTTCCGTGGGCTCGAGCTGGCCGAGGATGCAGTTGAACAGGGTCGACTTGCCGCAGCCATTGGGGCCGATGATGCCGAGGATTTCGCCTTCCGAGACGGAGAAGGAGACGCCGTTCACCGCCTTGATGCCGCCGAAGGCCTTGTGCAGGTTGCTGACTTCCAAGACCTTGTTGGCTTCGATGACCTGGTCCATCAGCGGCCTCCCGCCTTGTTCCTGCCGGTGATCTTCGCCCAGCCGCGCTCGATCAGGCCGCTCATGCCTTGCGGGCAGGCGATCAGCAGCAGCATGACGATGGCGGCGAAGATGATCAGGTAGAGCGAGCCGGCAAAGCGCAGCCATTCCGGCAGCACGACGCCGAGCAGCGCGCCGATGAACGGCCCGAGCAGATAGCCCGCCCCGCCCGCCACCACCATCAGCAGCAGGAAGAAGCTCTGCGACAGCGAGAACGGCGAGGGGTCGATGAACTCGACCAAAGGCGCGTAGAGCGCCCCGGCAAAACCCGCATAGGCCGAGCCGATGGCGAAGGCGAGCAGCGTGTACATGCGGGTGTCGATGCCGAGGCTCGCGGCCCGGATCGGGTTCTCGCGCAGCGCCGTGAAGGCCCGGCCCCAGGGCGAGCGGATCATCCACCAGAGCAGCACCGCGAGCAGGAAGGTCACCACCACGACGAAGCGGTGGAAGGCCAGCGCCCCGTCGAGCTTCAGCCCGAACAGCGATGGGCGCGGGATGTTGGAGAGGCCGAAGACGCCGCCGGTGAGCCATTGCTCGTTGCGCATCACCAGCCAGACCAGGGTCGAGAAGGCGAGCGTCACGAAGGCGAGGTAATGTGCCTTGACCCGCAGTGCCGGGAAGCCGAGCAGCAGGCCGACCGCGAAGGTGGCGATGCCCGAGATCGCGAAGGCGGCATACCAGGAGACGCCGGCCTTGCTGGTCAGCAGGGCCGTGATGTAGGCGCCGATGCCCATGAAGGCGGCCTGCGCCAGCGATTTCAGGCCGGCATAGCCGAGCGTCAGGTTCAGCCCCATCACGGCGATGCTCATCACCAGCCAGAGCGAGAGCACATAGGTGCCGTAGCGCCCCATGCCGGAGGGCGCGAACCACAGGATCACGGCGCCGACGAAGAGCGCAACGAGGGTGCCGTCGGCGAAGCCGCCGAGGGCGGGCGAGCGGGCCGGCGCGGCCTGCACGCCGGCGGCGCCTTGCACGCTGGCGGCGCCTTGGGTTGCGGGCGCGGTCATACGCGGCGCTCCTCTCTGCGGCCCATCAGGCCTTCCGGCTTGAGCAGGATGATGATGATGAGCAGGACGAGCGGCACGGCGAGCTTGTACTGGCTCGAGAAATAGCCGGCTGCCAGGCTGTCGACGATGCCGACGATCAGCCCGCCGACGAGGGCGCCGCGCACCTGGTTGAAGCCGCCGACGATGGCCGCGATGAAAGCGAACAGGCCGATGACCTCGCCATTCGAGAACTTGGCGAGATAGATCGGTGAGATCAGCACCGAGGCGACGACGGCGAGCGCGGCATTGATCACGAAGGTCAGCAGCACCATGCGCTCGACCGGGATACCGAGGATGCGCGCCACCGTCGGGTTCTGCGCCGTCGCCTGCATCTGCCGGCCGAGCCTGGTGCTGCCGACGAACCACTGCAGCGCGCCGATGACGGCGAAGGCGACCGCGATGATGGCGAGGTGCTGCAGCGAGATCGCCGCGCCGAAGACCGAGAGCGTGTCGGTCGGCACGAAGGATGGGAAGTTCTGCGCCTCGGCCGAAAAGCCGTCCTTGGCGCCTTCCTTCATGATGATCGAGAGCGCCATGGTGGCGATGGCCAATGGCAGCACGCCGTGGCGGATCATCGGGTCGACCACCGCGATCTTGAAGCCGACGCCGAAGATCAGGATGAAGGCCGCGATGCCGATGATCGCGCCGAGCCAGATCGGTGCGCCGAACAGCTTGATCGCGAGCAGGACCAGCACCGCCGGCAGCATCACGAACTCGCCCTGGGCGAAGTTGATGGTTTGCGAGGTCTGCCAGACCAGGGTGAAGCCGATCGCGGCGAGCGCGTAGATCGCGCCCGTCGCGATGCCGGCGATGAGATAGGCGATGAATTCGGCCATGGCGGTTCTCGCTCGGTTCGGTGAGCGTCATGGTCGGGCCTGACCCGACCATCTCTGGACGAAGAGGTTCTCGGGTCGGCGCGCTGCGCCGCCCGAGAATGACGTGCCTGCTACGGCTTGATCTTCGGCAGGGTCGCGTTGATCACCTGCTTGCCGTCGATGACCTCGGCGATGAAGCTGACGCGATCGAGGTCGCCATTGGCTTCGATCGTGGTCTCCATCAGGATTCCCGGCTCCTCGGACGGCTTGATCGTGGCGCCGCGCAGCGTGTCGGCAAGGCCCTTCTTGTCGAACTTCTTCTGCTTCTCGGTCGCCCACTTGATCATGTAGACGCCCATATAGCCCTTCATGCCGTTATGGTCGGAGGCGTAGCCGTACTTGGCCTGGAACTTCTTGCCGAATTCCTGGAAGGCCGGGATCGGCGCGTCGATCGAGAGGCCGACATGGCCCTTGGCGCCGTTGGCGGCATCGCCGGCGAGCTCGATCACCTTGGCGCCGAGCAACGTCGTCTCGCCGACCATCGGCTTGTTGACGCCCTGCTGCTTGGCGGCGCGCAGGAAGCGGGCGCTCTCCTCCTCGTTCAGATAGACGAAGACGGCATCGGCATTGGCGTTCTTGATCTTGATCGCGTCGGCCGAGAAATCGGCCTGGCCCTGCTCGGTCGAGACGTCGGCGGCGACCTTGATGCCGGCCTTCTCGAGCTCGGGGATGATCGCGTCGCGGCCGCCCTTGCCGAAGTCGTTGTTGACCCAGACCACGGCGACGGAATTCGCCTTGATGGTGTTCTTGAGATAATTGGCGATCTTCGGCATCGCCGCCGCCTGGCTGAGCGAGGTCCGGAAGATGTACTGGTTGCCCTGCTTGGTCAGGCCGGCAGCCTCGCCGCCGACGATCTGGGCGATCTCGGCGCGCTGGGCGATCTGCATCGAGGCGCCGATCGGGCCGGAGAAGACCGGACCGAGCACGGCATAGGTGCCTTCGTCGATCGCGCGCTGCACGGCGGCGCGGGTGTTTCCGGGGTTGGTCTGCGTGTCGTAGTGGACGATCTCGATCTGCTTGCCGAGCAGGCCGCCCTTGGCGTTGATCTCGGCGACGGCGAGGTCGATGCCGTTCTTGAAGTTGGTGCCGGCGGTGGCGCCTGCACCGGAAAGCTCGACGACGTCGATAAGCTTGACCTTGTCCTGCGCCGAGGCGGGCAGGGCGATGCCGGCACTGAGCGCCGCTGCGATGATCCAATGCGACTTCATGGTCTTACGTCTCCTCCAATCGTTCCGTTTCTTGTCGACCCGTTCGTGCCGGATCGTCTCTCTACGCCGCACGCTCGCCTGCGCGCTCTGCCATCACGGCGTCGAACGCGCTGCTCATCGCGCTTTCCGACGCTTGCGCGCCGGTGAACAGCGTGAAGGCGTCGAGTGCCTGGTGGATGGCGAGCTCGCGCCCGGTCATCACCGTCGCGCCGATGCTTTGCGCAGCCTTCATCAACGGTGTCCAGAGCGGATGGTAGACTGAATCCGCGACCCATTGCGATGGCTGCAAAACGGTGGCGGGAAGCGGCATTTCGCGGTTTGGCGCCATGCCGAGCGGCGTGCCGTTGACGATGCCGGCAGCGCCCTCCGCCGCGGCGGCCGCGCTCGCGGCGATCTCGATTCGGATGCGCCCGCCCAGCGCCTGCGCCAGCACCTCGCATCTGCCGCGGTCGATGTCGTGGAGCCGCAAGGTCTCGACGCCGCTGCGGGCCAGCGCGAAGGCGATCGCCTTGCCGACACCACCCACCCCGATGATCGCGACCGGGCCACCGCCATCAGGGCGGCCGAGCTTGCGATAGGCGGCGGCAAAGCCGCTGGCATCGGTGTTGTGGCCGGTGAGCCGGCCATCGGCGACGGTGATGGTGTTGACCGCGCCCATCGCCGCAGCTTCCGGCGAAAGCGCGTCGAGCAAGGGCACCACCGCTTCCTTGTACGGGTAGGTGACGTTGATGCCGGAAAAGCCGAGGCGGCGCACGCCTTCCAGCATCGCGGCAAGGTCATCGTGGCCTGCGCCCTCGACCTCGATCAGATGGTAGTGGGCCTCGAAGCCGGCTGCGCGGGCCGCCGCCTCCTGCATCGCAGGCGTCGCCGAATGCGCGATCGGGAAACCGATCAGCCCTAGCAGGACCCGCTTCGCTTTCCTGGCATTGACGCTTGCCGGCATGTCCGTCCCTTCCCCGGCGCGCCCGTCTCGGCAGGCTGCGCGACCGCTCCAGATAAGCCGATCCGGCGCGCTAACGCGATAACCAATCGATCGCTTGTACCTAACTTGATGTTATCTTTTGTCGGCCGGCAGAGTATCCAGCGCCGGGCGCGGAACCACCACGGCGTTCATCTCCTCGCGCAGCAATCGCACGAAGGTCTCGGCATAGAGGGAGGGAGCCTTGTCCTTCTTGATCGCGACATAGGTCTGGAACTGGGTCGGCTCCTCGATGGGGATCGCGACGATGCCCTGCATCGAGCCATGAGCCACGGTGAACTGGTCGATGATCGCGATGCCGAGCCCGGCCTTCACCAGCGCGCAGACGGTGCTGCCGAAACGCGCCTTGATCGCCATGTCGAAGTCGAGCCCCTGGCGGACGAAGATCTCGCTCATGATCCGGCCGTAAGGGTCGTTCGGGTCGATTCCGATCAGAGGGTGCTCCACGATCTCGCGGGCCGAGATCCGAGCGCGGTCGGCGAGCGCATGGCCCTGCGGCACGATGCAGAGCAGTTCGCCCATCGCCAGCGGCGTGAAGTCGAGGCCGGGATGGTCGAGCTTGTAGCTCATCGCCGCGATCTCGCCCTTGCCGAGCAGCAGATAGTCGAGCGCCTCCTCGATCTTCAGGATGTTGATCTCGATGCGCAGGTCCGGATGCTTGCGCTTCAGCCGCTCGATCGCCCGCGGCACCATGACATGGCAGATGCTGGGTACCGAGCCGAGCCGGAGCTCGACGCCGCCGCCGCGCTCGATCCGCGCCAGCGTGTATTGCAGATCGTCGACCTTGCGGTAGACGCCGTTGATCTGTTCGAAGATGTCGTTGGCCTCCGGCGTCGGCACATAGCGGCCGTGCCGGCGCTCGAACAGCTTGAGCCGCAGGGTCCGTTCGGTGTGCTTCATCAGCCGGCTGATGCCCGGCGCCGAGACGTTGAGGAGCTTCGCCGCGCCGGCGATCGTGCCGGTGATCATGATCGCCCGGATCACCTCGATCTGGCGCAGCGTCAGCATGGAAAGGGGTTTCCTCGCGCCGGTTTCGTGCGGCCAGCGGAGGCGAGCGCGGGGAGGCTGTCAAGCCGACATGGCCGGCCACCGTACAGCCTTGCGGAGAATTGACTCCACTGGGGTTTGCCGTGATGAAATGACACTGCGTCACAGGGGGAAGTCGGTATGGCTGAAGCACTCCATCCCGCGGCGCCACATCATCTCCCGGCATTCATCACCGGCCCGGGCGAGACTGACTATCTGATGGTCGCCGCGGGGGTGATCCTGGTTGCGGCGGTGTTGGGCGTCGGTCTGCTCTTCCTGCGCCTGCACACCTTGCCCGAGCGCATGGCCCACCGGGCGCACAAGCTGCAATTCGAGATCGTTGCCGTGCTCGGGCTACTCGCCCTGTTCACGCATATCCACCTGTTCTGGGTCATCGGCCTGCTGCTCGCCCTGATCGACATCCCCGACATTTCCGGGATGTTCGGCCGGATGGCGGGGGCGCTGGAGAAGATCGCGGGTATCGAGCCTGGCCGCGGCGGGGATGCCGCGGCGGAAGCGGAAGCGGAAGCCGCAGCCGCTGTGCCGGAAGAGCGGGCGGCGGCAGTCCCGCACGCAGCCGTTGCCGATACCGGCCGGCATTGAGGAGATCAGCGATGCTCGAGCTTCTCGTCTGTGCCCTCTTCACGATCGTCCCGGACTACCTCTACCGCCGCTACGGCCAGGGCAAGCGGATCGGCAAGGAGATCACGCTCTATTCGGTCTGGTTCGAGCTGCGTTGGGGCATCATTACCTGTTTCATGCTGACGGTCGGCCTGATCACCGTGATCTTCTACAACCACCCCTCGACGACCAGTGCCACGATCTTCTTCCGGTCGGTGCCGATCGTGCCGGAGATCAACGGCCGTGTTGCGCAGGTCCATGTCGGCTATAGTCAGGCCGTCGAGAAAGGCGCGCCGATCTTCACGCTCGACAGCAGCACGCAGCAGGCTGCCGCCGAGTCAGCCCGCCGCAAGATTGCCGAAGCCGATGCTGCGCTGGTGGTCGCAAAGGCCGACATCCTCGCCGACGAGGGCAAGATCCAGGAGGCGAAGAGTGCCCTGCAGCAGGCGCTGGATGAGCTTGAGACGAAGCGCGAATTGAGGCAGCGCAACTCGGGTACCGTTGCAGAACGCGAGATCGAGCGGCTGGAGAACCTCGCGACCGGTCGCGAGGCAGCGGTCCTTTCCGCCACCGCAGCCAAGGATGCCGCCCAGGCAAAGATTTCGACGCTCCTTCCGGCCGAACGTGCCAGCGCCGAGGCCGCGTTGGCACAGGCCGAGGCGGAGCTGCAGAAGACCGTCATCCGGGCCGGGTTCTCCGGCCGTGTCGAACAGTTCACGCTGCGGGCAGGCGATATCGTCAACCCGTTCATGCGCCCGGCCGGGACCATCATTCCGGCAGAGGCTGGGCGCGTCGGGCTGCAGGCCGGCTTCGGCCAGATCGAGGCGCAGGTGATCAAGGTCGGCATGGTGGCGGAGGCCACCTGCATCTCGAAGCCGTGGACGGTGATTCCGATGGTGGTGACTGGCGTGCAGGAATTCATCGCGGCCGGTCAGGTACGCAGCGGCGAGCAATTGATCGATGCGCAGCAAGTAGTGCGGCCAGGGACGATCCTCACCTATCTCGAACCGCTCCACCCGGGCGGGCTGGACGGGGTGACGCCGGGCTCGAGCTGCATTGCCAATGCCTATAGCAGCAACCATGACGTGATCGCCGCGAAGGATACCGGCACCTTCCGGCGCATCGTCCTGCATGCGGTGGATGCGGTCGGGCTGGTGCATGCCCTGCTGCTGCGCATCCAGGCGCAGGTGCTGCCGATCAAGACGCTCGTGCTCAGCGGGCACTGACCCGCCGGCTCGCCGGCGGATCCCCGCTTGAGGCGGTTTCAGGGGCGGCGGAGAGGCCGTCCCGAGCCGAGCCGCCGGGCGTTCGCTTGGGACTGCGCCTGGGCGCCGGGCGACCGGAACGCTTCGACATTGTCCGCGCCGCTGCGCATCATCTCGTCGATGCGGCCGTCATGCATCATGCCGTAATTCTCGTTCTGGAACTCGTGCACGCAGCCGTCCATCCTGTTGCAGGCGAAGGCCGGGCTTATCCCGACACTGCCGCCGAAGGCAGCGATGAAAAGCGCGCCGAGCGCGCCCGCAACCATCCGCTGGATCATCTGCGTTCTCTCCTGCTCACTCGGCCCGGCACTGCTTGGCGCGCTGCTCAACCCCCGCCCTTCTTGTCGCCCCCGCCCTTCTTATAGGCGGCATAGAACTGGTCGGCCATGGCGCGCAGGGCCTTGCCGATATTGGCGTATTCGTACTCGTTGAGATTGGCGAGCGAGGCCCGGCCCGCCGGTTGCTTGGTTCCGAAGCCGCGGCCAGGCAGCAGCACGATCCCGGTCTCGTCGGCGATGCGGAACAGGAAATCGCCCGAGGCCGAGCGTTGCGTGACCCATTTGGCGAACTTGTCGCCATAGAGCTTGCGCGAGATGTCCTCGAGGTCGAGCAGGGTGTAATAGTCGACGGCGTTCGGATCGCTGTCCTGCTCGATGCCGAGTTCGCGATAGAGCGCGGCTTCGCGCCGCCGGATCAGCTTCTTCAGCTCGGCCTTGTAGCTGTCGCTCTCGTCCATCAGCGCGAACAGCGAGAACAGCACCATCTGGACCTGCTGCGGCGTCGACAGGCCGGCCGTATGGTTGAGGGCGACGGCCCGGCTGTCGGCCACGATGCGGTCGATGAAGCGCAGCGACCTCACATCTGGCAGAAGCGAGCCGTAGCGGCGGTCGAGTCCCTTCTTCGCCTCCTTGGAGAGGTCACCAAGCGCGACGTCGAAGACATTGTCCTTCTGCAGGGCGATCACGCCGAGGCGCCAGCCGGTCGCGCCGAAATACTTCGAGAAGGAGTAAACCAGCATGGTGTTCTTCGGGCAGGTCGCGAACAGCGAACGGAACCCGTCGGCGAAGGTGCCGTAGACGTCGTCGGTCAGGATGAACAGGTCCGGGCGGTGCTCGCGCACGATGGCGGCGACACGGTCGAGGCTGCGGTCATCCATCTTCACCGAGGGCGGATTGCTCGGATTGACGCAGAAGAAGATCTTGATGTCGGGATCCTTGAGCTTGTCGAGCTCAGAGTCCGGGAACTGCCAGGCCGTGGCGGGATCGGCGTTGATCGCGACCTCGACGAGCCCGTACTCGTCGAGCTCGGGGATCTCGATATAGGGCGTGAAGACCGGCAGGCCGATCGCGACCTTGTCGCCGCGCTTGAGCAGCCCGTTCTGCTTCAGCGTGTTGAAGATGTAGGCCATCGCGGCCGTGCCGCCCTCGACGGCGAAGAGATCGACATTGCCGGCCGGCAGGAAGCCGCCGATCATCTCCTTGACGATGTATTGTTTGACGATCTCCTCGCTCAGCCTGAGCATGCGCGGCGGCACCGGGTAGTTGCTGCCGAGGATGCCTTCGACCATCTCGTGTAGGAAGTCGGAGGCGGAAAGGCCAAGTTGGTCGCGGACGTAGCTCAGAGCCCGGCCGAGGAAGACGACGCCCTGCTGGTCGCGGTTTTCCGCGGTGAAACGTTCGAACCGCCCTTCGATCCCCTCGATCTTGGGCAGGCCGCCGACGCCATTCTCCATGTACGAGTAGGAAAGCTCGGCCTCGGCCACGGCGAACAGGCCGAGCCGGAAGAAGGCCCGGCGGGGCAGGGTCGCCAGGAAGTTGGGATTGCCGCGACCGGCATTGAGCATCAGGCGGTTCGACTTGCCCGAGGCCAGCTTGATGAGTTCGTCTTTCAGCTCGAAGGGGCTGAGCTTCGCATACTTTGAATAATCGGCGGTCATGACGGTCTCCGATCGGTTCAGGCAAAGGCGACGACGAGCGGTCCCAGCAGGGTCAGGAAGACGTTGGCGAGCGCGTAGGTGATGGCGAAGGGGGTGGTTGGGATCGAGTTTCCGGCCTTGTCCAGCACCTCGCCGAAGGCCGGGTTGGCGCTGCGCGAGCCGGACAGGGCGCCGGCGAAGATCGCGGCGTTGTCGTAGCGCAGGACATAGCGGCCGAAGAGCATGGTGATCAGCAGCGGCAGCAGGGTGACGACGACGCCGATCAGGAAGATGGACAGGCCCTTGTCGGCGATCGTGGTGACGGCCTGCTGGCCGGATTGCAGGCCGACGACCGCGACGAAGCCGGCGAGGCCGAGATCGCGCAGCAGCGTCGAGGCCGCGGTCGGCATGTTGCCGAGCGCCATGTTGCGGCTGCGATACCAGCCGAAGGCGAGGCCGGAGAGCAGGGCGCCGCCGCCGCTGCCCAGGGTCAGCGGGATGTCGCCGAGGCGGACCACGACGAGCCCGATGAGCAGGCCGACCACAAGGCCGAGGCCATGGAAGACGAAATCGGTCTTGTCGCTCGGGATGATGATGCTGCCGACCATGCGGGCGGCACGCTGGACGTCCTCGGAGGTGCCGTACAGCGTCACGACATCGCCCGGCTCGACCACCGTGTCGTCCTTCAGGGCCAGCGGAACGCCGGCGCGCTTCATCTCGACCACATAGACGCCATGGCGCATCTCGGCGGCTGTCGAGGTTCGAATCTCGGCGACGGTGCGCTTGATGAAGGCGGCGGCGGTGACCGCGACGTCGCGCGTCACGACGATGACGTCCATCCCCTCCGAGGACTGAAGCTCGGGCCCGAGCGTCGCCGACAGGCCGACGACGCCGGCACGCCGGCCGACGAGGAGGATGATGTCGCCCGCTACGAGCTTTAGCGAGGGCTCGGGGCCGATCAGGGCGCCGTCGCGTTTGACCCGCTCGATGCTGATCGGCAGCGCTGCGCCGGCCTCGATCTCTGCGACGCTGCGACCTGCCGCCTTGTCGATGCGATAGATGCGGCCGACCAGATCGGGAGCCGCGGCATGTTCGCCGACGCCAAGGTTGCGGGCGCCGGCCAGCATTTCCGCCTCGGCCTTGATCGCGTCGTCGCGAATGCTCCGGCGCATGAACCAGGGCAGGATGTTGACGCAGACGATGATCGCGCCGAACGAGCCGAAGATGTAGGTGACGGCGTAGCCGATCGCGACATTGGCCTGCAGGCGCTGGGTTTCGTCCGCGGCGAGGCCGAGCTTGCCGATCGCGGCGCTTGCCGTGCCGATGATCGCCGATTGCGTCAGGCCGCCCGCCGCGATGCCGGCAGCGAGGCCCTTGTCGAGGCCGAAGGCGCGCGCGAGCAGGACCACGGTGGCAAGGCCGCTGAGCGCCAGCACCGTCGCCATGGCGATCTCGCGCAGCGATTGGCGCCCGAGCGAACGGAAGAACTGCGGCCCGCTCTCGAAGCCGACCGCATAGATGAAAAGGGCGAACAGGACGGATTTGATGCCGTTGTCGATGGAGACGCCGACCTGGCTGATGATCACCGCAACCAGGAGCGAACCGGCGACGCCGCCGAGCTGGAACTTGCCGAACTGGAACTTGCCGATCCAATAACCCGCCGCCAGCGACAGGAACAGGGCGATCTCGGGAGACTGGTTCAACAGAGCATGGAGCCAGGACATGGTCGCTTTCCCCCGACATCGAGACGTCTTCGGTAGTCAATCACATTGCTTCTGGTGTTATATAAAATTCTAGTGAGATCTTATTTTGACGGATTCTAGATAATCTGTATTTGATTTTGACCGGCTCACGCTAGCATTCACGGGTGGTCTTGTTAAACGGAAACTCGTGACATCGCCTGCGTGTGGCGCAACGCTGCGGCGCCGTGCAGGGCGTCACCGGTTCGAATTCCGCTTCCTGGCGTGGTTGCCGGCGGGCGGCGTCAGAGCACGTCCCAGACGCGCAGCCTTGTCGAATCCATGTGCAGGCGGATGACTTCCATCAGGGCCGCGACATCGCGCTTCTCCAGCGACTCGATCATGGTCTCGTGCTCGGCGACGGCGCCCGCCCATTTTTCCGGGCCCTCGTTGCCGATGAAGCGCAGCCGCTTGATG
>JAKFDB010000012.1:0-103335 GCA_036676315.1 Bradyrhizobiaceae bacterium
GATGACGCTGGAGGAAAAGGTCGGCCAGCTTCACCTTTCGGGCCGGGGCGAGGGCTTCGACATCGAGCAGGTCCGGAATGGCCGGATGGGCGCTGTGATGAACTTCGTCGTGCCGGCGGAGATCCGGCAGGTCCAGGAGGCGGTCAGGCAGACGCGGCTGAAAATCCCGCTGATCATCGGACTCGACGCCGTCCATGGTTTCTCGACCTATTTCCCCCTGCCGCTCGGCCAGGCGGCGAGCTGGAACCCGCAGCTGATCGAGCAGGCGGCGTACTGGACCGGGCGCGAGGCGAGTGCCGCCGGCGTCAACTGGACCTTCGCGCCGATGGTCGACATGTCGCGCGATCCGCGCTGGGGCAGGGTGCTGGAAGGCGCCGGCGAGGATGTCCATCTCGCCAGCATCGTCGCGGCGGCGCGCACGCGCGGCTACCAGCGCGGCGGGGTCGCGGCGAGCGTGAAGCACTTCGTCGGCTATGGCGCGGGCGAGGCCGGGCGCGACTACAACTCGACCTGGATTCCGCTGAGCCAGCTGCACGATCTGCACCTGCCGCCGTTCAAGGCGGCCTTCGAGGCCGGCGCGATGACGGCGATGGCGGCCTTCAATGCGCTGAACGGCATGCCGGCCACGGCCCATCGCGGCATGCTGACCGACCTCCTGCGCGGCCAGTGGGGCTTCCGCGGCTTCGTCACCTCGGATTTCGGCTCGATCACCGAATTGCGCCTGCATGGCATCGCCAAGGACGATGCGGAGGCGGCGCGCAAGGCGCTGCTGGCCGGCATCGACATGGACATGATGGGCGACGTCTTCCACAAGCACCTCGCCGGCGAGGTCAAGGCCGGCCGGGTGCCGATGAAGGCGCTGGACGAGGCCGTGCGCCGGGTGCTGCGGGTCAAGTTCCATCTCGGCCTGTTCGAGCGGCCGGATGTCGACGTCGCCGCGGCGCCGGCGCTGATGCAGACGCAGGAAGCCCGCGACGTCGCCAGGCAGATCGCGCGCGAGGGCGTGATCCTGCTGAAGAACGAGCGTGAGACCTTGCCGATCGCTTCTGCCGTCAAGTCGGTTGCGGTGATCGGGGCGATGGCGGTGCCGGAGGACGAGCGGGTCTGGACCGATCCGGCCGGCCTCGGCCGCCGCGTCGTCCAGCCGCTGCCCGACGCGCTGCGCGAGCAGCTTCCGGCGGATGTCGCCGTGACTTACGAGCCCGCCTTCACCAAGAACTGTGGCACCGTGTTCAAGGACAAGGACGCGGCCCTGCGCGCGGCGGCGGCCGCCGACCTCGTCGTCGCCATGCTCGGCGAGGATTGCGAGTTCATGGGCGAGGGCGCCTCGCGCACCGATCTTGGCCTGCCGGGCGTGCAGCAGGAATTGCTTGAGGCGCTGGTCGCCACGGGCAAGCCGGTGGTGCTGGTGCTGGCGACCGGGCGCCCGCTGGTCCTGAGTTGGGCCGACAAGCATGTCGCAGCGATCGTCCAGACCTTCCATGGCGGCACCGAGGGGCGGGCCGCGATCGCCGATGTGCTGGCCGGCAAGGTCAATCCGTCGGGCCGGGTGCCGATGAGCTTCCCGCGCTCGGTCGGGCAGATCCCGGTCTATTACGACCAGCTGCCGACCGGCCGGCCGCAGAAGATCCGCCAGCGCTATGAATCGATCTACATGGACGAGGCCAACGAGGCGCTCTACCCGTTCGGCTTCGGCCTGTCCTATAGCCGCTTCGGCTATGCCAACCCGCGCGTTGAGCGCGAGCGGGTCGCGCTCAACGCTGCAGCCGAGATTGCCGTCGACGTCACCAATCATGGAACGCGCGACGGGCAGGAAGTGGTGCAGCTCTATGCCCGCCAGCCGGTGGCGAGCCGGTCGCGACCGCTGCGGCAGCTCAAGGGCTTCGAGAAGATCTTCCTAAAGGCGGGAGAAACGAGGACGGTGCGGTTCCGGCTGGAAGGCCGGGCACTCGGCGTCCACGACGATGCCGGTCGCTACCAGCTCGATCCCGGGACGGTCGAGGTCTATCTTGGAGGATCGTCGCAAGCGCAGGTGAATACCCGTTTCGAACTCACGAAACCCTGAAGGGGGTCCACTTTAATTGCCATTGCTTTCATCTCGACAAGCTTGCGTTTTCGGTCAATTCTCGGCTGGCGCGGCCCTTGGAAAGCTAGTTTCCAGGGGGCGCCGCGAGACCATGGATGCTCCAAAGGATGCGGCGATGGCGACCGGAACCGTAAAGTGGTTCAATACCGAGAAGGGCTTTGGCTTCATTCAGCCTGCGGATGGCGGCAAGGACGTGTTTGTGCATGTCACTGCCGTAAAGGAAGCTGGCATGTTGACGCTGACGGAAGGACAGAAGCTCTCGTTCGAACTCAAGACCGAACGGGGCAAGACCGCTGCCGGCGCGCTCAAGCTGATCTGATCCGGCTGGGCGCATGAAGAAGGCGAAGCCGCCACCGAGCCGGCCATAATGACGGCCGTGCTCGCAAGCGGAAGGTTGGTCGCCGTCCTGCAAGCCGCGCGGTCGGATCGCTCCGACGCGGGCTTCATCACGGCGCCGGCCAGCCATCTCGACCTCGATCATCACGGCATTCCTGGTGACCGTCATTATGGCGCTGTCCGCCGGGCCGGCGCGCGCGAGCCTTGGCTGACACGGGGAACGGTGCTGCGCAACGATCGGCAACTGTCGGCGCTGTGCCCGGACGAACTCGCCGAAATCGCCCTCGCGCTCGGCATCGAGGCGCTGCTGCCGCAATCGATCGGCGGTAATCTGCTGATCGACGGACTGCCGGGCTTTTCGCGGCTCGCGCCGGGCTGCCGGCTCGCGATCGGCGGGGCCTGGGGCGGCAAGGGCCGCTTCGATGGCGGCGCCGTGCTGCGGGTCGAGGCCTATAACGCGCCGTGCCGGCTGTCGGGCCGCGCGGTCGCGGCCGCGAACGGCCAGCCCGATCTCGAATTCGCCTTCGTCAAGGCGGCAGCGCGCCTGCGCGGCCTGGTGCTCTCGGTCGACCTGCCCGGACGGATCGCGCCCGGCGACGCCGTGGTCGTGCTGAAGCCGATGCAGGGCTAAAGCTTCGAACGAGGCCTATCTCGCAAAGCGCCTGGCGCCGGCGACGCAGAGCACCACGGCGGCCGAGGTCGCGATCATCTGCCAGCCCACCGTCTCGCCGAGCAGCAGGGCCGCCAGCAGCAGGCCGAAGAAGGGCTGCAGCAGCTGCAACTGTCCGACCGCGGCGATGCCGCCCTGGACCAGGCCGCGATACCAGAAGACGAAGCCGATCAGCATGCTGAACAGCGAGACATAAGCGAGGCCAAGCCAGGCGCCGCCGCCCACCTGGCCGAGCGAGGCCGGCAGCGTCGCCAGCGTGAGGCCGGCCATGACCGGCAGCGACAGGACGAGCGCCCAGGAGATCACCTGCCAGCCGCCGAGATGGCGCGACAGCCGCGCGCCCTCGGCGTAGCCGAGGCCGCAGGCGATGATGGCGGCGAGCATCAGGAGGTCGCCGACGGGCGAAGCGGCGAACCCTTGGGTCCAGGCGAAGCCGACGACGCAAAGGCTGCCGAGCCCGGCGAAGAGCCAGAAGGCCGGGCGCGGCCGCTCGCCGCCGCGCAGCACGCCGAAGATCGCAGTGGCGAGCGGCAACAGGCCGACGAAGACGATCGAATGCGCCGAGGTGACGTGCTTGAGCGCGAGCGCGGTGAGCAGCGGGAAGCCGACGACGACGCACAGTGCGACCACGGCGAGCGGCAGAAGGTCGGCAGGGGCGGGCCGCTTCTGCCGCAGGGCGAGCAGAAGGGCGAGCCCGAGCAGCCCGGCGATGGCGGCGCGGGCGACAGTCAGGAAGACCGGATCGAAATCGGCGACCGCGACGCGCGTCGCCGGCAGGGAGCCGCTGAAGATCAGCACCCCGATGAAGCCGTTGATCCAGCCGCTCGCCATCTTGTCCATCGTCATCTCTCCGTCTCGCCTGAATCGACCGATGCGATCCGATTTGCCAGAGACAATCCAGTACAGTTCATGCAAACTGTCATGCTGTCTGGAGCAGTACGGATGAACGATCTCAGCCTGCCCGCCAGTGGCGGCACCCTCGTCGTGCAGGTCATGACTGCGATACGGCAGAGGATTGCGGCGCGCATCCTGATGCCTGGGGCGAAGCTGCCGTCGATCCGCACCTGCGCCGAGACGATGGGCGTCTCCAAATCGACCGTGGTCGAAGCCTATGAGCGGCTTGCCGCCGAGGGCGCGATCCTGGCTCGTCGCGGCTCGGGTTTCTATGTCGCCGGGCATTTGCCGCCGCTTTCGCTGGCCGACATCGCGCCGCGGCCGGACCGGGCCGTCGATCCGCTCTGGATCTCGCGGCAATCGCTCGAGGCGGGCGAGGGGGTGCTGAAGCCCGGCTGCGGCTGGCTGCCGTCCAGCTGGATGCCGGAGGCGGGCCTGCGCCGGTCGCTGCGCCGGCTGTCCCGCGCCGATTGCGACATCCTGACCGATTACGGAGCGCCGCTCGGGCTGCCGGCGCTGCGGCAGCTCCTGGTGCGGCGCATGGCGGAGCGCGGCATCGAAGCCATGCCGGACCAGGTGTTGCTGACGGAATCGGGTACGCAGGCGATCGACCTGCTCTGCCGGTTCCTGCTCGAACCCGGCGATACCGTGCTGGTCGACGATCCCTGCTATTTCAATTTCCAGGCGCTGCTGCATGCCCACCGGGCGAAGATCGTCAGCGTGCCCTATACGCCGACCGGCCCTGATCTCGGCCGTTTCGAGCAGGTGCTGAGCGAGCACCGGCCGCGGCTCTACATCACCAATTCGGCGCTCCACAATCCGAGCGGCGCGACGCTTTCCGCCAGCGTGGCGCATCGGCTGCTGAAGCTTGCCGAGCGGTTCGGGCTGACCATCGTCGAGGACGACATCTTCGCCGATTTCGAGCAGGAGCCGGCGCCGCGGCTGGCCGGCCTCGACGGGCTGGAGCGGGTCGTCCATATCGGCAGCTTCTCGAAGACGCTCTCGGCCTCGCTGCGCTGCGGCTTCATCGCGGCGCGGCGCGACTGGATCGAGGGGCTGATCGATCTCAAGATCGCCACCTCGTTCGGCGCCGGGCGCCTCTCCGCCGAGCTGGTTCTCGGCATTCTGCGCGATGGCAGTTATCGCAAGCATGTCGAGGGGCTGCGCGAGCGCCTGGCCCGCGCCATGGCGGAAACCCAAGCCCGGCTCGCAGCGCTCGGCATCACGCCCTGGCTCGAGCCGCGTGGCGGCATGTTCCTCTGGTGCAGGCTGCCGGAGCCGCTGGACGCTGCCAGCATTGCGCGGCGGGTGCTGGCCGATGGTATCGTGCTGGCTCCCGGCAACGCCTTCAGCCTGTCGCAATCGGCCGGGCAATTCCTGCGCTTCAACGTCGCGCAATGCTCCGACCCGCGCATCTTCACGGCACTCAGGCGAGCGATGGACGCCTAGTTCCGCCTCCTTCTCCGGGGTGGAGGGCCGGCATCGGGCTTTGGGGTGCCTGGTACGATGTGGGGCCGTGACGCGGGGCTCGCGCTCGGATAAAGAGCTTGTACGTTCAGCGTTTTTGACATAAAGATATCTTTATATCTTTCACAGTCTTACGCGAGGTCGAGCCCAGTGATCCGTTCCGCCCGTCATTCGCTGCCGTCCTTGCTGGCTTCGCTGCGCGCAGCGGGCGAGGAGACGAGGCTGCGAATCCTGGCGCTGCTGGCGGAAGGCGAGCTCTCGGTCTCGGATCTCACCGATATTCTCGGCCAGTCGCAGCCGCGCATCTCGCGGCATCTCAAGCTGATGGCGGAAGCCGGGCTGCTGCGTCGTTATCGCGAGGGGGCCTGGGCCTTCTTCCGTCTCGATGACGCTTCGCCGGGTGGCACGCTGGCCTTGGCGCTGGCGCGCGATCTCGATCCGGCCGATCCGGTCCTGGCGGCCGATCGCGAGCGCCTCGCTGCCGTACGCGCCACCCGCACGGCCGCTGCGCAATCCTATTTCGCCAATGTCGCGCGCGAATGGGACCAGCTGCGCTCGCTGCACGTTCCCGATGCGGCGGTCGAGACCGCGGTCGAGGCGGCCGTCGGTGATACGCCGGTGCAGGCGCTGCTCGACCTTGGCACCGGCACCGGCCGCATGCTGGAGCGGCTCGCCCCGAGGGCGGCGCGTGCCGTCGGTGTCGATGCGAACCATGCCATGCTGGCGGTGGCGCGCGCCAATCTGGAGAAGGTCGGGCTGACCAAGGTCGAGCTGCGGCAGGGCGATATCTACGCCTTGCCCTTCGCCCGCGGCAGCTTCGATCTCGTGGTCGTGCATCAGGTCCTGCATTTCCTTGACGATCCCGGCCGGGCGCTGCGCGAGGCCGCCGCGATGCTGGCCCCGGGCGGGCGCCTGATCCTGATCGATTTTGCCCCGCACGAGATGGAATTCCTGCGTACGGAGCATGCCCATCGCCGGCTCGGCTTCACGCGCGAGCAGATCGCCGGCTGGTTCGCCGAGGCCGGGCTCGAATGCGATCTCGCCGAGGAAGTCACCGCCGCCGACGGCGGCAGCGGCCAGCTCGGCGTCATGCTCTGGCGCGGGCGCGACCGGCGCCTCCAGGGCGATTTCCCCCTTCGTCAGTTCGATCGCGAGGTAGCGTGATGAATGCGTTCCGTCCCAGCCGGCATGGCACACGCCGTCCGCGGGTTTCCTTCGAGTTCTTCCCGCCGAAGAACGAGGAGATGGAGATCAGCCTTTGGGAAAACGTGCGCCGGCTCGAGCCCCTGGGACCCGCCTTCGTCTCGGTGACCTATGGCGCCGGCGGCTCGACGCGCGAGCGCACCCACAACACCGTCAAGCGCATGGTCGATGAGACCAGCCTGAAGCCGGCCGCGCATCTGACCTGCGTCTCCGCTTCATGCGGCGAGGTCGACGACGTCATCCGCGCCTATTGGGCTGCTGGCGTGCGCCATATCGTGGCACTGCGCGGCGATCCGGCCGGCGGGCTCGGCACCATCTATGAGCCGCATCCGCAGGGCTACCACCAGACTTCGGATCTGGTTGCCGGCATTCGCAGGATCGGTGATTTCGAGGTCACGGTCTCGGCCTATCCGGAGAAGCACCCGGAGGCGCCCACGCTGGAAGCAGACATCGACGCGCTGAAGAAGAAGGTCGATGCCGGCGCGACGCGGGCGATCAGCCAGTTCTTCTTCGATAACGACGTCTATTTCCGCTATCTCGACAAGGTTCGCGCCCGCGGCATCGAAATCCCGATCCTGCCCGGCATCGTTCCGGTGCAGAATTTCAAGCAGACCGCAGGCTTTGCCCGCAAGACCGGCGCGAGCGTGCCGCAATGGCTGGCCGACCGCTTCGAGGGGCTCGAGGACGATCCGGCGACGCGCCGGCTCGTCGCGGCCGCCGTCTGCGCCGAACAGGTGCTCGACCTCGTCGATCGCGGCGTCTCGGACCTGCATTTCTACACGATGAACAAGGCCGACCTGGTCTACGCGATCTGCCATCTCGTCGGCCTGAAGCCCGAGAAGGTGGCGGCGCAGCAGGCGGCGGCGTGAGGATAGGCCGTTGTCCCCCTATATGCAGGATGCAATTGCGCGGAGGCTGAGATGGCTGAACCGAACGATCTGATCCTCCCGCTGCTGCGCGAAATGCGAGCCGAGAGCGCGTCTTTCCGTGAAGAAACGCGGTCCGAAATGGCCGATCTGAAGAAGCGCCGGGAGAACGTTCGCCAGGCCGCCTTTGGAGAGTCCGTCCTGGGTCGCTACGCGGCGGCCGAGGTCGAAGAGCGTATCGGCGATTGAGAAGCGGCTCGCCGCTCTCGAAGGCCAGCACTGAATTGTAAGCCCCGGCGAAAGCGTTTGTGATGTCCGACTTCCAGCCTACTCCCGTCGACGGCGCCGAGATCGACCGCGCTTTGCGCCAGGCCGCCTCCGAACGCATCCTCGTGCTCGATGGCGCGATGGGGACGCAGATCCAGAACCTGAAACTCTCCGAGGCCGACTTCCGCGGCGAGCACTTCAAGGGCTGGAACCAGGACCTCAAGGGCAATAACGACCTGATCGCCCTGACCCAGGCCGATGCGCTGCGCGAAATCCATCTCGCCTATTACCGGGCGGGCGCCGACATCGTCGAGACCAACACCTTCTCCGGCACCTCGATCGCCCAGGCCGATTACGGCATGGAAGCACTGGTCTACGAACTGAACGTCGAATGCGCCCGGCTCGCCCGTGAGGCCGCCGAGATCGCGCGCAAGGAGGATGGCCGCCGCCGCTTCGTCGCCGGCGCGATCGGCCCGACCAACCGCACGCTGTCGATCTCGCCCGACGTCAACAATCCGGGCTTCCGTGCCGTCAGCTTCGACCAGGTGCGCGATGCCTATGCCGAGCAGGTGCGCGGGCTGATCGACGGCGGCGCCGAGCTGATGCTGATCGAGACGATCTTCGACACGCTCAACGCCAAGGCGGCGATCGTCGCGATCGAGAACGTCTACCGCGAGCGCGGCATTCGCCTGCCGGTGATGATCTCCGGCACGATCACCGATCTTTCGGGCCGCACGCTCTCGGGCCAGACCGTCGAGGCCTTCTGGAACGCGGTGCGCCATGCCAATCCGCTGACCATCGGCCTCAATTGCGCGCTCGGCGCGCGCGAAATGCGCGCCCATATCAAGGACATGTCGCGCGTCGCCGGCACGCTGGTCTGCGCCTATCCGAATGCCGGCCTGCCGAACGAATTCGGCCTCTATGACGAGCGGCCGGAAGCCACGGCGGCGATGCTGGCCGAGTTCGCCGATGCCGGCTTCGTCAACATGGTCGGCGGCTGCTGCGGCACGACGCCGGATCATATCCGCGCCATCGCGGAGGCGGTCGCCGGCAAGGCGCCGCGCACCGTCCCGGAGCCGAAGCGCTATTTGCGCCTGGCTGGCCTCGAGCCGTTCACGCTCGACGAGACCATCCCCTTCGTCAATGTCGGCGAGCGCACCAACGTCACCGGCTCGGCTCGCTTCAGGAAGCTGGTCAAGGACGGCGATTTCGCCGCCGCGCTCGACGTGGCTCGCGACCAGGTCGCCAATGGCGCGCAGGTCATCGACATCAACATGGACGAGGGCCTGCTCGATTCCGAGAAGGCGATGACCGAGTTCTGCAACCTGATCGCGTCCGAGCCGGACATCAGCCGCGTGCCGATCATGGTCGACTCCTCGAAGTTCCACGTCATCGAGGCCGGCCTCAAGACCATCCAGGGCAAGCCGATCGTCAACTCGATCTCGATGAAGGAGGGCGAGGAGGCCTTCCTCGAGCATGCCCGCATCTGCCGGGAATATGGCGCAGCGGTCGTGGTCATGGCCTTCGATGAGAAGGGCCAGGCCGACACCTATGAGCGCAAGATCGAGATCTGTACCCGCGCCTACAAGCTCCTGACCGAGGTGGCCGGCTTCCAGCCCGAGGACATCATCTTCGATCCGAACATCTTTGCGATCGCCACCGGCATCGAGGAGCACGACAACTACGGCAACGACTTCATCAACGCGACGCGCACCATCCGCGAGACCCTGCCACACGCCCATATCTCCGGCGGCGTCTCGAACCTGTCCTTCTCGTTCCGCGGCAACGAGAAGGTGCGCGAGGCGATGCACTCGGTCTTCCTGTACCACTGCATCAAGGTCGGGATGGACATGGGCATCGTCAATGCGGGCCAGCTCGGCTCCTATGACGGCCTCGATCCGGAGCTGCGCGAGCTCTGCGAGGACGTCGTCCTCAACCGCCGCAAGGACGCGACCGAGCGCCTGCTCGACGCGGCGCCGCGCTTCAAGGGCGATGGCAGCACCGCGGTGTCGACCAAGGACCTGGCCTGGCGCGACAATCCGGTGGCAAAGCGCCTCGAATACGCGCTGGTCAACGGCATCACCGAGTTCATCGACCGCGACACCGAGGAGGCGCGCGCAGTTTCCGTCAGGCCGCTCGACGTCATCGAGGGGCCACTGATGGCCGGCATGAGCGTGGTCGGCGACCTGTTCGGCGCCGGCAAGATGTTCCTGCCGCAAGTGGTGAAGTCGGCCCGGGTGATGAAGCAGGCCGTCGGCTACCTGATGCCCTATATGGAGGAGGAGAAGCGCCTCAACGGCGGTAGCGCGCGCTCCACCGCCGGCAAGGTTCTGATGGCGACCGTGAAGGGCGACGTCCACGACATCGGCAAGAACATCGTCGGCGTCGTGCTTCAGTGCAACAACTACGAGGTCATCGATCTCGGCGTGATGGTGCCGGCGCAGAAGATCCTCGATACCGCGCGCCGGGAGAATGTCGACATCATCGGCCTGTCCGGCCTGATCACGCCTTCGCTCGACGAGATGGTCACCGTCGCCTCCGAAATGGAGCGCGAGGGCTTCGACATCCCGCTGCTGATCGGCGGCGCGACGACGAGCCGGGTCCATACGGCGGTGAAGATCCACCCGGCCTACAGCCAAGGCCAGACAGTCTACGTCACCGACGCCTCGCGCGCCGTCGGCGTCGTCTCCAGCCTGCTTTCGCAGGACCAGAAGCCGGCCTATGTCGAGGGTATCCAGGCCGAATACGCCAAGGTCGCGGCAGCCCATCGCCGCTCGGAGGCCGACAAGCAGCGCATGCCGCTGGCCAAGGCGCGCACCAACGCCTTCAAGCCGGACTGGGCCGGCTACCAGCCGCCGAAGCCGACCTTCCTCGGCACGCGGGTCTTCAGGACCTATGAACTCGCCGATCTCGTGCCGCTGATCGACTGGACCCCGTTCTTCCAGACCTGGGAACTCAAGGGGCGGTACCCGGCGATCCTGCAGGACGAGAAGCAGGGCGAGGCGGCGCGCGCGCTGTGGGACGACGCGCAGTCGATGCTGAAGCGCATCGTCGACGAGCGCTGGTTCAATCCCAAGGCCGTGGTCGGCTTCTGGCCGGCCAATGCGGTCGGCGACGACATCCGGCTCTATACCGGCGAGAGCCGGCAGGAGAAGCTGGCCACCTTCCACGGCCTGCGCCAGCAGCTCCTGCGTCGTGACGGCAAGCCCAATCTCTGCATCTCGGACTTCGTCGCGCCGGAAGGCATCGACCGGGCCGATTATGTCGGCGCCTTCGTGGTCACCGCCGGGGCCGAGGAGGAGCGCATCTCCGAGCGCTTCGCCCGCGACAATGACGATTACCGCTCGATCATGGTCAAGGCCCTGGCGGACCGGATCGCCGAAGCCCTGGCCGAGCGCATGCACCAGCGCGTGCGCACCGAGTTCTGGGCCTATGCCCCGGACGAGAACCTCGCCAACGAAGCGCTGATCCGCGAAGACTATCAGGGCATTCGCCCGGCTCCCGGCTACCCGGCGCAGCCCGACCACACCGAGAAGGAGACGCTGTTCGAGCTGCTCCAGGCTGAACGCCGCGTCGGCGTCAAGCTGACCGAGAGCTTCGCGATGTGGCCGGGTTCCTCGGTCTCGGGCCTCTACCTCTCGCACCCGGATTCTTATTATTTCGGCGTGGCGAAGGTCGAGCGCGACCAGGTGGAGGATTATGCGGCCCGCAAGGGCATGGCGATCCGCGATGTCGAGCGCTGGCTCGCGCCGATCCTCAACTACGAGACCAGCGCCTACACGCTCGAGGCGGCGGAGTAGATATCCTTCAGCCTCTTTCCCGGACCAGTCCGGCGCAGCTTCCGTCGCTAGCTGGCGCAAAAAAACAAACGGGCCGCCCTTTCGGGCGGCCCGTCTCATTTCGATCGGTTGCGATCGTTCAGGCCGGGACGGCCGCCGTGCCGAAATCGCCGGTCTCGCGCGCCTTCTCGATCGCCGCTGCAACAGGGACGACGCGCGAGACCGAACGGCGCTCGGCGTCGATCCGCTCGATCAGGAAATAGGCGCGCTCGGCCGAGCCGAGCAGCGCCAGGATCGCGCCGCGTTCGGTCCAGGGCAGCTCCGCACCGAGCCTGAGGCAACGCTCGCGCAGCTCGGGCAGCAGGGCGACGCGCGGCGCCGCCTCGGCCGTCACCGGCGGGTTGGGCTGGTCGATCGGCACGATGGCGCGCATCGTGTCGGCAACCTGGTCGACGATGCCGTCGACCAGCTCGCGACCGGAGGTGCCGAAGGGCTGGCGCTCGATGCGCCGGGCGATCTGGTAGAGCGTCTCGCCGAGGCTGGCGGTGTAGTCCTCCTCCTCGATCAGGCTCGCGACCAGATCGGCGCGGGTGTAGGGCAGGTCGGGCTGGAACATGCCGGAGGTGTAGGAGCGGATCTCACGATTGAGGATGTCGATCGCCGCATAGTGCTCCTCGATCTTGTCCGGCGCGTCCGGCTTGCCCTTGGCAATGTCGAGGAATTTCAGCGCCGCCTCGAGATAGCGTCCGGTCTCGCGCTGCACGGCCGGCACCGCCGTCGCGGGATCGCCGGCGGCGCCGGGGGTGAGGAAGCGCGGCTGGCTGTAGTCCTCGGCCTCGTCCGTCGCCGTGGCGCCGACCTTCATCAGCACCCGCTCGAAGACACCGACGAAGGGGAAGAGCAGCGCGGCGTTGAAGATGTTGAAGAAGGTCGAGTACAGCCCGATCGCCACCGGGATCAGCGGAAAGGTCTCCTTGCCGTTGACGATGACGGGCTGGCCGGGATCGCCGCCGAACCACTGCATCGCCCAGCTCAGCACGTCCATCGAGACGAAGAACAGCGGGATGGTGACGGCGACGCCGATGATGTTGAAGGAGATATGGGCGTAGGCTGCGCGCTTGGCGTTCTTGGTCAGGTTGAGCGAGGCCATCCAGGAGGTGATGGTGGTGCCGAGATCGGCGCCGAGCGAGAAGGCGACGGCGGTCTTCCAGTCGAGGATGCCGGCCGCGCCCAGGCCCATGACGATGCCGATCGTCGCCGAGGAGGAGTGGATCATCGCGGTGATGCCGGCGGCGATCAGCACGCAGTAGAGCAGCCCGAGATAGCTGTCGGCCCTGAGCGAGGAAATCACGCTCATCACTTCCGGCATCGAGCGCAGCGGCCGAAGGCCGCCGGTCATCAGGTTGAGGCCGTAGAAGATCAGCGCGAAGCCCATGCAGGCGAGCGCGATGTTCTTCACCTTGTCGGTCTTTCCGAAGATGTAGATCAGCGCGAAAATGCCGGCGAGGAACAGGCCGAGAGGGCCAAGCGGCAGCGCGATCAGGCCGTTGCCGAGGGTGGTGCCGATATTGGCGCCCATGATGACGCTGATCGCGGGGCGCAGGCCGATGACGCCGGCATTGACCAGGCCGACGACCATGACGGTCATCGCGGTCGAGGACTGGATGACGCCGGTGATGAAGGTGCCGGCCATCACGCCCTTGATCGGCGTGCCGGCGATCTTGGCGAGCAGCGCCCGCATCTTGTTGACCGCCAGGTTCTGGATGCCGTTGCTCATGAATTCGAGGCCGAGCATGAAGATGCCCAGGCCTCCGACGACAGGTACGATGACCTGCGTGAAGATATCGATTTGCATGCTCTCGACTCCGTAAGGGCCGCACTGGCGCTTTTCATCCGGCCGGCGGGGTTGTCGTTCGGGCACGCGTCATCGTTCGCGCTCGCCATTGCAGTGCGCGGAGCGATATCGACCGAAAATCCTGCCAACCTTTGGGAACTGGTAGGCAGATCGTGCGACAAAGCGGTGACTGCGGGTCGAAATCATCGCGCTTATTGCGCTGGCTTCTCAGCTGTGGAGAAGCTGTCTTTACGGCATACGGACTCGACACCGAGAGCGGGCGGAAGCTCGCAGATGCGATGGGGGCGCCGGCGGAGCTCGGCCGCCGGCGCCCCATCGGCTAGTCCGGCTGGCCCGGGGACTCGGCGAGCTTTTGCCGGTACTGCGCGACCGGCAGGCCGCCAACGCCCCAATCCTCGAGCGCGACTTCGTCGATGACGACGAAGGTGGTGGCCGGGTTCTTGTTCAGGACCTTGACCAGAAGCTCGGTGACGCCTGCGATCAGCTCGGCCTTCTGATCGGCAGTGGCCCCTTCGCGGGTGATCTTGATGTTGACGTAGGGCATCGGGTTCTCCGGGATGCCGCGAGCCGCTCAAGCGGACGCGTCGAGCTCGAAATGGAAGACCTTGGCGATCAGCCGCCAGTTGCCGTCGAGGCGGACGAAGCTGAGCAGGTCGGTGAAGCGCTTCTGGCCGATGGCGCATTCGACCCGCGCCAACGCCGTCACCGGCCCGGCGAACTCGATCGAGAGAATGCGGTCGCGGCGCGGTTCGCCACGGCTGGCCGGGGAGGGGCGCTGCGCGACCATGGGCAGGTAGCTGTCCATGGTGAGATGGGTGAGGCTGCCCTCCGTCGCGCAGGCATAGACCGCCTGCGGATGGAAGACCTCGGCGAGCTTGCCGGCATCGCTGTGATGGAGGCCGTCGAAATAGAGCCCCAGGGTCGCGACGATCTCGGCGAAGCCGGCGTCCGCGTCGGCGCTCACTGGATCAGCCCTTCGGCGCGCATGGCGCTTTGCACGGTTTCGCGTGCGCCGATGCGAGCCAGGAAGGCGCGAAGCTTCGGGAAGGCTTCGAGCGGGACGTCGACATGGCCTGACCAGTTCGCAACGGTGAAGAGGTAGCCATCGGCAACGGTGAAGCGCTCGCCGAGGATGTAGCTGCGGCCGTCGGCGAGCAAGCTCTCGACATAGGCAAGCTTGCGGGCGAGCTGGGCCTTGGCGGCGAGCTTGCCGTCCTCGGAGGTGGCGGGCAGGAACAGCGGCGTGAACGTCTTGTGCAGTTCGCTGGCGATGTAGTTCATCACCTCCTGCAGGCGGGTGCGCTCGAAATTGCCGGGTTGCGCGGCGAGCCCGGCTTCGGGAGCCAGGTCGGCAACGTATTGCGCTATGACCGCGCCTTCGGTCAGCACGGCGCCATCCTCGAGTTCCAGCGCCGGGACGTAGCCCTTCGGATTGACGCTCGCATAGTCGGCGCCGCTTTCGGTCCGGCCGGTCTTGGTGTCGACCTTCTCGAGGGTGAACGGCAAACCTGCCTCGCGCAGCGCGATATGGGGCGAAAGCGAGCAGGCACCCGGCGAGTAGTAGAGCTTCATGGCGGTTTTTCCTTTCCGCGGGATCGATGGCGGAGAGGTAGGCGCGAATGGTAACCTTTGTATACGACGTAACTTGCCGTTACTGCGTTTTCCGGTATCTTCCCGGTAACCGGAGAAATACGGCCATGGCCTTGAAAGTCCGAAAGAATCGCTCGCCCGAGCCGCCCCAGACCTGCAATGTCGGGGCGTGCATGCAGGTGCTCGGCGGCGCCTGGACGCCGAATGTGATCTGGTATCTCGGCGGCGGGCCGCGGCGCTTCGGCGAGCTCAGGCGCGACATTCCGGCGATCTCGGCCAAGATGCTGAGCGCAAGGCTGCGGGCGCTGGAGGAGAAGGGCGTGGTCCAGCGCAAGGTGGTCGCGACGACGCCACCCTCGACCGAATACGCGCTGACCGAGCTCGGCCAGGAATATGTGCCGGCGATCCGGGCGATCGCCGAGGTCGGCGCCAGATTGAAGGCGCGGGCGGCGGCGACGGCGCAGGCCGCCTGAGCGCTCAGCCCTTTGCGGCGGCTTCCAGCCCGGCGATGTCGAGCTTCACCATCTTGAGCATGGCCTCGGCGACGCGCCTGGCCTTGGCGCGGTCGGCGTCGCGGATCAGCTCGCCGAGCTGCTTCGGCACGATCTGCCAGGCGAGGCCCCAGCGGTCCCTGAGCCAGCCGCATTGCTCGATCATGCCGCCCTCGCCGAGCGCGTCCCAGAGCCGGTCGATCTCGGCTTGCGTCTCGCATTCCACCACGATCGAGAAGGTGTGGTTGAAGGTGTCGGACCGCCCGGCCTCGAAGGCCTGGTAGCGCTGGTCGCCGATGGTGAAGGAGGCGATCTTGACGCTGTCGGCCGGCCCGCTGGGCGACTCGGCCGGCAGGGCGCCGGTCCACTCGCGCGCAGAGCCCGGGATGAGCGAGGTGTAGAAGCCGATCGCGCCTTCCATGTCCTTCTCGAACCAGAGATTCTGGGTGACCTTCATCGCTGCGCTCCTTCCTGCGTCATCAGACCGGACAATGGCCTGTCGGCTCAAGGACGGGCGAGGGGAGAAGGTTCCGACAGGGTGGGCGGATTTCTTTGAATCGATGACGGAGCTCGAACTTCACTGGCGCGGCTCGCCAGAGTCAATGACGCCGATATGCCGCAGCGAAACGGCAGCAAGGACGGCGAGGACGGAAACGCTCACGGCACTGACCACTGCCGCACTGCTGAACCCTACCGTGAACGCAGCCTGCGCCTCTTCGATAAGGCCGGCGGGCAGTTCCGAAGCGACCGAAGTGGCCGCCCACAAGCTGTCGCCAACGGCCTCATGCGCTTCACGACCGAGACCTTCAGGGATGCGGTCGAGCATCGTCCGGCGATAGATGGCGGTGGCGAGGCTGCCAAGCACGGCGATGCCGAGCGATACGCCGAGGTCCTGCACCGTCTCGGACATCGCCGATGCCGAGCCGGCCTTGTCGGCTGGAGCCGATCCAACCACGAGGTCCGTTCCCAGCGCAGCTATGGTGCCAAGCCCGAGATAGGCCAGCGAGAAGCCGGCGACGACAATGCCAACGCCGGAAGCGCTGTTATCCAACCGGGTCAGCATCAGATAGCCGACAACCGACAACCCCAGCGCTCCAGCCACCACGAAGCCGGGGCGAACGCGCCGAGCAATCAATGGTGCCGTGACGCCGGCTGCGACCATGGCAAGCGCGGGCGGCCCCATCCAGAGACCCGCGACAAGTGGTGAAAACCCGGCCACGAGTTGCAGATACTGCGTGACCAGCAGCATGGTGCCGCCGACCGCGACGAGGCCAAAGAGCAGCACGATCAACGCCACGCTGAAGGCTCTGTTGGCGAACAAGGAAATGTCGAGCAGCGGATCGGCGAGCCGCTGCTGCCGGCGCACGAACAGCACGGCGAAGACAAGGCCCACCGCAAGCGCGCCGACCGGGTGAAGTCCAAAGCCGTCCTTGGCGATCTGCTTGATGCCATAGACCACAGGCAGCATGGCGGCGAGCGAAAGACCGACGCTGGCAAGGTCCAGCCGGCCGGCCTGCGGTGCGCGGTATTCCGGCAGAAGGAGGGGCGCCAGCACAAGCAGCAGGCCGACGATGGGCACGGCTATGAGAAAAGCTGCGCCCCACCAGAAATGTTCGAGCAGCACGCCGCCCACGACTGGTCCCAGCGCCATGCCGAGCGCGAACATGGTCGCCCATATTCCAAAGCCAAGGGCGCGCTGCCGTGGATCTGCAAACATGTTGGTGATGAGCGCCAGGGTCGACGGCATCAGGGTTGCGCCGGCTATGCCGAGCAGTGCCCGGGCCGCGATCAGCATGACGGCACTGGTGGAGAAGGCGGCGAGCGCCGAGGCGGCGGCGAAGGCGGCCGCGCCCATCATCAGGAGCTTACGGCGTCCGATACGATCGCCGAGCGTACCCATGGTGATCAGGAAGCCCGCGATCATGAAGCCGTAGGCATCCATGATCCAGAGCGCCTGCATGCTGGTCGGCTGCAGATCGGCGGCGAGCGCCGGAAGCGCCAGATGAAGAAGCGTCAGGTCCAGGCCGAGCAGAATAGTCGGCAAGGCCAGCAGGGCGAGCCCGAGCCATTCGCGTGCCCCTGCTGTAACGGGTGGCGAAGGGGCTGTTTCAATCGCGGTTCGGGAAAGTGGAAGATCGGATCCGTGCTGAGAAGTCATACTGCCTCCTTGTCGCGGGAGGACTTTCGAGGCAGGATAATACTGTTACAATGTAAGAAATTATCCTGTTACCAGAGGCAACAGCCTTGCCCGACCGTACTCTTGCGCGTACGCGAACCGACCTCTCTGACTTCCTGACGCGCCACCGGAAAAAGCTCACGCCAGTCGATGCGGGCTTGCCCTCGACCGGCCACCGCCGCACGCCCGGCCTCCGGCGAGAGGAGGTGGCGGCGCTCGCAGGCGTCGGTCTCACCTGGTACACCTGGTTCGAGCAGGGGCGCGACATCCAGGTCTCCGAGAGCTTTCTGCTCAAGCTGGCGAAAGCGTTGAAGCTGGACGATGCCGAGTGCGGCCATCTCTTCCTCCTGGCTCACAGACGACCTCCGCCAGCCGAAGCCTATCAATGGCCATCCGTCAGCCCGCTCATCCAGAATTTGCTGGATGATCTCGTCATGCGGCCCGCTTATGTGGCCAATCTGCGTTGGGATGTCGTTGCGTGGAATGCGGCCGCGAACGATCTCTTCGGCTTCACCAGCCGCGAGCAGCAGGACCGCAACGTCATGCGCCTGGTTTTTGCCGATCCTGAGTTCCGCCGACGCCTTCCTCACTGGCGCGATGAAGCGCCGAAGTTGGTCGCGCAGTTCCGCTACGATCTGGCAACCGCTCCGGACGATCCGGCAATGCTCGCGCTGATCGATGAGCTGAAGAAGCTGTCGCCGGATTTCCGCCGATGGTCCGAGCAACCGAGCATGGAAAACTATGCTCGGGGCATCGGTGCCATCCTGGATCCAGACGGCACCCAGCTCGGCTTCATGCACGAGACGCTGACTGTCGACGAGTACCGGCACCTGAAGATGGTTGTCTATTTCCGGCAGTAGTGCCGGCGTCAGAATGAAGCTTCAAATCGGCGCTGTAGCGAAAAGCCGGTCGAAAGCGGATACCGCTTTTCAGCGCCCGCCCTAGACCGCTCGCAACACCCCGGCGCCGGCCGCCTCCATCTCCGCCTCCTGCACCGGATCGCCGAACAGGCGCAGGCAGTTGCGGCCGGCGGCCTTGGCGACGTAGAGGGCCGAATCCGCTTCGGCGAAGCGCCGTTCCGGATCATGCAGCAGGCCGGGGCGCAGGATGGTGGCGCCGATCGAGGCGCTGACCTCGATGCGGGTGTCGCGCCAGGCCACGGGCCGCGCCAGCGCCTTCTGCGCCTGATCGAGCCGGTGGAGCAGATAGGGCCGGCCGGCAGCCGAGCAGAGCAGCAGGCCGAACTCGTCCCCGCCGATCCGGGCGACGATCGGCGCATCGCTCAGCGAGGTCTCCAGCCGCATCGCGATCTGGCGCAGGCATTCGTCGCCGGCGGCATGGCCGAAGCGGTCATTGATCGGCTTGAGATTGTCGAGATCGACGATGGCGAGGACGCCGAGCGCGCAATTGTCGCCGGTATGGCGGCGCAGGTCGGAGAGCTGCATCTCGAAGGCGCGGCGGTTGGCGAGGCCGGTCAGCGGGTCGCTATAGGCGAGCCGCCGCAGCCCCTGCCACATGTCCTTCTCACCGGTGATGTCCTGCTTGGCGCCATGGATGCGGACCGGTCGGCCATGCGCGTGCGTGACGGAGGCGGAAAGGCGCATCCAGCGCTCGGCGCCGGTAGCGGTGCGGATGTGGGCGTCCATGACGAAGCCCTGGCCGGTTGCGATCAGCCGGCCGCGCAGGCGCTCCATCTCGGCGCGCGAGTCGTTGTGATAGAGATCGACGGTCGAAGGGCGATGCAGCGTCGAGCCACGCGGCAGGCCGAAGAGATCGTAGACGCCGTCGGTCCAGGACAGCTCGCTGGTCGCCAGCCGGCATTCCCAGGCGCCGATCCCGGCCATCAACGCGGCCTGGTCGTAGAGGCGTCGGGCTTCGGCGTCGGAGAGCGGCATTGTCCGGCCCAGCTCCTTTGCGTGCGGCGATCAGGCGATCCCCTTGACGCTAGAGCGGAACGGTTAACGAAGCTTGGCGCTTCACTCGCGTCGCAACGCCTCGATCGGGTCGAGCCGCGCCGCCTGCCTGGCGGGATAGAAACCGAAGAAGACGCCGATCAGCCCGGAGACGCCGACCGCGATCAGGATGGTCTGCGGCGAGATCACGAAGGGCCAGCCGGCGAAGCGGGCGATCGCCGTCGCAGCGCCGACGCCGAGCGCGATGCCGACTGCGCCGCCGATGGTGGCGAGCGTCGTCGCCTCGATCAGGAACTGCGAGAGCACGTCGCGCTGGCGGGCGCCGACGGCGAGGCGCAGGCCGATCTCGCGGGTGCGCTCGGTGACCGAGACCAGCATGATGTTCATGATGCCGATGCCGCCGACCAATAGCGAGACGCCGGCGACCGCCGCCAGCAGCCAGGAGAGGGTGCTGGCGGCGGCGGTCGCGGTGTTGGCGATCTCGGTGAGGTTGCGGACGATGAAGTCGTCGTCCTGTTCCTCGGCCAGACGATGGCGCTGGCGCAGCAAGGCGCGGGTCTGCTCGATGCCCGGATTGATCGCCTGCTCGTTGGCGAACTTCACCATGATGGTCTGGACCGAACGGTCGCGGGCATAGTTGCGGCCGACGATGCGGCGCCTGCCGGTATCGAGCGGCACGAAGATGACGTCGTCCTGGTCCTGCCCCAGCGCCGACTGGCCCTTGCTCGCCATCACGCCGATGACCTTGAAGGGCACGTTGCGGATGCGGAACATCTGGTCGAGCGGATCGGAGTCGCCGAACAGGTTGCGCGCCACGGTCTGGCCGATGATGGCGACGATCTCGCCGCGGCGGATCTCGTCCGGCTCGAACAGGCGGCCCTCGGCAAGGCCCCATTCGCGGGCGGTGAAGAAGTCGAGATCGGTCGCGGTGATCATCGTCGACCAGTTGGTGCCGGCATAGACGGCCTGAGCGCGGGTGGTGATCACCGGCGCCGCCGCGACGACATCCTCGACCTCGTTAAGGACCGCGCGGGCGTCCTCATCGGTCAGGGTCGAGGAGGCGCCGGCGCCGAGCCGGACGCCGCCCTGGGTGACGTTGCCCGACTGGATGATGGCGAGATTGGCGCCGAGCGACTTGATCTGGCTGTCGACGCGCTCGCGGGCACCCGAACCGATCGCGACCATGGCGATCACGGCGGCGACGCCGATGATGATGCCGAGCATGGTCAGCGCCGAGCGCAGCGCATTGGCGCCGATCGCGGAGAGGGCCGAGCGGATGGCTTCAACGAGGCTCATGCCGCGGCCTCCGCCGTGGAGGGGGAAAGGTCGAGCGCGGCCAGCGCCGCGCGCGCATCGGCCGGCTCCTGGCGCTGGTCGGAAAGCAGATGGCCGTCGCGGAAGCGGATGACGCGCCTGGCGTGGCGGGCGACCTCGGCGTCATGGGTGACCAGGACGACGGTGACGCCCTCGCGGTTGAGATCCTGGAACAGCGCCAGGATCTCGAGCGCGGTGCGGCTGTCGAGCGCGCCGGTCGGTTCGTCGGCAAGCAGCAGGCGCGGCTGGTTGACCAGCGCCCGGGCGATGGCGACGCGCTGCTGCTGGCCGCCCGAAAGCTGCATCGGCCGGTGATGGGCGCGCTCGGCGAGGCCGACCCGGCCAAGCGCGGCCAGCGCCCGTTCGCGCCGCGGCTTGCGGTCGACCCCGGCATAGACCATCGGCAGTTCGACATTGGCGCAGGCATCGACGCGCGGCAGCAGGTTGAACTGCTGGAAGACGAAGCCGAGCTTGCGGTTGCGCAATTCGGCGAGCCCGTCGCCGCCAAGGGTCTCGACCTCGACGCCGTCGAGCCGGTACTGGCCGCCGGTCGGCCGGTCGAGGCAGCCGATCAGGTTCATGAAGGTCGACTTGCCGGAACCGGAGGGGCCCATCACCGCGACGAGCTCGCCGGCCTCGATATCGAGGCTCACCCGGTCGAGCGCGGTGACGCGGCCGGAATCGAGGTCGTAGACCCGGGAGAGAGCGCGCGCTTCGATCAGGGGCATCGCCGTCGCCTCAGAACAGCCGCGGGCCGCGGGGAGCGGGACCGCGGCTGGCCGGGGTCGGCTCGGCGCCGCGCGGCCCGCCGCCGACCACGACCTGGGTGTTCTCGGCGATCTCGGCGGCAGGCATGATCTGGGTGAAGGCGCCGTCGCTCGGGCCGAGCCTGACGGCGACGGCCTTGGGCTGGCCGTTGCCGTCGAGGACATAGACGCGGCCGGGCGAGAGATCCTGTGCCGCCGGGCGGCCTTCCTGCATCAGCGCCTCGAACTTGGTGCGGCGCTCAGGGTCGAGCGCGGCGGCGATCTTGCTGCGCATCTCGTCGCGGGCGGCGCGGAAAGTCGCACGGCGCTCCTCCTCGGAGAGTCCGGCCGCGGCGCGCCTGCCGTCGCCGCGGCGCTCGGCGAAGATCGCGGCGATTGCCTGCTTCTGCTCCGGCGTCGGCTGCACTTCTTCCTCGATCCGCTCGCGCAGGGCGCCGGCAGTACGATTTCCCCCGGCGCGACCGGCGGGCGCTTCGCTCGCAGCCGTCGCCGGCATCGTCGTGGGCCCGCCGAGCGGACGAAAGCGCAGCGCCGCATTGGGCACGCGCAGCACGTCCGGGCGGTCCTCGGTGACCACCTGGATGTTGGCGGTCATGCCCGGCAGCAGCGCGAGGTCGCGGTTCTCGACCCGGACGACGCCGGTATAGGTGACGACGTTCTGGATGGTCTGGGCGCCGAGCCGGACCATCTCGACCTTCCCCTGGAAGCTGCGGTTCGGATAGGCGTTGACGCTGAACGAGACGTTCTGGCCGGCCTTGAGACGGCCGACATCGGCCTCGTCGATATTGGCGTAGATGTCGATGACGCGCAGATCCTGCGCGATCTGGAACAGCACCGGTGCCGAGAGCGAGGCGGCGACCGTCTGGCCGAGATCGACCTGGCGCTGGACCACGACACCGTCGACCGGCGAGCGGATCTCGGTACGCTCGAGGTCGATCAGGATGTCCTTGAGCTTGGCATCGCGCTGGGAGATCAGCGCCTCGCCGGACTGGATCTGGCCCTGCGCCAGCAGGATGTCGGCGTCGAGCCCGGCCATCTCCGCCTTGAAGGAGGCGATCTGCGCCTCGTTGGAGGCGAGCGTCGCGGTCTGGACGTCGACCTGGGTGCGGGCGCTGTCGAGGCCCTGCTGGGCGCCGGCGCCGCGCGTGAACAATTCGTTCTGGCGATCGAAGGTCCGCTTCGCATCGGCGAGCTGGGCCTGGGTGCGGTCGCGCTGGGCCTCGAGGTCTTTGACCGAGGAATCGGCCTTGGTCCGAGCCGCCTTCGCCCGGTCGAACTGGGCGCGCTTGACGACGAGGTCGGCCTTCGCCTGGGCGAGGTCGGCGGCGGCTGCATCGCGGCGGGTCTTGATCTGGTCGCTGTTCAGGCGGGCGACGACCTGGCCGGCCTTCACCTGCGAGTTGTAGTCGGCGAGGATCTCGACGACCTGGCCCGACAGCATCGAGCCGACGACCACGGTGGTGACCGGGGTCAAGGTACCGGTGGCGCGGACGGAGGCGGTGATCTGGCCACGATCGATCGCGGCGGTGCGATAGGCGGCGTCGTTGGCGGCGCCTCCGGTCGGCCGCAGGGCCAAATAGCCGGCGGCAAGCGCTGCTGCGCCGATCCCAGCCCCGATCACCCAGACACGCACGGCCGCTCACCCTCCGGGCCGGCAGAGGAGCCGGCCATTCATCAGCCTCATCATGCCAGATTCAGCCGGCGGAGACGAGTTAACTCGCTGCAATGTTGCGGAAAGCCGGTAAAGGCCCTGCGTTCCAGCGCCAGTGCATCCTGGGTCCGCAGGTTCAGACCCGCGCCCTCATCCTGAGGAGCGCCGCAGGCGCGTCTCGAAGGATGCTCCGGATGGCTCCGGAGTCTCCTGGAGCATCCTTCGAGACGCCGCTTCGCGGCTCCCCAGGACGAGGGCAGAGGGTTGTTCGGCGTTATGCCGTGCGCGCGCCTTGCGTCAGCGCCAGCAGGTCGCGCAGCGTCGTGATCGTGGAGCCGTCGGCGACGCCGTCGATCTTCTGCGGCCGCCAATGGCGCTGGAAGGCGGCGACGACCGCCTCGAAGCGCTCGTCATAGGTGCCGTCGACCGAGACGCCATAGCCGAACATCGCGAACATCGCCTGCAGCGCCTCGACCGGCGGGCCGGCATCGCCGCGCGCGAAGAAGCGCCCGCCCTTGATCGGCGCAGGCTCGAGCCAGAGGCCGACACCGCCTTCGGCGAAGCGGCGCCAGGGGAAGTTCTCGCCGGGATCGACCTTGCGTCCGGGTGCGATGTCGGAATGGCCGAGCACGCGCTCGGGAGCAATCTGCCAGCGCTCGCAGATGTCGCGGCAGAGGTTCAGCGTGGCGGCAAGCTGCGCCTCCGGGAAATCAGGCAGGCCGCCGGGATGCCCGGGATTAGCGATCTCGATGCCGATCGATGCCGAGTTGAGATCGGTCTCGCCGGCCCAGTGCGAGGCGCCGGCATGCCAGGCGCGGCGCTCCTCCGGCACGAGCTGGAGGACGTGGCCGTTCTCGAAGACGAAGTAGTGGCAGGAAACCTGCGCGATCGGATTGCACAGCCACTGCAGCGCCTCGCCGGTCTCGGGCATGCCGGTATAGTGCAGGATCAGCGCGTCCGGCCGACGGCCGGCGGTTCCGTCGTGGAACTTGCGCTCGCCATGGTTGGGCGAGGGGAAGACCTTGGCGGCGAAGCGGCTGTCGGGCTTGGTCGAAACGCTCATGCCGGTGCCGCCAGCCGGCCGGTGAGGCCACGCTCCTTCTCGATCGCATCCCAGGCGGCATTGATCGCGGCGAGCCGCCGTGTCGCGATGCTGACGGCCTCCTCGGGCAGTCCGCGGGCGATCTCGCGATCGGGATGGTTCTCGATCACCAGCCGGCGATGCAGCTTGCGGAGCTCGGCGTCGCTCATCTCGCGGCTGGCGCCAAGTACGAGATAGGGGTCGTCGTGGCGGCGGACATGGCGCGCCTCGATCCGCGCGAAGCCGGCCTCGTCGATGCCGAAGATCATCGCCACGTCGTGCAGGTAGTCATGCTCGCGCTCATGGATCGCGCCATCGGCGGCGGCGATCAGGAACAGGCCGTCGAGCACGTCCTCGAGCAGGGCCGGCTCGTCGCGGAAGCTCTCGGCGATCTGCCCGGCATAGGCTTCGAAGCCGGCGCTGGTCTGCTTGGCGAGGTCGAAGAGCTTCTCGATATGGTCCTGCTCATCGGCAGGGACCTCGACGATGCGGCGGAAGGCCGCGACCTCGTCGCGCGTCACCACGCCGTCGGCGCGCGCCATCTTGGCAGCGAGCGCTACCAGCCCGGTCGTGAAGATGAGCTGCCGCGGCGCCGGGCCGAATGGCGCGCCCTCGCGGTCGACCAGGACATGGCCGGCGAGCGCGCCGACGAGCGCGCCCAGCGGCCCGCCCAGCGCGAAGCCGAGGCCGCCGCCGCCCAATGCACCCCAGAAGAATGACTTCATCGTTCAACCAGCCCTAGAGACGGATCCGATCGGTGAATCCGTCTCCAACATGAGATGAGAGACCGTCTTGCCGGTCAGCTTGCGGTGCAAGCGGACCGGGACGGGCTCTAGAGCAGGTTGCGAGAAAATGCGAACCGGACTTTCGCATCAATCCTGCTCTGACTCCTGGATGAGAGAGGGCCAGGGCCTGCTCGCGCGAAAGAACGCGCTCAGCGGCAATAGAGCCGGCCGTAGCGGTCCCGATAATAGCCGTAGGGGCAGCCGTCGTAATAGCCGTCATCGTAATAGGGCGAGGTGGCCGATCCGATGATGGCGCCGCCCGCGGCGCCGATGAGGCCGCCGGCGACGGCGCCGCCCGCGCGGCCAGTGGCGAGCCCGCCGATCACGGCGCCCGTGGCTGCGCCGATCGCGGCGCCGCCGCCGACGCGTTGCTCATGCGGCGTGCAAGCGCTGAAGGCGAGCCCCACGGCCGCGATTGCCAGCAGTTTCTTCATCTTGGTGCCCCCGTTGCATGTCGATCCGGCGTGCAAGACGTCGCCGGTGGCCGACCGAGCCATTGCGGCCCGCAAATGCGGTCGCAATGCGGCGATGGTTTGGCCTGTTGCCTTGACTGCGTCAACGCCGGCACGGCCGAATCGCTCCCGTCACTAATACATGATGATTACTTTTAAATGATTTAGCTAATAATAATCGCTCTTCTTGGCTATAGAAAAGAAATTGAGTGCGGTGCGTCGGATTATGGTCACATTCATCTATCATTTGCCCTGCCATTCCAATCGTTCAGTGACAGATGGGGCTCTCCAATATGATCAAGATCTATGGCAGCGGCTGCGCCGCCTTCGCGATTTGCCTAGGACTGCTGCACCCCGCCGCCGCGACCGAGATCAATGCCGAGACCGACGCTCGGGCCTTCATCATTCGCGAGGCCGAGATCAAGCGAGAGAAGGCCGAAGCGGGCACCGCCCAGGCCGGCAAGGAAGCCGCGCCGTCCGCCGCGGGAAAGTTCGCCACCAGCAAGGCCGAGAAGCCGCGCCGTCAGGCGCTCGCCGCCCCCGCCGGTAGCGAAGGCCTGCGCGCGCTGGTCGCGCGCCATGCGGCGGCCAACGGCGTGCCGTTCTCCCTGGCCGATGCCGTGGTCCGGATCGAGAGCCGCTATAATCCGCGTGCGGCGAATGCCGGCAATTACGGTTTGATGCAGATCCGCCACCAGACGGCGCGCGGCATCGGCTATAGCGGCGGCGCTGCCGGCCTGCTCGATGCCGAGACCAATGCCCGCTACGGCATGAAGTATCTGGCGCAGGCCTACCGGCTCGCCAATGGCGATACCTGCCGCACGGTGATGATGTACCAGAGCGGCCACATGACCAAGCGCATGAGCGGCGCGAACCGCACCTACTGCTCCAAGGTGCGCACCATCACCGCCAGCAACTGAGCTGGCGCTTGACGTCGGCAGCGCAAGGGCGCACAGGCGATCCCGCCAGTCGGCCGGACGGCCGCTCCCGCTTGCGGGGGAGGAAAGTCCGGGCTCCACGGAAACACGGTGCCGGATAACGTCCGGCGGGGGCGACCCCAGGGAAAGCGCCACAGAGATCGAACCGCCCCTGGCTTCGGCCGGGGGTAAGGGTGAAAAGGTGCGGTAAGAGCGCACCGCGTACCCGGCAACGGGGACGGCATGGCAAGCCCCACCGGGAGCAAAACCAAATAGGGACGATGCTCGCCGCGCAAGCGGGGAGGGGCCTGTTTCCTGGCCTGGTCGTCCGGGTTGGTTGCTCGAGGCGCGCAGCGATGCGCGTCCCAGAGGAATGGCCGTCACGTCGGGGGAGCGATCCTCCGGCCATCCAGAACCCGGCTTACAGGCCGGCTGGCACCTCAAAGGCCGAAGATGCGGAAAAGGGCCGGGAGCGATCCCGGCCCTTTCGCGTTTCATCGGTTCTGGAGAGCTCAGCCAGCGACCGTCAGCTCGACCTCGATATTGCCCCGCGTCGCGTCCGAATAGGGGCAGACGATATGGGCCTTCTGCACGAGATCCTCGAGCTTGGCCTTGTCGATGCCGGGCGCCGAGATCGTCAGCTTGACGGCGATGCCGAAGCCCTTGCCATCGTCACGCGGGCCGATGCCGACATTGGCGCTGACGCGCGCATCGTCCGGGATCTTCACGCTCTCCTTGCCGGCGGCGAATTTCAGCGCGCCGAGGAAACAGGCCGAGTAGCCCATGGCGAAGAGCTGCTCGGGATTGGTGCCGTCGCCACCGCCGCCGCCGAGTTCCTTCGGCGTGTTGAGCACGAGCTTGACGTTGCCGGTATCGGTCGCGGCCTGGCCTTCGCGGCCGCCGGTGGCGGAACCATGGGCCGTGTAGAGGATCTTCATCGGGTTCTCCTTGGTTGGCGGGATGTTCGTAATGGCTTGCCGATGCAAATTAGCTTGTGTGCAATTTAATTGTCAACTATATAAATTCGCGAGCCGGCGAGGGATTGCGCCGAGGGCCGGCTCGCCTATTGGCTGGAGGGACGATGCAAGGAGCGACCGGACCGACCATGGCGAGCGACGCGAAGGGCGAGGGAATCCGCAATCTCGACGAGCAGCTGTGCTTCGCCGTCTATTCCACGGCCCATGCCTTCAACCGTCTCTACCGTCCGTTCCTGACCGAACTGGGGCTGACCTATCCGCAGTTCCTGGCGATGCTGGTGCTGTGGGAGCGCGACGGTCAGACGGTTACGGCGATCGGCGACCGGCTGATGCTCGATTCAGGGACGCTGACGCCGCTGCTGAAACGGCTGGAGGTAAGTGGCCTGATCGCGCGGGCGCGCAGTCGCGACGATGAGCGGCGGGTGCTGGTGCATCTGACGGCGGAGGGGCGGGCCCTGCGCGGCAAGGCGGGCGCGGCCCGCAACGCGGTGCCCTGTGCCGTCGAGGATAGCGGCGTCGAAAAGGAGCGGCTGCTTGCCGATGTGCTCTCCTTGCGCGGCGCGCTGCGGCGGGCGATCGAGGCAGAAGGCTGAGGCCGGCGCGGGCGGTTCGCTGGCCTGAAAAATTTCTTTGCGCGGCCGGAACGAAAAGCCGGGGCGACGATCGTGCCGCGAGGCTCTCGGCGTCGCCAAAAACATCGTCTTTACGGATAGTTAACCTTAACGGGCTGTGATGTTTCCAGGCTGGCGCAGGATCGTGCCCGGCTGCCTGAATCCGTTGACGCCCATAATATCCCATGGTATCCCAAATCATCCCGTCGAAACCGACAGGCAAGCGACAGGTCAGGGCCCGTGTGCCGCGCGGATTCTGGCTCGCGGCTTCGCTGTGTCGGGTTCGACGGGAGTATCTGCGGTCGGTTCTGACCGGCCCGCTCCGCACCGTGGAAACCTGGCCGGGAGGCGGCGTTGACGGACCGCTTCGTCTCCCATTTCACCAACAAGCTGGATGCCAAGGGCAGGGTCTCGATTCCCGCGACCTTCCGCGCCGTGCTGGCGAAGGACGGCTACGAAGGGCTCTACATCCATCCGGCGCTCGACCAGGCCAGTCTGGATTGCGGCGGCCATGCGCTGCGGGCGACGATCGACGACATTCTCTCGCGCTTCTCACCCTTCTCGGAGGAGTGGGACTCGCTCTCGACGGCGCTGAACGGCACCTCGGAGGTGCTGAAGATCGATCCGGAAGGGCGTATCATGCTGAGCGAGGCGCTGAAGGCCCATGCCGGGATCGGCGACGCCGTCGCCTTCGTCGGGCAGGGGCACAAATTCCAGATCTGGGAGCCGGAGCGCTTCAGGGCGCATCTCGAGGCGGCGCGGGCGAAGCTGCGGGACGTCAGGCGTGCGCTCAGCGCGCCGGTGGGCTCGTGAAGATGCCGGTCGAAACGGAGGTGGCCGTGCCGCATGTGCCGGTACTGATGGAGGAGGCGCTCGACGCGCTCGCGCTGAAGCCGGGCGGTCGTTATCTCGACGGCACCTTCGGCGCCGGCGGCTATTCCCGCGCCTTGCTGGCGCGGGAGCCGGAGGCGCTGCTGCTGGCGCTTGATCGCGATCCCAGTGCGATTGCCTTCGGGGCTGACCTCGTCGCTGCATCGTCGGGCAGGCTGACCCTGGCGCAGGCCCGCTTCGGTGCCCTTGCCGAAGAGGCCGGGCGTTTCGGGATGACACCGCTCGACGGCGTCGTGCTCGATATCGGCGTCTCCTCGATGCAGCTCGACCAGGCGCAGCGCGGCTTCTCGTTCCGTTTCGAGGGGCCGCTCGACATGCGCATGGAGGCTGACGGGCAGAGCGCGGCCGAGCTCGTCAACGAGGCCGACGAGGGCGTGCTCGCCAACATCATCTATCACTATGGCGAGGAGCGCCGCTCGCGCGCCATTGCGCGCGCCATCGTCGAGGCACGGCGCAAGGCGCCGATCGAGACGACCAAGCAACTGGCCGATCTGGTTGCCGGTATCGTCTGGACCGAGCCCGGCGGCGCACACCCGGCAACGCGGACCTTCCAGGCGCTCCGGATCGCCGTCAACGACGAGCTCGGCGAACTGGTCAGGGCCCTGCACGCCGCCGAGGCGGCTCTGGCGCCGGGCGGACGGCTCGCCGTCGTGACCTTCCATTCGCTGGAGGACCGCATCGTCAAGCAGTTCCTGACGCAGCGCTCCGGCCGGGCGCCGGCCGCCTCGCGTCATGCGCCGGCTGCGGCCGTGCCGACGGCGACCTTCCGTTCCGTGATCAAGGGGGCGGTGGCGCCTTCCGAGGCCGAGATGCGCGCCAATCCGCGCGCGCGCTCGGCCAAGCTGCGGGCGGCCGAGCGGACCGAGGCGCCGACGCGCGCGCCCGATGCCGAGCTCGTCGCGCTCGCGGTCGTGCCTGCGCCGCAACCCCGCCGGAGGAGCTGAGCGTGATCAAGCTGCTGCATGTCATCGCCATCGGCGCGCTCGTCTCCTCGGCGCTCTACGCCTACACGATCAAATACGAGACGACCCTGGAGGCCGAGCAGCTCCAGAAGTTGCGGGCCAAGGCCCAGCGTGAGCGCGATGCCATCGCCGTGCTGAAGGCCGAATGGCAGTATCTCAACCGGCCCGACCGCCTGCAGGCGCTGAGCGACCGGCATCTCGACCTGCAGCCGCTGGTGATCAACCAGATCGTGCGTCTTTCCGACATTCCCACTCGCGGGCCCAAGGTCGATTCGATCGGCCGCAAGCTCGAGGATCTCGGCCTCGGCCTGCCGACCGAGACGCCGCGCAGCACCAAGAACAGCAGCTCCACCACGCCGGGAGGCCGCCCATGACGTCCGAGCCGGTCGTCCCCGCCGTGGTCGCAGCACCTGCGGTGGCAAAGCCACCCGGACGCCGGCTTCGCGCCGGCCTGTTGCGCGACATCTTCCGGATGAGCGGCGAGAAGAGCGGGCCGCGCGTCGGCCTCGTCATCCTCGGCTTCAGCGCGCTCTTCCTGGCGATCACCGGCCGGCTGGTCGCTCTCGCTGCGTTCCCCAACGAGCAGGTCGGCCTGCGCCGGGCGACCTCGAATGCGATCTCCGCGGCGCGGCCCGACATCGTCGACCGCAACGGCACGGTGATGGCGACCGATATCCGCACCGTCTCGGTCTTCGCCGAGCCGCGCAAGATCCTCGACAAGGACGAGGCGACGGAGCTGCTGACCGCGGTGCTGCCGGACCTCAATGCCAAGGAGCTGCGCGACAAGCTCGGCACCAAGCGCGGCTTCGTCTGGGTCAAGCGCGAGATCACGCCGCGCCAGCAGGCCGAAGTGCACCGGCTCGGCATTCCCGGCGTCGGCTTCGTGCCCGAGAACAAGCGCGTCTATCCGAACGGTCCGGCGGCGGCGCATGTGCTCGGCTTTGCCAATGTCGACAATGTCGGCATCGCCGGCATCGAGAAATACATCGACTCGCAAGGGCTGCAGGACCTCAACGGCGCCGGGCTCGCGACGCAGGCTTCCGATCTGAAGCCGGTGGCGCTGTCGATCGACCTGCGTGTCCAGCACCTCCTGCGCGACGAGCTGGTCAAGGGACTGGAGAAGTACCGGGCGCTCGCCGCGGCAGGGGCGGTGATGGACGTGAACACGGGCGAGATCATCGCCTCGGTCTCGCTCCCCGATTTCGACCCGAGCAATCCGGTCGACGCGCTCGAGAAGGACCGGATCAACCGGATCAATGTCGGCGTCTACGAGATGGGCTCGACCTTCAAGGCGCTGACCGTCGCGATGGCGCTCGACACGGGCAAGGCCAACATCAATTCGAGCTATTCGACCGCCGGCGGCATGATGCGCTTCGGCCGCCAGGTGATCCGCGAATATCACGGCACCGGCCGGACGCTGACCGTGCCGGAAGTGTTCGTGCATTCATCGAACATGGGCTCGGTGAAGATGGCGCTGTCGGTCGGCGTCGAAGGTCACAAGGCCTTCCTGCGCAAGATGGTCCAGCTCGACCGGCTGCAGACCGAGCTGCCGGAAAGCGCCGCGCCGATCGTTCCCGCCCGCTGGGGCGAGCTCAACACCGCGACGATTGCCTTCGGCCACGGTCTCGCCGTCGCACCGATCCAGGCGCTGGCGGCTGTCGGGGCGCTGGTCAATGGCGGCAAGCTGATGACGCCGACCTTCATCAAGCGCACGCCCGAAGAGGCCGAAAGCCTGGGCTCCCGCGTGATCAAGCCCGAGACCTCGGAGGCGATGCGCTACATCATGCGCCTCAATGGCGAGCGCGGCTCGGCCCGCAAGGCGGACGTGCCGGGCTATTTCGTCGGCGGCAAGACCGGCACGGCCGAGAAGGTGATCAATGGCCGCTACGCCAAGAACAAGAACTTCACGACCTTCATGGCGATCGTTCCGGCCGACAAGCCGCGATACCTGTTCCTTTCGATCTATGACGAGCCTAAAGGCTATGCCGAGAGCGGCGGCTATTCGACGGCCGCCTGGAACGCCGGCATCACCACCGGCAAGGTCATCGAACGGGCGGCGCCGATCCTCGGCCTGCCGCCGCGCTTCGAGCCGCCGGTCGCGCCCTTCCCGCTGATGGCGAGGCTCGGCGCCTGGGGCACGCGATAACGGGACGTCATGCTCGGGCTTGCCCCGAGCATCTCGGCACGGAAGGGAGCTTGATCCTGCATGAGATTCCCGGATCTACGCGGAGTTCATCCTTGGGCCGACCGAAGGTCGGACCCGAGGGCTTCGCCCGAGAATGACGCGTGGGCTTTCGTGCCGGCAAGGATATGAGCTTTGACTGACACCACCAGCTTCAGCCTCGGCCAGCTCTTTCCCGGGGCGTTTCCTGACGATGCGCAGCGTCGCGTCGGCGGCATCGCCTTCGACAGCCGCAAGGTCGCCCAGGGCGAGGCCTTCGTCGCGCTCGCCGGCGCCAAGGCGGATGGCGCGCAGTTCATCGCCGATGCGGCGGCACGCGGGGCGACAGCGATCGTCTCCGGCCAATCCCGCCCGGCGGGGCTCGCGCCCGGCATCGCCTTCGCCGAGGTCGCGGACCCGCGCCGCGCGCTCGCGCTCGCGGCGGCCAGGGTGCATCCGCGCCAGCCCGCGACCATCGTCGCGGTGACCGGCACCAGCGGCAAATCCTCGGTGGCGGAATTCACCCGCCAGATCTTCATGGCGCTCGGCCGGCAGGCGGCGAGCATGGGCACGATCGGCATCGTCACCGCGGCCGGCGCCGATTACGGCTCGCTGACCACGCCCGATCCGCTTTCCCTGCATGCCTCGCTCGACCGGCTCGCCGGGGAGGGCATCAGCCATGTCGCGATGGAAGCCTCCTCGCACGGCCTCGACCAGCGCCGGCTCGACGGGGTGCGCCTGACCGCCGGTGCCTTCCTCAATCTCGGCCGCGACCATCTCGACTACCATCCGAGCGTCGAGGACTACCTTGCCGCCAAGCTCCGGCTCTGGGAGCTGCTGCCGCCAGGCGCGCCGGTGGTGATCAACCGCGACGAGCCCTATGCGGCCGAGGCGGCCGAGGCTGCGACCGCTGGTGGCCACCCCGTTATCGGCATCGGCCGGGGCGGGGACAGGCTCAAGCTACTTTCCGTCCAGCGCGAGGGCTTCTCGCAGCGCCTGCACGTCGCGGTCGACGGGCGCGAGGTCGAGGTCGTGCTGCCGCTGGTCGGCGACTTCATGGCCGGCAACGCACTGGTCGCGGCCGGGCTTGCCATTGCCGCTGGCGAGGAGCCGGTGGCGGCGGTCGGCGCGCTCTCCGGCCTCAAGGGCGTGCCCGGGCGGCTGGAACGCGTCGGCGAGCATCATGGCGGGCTCGTTGTCGTCGACTACGCCCACAAGCCCGATGCGCTCGCGGCAGTGCTCAGGACGTTGCGGCCATATGCCAGCGGCCGGCTGATCTGCGTCTTCGGCTGCGGCGGCGACCGCGACCGCGGCAAGCGCCCGCTGATGGGCAAGATCGCGGCCGAGAGCGCCGATATCGCCATCGTCACCGACGACAATCCGCGCAGTGAGGACCCCGCCGCGATCCGGGCCGAGATCCTCGCCGCCGCGCCTGGCCTGCGCGAGATCGGCGACCGGGCCAAGGCGATCGCCGCCGGCGTCGCGCAATTGCAGCCGGGCGATCTTTTGGTGGTCGCCGGCAAGGGCCATGAAACCGGCCAGATCGTCGGCGACCGGACCTTGCCGTTCTCCGACCATGAGACGGTGCTGCAGGCGATGGCCGAGATGACCGGGGGAAGACAAGCATGATTGCTGCGCCGCTCTGGACCGGGACCCACCTGATCGAGGCGATGGAGGCGCGGGCGCAGGGGCCGCTGCCGGCCGGCGTCACCGGAGCCTCGATCGATACCCGCTCGCTGGAACCGGGCGACGCCTTCTTCGCCATCCAGGGCGAGACGCGCGACGGGCATGATTTCGTCGCGGCGGCGCTCGACAAGGGGGCGGCGCTGGCGGTCGTCGACGAGGCGCATGCCGGTGCCTTCCCGGCGGAGGCGCCGCTGGCGGTCGTGCCGGACGTGCTGCGCGCCATGGAGCGCGCCGGCATGGCAAGACGCGCCGAGCTCAAGGCCGGGGTCGTCGCGGTCACCGGCTCGGTCGGCAAGACCGGGACCAAGGAAGCGCTGCGCCTGGTGCTCTCGCGCCAAGGCAAGGCGCATGCGCCGGTCGCCTCCTACAACAACCACTGGGGCGTGCCGCTGACGCTCACCCGGACGCCGGCGGACGTGCGCTACGGCGTCTACGAGATCGGCATGAACAGCCCCGGCGAGATCCTGCCGCTGGCCCGGATGGTGTCGCCGGAGGTCGCGATCATCACCACCGTGCAGCCGGTGCACCTTGCCGCCTTCGAATCGATCGAGGGCATCGCCCGCGAGAAGGCGGCGATCTTCAGCGGGCTGAAGGCAGGGGGCACGGCGATCATCAACGCCGACATCGCGCAGGCCGGCCTGCTGCGCGAACTGGCACAGGCGAGCCCGGCCGGGCGGATCATCAGCTTCGGCGAAAGCGCGACCGCGGATGTCCGGCTGCTCGGCTGTTCGCTCAAGCCCGATATCTCGACGGTCGAGGCGAATGTGCTCGGCCGGCCGGTGACCTACAAGCTCGGTAGCCCGGGCAAGCACATCGTGCTGAACTCACTCGCCGTGCTGGCCGCGATCGAGGCGCTCGGGGCCGATCTCGCTTTGGCGGCGCTGGCGCTCGCCGAATTGAAGCCGCCGGTGGGGCGCGGGGCACGCCAGATGCTGCACGCGCCGTCCGGCCCGTTCACGCTGATCGACGAGAGTTACAACGGAAACCCCGCCTCGATGCGGGCTGCGATCGAGAATCTCGGGCGCATCGAGGCGCATGGAAGGGGCAGGCGGATCGCTGTTCTCGGCGACATGCTCGAGCTCGGCGAAAGCGGTCCAGCGCTGCACAAGGGGCTCGCCGAGGCTGTCACCGGCAACGGGGTCGATCTCGTCTTTGCCTGCGGACCCCTGATGCGTTCCCTCTACGATGCCTTGCCTTCACGCCAGCGTGGTGCTTATGCCGCCCAGTCGAGCGGACTCGAGCCGCTCGTACTCGATGCGCTGCGTGCCGGCGACGTCGTCACGGTCAAGGGCTCGCTCGGCTCGCGCATGGGCTCGATCGTGAAGGCGATGACTGCCCGTTTCCCGGTCGTCACGGCCGACGACTGAGGACAAGGAACAGGTTGCAATGCTAGTCTGGCTAGCCGATTTCGCGGTTCACTTCCCGATCCTGAACGTTTTCCGCTACATCACCTTCCGGGCCGGCGGGGCGACCGCGACCGCGCTGCTCTTCGTCTTCTTCTTCGGGCCGGCGGCGATCTCCTGGCTGCGCATCAAGCAGGGCAAGGGCCAGCCGATCCGCACCGACGGCCCCGAATCGCATCTCGCCAAGCGCGGCACGCCGACCATGGGCGGGCTGATGATCCTGGCCGGGCTCTTCGCCGCGACGCTGCTCTGGGGCAATCTGCGCAACCCTTATGTCTGGATCGTGCTCGGCGTCACCGCGAGCTATGGCGCGATCGGCTTCTATGACGACTTCCTCAAGGTGACGAAGCAGTCGCACAAGGGCTTTTCGAGCGCGGCGCGGCTGGGCCTGGAGATCGCGATCGCGCTCGTCGCCTGCACCGCGATCATGCAGATCGGGCCGCCGGCGATCGCTTCCGGCTTCGCCATGCCCTTCCTGAAGGAACTGGTGATCCCGCTCGGCATCCTGTTCCCGGTGGTCACCGCCTTCGTCGTGGTCGGCGCCGGCAATTCGGTGAACCTGACCGACGGGCTCGACGGGCTCGCCATCGTGCCGGTGATGATCGCGGCCGGCACCTTCGGCTTCATCGCCTACCTGACCGGTAACGCGATCTTCGCCAACTACCTGCAGATCCACCATGTGCCCGGCGCTGGCGAGCTCGCGGTGATCTGCGGCGCGATGATGGGCGCCGGCCTCGGCTTCCTCTGGTTCAATGCGCCGCCGGCCCAGATCTTCATGGGCGATACGGGCTCGCTCGGGCTCGGCGGCATGCTCGGCACCATCGCGGTCGCGATCAAGCACGAGGTCGTGCTGGCGATCGTCGGCGGACTGTTCGTGCTCGAGGCGCTCTCGGTGATCATCCAGGTCGCCGTGTTCAAGCGCACCGGCAAGCGCGTCTTCCTGATGGCGCCGATCCACCATCATTTCGAGAAGCTGGGCTGGACCGAGCCGCAGGTGGTGATCCGCTTCTGGATCATCTCGGTGGTGCTGGCGCTGGTCGGCCTCGCCACGCTGAAGCTGCGCTGACCCATGACGCCGGTCACCGCCTTCGCCGGAAAAACCCTCGCCCTGTTCGGCCTCGGCGGCTCGGGTCTCGCGACCGCGCGGGCGCTGGTCGCTGGCGGCGCCAATCTCGCCTGCTGGGACGATCAGCCAGCGAGCCGCGACAAGGCTGCAGCCGAGGGGCTGACGGTCGTCGATCTCGCCACGGCCAACTGGAGCGGCTTTGCCGCCCTGGTGCTGACGCCCGGCGTGCCGCTGACTCATCCGGTGCCGCACTGGACGGTGGACAAGGCCAGGGCGGCCGGCGTGCCGATCATCGGCGACATCGAATTGTTCTTCCTCGAGCGCGCCAGGACCGCGCCGGACGCCCCGGTGATCTGCATCACCGGCACTAACGGCAAGTCGACGACCACCGCGTTGATCGCCCATGTCCTGTCGGCCGCCGGCCGCGACGTGCAGATGGGCGGCAATATCGGCACGGCCATCCTCGCGCTGGAACCGCCGGCCGAGAACCGCATCCACGTCGTCGAGTGCTCGACTTTTCAGATCGACCTCGCGCCTTCGATCACGCCGAGCGTCGGCATCCAGATGAACCTGACGCCGGACCATCTCGACCGGCACGGCACCTTCGAGGCCTATGGCGCGATCAAGGAACGGCTGGTCGCGGCTTCCGACATCGCGGTGATCGGCGTCGACGACGAGCCGTCGAAGCAGATGGCGCGGCGACGCGCTGCCACGGGCAGGCCATTGGTGAAGATCAGCGGCGAGCAGCCGCTCGACGAAGGCGTCTTTGCCGGCGTCACTGCCAATCAGGGCAAGCTCGATACGCGCATCGTCGAGGTCAGGGACGGCAAGCCGAAGGTCGTCGCCAATCTTGCCGGCATCGGCAGCCTGCGCGGGTCGCACAATGCGCAGAACGCGGCGGCGGCCTTTGCCGCCTGCGCCGCGGTCGGGCTCAGCGCTGATGAGATCGCGGCGGGCTTCCGCAGCTATCCCGGACTGAAGCACCGGATGGAGGAACTCGGCCGCATCGGCCGCGTCGTCTTCATCAACGACTCCAAGGCGACGAATGCCGATTCCACCGAGAAGGCGCTGACCTCCTTCCGCGAGATCTTCTGGATTCTCGGCGGCAAGGCGAAGGAGGGCGGCATCGAGTCGCTGCGCCGCTATTTCCCCAACATCGCCCGGGCCTATCTGATCGGCGCGGCGAGCGATGCCTTCGCCGCGACTTTCGACGATGACGGCCGCGTTCCTTACGAGCGCAGCGGAACGCTCGACGTTGCGGTGGCTGCGGCGGCGCGTGACGCTTTGGCTCGTTCGGGCGAGGGCGAGATCGCGGTGCTGCTCTCGCCGGCCTGCGCCTCCTATGACCAGTTCCCGAATTTCGAGGTGCGGGGCGACGCCTTCCGGGCGCTGGTCACGGCGTTGCCGGGATTTTCGGCGGGTCGGACCTAATTCGCCGTGTCGCAGTCATCCTGGCCGCGGCGAAGCGGAGAGCCGGGATCCATGCCTGAGCCTTACGAATGAGGTTCAGGCATCGATCCCGGGTCTCCCTGCGGTCGCCCGGGACGACATCGGAAGGTTGGCCGCCTGTGTCCTCCTGCTCAATTCGGAATCAATCGGTTAACCATTCATTGACAGAGTGATTCGCCGGAGCGGGCGCCCTCAATCTGCCTGTTCGCTGACGGAGCCGGATAGATGACCTCGCGCGCAGAACCCAGCCTGAGTGGCCGCTGGTGGTGGTCGATAGACCGCGTCATCCTCTCGACCATGGTGGCGCTGATGGTCTCGGGCGTCGTGCTGCTGATGGCGGGCGGCCCGCCGGTGGCCGAGCGGCTCGGGCTCTCGACCTTCCATTTCGTCAACCGGCAGGCGGTCTACCTGCTCGCGGCTCTGGCGGTGTTCCTCGTGACCTCGCTGCTGACGCCGCGCCAGGTGCGCCGGGCGGCGCTCGTCGTCTTCATCGTCTCGCTGGCCGCGGTGATCGCGACGCTCTATTTCGGCGTCGAGGTCAAAGGCGCAAAGCGCTGGTTGACGCTCGGCCCGCTGGGCTCGGTGCAGCCTTCCGAGTTCCTCAAGCCGGCTTTCGTGGTCATGGCCGCCTGGGCCTTCGCCGAAGGCGGCCGCCGGCCTGACCTGCCGGGTACGATCATCGCCTTCCTGCTGCTGCCGCTGACCATTGTGCCGCTCGTGCTGCAGCCGGATTTCGGCCAGACGGTGCTGGTCACGCTGGTCTGGGCCGGATTGTTCTTCGTCGCCGGGCTGCACTGGTTCTGGGTGATGGGGCTCGGCGGAGCGGGCGCCTTCGGCCTGCTGGTCGCCTATCAGCTGGTGCCGCATGTGCGCGCCCGCATCGAGCGCTTCATGGACAAGGGCTCGGGCGACACCTTCCAGGTCGACACCGCGCTGGAGAGCTTCGCCCAGGGCGGCTGGCTCGGAAAGGGGCCGGGCGAGGGCACGGTCAAGCGCATCCTGCCCGACGCGCATACCGACTTCATCTTCGCCGTGACGGCCGAGGAGTTCGGCGTCGTCGTCTGCATGGTGCTGGTCGCGATGTTCGCGGTCATCGTGCTGCGGGCGCTGTTCGTGGCGCAGCGCGCCGAGGATTCGTTCGTGCGCCTGGCCGTGACGGGCCTGGCCCTGCTGTTCGGCATCCAGGCCGCCATCAACATGATGGTCAACCTGCACATGATGCCGGCCAAGGGCATGACGCTGCCCTTCATCTCCTATGGCGGCTCCTCGCTGATCTCGCTGGCGCTCGGTACTGGCTTTCTGCTGGCATTGACGCGCAAGCGACCGCGGGCCGAGGCTCTCGGCGAGATGGGGCGCTGAGATGGCCGGTCAGGCGGCCGGCCGGCCGGCACTCGTCGTCCTTGCTGCTGGTGGCACCGGCGGGCATCTGTTCCCGGCCGAGGCGCTGAGCCATGCCCTGCACGCGCGAGGCTTCAGGGTCGCTCTGATCACCGACACCCGCGCTGCGGAATATGCCGGCAGCTTCCCGGCCGAATCGATCCATGCCGTGCCGGCGGCGACGCCGTCCGGCCGCTCGCCGCTGAAGATGGCGCAGGCCGCGCTGGTGCTGGCCAGGGGCGCGCTTGCGGCGCGGCGGGCGATCAAAGAGCTGAAGCCCGCCATCGTCGTCGGCTTCGGCGGCTATCCGACGGTGCCGCCGGTCTTCGCCGCCGCGCTGATGGGCGTGCCGACCATGGTGCACGAGCAGAATGCGGTGATCGGGCGGGCCAACCGCTTTCTCGCCGGGCGGGTCAGGGCGATCGCCACCGGCTTCTCGGAGGTCGGCGGGCTCTCCGCCGCGCAGGCGGAAAAATGCCGGCAGGTCGGCAATCCGGTGCGGCCGGCGGTGATCGAGGCTGCCTCGCCCTATCCTTCGCTCGAAGGCGGCGTGAACCTGCTCGTCTTCGGCGGCAGCCAGGGCGCGCGCGTGATGGCCGATATCGTGCCTCCGGCGATCCAGCTGCTCAGTGCCGAGGAGCGGGCCAGGCTCTCGATCGTCCAGCAGGCGCGGGCCGAGGACGACGACCGGGTGCGCGGCATCTATGCGGCGCTCGGCGTCAAGGCCGAGATCGCGCCCTTTTTCAAGGACCTGCCGGCACGGATGGCAGCGTCCCATCTCGTCGTGGCGCGCTCGGGAGCCTCGACCGTCGCGGAGCTTTCGGTGATCGGCCGGCCGGCTCTGCTGGTGCCGCTGCCCGGCTCGCTCGATCAGGATCAGGCGGCCAATGCCGCCGTGCTCGAACGGGCCGGTGGCGCCATCCGGATCCTGCAGCCGGAGTTCACGCCGAGGCGGCTCGCAGGAGAGCTTTCGGCCCTGCTTGCCGATCCGTCACGCTTGACTGCGATGGCTGCGAGCGCCAAGAGCGCCGGAATCCCGGACGCAGCCGACCGACTGGCGCGCCTGATCGCCGAAACCGCCCAGATCTGAATTCTCCAGAAAGTACCGAACCATGAAGCTGCCGCCGAAGCTCGGCTCCATCCATTTCGTCGGCATCGGCGGCATCGGAATGTCGGGGATCGCCGAGGTGCTGCACAATCTCGGCTACAAGGTGCAGGGCTCGGATGCGTCCGACAACGCCAATGTCCGCCGTCTCGCCGAGAAGGGCATCAAGACCTTCGTCGGCCATGCCTCGGGCAATCTCGGCGAGGCCGAGGTCGTCGTGGTCTCGACGGCGATCAGGCGCGACAATCCCGAACTGATGGCGGCACGCGAGAAGCGCCTGCCGGTGGTGCGCCGGGCCGAGATGCTGGCTGAGCTGATGCGGCTGAAGAGCTGCGTCGCCATCGCCGGCACCCATGGCAAGACGACCACCACCTCGCTGGTCGCGACGCTGCTGGACAAGGGCGGGCTCGATCCCACCGTGATCAATGGCGGCATCATCAATGCCTACGGCACCAATGCCCGGATGGGCGAGAGCGACTGGATGGTGGTCGAGGCCGACGAGTCGGACGGCACCTTCCTGAAGCTGCCGGCCGACGTCGCGATCATCACCAATATCGACCCGGAGCATCTCGACCATTTCGGCTCGTTCGATGCGATCAAGGCAGCCTTCCGAGCCTTCGTCGAGAACCTGCCCTTCTATGGCTTCGCGGTGATGTGCATCGACCACCCGACCGTGCAGGAGCTGGTCGGCCAGATCGAGGATCGCCGGGTCATCACCTATGGCGAGAATCCGCAGGCCGATTTCCGCCTCACCGACATCGACCTCTCCGGCGGCCAGGCCCGCTTCACGCTCCTGATCCGCGACCGCAAGAACGGCCGCGAGGAGGCGGTGCGCGATCTTGTCATGCCGATGCCGGGCCATCACAACGCGCTCAACGCCACAGCGGCGATCGCCGTCGCCTATGATCTCGGCGTGCCGGTCGAGACGATCCGCGAGGGGCTCGCCGGCTTCGGCGGCGTCAAGCGGCGGTTCACCAAGACCGGCGAGTGGAACGGCGCGCTGATCTTCGACGATTACGGCCACCATCCGGTCGAGATCGCGGCGGTGCTGAAGGCGGCGCGCGCCTCGACCAAGGGCAAGGTCGTCGCGGTGGTGCAGCCGCATCGCTACACACGGCTCTCCAGCCTGTTCAACGACTTTGCCTCCTGCTTCAACGACGCCGACACGGTGATCGTCGCAGATGTCTACAGCGCGGGCGAGGCGCCGATTCCGGGTGCGGATCGCGACGGGCTGGTCGCGGCGATCAAGGCGCGCGGCCATCGTCACGCGCTGCCGCTGCCGGCTTCCGACAAGCTCGCCGGCATGGTCGCGACGATGGCCGGCCAGGGCGACTATGTCGTGCTGCTCGGCGCCGGCAACATCACGCAATGGGCCTATGCCTTGCCGGGTGAGCTTCAAGCGCTGGGGATGCCGCGATGAGCTTCCCCGATCTGACCGCCGACATCCTTGCCGCCGCGCCCGAGCTGCGCGGGCGCCTCCTCGCCAATCAGGCGATGGCGGGCCTGACCTGGTTTCGCGTCGGCGGATCGGCGCAGCTGCTGTTCACCCCGGCCGACGAGGCCGATCTCGCCTATTTTCTTGGCCGCCTGCCGACCGAGATTCCGGTCACCGTGGTCGGCCTCGGCTCCAATCTGATCGTGCGCGATGGCGGCATCCCCGGCGTGGTGGTCCGCCTCGGCGGCAAGGCCTTCGGCGAGATCGTGCGCGAGGAGGGTGACCGGCTGCGCGCCGGCACCGCGACCCCCGACGTCAAGCTGGCGCGGGCGGCAGCCGATGCCTCGCTCGACGGGCTCGCCTTCTATCGCGGCATTCCCGGCTGCATCGGCGGGGCGCTCCGGATGAATGCCGGCGCCCATGGCGGCGAGACGACCGACGTGCTGGTCGAGGCGCGGGGCGTGACCCGCTCAGGCGAGATCGTGACCTTCTCGCATGCCGATATGGGCTTCACCTACCGCAACAGCGCCGTGCCGGCCGACATCATCTTCACCTCGGCGCTCTATCAGGGCCGCCCCGGCGAGCAGGCGGCGATCCTGGCCGAAATGGACCGCGTGACCTCGGCGCGCGAGGCGGCGCAGCCGATCAAGGAACGCACCGGCGGCTCGACCTTCAAGAACCCGCCGGGCGGCAAGGCCTGGCAATTGATCGACGCTGCCGGCTGCCGCGGCTTGCGCATCGGCGGAGCCCAGGTCTCCGAGATGCACTGCAACTTCCTGATCAATACCGGCGGTGCGAGCGCCGCCGATATCGAAGGACTGGGCGAAGAGGTGCGGCGCCGGGTCAAGGACAATTCCGGCTACGAGCTGCACTGGGAGATCAAGCGCTTCGGCGTCGCCGCCTGAGCGGGCGGGGCCGGCGGGCGCCGGGAAAGCAGGATCCCTGCGACCGTCGAGGCGAGAATCAGGGCGATGCCGGCCCATTGCAGTGCGCCGAACCATTCGCCGAGCAGAAGCCCGCCGAGCAATGTCGCGACCAGCGGGCTGAGCAGGCCGAGAAAGGCGATCTCGGCGCCGATCGTGGCGATGCCGCGGACCCAGAGCCAATAGGCGAAGGCGGTGCCGATCAGGACGAGATAGCCGAGCCCGGCCAGATTGCGCAGGCTCGGCGCCGGCGGCAGCCCTTCGACGGCGAGCGCCACCGGCAGCAGGATCAGGCCGCCAATGGCGAGCTGCCAGGCGGCGAGCGCGAGCGGCGTGCCGACCTTGCCCCAGCGCTCGATCAGCACCGTACCGGTCGCCATCGAGGCGGCGCCGGCGAGCGCTGCGGCGATGCCGATCGCATCAAGCTGCACGGTCTCGTCGAGGACGAGCAGGCCGACGCCGACGACGCCGGCAAGCGCGGCCAGGATCTGGCCGAGGCGAGGCCGGCGCAGCAGCAGCGGCCAGGCCAGGAAGGCGACGATCAGCGGCTGCATCGAACCCAGCGTCGCGGCGAGCCCGCCGGGCAGGCGCGAGGCACTGACGAAGAGCAGGCCGAAGAACAGCCCGATATTGGCAAAGCCGATCACGGCCAGTGGCAGCAGCTTGTCGCGCGGCGGCAGGCCGGGGCCGAGCAGCATCAAAAGGAGGCCGGCCGGCAGGGCGCGCAATGCCCCGACGAGCAAGGGATGCTCGACCGGCAGAGTCTGGGTGAAGACGATATAGGTCGAACCCCAGAGGCAGGGGGCGAGAATGGTCGCCAGGAGGATGTTGTTCTTGCCGGCCGGCATGGCGGGGCACCTTTGACGGGGGAACTGAGGTCGAGGTTCAGGCCGGGAAGGGGCCGGCGAAGGCGGTCTCTTCCAGCGGGCGCCGCGAGCTTGGCTGCTCGTTATAGGCGGAGGGCGCCCAGCGAGCGGCTTCCAGCATCGTCAGCAGGGCCTCTTGCGGAAGTGCCTCGGGCAGGAAGGCGCGCGGCGACCAGCGCTCGAGGAACAGCGGGTCGATCGGAAACGCGGCTACTCTCTCTGGCATCGTCTTGTTCCGGATCGCGGATTTGCGGCAGTGGCTGGCGGCTGCTAGGTTTGTTTCGGCATCAGATAATTTGATATCGAATTATTCGATACAGGATAATTAGGCGCGAGGATAAAATGAGTCAAGCTGACGGCGATGTCGGGCAGGGCGGCCCGCTGGCTTCGATCCTGGCGCAATGGCGGACGGCCCGGCCGGACCTCGATGCCAGCCCGATGGCGGTCTGTGGCGCGGTCTGGCGCGCGGGCGATCGGCTGCGACTGGGGGTGGCGGAGAATCTCGCCGGCGCCGACCTCGATTTCGCGGGCTTCGACGTGCTGATGACGCTGCGCCGCCAGGGCGAACGGGGTGGCTCGCTGACGCCCTCGGAACTCGCCAAGGACATGATGCTGTCGACCTCGGCGATGACCAACCGGCTCGACCGGCTGGAGAAGCGTGGATTGATCGTCAGGCAGGCCGATCCGCAGGACCGGCGCAGCCTGCGCATCGTCCTGACCGATGAGGGGTTTGCTCTGATCGAACGACTCGTCGTCTCGCATGTCGCGGCCGAAGAGCGCCTGATCGCCCGGCTCGACGAGAACGAGCGTGCGTTGCTGAAGGCCCTTCTGGCGAAGGTCGCGGCCGGCGAAGGCGAGTGAGGCCCGGCCGCCACAGGCCACGCCGCATTAACCGCGAGGGCGGTTTCTTAACGCGTCGTTAACCATATCTGGTCGAGTTTCGCCGGACGAGCGAAGCTAGGAACCAGCATGAGCAGACATGTCGCAGTGCTGATGGGCGGGTGGTCCGTGGAGCGCGAAGTCAGCCTGAATTCCGGCGCCGGCTGTGCCGCCGCGCTGGAACGGGCAGGCTTCCGCGTGACCCGGGTCGACGTCCAGCGCGACATCGCCGTGGTGCTCGACAAGCTCCGGCCCGACGTCGCCTTCAACGGCCTGCACGGCCGTTTCGGCGAGGACGGCACGATCCAGGGCCTGCTCGAGATCATGGGCATCCCCTATACCCATTCCGGCGTGCTGGCCTCGGCCCTCGCCATCCGCAAGGACAAGGCCAAGATGGTCGTCGCCGCGGCCGGCGTGCCGGTCGCCCACGGCATCAATATTTCGCGCTTCGAGGCGGCCAAGCGCCATGTGCTGCCGCCGCCCTATGTGCTGAAGCCGATCGACGAGGGCTCCTCGGTCGGCGTCGTCATCGTCAAGAAGGGGCGCGAGCATCCGCCCCAGGAGATCGCCCGGGAGGACTGGCCCTGCGGCGAGACCCTGCTGGCCGAAACCTTCATCGCCGGGCGCGAACTGACCTGCGCGGTGATGGACGGCAAGTCCTTGGGCGTGACCGAGATTCGGGCATCGACGGGCGAGTTCTACGACTACGACGCGAAATACACGAAAGGCGGTTCGATCCACATCTGCCCGGCTCAAATTTTACCAAATATTTACCAGCGGATCGAAGAGTGTGCGTTAACGGCGCATCAAGCAATCGGGTGCCGCGGCGTTAGTCGTTCCGACTTCCGATATGACGACGAGACCGACACCCTCGTCTGGCTGGAAGTCAACACGCAGCCCGGCATGACCGAAACCAGCCTGGTACCCGAACTGGCCGCCCACGCGGGCATGAATTTCAGTGAGCTCGTCAAATGGATGGTGGAGGACGCCTCCTTAGATCGGTGAATACGGTGCTGGCTGGGTCCGGTCCGATGACACCGATGCGCGCTGCGGGGCCTCAACTCCTCGTCGGCGAACGCTCGCGCCGCTGGTTCCGCGGCTCGCGGCGCAGCGCGCTTGCGCTGCCGCTGGCGCAGCGGCTGCCGCGCGGCCTGGGCTCCTGGCTCGCGGTCGGCTTCCTGGCGCTGTCGGCAACGACCGGCGCTGCCCTCGGTGGCCATTTCGAAACCCTTCGCGAGAGCTATGGCGAGCCGAAGCATGCGCTGGCGCGCCTGATCGGCCTCGGTATCGACCGCGTCACCATTTCGGGCCTGACCGAGCTTTCCGAGATCGAAGTGCTGGTCGCGGCCGGCATCGATCCGAAGATCTCGCTCGCCTTCTTCGATGCCGACGAGGCGCGCCGGCGCCTCGAATCGACGCCGCTGATCCGCGAAGCCTCGGTCCGCAAGCTCTATCCCGGCGAGATCGCGATCAACCTCGTCGAGCGCGAGCCCTTCGCGCTCTGGCAGGTGAAGGGCGATCTGTTCCTGATCGCCGCCGACGGCACGGTGATCGACCGCATGGATGATGGCCGCTTTGCCCATCTGCCGCTGGTCGTCGGTGCCGATGCCAATCTGCGGGCCCGCGACTATGTCGCGCTGCTCGCCGAGGCCGGGCCGTTCGCACCGCGCATCCGCGCCGGCAGCCTCGTCGCCGGCCGGCGCTGGAACCTCAAGCTCGACACCGGCATCGACATCCGCCTGCCGGAAACCGAAACCGGCGCGGCGCTGAAGCGTCTCGTCGGCCTCGAGCAGGATTTCCGGATCAGCGACAAGGATCTGATTGCCATCGACCTGCGCCAGGCAGACCGGGTGACCATGCGCCTCACCGAAGAGGGCGCGGCCGCAAGGGCCGAGCTTCTCAAGAACAAGGGCAAGAAGAAGGGAGGCGAGGCATGAGCCTGACCTCCCAGGGCCTGACGCCGCGGATGCGGCCGCTGTCGTCGCGGAAGAGCGCGACCTTGTCGATTCTGGACATCGGCACGAGCAAGGTCGTCTGCCTGATCGCCGAGCTGAACCCGGCGGAAGCGAACGAACGCCTGCGCGGCCGCACCCATGTGGCAAGGATCGTCGGCATCGGCCATCAGCGCTCGCTCGGCCTGAAGGGCGGCGCGATCATCGACCTGGACAGCGCCGAGCGCGCCATCCGGGCCGCGGTCGACGCAGCCGAGCGCATGGCCAAGGTCGAGGTCCAGTCGGTCATCGTCAACCTGACCGGCGGGCGGCTGAACTCGCAGCATTACAATGCCAGCGTCGAGCTGCGCGGCGGCTCGGTCGGCGATTCCGATGTGAAGCGCGTGCTTGCCGCCGCCGCGAACCATGCCATCCGCCCGGGTAAGGCGGTGCTGCACGCACTGCCGACCGGCTACGCGCTCGACGGTTCGCCCGGCGTGCTCGATCCGCGCGGGCTGATCGGCGGCTCGCTCTCGGTCGACATGCATGTCGTCGCCTCGGAAGCTGCTGCGGCGCGCAATGTCATGCTGGCGGTCGAGCGCTGCCATCTCGAGGTCGAGGCCGTGGTGGCGACGCCCTATGCGGCGGGCCTGTCCGTGCTGGTCGACGACGAAGCCGAGATGGGCGTCGTCGTGGTCGACATGGGCGGCGGCACGACTTCGCTCGGTGTCTTCGCCGGCGGCCATCTGACCCATGCCGACGCGATCGCCGTCGGCGGCAACCACATCACCATGGACGTGGCGCGCGGGCTTTCGACCCGGGTCGCGGCGGCCGAGCGCCTGAAGACGCTGCACGGCTCGGCGATCGCCAGCCCCTCGGATGATCGCGACATGATCGCGGTGCCGCAGGTCGACGACGACGAGCGCGACATGCCGAACCATCTGTCGAAGTCGCATCTCGTCCGGATCATCAAGCCGCGTGTCGAGGAGATCCTCGAACTCGTGCGCGACCGGCTCAAGGCGGCCGGGTTCTCGGCCGAGGCCGGCCGGCGCGTCGTCCTGACCGGCGGCGCCTGCCAGCTCACCGGCATGCCGGAAGTTGCCCGGCGCGTGCTCGGCGGCCAGGTCCGCACCGGGCGCCCGCTCGGCATCCGGGGCCTGCCCGAAGCGGGCAAGGGTCCATCCTTCGCCGCGGCGGTCGGCCTGCTGGTCTATCCGCAGGTCGCCCATGTCGAGCATTTCGAGCCGCGGGCCGGTGCGTCCTACTTCGCCCATGCTGCCGACGGGTATTTCTCTCGTGTCGGCCGCTGGCTGAAGGAGAGTTTCTGAAAGTTGCGGTCCGCGCGGCCACCCGGCCGAGCGGAACGGAGTGAGTTTTTAAGAACGGGGCCCCGGCCCCTGGCGTGGAAAACGGGACGGCGCCCGCCAGGAGCCGGACGGAAATTTAAAAGAGGCAACCATGGCGATGAATCTGCAAGCCCCGGACATCCGGGAACTGAAGCCCCGGATCACCGTGTTCGGTGTCGGCGGTGCCGGCGGCAACGCCGTGAACAACATGATCGAGGCCGGCCTCGACGGGGTCGACTTCGTCTGCGCCAACACGGACGCCCAGGCGCTGGCGCTCTCGCGCGCCCCGCGCATCATTCAGATGGGCCTGCAGGTCACCGAAGGCCTCGGCGCCGGCTCGCAGCCGGAAGTCGGGCGCGCGGCGGCCGAGGAGGTCTCCGACGAGATCCGTGATCATCTCGCCGGCGCGCACATGGTCTTCATCACTGCCGGCATGGGCGGCGGCACCGGTACCGGCGCGGCCCCGGCGATTGCCCGCGTCGCCCGCGACATGGGTATCCTCACCGTCGGCGTCGTCACCAAGCCGTTCCAGTTCGAAGGCCATCGCCGGATGCGCATGGCCGAGGCCGGTATCGGCGAGCTCAACGAGGCCGTCGACACGCTGATCGTCATCCCGAACCAGAACCTGTTCCGTGTCGCCAACGAGAACACCGGCTTCGCGGATGCCTTCGGCATGGCCGACCAGGTGCTCTACTCGGGCGTCGCCTGCATCACCGACCTTATGGTTCGTCCCGGCCTGATCAACCTCGACTTCGCCGACGTCCGCGCCGTGATGCGCGGCATGGGCAAGGCGATGATGGGCACGGGCGAGGCGCAGGGCGAGAAGCGGGCGCTGTCCGCGGCCCAGGCCGCGATCAACAACCCGCTGCTCGACGACGTCTCGATGAAGGGTGCGCGCGGCCTGCTGATCTCGATCACCGGCGGGCGCGACATGAAGCTCTACGAGGTCGACGAGGCCGCCACCCGCATCCGCGAGGAGGTCGACTCCGAGGCCAACATCATCGTCGGCGCGACCTTCGACGAATCGCTCGAGGGCACCGTGCGCGTCTCGGTCGTTGCGACCGGCATCGACAAGCCGGTGAGCTCGCATGCCGAGGTCGACGCGACCGAGGCCCGCATTGCCGAGGTTGCCGAGCGGCTGAAGGCCGAGGCGCGCCTGCGCACGACCGTCCCGAATATCCGCACCTCGTCCGCGCCTGCTCCGGTCCCGGCATCGGAACCGGCGCCTGAGATGCGGCTGCCGCTGGCGCCCGAGCCTGTCCGCCAGGCCGCCCCGGCGAGCTTCGCCGCCGATGTCCGCATCGAGCCGGTGCAGCCGCGCCAGACCATTGCGGCGCCGGCACCGCAGCCCCGGCCGGTCGAGGCCGAGCTGCCGTATCTGGAAGACAGCTTCATCCCGCCGGCGCCCGAGCGCGCCGTGATTCGGCCGACCCGCATGCCGCGGATCGAGGATCTGCCGATGCCGGCCCAGAACCAGATCGCGCAGAACCGCGCGGCCCCTGGCGCTCAGCAGCCTGCGGTTTCTGCCGATCAGAAGCGGATGTCGCTGATGCAGCGGCTTGCCTCCGTCGGCTTCGGCCGCAAGGAGGAGGAGGCCATCGAAGCTCAGGCTCCGGCACCCGCGCCGCGCCCGGTGCCGCCGGCGCCGGTGGCTCCGCCCAGCGCAGCCCATGCCGAGTTCATGCGCCGCCCTGCCGCGCCGCAGGCCTCCAGGCCTGCTCAGGGCCAGCTCGACCCGCATGGCCGCGCAGCTCCCAGCCGCAACGCCGAGGAGGATCATCTGGAGATTCCGGCCTTCCTCCGGCGCCAGTCCAGCTGAGGTCTGCGCAGGCCCCACGACCGGCTTTAAACAACGAGCCCGGCGCAACCTTGCGCCGGGCTCTTTTTAACGTCTGAAAAACCATATACATCAATTGGATGGTTAGGTTTTTGGCGCTCCTTCAGCTCTGTTACAGAGCGAAAGAAAGCGTGATTTTGAAGCCCCGCCTCCTGCGCTTATCTTGCAGGGCATCACCGGGGAAGACGGATTCGGGACGGCGTCCCGGGCCGCTCAGTTCAGGGACCGCGATCGATCGTCAGATAGGCTGCGCCGCCAGGCGCCGGACCTGATCGTCGCGCATGAGATCGGATAAGAGTATGATGGCTGACCGGCAGACGACGCTTCGCTCGCCCGTAACCCTTCAGGGTATCGGCGTTCACTCCGGAGCTCCGGCTTGCCTGTGCCTGCGTCCCTCCGCCGCCAACACCGGCGTCGTCTTCCTCCGCAAGGGGCTGGAAGGCGGGCATGAGCAGCTCATCCACGCGCGCCACAACAAGGTCAGCGCCACCGAGCTCTGCACCGTGGTCGGCGAGCAGGCTTCCGGTTCGGTCGCCACGATCGAGCACCTGATGTCGGCTTGCGCCGGCCTCGGGCTCGACAATGTGCTGGTCGAGATCGACGGCCCTGAAATGCCGATCATGGACGGCAGCGCCACCGAGTTCGTCACGGCCATCGAGGCTGCCGGCATCGTCGCTCTCGGCACCGCGCGCCGCTATCTCAAGATCCTGCGTCCGGTTCGCGTCGAGAACGGCCGTGCCTTCGCCGAGCTGGCGCCCTCCGAATCGGGCTTCCGGCTCGATGTCGAGATCGATTTCGACAGCCCCGCCATCGGCCGCCAGCGCAAGGTCTTCGACCTCGATCCGGAGGCCTATGCCAGCGAGATCTCGCGCGCCCGCACCTTCGGCTTCATGCGCGATGTCGAGCAGCTCTGGAAGGCCGGCTTTGCGCTCGGCGCCTCGCTCGACAACACGGTCGCCATTGGCGACGACAAGGTCATCAATCCGGAAGGCCTGCGCTACGCCGACGAATTCGTGCGGCACAAGGTGCTCGACGCGGTCGGCGATCTCGCTTTGGCCGGTTATCCGATTCTCGGCGAGTTCCGCTCCTATTGCGGCGGCCACCGCATGAATGTGCGAATCCTCGAGGCTCTCTTCGCCGACCGCGCCAATTATGCGATCGTCGAGGCCGAGCCGGTCTACGCGCCGCGCGCCGTGCAGATGGCGGCAGGCGCCCCGATGCCGGCGGCTCTTGCGCCCGATCTGCACTGAAATCCGGCGACCACGCGACGCCACGCCTTGCATTCGCCGGTTTCCTGTCGGAAGCACGGCGCCGATTGCATTGCATGAAGCGCCCTTCACGGTTGGCGAAACGGCGACTTCTGGAGTAAAGCCATTTTCGCCCGCCCTCGAAAGCGGCGCTGAAGGACGGATGAAGTGAGCGTCATGCGGCTGAAGACATTCAATACCGGCGAAATCGCGAGCGGTGGCAAGCGGCTCGCTCTCGTGTTCTCGCTGGCGGCTGCGCTCGGCGGCTGCGACACGCTGAGCTCGCTCAACCCGTTCGACCGGCCCGAGGTCTACAAGCCCGAGGTGCTGCCGGAAGTGCCGGCCGACAAGCTCTACAATGAGGGCCTGGCCCGGCTGCAGAACGGCGACAGCGAAGGCGCCAGCAAGAAGTTCGAAGAGATCGACAAGCAGGCGCCGTTCTCGCCCTATTCGAAGAAGGGCCTGATCCTCACTGCCTATTCGAACTACCAGGCGAGCAAGTGGGACGACGCGATCACCGCCTCCAAGCGCTTCCTGGCGCAGAACCCGGCGAGCCCCGACGCGGCCTACGCGCAGTACATCATGGCGATGTCCTACTTCAACCAGATCCCGGACGCGACGCGCGACCAGGAGCGGACGGAGCAGGCGCTGCGGGCGATGCAGGAGCTGCTCGACCGTTATCCCAAGTCGGAATACGTCGTCGACGTGCGCGAGAAGATGCTGGTCGCGCGCGACCAGCTCGCCGGCAAGGAGATGAATGTCGGCCGCTTCTATCTCGAGAAGCGCAACTATGCCGGCGCCGTGAACCGCTTCCGCGACGTGATCACCAAGTACCAGACGACACGCCATGTCGAGGAGGCGCTGATGCGCCTGACCGAGGCCTATATGGCGCTCGGCATCACCAACGAGGCGCAAACGGCCGCGGCCGTGCTCGGGCACAACTTCCCGGACAGCCCCTGGTACAAGGACGCCTATGTGCTGCTCGAAAGCGGCGGGCTGCAGCCGCGCGAGGATCGCGGCTCCTATATCAGCCGGCTCTTCAACGGCTTCACCCGCACCGTCACCGGCCTGATCCGCTGATCCGGCCGGCGAACGGGAAGGGGCGAGCGGTGCGCATTCCGGCCCCGAAGCTTCCGTCGCCGCCTGCATCCCGCGGGCTCGATCCGCATCTGCGCACCGGCTGAGTCCGCCTCATGCTCGCCCAGCTCTCGATCCGCGACATCGTTCTGATCGACCGGCTCGATCTGGCCTTCCATGACGGGCTCAGCGTCCTCACCGGCGAGACCGGTGCCGGCAAGTCGATCCTGCTCGATGGTTTCGCGCTGGCGCTCGGCGGGCGCGGCGATGGCGGGCTGGTGCGCCATGGCGAGACGCAAGGCCAGGTCAGCGCCGTCTTCGATCTGGCATTGAACCATCCGGCGCGCGCGCTGGCGCAAGCCCAGGAGCTCGACACCGACGGCGATCTGATCCTGCGCCGGGTGCAATATGCCGACGGGCGCACCCGCGCCTTCGTCAACGACCAGCCGGTCAGCGTCCAGATCCTGCGGATGATCGGCGCGGCGCTGGTCGAGATCCACGGCCAGCATGACGACCGCGCCCTGACCGACCCGGCCCAGCACCGCTCGATCCTCGACGGCTTCGGCGAACTGACGGTGCAGGCCAGCGAGGTCGTGCGCGCCAGCGAGAGCCTGAAGCGGGCGCGCCAGAGCTTGCAGAGCCAGCGCATGCGGGTCGAAACCGCACGCAAGGAAGCCGACTTCCTGCGCCATGCCGTGGCCGAACTCGGCAAGCTCTCCCCCGAGCCCGGTGAGGAGGAGGCGCTGGCGGCGCAGCGCCAGGGCATGATGCAGGCCGAGAAGGTGGCGCGCGACATCGCCGAGGCCTATGAGGCGGTCGGCGGCGGAGCCTCGCCGGTGGCGGCGCTGTCGGGCGTGCTGCGCCGGCTCGAACGCCGGGCGGCGCAGGCGCCGGACCTCGTCGATCCCTCGACGGCGGCGCTGAACACCGCGATCGTCGCGCTGGAGGAGGCGGGCGAGGCGCTGGCGGCGGCGATGCGCGCCGCCGAATACGATCCGCGCGTGCTCGAACGCGTCGAGGAGCGGCTGTTTGCGCTGCGTGCCGCGGCGCGGAAGTTCGACGTGCCGGTCGATGCCCTGGCGGCGCTGGCCCAGACCATGGCGGCAGATCTTGCTGCCCTCGACGAGAGCGAGGGCTCGCTGAAGCGGCTGGAAGCCGAGCTGGCCGAAGCGGAGGCCGCCTATATCGCCGGGGCGACCGCGCTGTCGGCCGGTCGGGTCCGTGCGGCCGCCGCCCTTGACGCTGCCGTCAAGGTCGAGCTGCCGCCGCTGAAGCTGGAGCGCGCGCGCTTCATCACCCAGATCGACAGCGACCCCGAGGCGCGGGGTCCGGAAGGCTTCGACCGGGTCGAATTCTGGGTCGAGACCAATCCGGGCACGCGGCCCGGCCCGATGATGAAGGTCGCTTCCGGCGGCGAGCTTTCGCGCTTCATGCTGGCGCTGAAGGTCGTGCTGGCCGAGCGCGGCTCGGCGCCGACGCTGGTCTTCGACGAGATCGATACGGGTGTCGGCGGCGCGGTCGCGGACGCGATCGGCGAAAGGCTGGCGCGGCTCGCGGCGCGGGTCCAGGTGGTGTCGGTGACGCATGCGCCGCAGGTCGCGGCCAAGGCCGGCCAGCATTTCCTGATCGCCAAATCAGCGCAGGCCCGGGAGGGCGCGAGCGAGCGTACGGTCACCCGCGTGTCGGCCCTGCAGGATGACAGCCGGCGTGAGGAAATCGCCCGCATGCTGGCCGGCGCCAGCATCACCGAGGAGGCGAGGGCGGCCGCCGCCCGGCTGCTCGACGCGGCCGGCATGCGGGGGTAGCGCGGCGCGCTTCACCGTCGGCATTCCCCTTTCACGCGATTTGCTCTATGAGCGGCGGATAGATCGTGCGCCTGCCTGATTGCGCGCCGGTTCCCTCTTCTGCGCTCCCCCAGCGAGCGCGACGCGACCCACAAGGCCGAAACCCAATGTCCTTTATCTCCACGAGCCCGCCGCTCGCGCGTGCGCTCGCCGAACGCAATTACAGCGAGCCGACCCCGGTCCAGAACGCGGTGCTCGAAGACGCCGCCGCTGGACGCGACCTGCTCGTCTCCTCGCAGACCGGCTCGGGCAAGACCGTGGCCTACGGGCTCGCCATCGGCGAGACGCTGCTCGACGGCGCCGAGACGCTCGGCCGCGCCGGCAAACCGCTGGCGCTGATCATCGCCCCGACGCGCGAACTCGCCCTCCAGGTCCAGCGCGAGCTGAACTGGCTCTACCAGCAGACGAATGCCCGCGTGATCTCCTGCGTCGGTGGCATGGATCCGCGTCGCGAGGCGGCCCTGCTCGACGAGGGCGCCCATATCGTCGTCGGCACGCCCGGCCGCCTGCGTGACCATATCGAGCGCGGTCGCCTCGACGTCTCGGCGCTCAGGGCCGTCGTCCTCGACGAAGCCGACGAGATGCTCGACCTCGGCTTCCGCGACGATCTCGAATTCATCCTGAAGACGGCGCCCGCGGACCGGCGCAGCCTGCTGTTCTCGGCGACCCTGCCGAAGGCGATCATCGCCCTCGCCAGAAGCTATCAGCGCGATGCGCTGCGCATCGAAGTCGCCAGCGCCGATCGCGGCCATGCCGACATCGAATACAAGGCCATTCGGGTCTACCCGAAGGAAGCCGAGCTCGCGGTCGTCAACCTGCTGCGCTTCCACGATTCGCCCTGCTCGCTGGTGTTCTGCAACACCCGCAACGCGGTGCGCCACCTCGAGGCGGTGCTGCTCGAGCGCGGCTTTGCGGCCGTCTCGCTCTCCGGCGAGCTCAGCCAGAGCGAGCGCAATTCGGCCTTGCAGGCGCTGCGGGACGGGCGTGCGCGCGTCTGCGTCGCGACCGACGTGGCGGCGCGCGGCATCGACCTGCCCGGGTTGACGCTGGTGATCCATGCCGAGCTGCCGAACGATCCCGAGGTCATGCAGCACCGCAGCGGCCGCACCGGCCGGGCCGGGCGCAAGGGCACCAGCGTACTGCTGGTGCCGGCTTCGCGCCGGCGCAAGGCGGAGATGCTGATCGCCGCCGCCGGCGTGCAGGCGATCTGGGGCGGCCCGCCAACCCAGGACGAGATCCGCGCGCTCGACCAGGGGCGCCTGCTGCAGGACCCGCTGCTGTCCGGAGAGCCTGGCGAGGACGATGCCAGCATGATCGAGGCGCTGCTTGCCGGGCGTTCGGCGAGCGAGCTCGCGGCGGCGTTGGTGCGGGTCTATCGCTCGCGTCTGCCGCCGGCCGAGGAGGTCGGGGATCCGGGCTTCGGCCGCGACGAGCGCGCCGCTCGGGCGCCGCGCGACGACTATGCCAAGCCGCGCGACCGGGCCGGTCCGCGCTTCGACAATTCCGATCCGGATGCGCCGCGCAAGGCCGGGCCGCGGGGCGAGACCGTGTGGTTCCGCCTCAATATCGGCCGCAAGGACGGCGCCGATCCGCGCCAGCTCCTGCCGATGATCTGCCGCCGCGGCAAGATCACGCGCGACGAGGTCGGCGCGATCCGCATCTTCGACAAGGAAACCAAGGTCGAGATCGACGCCGATGTCGCCGAGCGTTTCGCGCAGCTGGCGCGTGCCGCCGATCGCGACAAGATCGTGATCGAACCGGTGACGGGCGAGGAGGAGCGCCGGCCGGCGAAGCCTTTCGCCGAGAAGGCGCAGCACACCAAGGCGCCGCGCCACGACGACGCTCCGCACGGACATGCGGGCGCGCCGGAGCGTGGCTTCCGCAAGCCCTATGAAGGCAAGGGCAAGCCGTTCGGCCAGGACAAGCCTTATGATCCCGTCCGGCGCGACCGCGAGCCGCCGGCCGAGGGGGCTGAGTTCCCGCGCGGCGGCAAGCCGTTCGCGGGCAAATTCAAGGGCGCTCGGAAGGATTTCGCCGGCGCCGGTCCAGCCCGTTCAGAGGCGGGAGAGGGCAAGGCACCGGCGCGCAAGGACTTCGGCGGCGCCAAGCCGTTCGGTGCCAAGAAGCCGTTTGGAGACAAGAAGCCCTTCGGCGACAAGAAGCCCTTCGGTGCGAAGAAGCCGTTCGCCGGCAAGAAACCGCATCGCGACGACCGCTGATTTTTTAGGGCCGGAAACAGAGGTCATTCCAGCCTGAGCGGTGCGGCTTCGCCTCTCGCTCGGAATGGCAGAGTGGTTCCGCCGAAAGGCTGCAGTCTCCAGGAAAAATATGAAGCAGGCCGGAGCGTTCACTCGCTCCGGCCTGTTTTGCTTCGTCGGCCTGATGCGCCGTTGCCGATGCGTCAGCGCAGGCCGAGGAAGGAGAGGATGGCGAGGACGACGACGACGAGACCGACGATGTAGATGATGTTGTTCATGGCGAAGCCCCCCGCTGGTTGCGTCTGCCGTAGGATCACGGCGGCGTGGTGCGGCGATTCTGCCGCAGCCCATTGGAAACGCCGTTGCGCGAAAAATTGTTCCGAGATCGGCTTTTCTCGGATGCCCAGCCGGCCTGGTGCGCGCGCAGCCCCGCATCGCATTCGAAGCCAACCGGGCAGGCGAAATACGCACCAGTGCCGGATCCAAGGCACGCTGGCTTAATGCCGAACCGCATGCTCATCCTGGGCTTGACCCGGGATCCATGCCAGAGCGCTTGCGATGGAGGTTCAGGCATAAATCCCGCCACTGTGCGGAGTTTATCCTTGGGCCGACCGAAGGTCGGACCCGAGGGCTCCGCCCGGGATGACATCCGTTTCGATGAAAACGCAGCCGGCTCTAATGCGGCACGACCTTTCGGTAGATGTGCCAGCTGGCATGCCCGAGGATCGGCATCACCACGATCAGCCCGACCAGTACCGGCAGGGTGCCGAGCACCAGCAGGGCGGTGATCGTCAGGCCCCAGCACATCATCGCTCGGGGGCTCGCCTCGACCGCGGCGATCGACGTGCGCACCGCCGTGGCGAGGTCGACATGCCGATCCAGCATCAACGGGAAGGAGATGACGGTCATCGAGAAGGCGGCAATGGCGAAGAGCAGGCCAAGCGCGTTGCCGAGGATGATCAGCGTCCAGCCATTGGCGGTGCTGAAGAGCGGTACCAGGAAGCTCTCGGCCGAGGTCAGCGGCACGTCGCCCATCAGCCAGCGATAGATCAGCCAGGCGCTCAGCAGCCAGGTGATGAACAGTCCGGTCAGCAGGCCGCCGAGTGTCGCGATCGGCTTGATCGCCGGGGATTTCAGCACGGCGAAAGCATGCAGCCAGGACGAGTTGATGTGCAGTTCGCGGCGGCGGCTGATCTCGTAGAGGCCGATCGCGGCGAAGGGGCCGAGCAGCGCGAAACCGGCCAGCAGCGGGAAGAGCAGCGGGAAGATGTTGTAGCTGACCGTCAGCTGGGCGATCACCACGCCGGCGACCGGATAGATCAAAGCGAGGAAGAGCAGATGGCTCGGCTGCGCCAGGAAGTCGGCATAGCCGCGCCGGAGCGCGTCGCCGATGTCGCTGACCGTCAGAGCGCGGACGGGCAGGGCATCGGCTGGAGCGGCGTCGGGCATGGTGGCCGTGCTGGCGCCGGTGTGCGTGCTGTTCATGTCGGACATGGCGTTCTTCCCGGTTCCGGCCCGGTTCGCCTCGCTGGCCCTGACGTGATCCTTGGTTCGAGAGCCTTGAGGCGTCGAGCATCCAATTTTCAGCCCGTCGAGCTTACACCCGGGACGCTCCTGTCACAAATCGACCAGCGGAAACGTGAGAACGGGTGCTTCGCAGGGGATGGCCCCTGATCTAGAACAGCGCCATGGCTGCCAATGTTCCTACCCCCGTCGAAGACCTGATGCCCGAGGCGGCGCGCGCCGAATACGCGGTGCTCGCCGCGGAGATCGCCGAGGCCGACCGCGCCTATTTCCAGGACGATGCGCCGGTCATGGACGATGCCGTCTATGACGAGAAGCGCCGGCGCCTGGTTGCGCTGGAAGGCGCCTTCCCGGAGCTCCGGGGCGCCGAGGCTGCCTCCGACAAGGTCGGGGCGCGGCCGTCCGGCAAGTTCGCCAAGATTCGCCATCGCGTGCCGATGCTCTCGCTCGGCAACGCTTTCTCCGACGAGGACGTCGCCGATTTCGTCACCCGCGTCCGGACCTTCCTCGGCCGCAAGGACGATCAGCCGATCGCCTTCACCGCCGAACCCAAGATTGACGGGCTTTCGCTCTCGCTGCGCTACGAGAAGGGTGAGCTGGTCAGCGCTGCCACCCGCGGCGATGGCGAGGAGGGCGAGGATGTCACGGTCAATGCCCGCACCATCGCGGAGATTCCGCAACGGCTGAAGGGCGCGGATCTCCCCGCTGTCGCCGAGGTGCGCGGCGAGGTCTATCTCGGCCATGCCGATTTCGCTGCGATCAACCAGCGCCAGCGCGAGAAGGAGGAGCGCGAGTTCGCCAATCCGCGCAACGCCGCCGCCGGTTCGCTGCGCCAGCTCGACGTCTCGATCACCGCGAGCCGGCCCTTGCGTTTCTTCGCCTATGCCTGGGGCGAGATGCCGGAGCTGCCGGCGCCGACCCAGTCCGGCGTGGTCGAAGCCTTCGCGCGCTGGGGTTTTCGCACCAACCCGCTGATGGTCCGCTGCGAGAGCGTCGAGGCGTTGCTGGCGCATTACCGGACGATCGAGGCGCAGCGCGCGACGCTCGGCTACGATATCGACGGCGTCGTCTACAAGGTCGACGACCTCGCCTTGCAGGCCAGGCTGGGCTTCGTCGCGCGCGCCCCGCGCTGGGCGATCGCGCATAAATTCCCGGCCGAGCTCGCGACCACGGTACTGGAAGCGATCGACATCCAGGTCGGGCGGACCGGGGCACTCTCGCCGGTGGCGCGATTGAAGCCGGTGACGGTCGGCGGCGTCGTCGTCACCAATGCGACGCTGCACAACGAGGATTACATCCGCGGCTTCGATTCGAAGGGCATGCCGATCCGCGACGGCAGCGACATCCGCATCGGCGACACCGTCACGGTGAAGCGGGCGGGCGACGTGATCCCGCGGGTCGAGGCGGTCGACCTCTCGAAGCGGCCGGCCGATTCGAAGCCCTATGAGTTTCCGACGCTGTGCCCGGCTTGCGGCAGCCATGCGACGCGGGAGATGAATCCGCGCTCGGGCAAGGAGGATGCGGTGCGGCGCTGCACCGGCGGGCTGGTCTGCCCGGCGCAGGCGGTCGAGCGGCTGAAGCATTTCGTCTCGCGCGACGCGCTCGACATTGACGGGCTCGGCGACAAGCAGATCGAGTTCTTCCATACCGACCCGGATCTGCCGGTGCGCGAGCCGGCCGACGTGTTCACGCTGGCCAGCCGGGACGGGGCCAATCTGAAGAAGCTCAAGGACAAGGAGGGCTTCGGCGCGCAGAGCGTGAAGAAGCTGTTCGAGGCAATCGACCAGCGCCGCACCCCGCCGCTCAACCGCTTCATCTTCGGGCTCGGCATCCGCCATATCGGCGAGACCAATGCCCGGCTGCTGGCGCGCCATTACGGCTCGTTCGAGGCCTTGCAGGCGGCTTGTGCGGCGGCAGTCGAGCCGACGAGCCCGGAGCGCGCCGAGCTCGATGCCATCGATGGCGTCGGGCCGACCGTGGTCGAGGCGCTGCTGCAGTTCTTCGCCGAAGAGCACAATCAGGAGATGCTGGCGCGGCTCTTGGCCCAGGTGACGCCGCAGCCGCTGGAGGCGGTGGCCTCGGCCAGCCCGGTCGCCGGCCAGGTCGTCGTCTTCACCGGCGCGCTCGAACGGATGACCCGCGACGAGGCCAAGGCGATGGCCGAGCGGCTCGGGGCGAAGGTCGCGGGCTCGGTTTCCTCGAAGACCGACCTCTTGGTCGCCGGGCCCGGCGCCGGCTCCAAGCTCAAGGATGCCGCCAAGCACGGCGTCCAGGTGATCGACGAGGCCGGCTGGTTCGAGCTGGTCGGAGGGTAGCCGGCCCGTGGGGCGTCAGTCTCGCGAGGAGGATGGCGCGGCGAGGATGAAGCGGCCGAGCCCGTCGAAGAGAACCGGCCAAGCTGGCTCGTCGGGCAGGATGACGTGGTTGCGGCTCTCCAGCAGCAGGAATTCCGCACCGGGGATATGTGAGGCGAGCGCGAGCCCCTGCTCGAGCGGCTGAACGCCGTCGGCATCGGCGTGCACGACGAGGGTCGGTACGGCGACGCCGCCGAGCAGGTCGGACACGTCGAAATGGTCGATTGCGCGGCGCAGCGCGGCCGCGTTGTCGGGCGAGGCCGTGAGGCGCTGCAAATCCGCCAGGGATGCAATCTGCTCGCGGCTGCCGCCTGGGATGAACAGGGTAGCAAAGGCTTCGATGAACGGACTGTTGGCTTTGCCCCAGCCGTGGCGGATCAGGGTGATGAGCGCCAGGCCTTGCTCCCTGTCGGCACCGGACCGGACCAGGCGGCCCCTGACGAAGCCGCCGTGCAGCACAAGATGGCTCACCCTTTGCGGATGCCGCCGGGCGTAGCTGACGGCGATCGGCACGCCCTGCGAGGTGCCGTAGAGCGCGAAACGCTCGAGGCCGGCGGCGTCCACCGTCGCCTCGAGATCCTCGACGAAACGCTCCAGCGCGAAATCGCTCACCTCCCAGTCGGACAAGCCATTGCCGCGCTGATCGTAGCGGACGAGCGTGAACTGCCCGCTGAGCCTGCTCAGGAAGGGGCGCCAGATCGGGCTGTGCCAGTCATGTTCGAGATGGGTCAGCCAGTGCCCGGCCTTGACCAGAGGGTAGCCGGTGCCGCTGGTCGCATAGGCAATGCGGGTGCCATCGCGGGAGTGGCAGAAGGCGACACGCTGGTGCGGCGCTTCCGCAAGATGCGCTCCCGCCGGCGCTTGGCCGTGACGTTGCATCTCTACCGGCTCGACCGGGCCGACGAAGCGGAAGCCGCGCCGCGGCACGGTCCGGATCCAGTCCTGGCGCTTGCCTTCATCGTCGATCGCGGCGCGGGCGGCGCTGATCCGGGCGCTGATCGCCGAATCCGAGACGATCCGTCCATGCCAGACCGCCGCGACCAGATCGTCCTGCGAGACGACGCGCTCGCGCTCGCAGACCAGGTAGTGCAGGAGGTCGAAGACCTGCGGCTCGATCGAGCGCGGCTGCCCGGCCGCGAGAAGCTCCCGCGTTTCCGGGACAAGCTCGAAAGCTCCGAAGCGATAGCGCATGCGGAAGCTTACCATGGGTTCGGGGAGGTCGGTATCCGAGCTCGCGGCCCTTACGAAAAAGCAAGGGAAACGCAAGGTAAGCGCAAGTTTTCGGCCAAGCGCGGCCGCGAGGGTTTCGCCATCCTGGCCGTGACGAGCAGAGGAGCATGACGAGCAGAGGAGCAAGTCATGGCGCGAGATCTCGACGACAGGATCGTTCGCCGGTCGAATGGATCGATCGATATCGACTTCTATGTACGCAGAAGCACCGAGATTCGCCGCAAATCCGTTGCCGCGGCGCCTGGCGCCTTCAGGGGATGGCTCGCCAGGGGCCTCGCGCGAGCGGTGGCGGGTTTGCGCAAGCTTGGCCCGGCAAGCCCGGGTCGGGACATCACGGTCCGTTGAACTGCGGTGGCGCGGCCCGGCGGCCGGCTGCCAATTCGGGCAGGCTCAAGCCCGCCCCGCCGCCAGCGTGCAGATCATCCGCGCGACTTCGAAGGATTTCTCGAAGGCCGGGACGGGCAGGAACTCGTAGCGCGAGTGGAAATTATAGGCGCCGGTGAAGAAATTCGGCGTCGGCAGGCCGCGGGCCGAGAGCGCTGCGCCGTCGGTGCCGCCGCGCATCGGGATCTGCTTCTTGCTGATCTGCAGCGCCTCCAGCGCGCCGAAGAGCAGATCGACCGAGCGGCGGTCCTGCCCGAGGCTGTCATGGATGTTGCCGTAGGTGTCGGTCACCCGGCATTCGACGCGGCCGGTGGGATAGAGCGCGGCGATCTCGTTCGCGACCTCCTCGATGCGGCACTTGCGCGCTTCGAAGCTCTGCTTGTCGAAATCGCGGATCAACGCTCCGAGCCTCGCCTCGCTGGCATTGGCGGTGATGCTGTTGAACCAGACATAACCCTCGCGCCCTTGCGTGTTCTCCGGCGTCTCAGCCCGGTCGAAGCGGCTGATGAAGTCCTGCGCCATCAGCAGCGGGTTGACCAGAACGCCCTTGGCCGACATCGGATGGGTGCTGACGCCGGTGAGGATGATCTCGGCGCTCGCTGCGTTGAAGTTCTCGATCACCACCTCGCCGAGCTCGCAGCAGTCGATCGTGTAGGCGAAGTCGCAGGCGAAGCGGGAAAGGTCGAGGACCTTGGCACCGCGCAGGCCGATCTCCTCGTCCGGCACGAAGGCGACGAGGATGTCGCCATGGGCATCCTGCGGGCCGAGATTGGCGAGGAGCGTCATGATCACCGTGATCGCCGCCTTGTTGTCGGCGCCGAGCACGCTGGTGCCGTCGCCGGCGATGATCTCGGCGCCGACCCAGTCGCGCAGTTGCGGATGCTCGGCGGCGCGCAGCCAGATGTCCTCGTCGCGGTTGAGGCAAAGGTCCTCGCCGGTAAAGCGCAGGAGCTGCGGGCGGATGTGGGGCGAGAGGCCGGCGTCGAAGGTGTCGAGATGGGCGATGAAGCCGATTTTCGGCGCACCCGGTACCGTGCCGCGCTTCAACGCCGTGACGGTGGCCCGGTCGTCGACGACCACGTCGTCGAGGCCGAGCGCCCGCAGCTCATCGGCCAGCAGCTCGGCGAGGCGCTGCTGCCCCGGCGTGCTCGGCAAGGTCGACGCGGCCGCATCGCTCTGGCTGGCGATCGAGAGATAGCGGAAGAAGCGCTCGATCAGCTGCTGGCGAATGCTCATGGTCGTTCCGTCGAATGTGTGGCGGTCAGAGGTCTGCGATTTTCGCTGCAGCCCTGTTGGCAGGGGATGCTTCGATCGGCCGCGTTGCGGGGATCGGCGGCTCGGCGTTGCGGAAATGGCTCGGCGGCTTGCCGATCACCCGCTTGAAGGCGCGGCTGAACGAGGCTTCGGAATCATAGCCGAGACGGCGAGCCACGGCCGTGATCTTCATCCGGTCGCGCTCCAGCCACTGCCGGGCCTGGTGCATCCTGACCTGAGCGACGTAGCGGCCGGGCGTCTCGCCGACGACGCTGGCGAAACGCTCGGCGAAGGCCGAGCGCGAGGCGTGCATCACTTTGGCCAGCGCATCGACCGTCCAGTCCTCGCTCGGATTGAGATGGATCGCGGCGAGCACGCGGCCGATATCGGGATCGCGGGCGGCGGCGACCCAGCCGGTGGCGCTGCCGCAGCCGCGCTCGACCCAGGAGCGGATCAGGGCGGCGGCGACCACGTCCGCCAGTCGCGTCAGGATGCCGCCGGCGCCGACCCGGTCGAGGGCAAGCTCGCAGGCCATGGTGGTCAGCAGCGCCGGAATGGCGGGCTCGTGCACCGCCATCTCGTGCACCCACATCAGCTCCGGCATCATCCGCAGCATCGGGTGCTGGGCGTCGACGTTGAAGCAGAGGCTGGCGCTGAAGAACAGCGTCGCTTCGCCTTCGCCGCCGCCGCGCGCCTCGGCGATCTCGCCGCAGCATTGCTGGAAGGCGCAGCGCCCGAGCGGCGTTGCCGAGGCGCCGGGCTCGCTGGCGAGCGCATGTTCGGCGCCGCGCGGCATCAGCACGGCATCGCCCTGTTCGAGCCGGACCCAGTCGCCCTCGGGCGTGCGCAGCCAGCAGCCCTGCTCGGCCATGAAATGGAACCGCGCCGCGGGCTGCGCTGGAAACAGCAGGCACCAGGGCGTGGTCATCTCGTAACGGGCATAGTCGACGCCTTCGAGCCTGAGGCCGCGAAGCATCTCCGACAGCGGATCCGGCGCCGTTCTTCTGGACGATTGGTCAAGCATCCCGGGTTTTCTAGCATGGAAGCTCCAGGGCGTCACGCCTAGTTCTCTGGCGACCACTTGTCCCTAAGCCCTCATCCTGAGGAGCCGTTCCATGCCGAACGGCGCCTCGAAGGATGCTCCAGATAGTTCCGGAGCCTCCTGGAGCATCCTTCGAGACGGCCTGTCGGGCCTCCTCAGGATGAGGGCTCATCCTGTTCGCTGGAGCGACCCATGTCGGATTCCTTGTCAGTCACAGCCGATCCCGAGCTCGTCGGCATCGCGCCTGTGGAACGCAGCACCGCCGCCTGGCCGGCGGTCTTCGCCCTCGCCATGGGCGTGTTCGCCCTCGTCAGCGCCGAGTTCCTGCCCGCCAGCGTCCTGACCTCGATCGCCGCCGATCTTTCGATCAGCGTCGGCGCCGCCGGGCAAACCGTTACGATGACGTCGCTGGTCGGTGTCGTCGCCGCCATCTTCACGCCGATCGTCACCAGCCGCTTCGATCGGCGCCTGGTGCTATGGGCGCTGATCTCGCTCCTGGCGGTGTCGAGCATCCTCACGGCGGTGGCCAATGGCTTTGCGATGCTGCTGGCGGCGCGCTTCCTGCTGGGCCTCAGCCTCGGCGGCTTCTGGTCGATGGCGCCGGCGCTGTCGCTGCGGCTCGTGCCGGTGCAGGCGGTGCCGCGGGCGCTGGCGATCATCTCGGCCGGCGTCTCGGCTGCCTTCATCGGCGGGGGACCGCTCGGGGCCTATCTCGACGCCCTGATCGGCTGGCGGATGGTGTTTGCGCTTTCGGCCGGGCTTGCCGGCATCGCCCTGCTGGTGCTGATGACGACGATGCCGTCCTTGCCGTCGCAGACGGCGCCGAAGCTGGGCACGCTGGCGATATTGCTCTCGCGGCCGAGCGTGCGCCTGATGCTGATCTCCGTCCTGATCATCATTTCGGGCCAGTTCACAGGCTTCACCTATATCCGGCCGTTTCTCGAACAGGTTCCGCAGCTCGGCGTCGCTGCGATCACCTCCGTCCTGCTCGGCTATGGCGTCGGCAACGTCATCGGCAATTTCGCGGGCGGCGCCGTCGCGGCGCGGGGCGTCAAGCTCGCCATCGTCTCGTTCGCGCTGGCGATCGCGGCCCTGGCGCTGGGCATGATCCTGTTCGGGGCGTCGCCGATCGTGTCGGGGATCGCGGTGGCGCTTTGGGGTTTCGCATTCGGCTTCGCACCGGTCGGCTTCCAGAGCTGGATGGTGCGGACGGCGGCCGATCACGCCGAAGCGGCGAGCGGGCTCCTGACCGCGGCCTTCCTGGTTGCGATCGCCAGCGGGGCGGTCTTCGGCGGCCTGCTGGTCGATCATGTCGGAGGTTGGGCTCCGATCGCCTACATGGCGGCGGCCACCTTTGCCGGCGCGGTGCTGGTGCTCGTCGCCGGCAAGGAGCCGCCGCGTCCCTGAGCTACGCATCGTGCGATCGATGGCGACGCTCGCGTGATCGTCGCCATCACTTTTCTTCAAGACATGCGGGGCGGCTTTCGCTCTATCTTGCGGCATGGATCTGATCACACAGGGCGAGGCGCTGGAGCAGACCCCGCTCCAGGCGGGCGAGCGGGCGCATCTGTTCACGGCGCGTCGCTTCGACGGGCTCGAATTCCTGTCGGCGACCTTCCGGACCCACGCCTATGCGCCGCATGTCCACGATACCTATGCGATCGGCACGATCGAGCTCGGCTGCGAAATCTGGCATGCGCGGGGCCGCAAGCTCTATGCCGGCCCTGGCGACGTCGTCTTCAACCAGCCGCTCGACGTTCATGACGGCGCTCCGAGCGAGGGCGGCTATCGCTACCGGATGAGCTACCCGACCGTCGAGCTGATGCGCGAGGTCGCGGCATCGCTGACCGGCCGCGACGATATCGGCACGCCGTTCTTCCCCGAGCCGACCGTGCGGGACCCGGAAGGGGCGGCACTGTTCGGCGCAGCTCACCGCGTGCTGGAGGAGGGCGGCGATGCGCTCGCCGGGGAAGAAGGGCTGCTGCGCGCCTATGGCTGGAGCCTGGCCCGCCATGCCGACCTGAGCGTGCGGGGACTAGGGCGGGAAAGCGGCCCGATCGCCCAGGCGCGGGAGATGCTGGAGCAGCGCTATGACGAGGATCTCTCGCTGGCCGAGCTGGCGAAGCGCTCGGGCCTGCCGCGCCATCACCTGATCCGGGCTTTCCGCCGCGAGACCGGGCTGACGCCGCATGCCTATCTCGTCGACATTCGTGTCCGCCGTGCGCGCGAACGCCTGCGCCGCGGCGATGCGCCGGGCCAGGTCGCGGCAGCGACCGGATTTTGTGACCAGGCCCATCTGACGCGGGCCTTCAAGGCGCGGCTCGGCGTGACGCCGGGCGCCTTCCGCGCCGCCCATCTCGCCTGAACAGGTTTCAAAGCGATGTCCTGGACCGACGAAGCCCGCGCAGGGCTCAGCGATATCTGGCCGGCGGCTCTGGCAGCCGTGCCGATCGGCTTCCTGTTCGGTGCGCTCGCGGCCGGCAAGGGGCTGTCGCCGCTCGAGGTCTTCACGATGAGCGCGCTGGTCTTCGCCGGCGGCGCGCAGTTCGCCGCGGTCGAGCTCTGGGCGAGCCCGGCGCCGATCCTGGCGCTGGTGTTCTCGACGGCGCTGATCAATGCCCGCCACATCCTGATGAGCGCCTCGATCGCGCCGAAGCTGTCCGGCTTCTCGCGGACGCAGACTTTTCTCGGGCTCTACTACATGGCCGACGAGAACTGGGCGCTGGCGGAGAAGCGGGCACGGACCCACCCGGTCACGCCGGTCTACTGGTTTGCCATGGCGCTCCCCTTCGTCTGCCTGTGGCTCCTGACCTCGACCACCGGTGCGATCATCGGAGCCGCACTCGGCGACCCGAAACGCTACGGTGCCGACTTCGCCTTCACGGCGCTGTTCATCGCGCTCACCGCCGCCTTCTGGAAGGGACGTGTCACCGCCTGGACCGTGGCGGCCGCGGGCATCGCCTCGGCGCTGACCTACAAGCTTGCCGGGCCGCCCTGGCATGTGCTGGCCGGCGCGCTCAGCGGCCTCGCCGCCGCCTGGATCGCCGCCGGCGGCGAAACTGCCGCGCAGCCTGTCGAAAGCCCGGCCGAATGACGCTCGATCCGATCAACCTCGCCGCCTTCCTCGGCATGGCGCTGGTGACCTATCTTACCCGCATCGCGGGCCTGGCCCTGGTCGGCCGGCTCAACCTGACGCCGCGGGCGCAGGCCGCCTTCGACGCGATCCCGCCGGCCGTGCTGATCGCGGTGATCGCGCCGAGCGCGCTTGCGACCGGCTGGATCGAGACGGTTGCGGCGGTGCTATCGGGGCTGGCGGCGACGCGCCTGCCGTTGCTGGGCGTGGTCGCGGTCGGCGTCGCAACGGTGGTGGGCTTGCGGGCGCTGTTCTGAAGAGGCGTCATGCTCGGGCTTGACCCGAGCATCTCGGAAACCAGCTTTCTGGTCATGAGATTCTCGGGGCTGCGCGGAGTTTACTCTTGGGCCGACCGAAGGTCGGACCCGAGGGCTTTGCCCGAGAATGACGGCTGTCAGAGCGGCCGGCACGCCTGTTCCAGCCAGGCCTTCACCTCGCCCTCGACCAGCGGCGCGAGCTTGCTCCAGACCTGCGCATGATAGGCGTCGATCCAGGCGATCTCGCCGGGATCGAGCAATGAGAGGTCGATCAGGGCGCGCTCATAGGGGCACCAGGTGATGGTCTCGAAGCCATAGATGGTGCGGTCGCCGCCGGGGATGGAGCGCTCCTCGACCACGATCAGGTTCTCGATGCGGATGCCGTAGTCGCCTTCCTTGTAGTAGCCGGGTTCGTTGGAGAGGATCATGCCCGGCTCGAGCGGCGTGGTGCCGAGCTTGGAGAGGCGCTGCGGGCCTTCGTGCACCGAGAGATAGCTGCCGACGCCATGGCCGGTGCCGTGGTCGAAATCGAGCCCGGCCTGCCAGAGCGGCTGCCGAGCCAGCGCGTCGAGCTGGGCGCCCGAGGTGCCCTTGACGAAGAGTGCGCGCGAGATCGCGAGATGGCCCTTGAGCACGCGGGTATAGCGATCGCGCATCTCCGCCGTCGGCTCGCCGATGGCCATGGTGCGGGTGATATCGGTGGTGCCGTCCTCGTATTGGCCGCCGGAATCGACCAGGAAGATGCCGGGCTCGATCTTCCGGTTGCTCGAATCGCTGACGCGATAATGCGGCAGGGCGGCGTTGGGCCCGGCGCCGGCGATGGTGGTGAAGGAGACGTCCTTGAGCAGGCCGGTCTTCCGGCGCTCGGCCTCGAGCGCCGCGACCGCGTCGATCTCGGTCAGGCCGCCCTTCGGTGCCTCGCGGGCGAGCCATGACAGGAAGCGCGCCATCGCCGCGCCATCGCGCAGATGGGCCTGGCGGGCGCCGTCGAGTTCGGCCTCGTTCTTGCGCGCCTTCATCAGCGCGGTCGGGTCGGTGCCGGCCTCCGGAGTGCCGCCGGCCTCGCGGATCAGGGTCGCGAGCGCCGCCGCGGCGGTGGTGGCATCGAGCCGGACCTTGGCCTTGCTCGCGCCCAGTGCCTTGAGCTGTTCCTTCAGTGCCTGGGGCGGGGCGATCTCGCCGAGCGCACCGATGGCGTCGCCGGCCTCATTGGTGATCTTCTCGGGCGCCAGGAACACGGTCGGCCGCCCTTCGCGGGGCACGATGGCGTAGCCGAGCGGCAGGGGCGTGTGCTCGACATCGCCGCCGCGGATGTTGAAGGTCCAGGCCAGCGCATGCGGGTCGGAGAGGACGAGCGCATCGACCTTGTCCTTGGCCAGCGCCTCCTGGATGCGCGCCAGCTTGCTCGCCGCGCTCTCGCCGGCATATTCGGCGGGATGCGCCTTGACCGGCGCTGCCGGCGGGGCAGGGCGGTTGCTCCAGAGCGCATCGATCGGGTTCGGCGTCACGGCGACCAGTTCGCCGCCGGCGGCCGCCACCGCCTTTTCCAGCTTGGCGACGCCATCGACGGTATGAAGCCAGGGATCGTAGCCGAGCCTGCTGCCGGCGGGGAGGTTGGCTCCCACCCATTTGTCGAGCGGCGTCTCCTCCATCCTGACCGGCGTGATCACGTTGCTGTCGGTCTGCTCGGCGGACTGGATGGTGTAGCGGCCATCGACGATCAGCGCCGCCTTGTCGGCCAGCACCACCGCGTTTCCGGCCGAGCCGGTGAAGCCGCTGAGCCAGGCGAGGCGCGCCATATGGGCCGGGACGTATTCGCCCTGGTGCTCGTCGGCGCGGGGCACGATGAAGCCTGCGAGCCCCTGGCGGCCGAGGGCGGCGCGCAGGGCCGCGACCCGCGGCGCCACCTGCGAGGGATCGCTCGGTTCGGAGAATGACTGGAAGTGGGGAGCGGAGGCTTGGGCGGAGGGCGAGGCGGTCATGGCGGGTCCGGAAGCTGCGATATCGGCCATGCTCGCGCGCCGGACCGGTAAAGGCCAGCGCAAATCCGGCATCTTTGCCGCGCTCGCGCGGCAGGCTGCGAGTGACTTCCGATTGGACGCCCTGCCGGTTTGTTATGCGATGTGCGCAATGATTAATGGATTTATGTTTCCGCTATGCGTTTTTTGCATGTTGTGCATATGCGAACATGCCTTCTCGCAAGTGCGAAGAGGCCCCATCTTACTGGCATAAGAGAACGAGGAAGCGACCGGGACTGTCCTTCGTTTTGCTGAGGAGATGGACCCTATGACCTATGTGCTGAACAACACCGCCGACCTGCCGGCCGCCAAGCGCGCCGAGGCGACCAAGACGACCAACGGGCCGGGTTTCTGGCAGCGCCTCTACGCCGCCATGATCGAGAGCCGCCGTCGCTCGGCGATGCGCGAGCTGCGTGCCTATTCCTACCTGACCCGCGAGTCCGAGCTCATCCTCGGTGGCTATCCGACGGTGGCGCTGAAAAGCGACGCCAAGCTGCCTTTCAACCGCTGACATCCGCAACCGCTGAAACCCGAAGCGCCGGCTGCGCCACGCGCCGCGCCCTGACCAAGGAACATGATCATGATTGCCATCATCAAGCACGCCTATGACTGGGTCGCCGATGCCGCGAAGTTTGCGGCGGCTGTCTGGCACGACGCCCGCGTCATGCAGGCGCAGGCTGAAGAGAAGTACGGCCATATCGATTTCTGAGCGCGACCGCGCTCGAAGCAGAAGGCCTATCGGAGGCGGCGTGGCCTAGCGGCTGCGCCGCCTCTTTTCATGACCAGCGTCGCCCAGCCCTCGCGCGAGGAGCGGCGCGCCAGGGCAAGGCCCTGATGGCGGTAGGCCGCGACGACGCCGGCGACGTCCATTTCGAGCAGGCCGGAGAGGATGACGACGCCGTCATCGGCCAGGACCGCGGCGATCGAGGGCGCGAGCTTGCGCAGCGGGCCGGCCAGGATGTTGGCGAAGACCAGATCGAAATGCCGGGGCCGGTTGGCTTTGGCGTGGCGCAGGCCCGGCGCGACATAAAGGTCGAGCGCCTGAGGCGCCTGGTTGGCGCCGGCATTGCGGGCGGCAACCTCGACTGCGATGGCGTCGATGTCGCCGGCGACGACCTTGCGCTTGACCTGCTTGGCCAGAGCCAGCGCCAGGATGCCCGTTCCGGTGCCGACATCGATGGCATGACGCGGGCGGCGGCGCTTCAGCTCGGCATCGAGGGCGAGCAGGCAGCCGGCAGTGGTGCCGTGGTGGCCGGTGCCGAAGGCGAGCGCCGCCTCGATCTCGATCGCGACATCGTTGATGCGCACGAAATCCCGGTCATGGGCGCCATGGACCAGGACCCGGCCGGCCCGCACGGGCTTCAGCCCCTCGAGACTGTTGGCGACCCAGTCCTGCTGGTTGACGGTGACGAAGGGGACGTCGTCGATGTCGTCGCCGACGATGCCGCGCAGCATGTCGCGGACCGAAGCCTCGTCCGGATGGTGGGCGAAGTAGATCTCGACCTTCCAAGGCTCGTTCAGCGACAGGGTGGTGACGCCGCTCTCGACCTCGAAGGCGGAGATTGCGGTCTCTGTCGGGTCGAAGATCTCGCCGAGCAGTTCGGTCAGCGCGCGCGCCTTGTCGCCGCTGGTCGAGAGTTCGAGCACGGTCGCGACCGTCGAGGGGAGGAGGCCTTCACGCATGGCGCGGGCTTAGCAGCCTGCCAACGGCTTGTCATGCGGTGCGTTTCACGAGCCCCGCCTGGTCGCCAGCAACAGGAAACCGAGCAGCCCGGCGGCGGCGCAGAGCAGGAAGCCGAGATCGAAGCGGCCGGTCGTCGCGACGAGCAGCGCGAATGAAAGCGGACCTGCGACATAGCCGAGGAAGACGACGACGGTGGCGCCGGAGGCCGCTTCCCGGATGCGCCCGGCTGGCGAGCACCGGGCGATCTCGGCGATCTGCACGCCGTTCCAGCTCGAGACCGTGATGCCTGCCACCGCCGCAAGCGCATAGAACAGCCAGGACGGCCAGGTGGGCGTGGCCAGCATCAGCGCGAGCGAGGTCAGGCCGGAGGCGAGGCAGACGAGGGCGAGCAGGCGGATCGTCGCGCGCATGCGGTCGGCGACCCAGCCGAGCAGCACGCGGCCGAGCACGCCGGTGGCCTGCATCAGCGCGAAGGCGAGCCCGGCGGCGCGCAGGTCATAGCCGAGTTCGGAGACCGCGAAGGTGATGAGGTAGGCGAACCAGATGCCCTGGCCGATGGCGAGGCAGGCGCCGACGGCGGCGATACGCATCACCGAGGCCGAGCCGCGCAAAGCCCGCAGCGGCTCCAGCACGTTGCTGAGCGACAGGAAGGCGCCCGGCGCCAGGGATTGCTGCCGTTCCCGGCCGGCGTCGATCTGGCTCCGCATCGGCTGCACGACCAGAATGACGGCGACGACCAGCAGGGCGGAGAACAGCAGGGAGGCGCGCCAGCCATAGGCGGCGACGATCGGCGGCAGGGCGAGCCCGGCAATGATGCCGCCCGCCGGAACCCCGGCCTGTTTCAGCGAGAAGATCAGGGCGTGGTGGCGCGGCGGCGCGATCCGGTGGAGCACGTCGCTGCCGGCGGGAGAGGACGGGCCGTAGCCGAGACCGATCAGGAAGGCTCCGGCCATCGCCACCGGCAGCAGCGGCGGCAGCAGGAAGCAGAGCCCGAAGATGCCGAGGCCGAGGCCGAGCTGCAGGGCGCGGATCGAGCCGAACCGGCGCATGAGCGGCGCACCCATCACCAGAAAGGTGATCGAGCCGACCGTGGCGATGCTGGAAAGGTAGCCGATGACCGCATCGGACCATTGCAGCTCGGCCGCTACGGCCGGGGCGATGGTCGGCGTCACCCGCGTCAGGAAGGCGGTCGCCATCTGCACGACGATCATCGCCAGCAAGGCGCTGATCCAGCCCGGTGTCGCAGCCGGCTCCTTCATGGCCGATGCATTCTGATGGCGGCGGCGCGCCGGGGCGCGGAGCGAGCGCCGGCGGCGATGGTCGGGCGGGTCTGCATGTCTTCTCCAGTCCCGCCGCAACGGCTCAAGGGTGGTGCGATTCTGCCGGTCGGCGTGGGCGAGGCTGGGTCATTTCCGGTTGGGATTGTGCCGCGCACCGATGGCGGGCGCGGACCCGGACTGCCGCCGCATGGCTCAGACCGGCAGGACCTTGCCGGGATTGAGGATGTTGTCGGGGTCGAGGCTCTGCTTGATCTGGCGCATCACCGCGATCGCTTCGTCGCCATATTCGCGACGCAGGAATTTCGACTTGCCGTAGCCGACGCCGTGCTCGCCGGTGCAGGTGCCGCCGAGATCGATGGCGCGGTTGACCAGCAGGCCGTTCAGCCGCTCGGCCTCGGCGATCTCCTGCGGCGAATCCATCTTGATCAGGAAGCCCATATGGAAGTTGCCGTCGCCGACATGGCCGAGCGCCGGCACCGGGAAGGGCGCGTCCTTGGCATGCTCCCTCATCTCGGTGATGCAGGTTGCCAGTTCGGAGATCGGCACACAGGCATCCGTGCCCCAGCTGCTGGCGCCGGGGCGCAAAGCGAGCAGCGCATAGTGGAGATTGTGCCGCGCCTGCCAGAGCTTCGTGCGCTCCTCGGCACTGGCGGCATGGCGCCAGCCCGTGCCGCCATGGCCATGCGCAATGGTGTGCATCGCGGCCGATTGCTGCTCGACCCCGGCCTGCGTGCCGTGGAACTCGATGAACAGTGTCGCGGTCTCGGGATAGCTCAGCCCGTTATGCAGGTTGATGGCGTGCATGCAGGTCTCGTCGAGCAGTTCGACGCGGGCGACCTGGATGCCGCTCTGGATGGTCTCGATGGCGCAGGAGACGGCGGCGCCGACATCGGGGAAGGAGCAGACCGCGACCGAGCTCGCCTCGGGGATGCCGTAGAGGCGCAAGGTGACCTCGGTGATCACGCCGAGCGTGCCCTCGGAGCCGACGAAGAGCCGGGTCAGGTCGTAGCCGGCCGAGGATTTGCGGGCGCGGCCGCCGGTCTTGAGGATCGTGCCGTCGGCGAGCACGACGGTCAGTGCCAGGACATTGTCCTTCATCGTGCCGTAGCGCACGGCATTGGTGCCGGAGGCGCGCGTCGCCGCCATGCCGCCGAGTGTGGCTTCGGCGCCGGGATCGACCGGAAAGAACAGGCCGGTGTCGCGTAAGTGGGCATTGAGCTGCTGGCGCGTCACGCCCGGCTCGACGACGCAGTCGAGATCCTCGGTGTTGACCGCAACGATGCGCTGCATCCGCGAGAGGTCGAGGCAGACGCCGCCGTGCAGCGCGACGACATGGCCTTCGAGCGAGGTGCCGGCGCCGAAGGGGATGACCGGTACTTTCGCGGCATGGCAGAGCGCGACGATGCGGCTGACTTCTTCGGTCGTCTGCGCATAGCAGACGACGTCCGGCGCCTTGCTCGGATGATAGGATTCGCCATGGCCGTGATGCTCGCGCTCGGACTGGGCCGTGGAACAGCGCGGGCCGAGGAGGTCGCGCAGCGAAGCGGTGAGGCCATCGAGGGCGGGATGCCGGGAGGTGCCGAGCGTGGTGGCGGTAGCGTTCATTCTGTCCTCGACTTCCGGGCCTGTTTTCGGCGTGGTGCTGAGGCAATCTCGACCGGTATGTCGTCTTCGGCCACCGCTGATGCAGCATGAGCGCTCTGCATCAGGAACGGAAGTGTCAGCCTGGGCTCGGCCCCTTGGATTCCCTCAGCCCTCATCCTGAGGAGCCACGCAGCGGCGTCTCGAAGGATGCTCGGGGAGGCTCCGGAACCCGATGACCATCCTTCGAGACGCGGGCTTTGCCCGCTCCTCAGGATGAGGGCTCGAATTACTCGAACGGGCTTTCAGCCCGGCTATTCCCGTTCGGCCACGCCCAGCAGGTACTGCCCATAGCCGCTCTTCGCCAGCGCCTGGCCGAGCGTGCGCAATTGCTCGCGGTCGATCCAGCCGTTCTCGAAGGCGATCTCCTCCGGGCAGGCGATGCGGAAGCCCTGGCGGCGCTCCAGGGTACGCACGAATTCTGAGGCTTCGACGAGGGAATCCGGCGTGCCGGTGTCGAGCCAGGCATAGCCGCGCCCGAGGCGCTCGACGTTCAGCGCGCCGCGCTCGAGATAGGCGAGGTTGACGTCGGTGATCTCGAGCTCGCCGCGGGCCGAGGGCTTGAGATTTCGGGCGATCTCGACGACCTGCTCATCGTAGAAATAGAGCCCGGTCACGGCCCAGTGCGAGCGCGGCTGCTTCGGCTTCTCCTCGATCGAGAGTGCCTTGCCGGTCGCATCGAAGGAGACGACGCCGTAGCGCTCGGGGTCACTGACGCGATAGGCGAAGACGGTTGCGCCCTGCTTGCGGGCCGCGGCGCGGTGCAGGACCTCGGTCAGCCCGTCGCCATAGTAGAGATTGTCGCCGAGGATCAGGGCCGAGGGGCCGCCGGCGACGAAATCGGCACCGATCTGATAGGCCTGCGCCAGCCCCTCCGGCTTCGGCTGCACGGCATAGGAAAGCTTCAGCCCCCAGCGCTCGCCAGTACCGAACAGGGCCTCGAAGCGCGGTGCGTCCTCGGGCGTCGCGATGATCAGGATCTCGTTGATGCCGGCGAGCATCAGCGTCGAGAGCGGATAATAGATCATCGGCTTGTCGTAGATCGGCAGCAGCTGCTTCGACGTCACCATCGTCATCGGGTGAAGCCGTGTGCCGCTGCCGCCGGCGAGGATGATGCCTTTCACGAGCGATTCCTTCAGCGTTCAGGGCGGGCCAGCAGCTCCGCCACGCAAGCCCGTACCGAATCCTGCCAAGGTGGCAGGCGCAAGCCGTAGCGGGCGGCGAGGCGGCTGCAGTCGAGCCGGGAATTGGCGGGGCGGCGGGCCGGGGTGGGGTATTGCGTGGTGGTGATCGGCTTGACCCGGGCCGTGGGGCCGCCGAGCTGCGCGGAAGCCGCGAAGACCGCTTGCGCGAGGCCGGCCCAGCTCGTCTCGCCGCTGCCGGCGGCGTGAAAAATGCCGCGAAGCGACGCGTCTTTGGGATTGGTGACCAGGGCTTTGGCGACGGCGATCACCGCATCTGCGAGGTCGGGGGCATAGGTTGGGCTGCCGACCTGGTCGGCGACGACACCGAGTTCGTCGCGGCTCTCGGCCAGGCGCAGCATGGTCTTCACGAAATTCGCGCCAAAGGGGCTGTAAACCCAGGCGGTGCGCAAGATGGCGTGGTTGTCGCCGGCCGCCGCGACGGCCTGCTCGCCGGCGAGCTTGGAGCGGCCATAGGCGCCGAGCGGGCCGGTCTCGTCATCCTCGCGCCAGGGACGGGGGTGGGCGCCGTCGAAGACATAGTCGGTCGAGATCTGGATCAGCGGCAAGCCGAGCGCGGCGGCTGCAGCGGCTATGGCGCCGGCGCCGGTACCGTTGACGGCCATGGCGAGGCCCGGCTCGCTCTCGGCCTTGTCGACGGCGGTGTAGGCGGCGGCGTTGACGATGCAGTCGGCTCCTGCCCGGGCGAGGGTCGCACGGATATCAGTGGGCTGCGCCAGATCGAGCTCGGGCCGGCCGATGGCGACCACCTCGACGCTAGCGGCGTCGGCGGCGAGCAGGGATCGAACAAGCTGTCCGGTGGTGCCGGTCACGGCAATGCGCATCGGGCCTTCGCCATCTGGAGTGCCGGGCGGCTTCGTTTAGAGCAAGCCTCGGCCGGCCTCAACCGCCGGCCTCGGCCTCGAAGCGGCTTGCCTCCTCGCGCAGCCAGTCGACCAGCGCCTCGAAACCGGGGCCGCGCTCGCCACGTGGATTGAGCGTCATCCAGCAGCCGACGGCGCTGTCGAAGCTGAGTCCGAGCGGATTGACCAGCGCTCCCGACGCCATCTCCTCGGCGACATAGCAGCGTGGTGCCAGGGCGACGCCGAGCCCCGCCATCGCGGCGCGAATGATCACCGAATAATAGCCGTAGCGCACAGTATGGGCCGGAACCGCGCCGCGCAGGCCATGCGCCTCGGTGAATTCGGCCCAGAAGGCCGGCATCTGGAAATGCTGCAGCAGTGTCATCTTCTGGATGTCGGCCGGACGGGCGAAGCCGCCCATCCGCTCCAGCAGCGCCGGAGCGGCGACGAGCGCGACCTGTCGCCCGAACAGATAATGGGCCTCGCGATCGGGCCAGGGGCCGGCGCCATGGACGATGTCGATGTCGGGTTCCTCGGTCTCGTTCTCGCTGACGAAATTGGTGAACTGCACGTCGATCTCGGGATGCGCCTGGGCGAAGACCGGAAAGCGCTCCATCAGCCAGCGCTCGCCGGCGATGGCGACGAGGTGCAGCCGGATCGGCCGGCCGAGCGCGGTCCGCTCGGCGAGGCGCCTGGCGCCGCGCTCCATCTGCTCGATCGCCGCTTCGGCATAGGGCCGGTAGATCGCTCCGGCCTCGGTGGCTTTCAGGCCGGCCGGGCTGCGTTCGAAGAGTGCGATGCCGAGATGTTCCTCCAGCGCCTGAATCTGCTTGGAGACCGCGCTCTGGGTCAGGTGCACGGCGGCCGCGGCCCTGGCCGTCGAGCCCAGCCGCGCGACCGCCAGGAAAACCCGCAGCGCCGTCGTCGAAGGCGGGAGGTTCCTGCCAGCCAATCTGCTATTCCTTCAGCGACTACCCCAGCGGAGATCGTTTCGTTTGCCGGCCCCGGGGTCAAGGGGCAGTCTTTCCGGAAGGGGAGACCATCATGAACCAGACCACGCGCCTTTGGGGCGGCCGCTTCCGTAAGCCGCCGGATCCGCGGATGATGCGGCTTTCCAGTGCCGCCGGCGCCCATGCCCGTCTTGCGCCCCAGGATATCGCCGGCGGCAAGGCGCATGCGGCGGAACTCGAACGGGCTGGCCTGCTGAGCCGGGACGAGGCGGCAAGCATCGTCGCAGCCCTCGAGACGATCGCCCGAGAGGTCGCCGCCGGGAGCCTGGCGCCGGAGGCCGATGACGAGGACATCCATACCTTCATCGAGCGCGTGCTGACCGCGCGCATCGGGGCGACGGGCGCCAAGCTGCGGGCCGGACGCTCGCGCAACGACCAGGCCGCCAACAACCTCAAGCTCTATCTGCGCGAGCAGTCGCGCCTGCTCGGTGCGATGCTCGTCGCATTGCTCGAAGCGCTCGCCGGCCAGGCCGAGCGGCATGCGGCTTCCGTCTGCCCCGGCTTCACCCATCTGCAGAGCGCCCAGCCGGTGACCTTCGGCCACTGGCTGATGGCGCATGGCCAGGCGCTGGCGCGCGATGCGACGCGGCTGCAGGATTGGGAGAAGCGCTCCGGCCAGTCGCCGCTGGGCGCTGCGGCGCTGGCCGGCTCGGCGATCGCGCTGACGCCGGAGCTGAGCGCGCAGGCGCTCGGCTATGACGGGCCCTGCGAGAACTCGGTCGATGCGGTGGGCGCGCGCGACCATGTCGCGGAGTTCCTGTTCGTCGCGGCCATGCTGACGACCAATCTCTCCCGCCTGGCGGAAGAGGTGACGCTGTGGACCTCGCGCCAGTTCGGCTGGGTCGTGCTCGACGACGCCTTCGCCACCGGCTCCTCGATCATGCCGCAGAAGAAGAACCCAGATATCGCCGAGATCTCGCGCGGCCGGGCGGCGCGGCTCACCGGCGATCTCGTCGCGATGCTGGGCGCGCTGAAGGGCCTGCCGCTCGCCTATAACCGCGACCTCGCCGAGGACAAGCGCGCCGCCTTCGACGCGGTCGACGTGTTGTCCGAGGTACTGCCGGCCTTCGCCGGGCTGGTCGAGACCATGGAAGCGAGGCCGGAGGTGATGCGGGCCCAGGCCGGCGCCGGCTTTGCGCTCGCCACCGAAGTCGCCGACTATCTCGCGCGCAAGGGCGTGCCGTTCGCCGAGGCTCACGAGATCTCCGGCTCGCTGGTGCGATATTGCGAGGAAATGGGCCGTGAACTGGAGCATCTCGACGCGGTAGAACTGCGCGCCATTGATCCGCGCCTCACAGAGGATGTAAGGGCCTGTCTCACCCTCGATGCCGCGGTGGCCGCCCGCAGCGGTTACGGCGGCACCGCGCCAGCGCGCGTCGCCGAGCAGATCGGCCGTTTCCGCAGCTGGCTTGCAGCTTTTGAAGATTGGACGCGCGGAGCGCAGAAATGACCAGCGCAGTCGGAATTGGAATAGGGCGGGATCTCGCCGGGATCGCCGGCCTGAAGCTCGTGCCGCGCCGCTATTACGGGCGCTGGGTCGCGGCCGCGCTGATCATCCTGGTGCTGGGCTGGATCATCAAGGCCTTCGCCGAAGGGCAGATCGACTGGCGCGTCGTCGGGCAGTTCTTCACGGCGCCCGCCATTCTCAGCGGTCTCGTCAACACCATCATCATGACGGTCTGCGCCATGGCGCTCGGCGTCGCGCTCGGCGTGATCTTCGCGATCATGTACATGTCGCCGAACCCGGTGCTGCGCGGCGTGGCGCTGTTCTACATCTGGTTCTTCCGCGGCACGCCGCTGCTGCTGCAGCTCCTGCTCTGGTTCAACCTGGCGCTGGTCTTCCCGACGATCGGCATCCCCGGCCTCGTCGAATGGCGCACCATCGACGTGATCGGGCCGTTCATGGCGACCCTGCTCGGGCTCGGCATGAATCAGGGCGCCTACACCGCTGAAGTCGTGCGCGGCGGCATCCTCTCGGTCGATGTCGGCCAGACCGAAGCCGCCAAGTCGATCGGCATGACGCGGCTGACGACGCTGCGCCGGATCGTGCTGCCGCAGGCGATGCGGGTGATCATCCCGCCGGTCGGCAACGAGGTGATCAGCATGGTCAAGCTGACCTCGATCGCCAGCGTGATCCAATTCTCCGAAATCCTGCGCAACGCGCAGACGATCTACTACGCCAATGCCCGCGTCATCGAATTGCTGATCGTCGCCGCCGGCTGGTACCTGATCGTCGTCACGCTGCTGCAGATCGGGCAGTTCTTCCTGGAGCGCTACTTCTCCAAGGGCCGCGGCGACCGCCGTGCCAAGCCCCAGATCGTCGAGGAGGCCGGGGCATGAGCGGATCTGCCAAGGACGCCATCGTCACCGTCGCCAACGTCACCAAGCGCTTCGGCGAGCTGCGCGCGCTGAACAATGTCTCGCTGACCATCGCGCCGGGCGCCGTGCAATGCATCATCGGGCCGTCGGGCTCCGGGAAAAGCACCCTGCTGCGCTGCATCAACCAGCTCGAGAAGATCGACCATGGCGCGGTCTGGGTCGATGGCGAGCTGATCGGCTACCGGATCAAGGGCAACGAACTCCACGAACTCGGCGACGCCGAGATCGCCCGCCAGCGGCTGGCAACCGGCATGGTCTTCCAGCGCTTCAACCTGTTCAACCATCTGACCGTGCTCGAGAACATCGTCGAAGGCCCGGTCACGGTGTTGCGACGCCCGCGCCAGGAAGCGGTCGCTGAGGCTGAGAAGCTGCTCGCCCGCGTCGGCCTCTCCGAGAAGCGCAATGCCTATCCGATCGAGCTTTCGGGCGGCCAGCAGCAGCGCATCGCGATCGCCCGGGCCCTCGCGATGAAGCCGAAGCTGATGCTGTTCGACGAGCCGACCTCGGCGCTCGATCCCGAGCTCGTCGGCGAAGTGCTCGCGGTGATGCGCGATCTTGCCGCCAGCGGCATGACGATGATCGTCGTCACCCATGAGCTCGGCTTCGCCCGCGAAGTGGCGAGCGACGTGATCTTCATGGACAAGGGCGAGATCGTCGAGCGCGGCCACCCGCAGGAGGTGCTGGTGGCCCCGCAGCAGGCCCGCACCCGCGACTTCATTGCCGCCGTTCTGAAATAATCGGTCAAAGAGGAGAATCCGATGCTTCGTTTCACCCTGGCAGCCACGCTGCTTGCCGCCACCGCGCTGTCCGCCCAGGCCCAGGCCCTGCCGGACCGGATCAAGACCGCCGGCAAGATCGTCATCGCGACGCAGCCGAACTATGCGCCGATCGTCTACAAGGACCCGGCGACCAACACGATGACCGGCTTCGACTACGAGCTCGGCGAAGCGATCGCCAAGGAGCTCGGCGTCAAGGCCGAGTGGCAGGAGACCGCCTTCGCCCAGATGCTGCCCTCGCTGCAGACCGGGCGTGTCGACATGGTGATGGCCGGCATGAGCGATCTGCCGGCCCGTCGCGAGACTGCCGATTTCGTCAACTATCTGGTTTCGGGCGCGCAGTTCTACACGGTCACCGCGCTCGCCGGCGCGATCAAGACCCCAGAGGACCTCTGCGGCAAGACCGTCGGCGCCAGCCGCTCGACCAACTGGCCCCGCCAGATCGGCGAGTGGAGCGATGCCAATTGCGTCGCCAAGGGCAAGCCCGCGATCAACGTCGTCGGCACCGAGGGCTCTATCGACGCGCGCACCCAGCTCAAGACGCAGCGCCTGCAGGGCGGCGTCCAGGGCAGCGAGACGATGAGCCACAACCAGAAGCTCGAGCCCAACACCTATGTGGCGCTCGGCAAGCCCTTCACCCGTTCGCTCGCCGGCATCCCGTTCCCCAAGACAGCGGAGGGCGGCCAGCTGCGCGACGCCGTCAAGGGAGCGCTGGAGCGCCTGCAGGCGAATGGCGGCTATGACGCGCTGATCGCCAAATACGGCCTGCCGGACAACGCCCTGAAGCCGATTTCGGTCAACAAGGGCGAGTGAAGCGGCCGGCTGGGCGGGCCGAGGATTCGGCCCGCCGACCTCTACGACGGAACGAGCGGCGCTGACGGGCGCCGCTCCTTGTGTTATACGTTCTGTACAACACGAGCCCCGGAGCGCGCCATGAACAAGCCCGAAAAGCCCGCCGGCGAGCAGGCCATGGTCCTGCAGGTCCGCAAGATCGGCAATTCGGTCGGCATCATCCTGCCGAAGGAGCTGCTGGCGCGGCTGAAGCTGGCGGAAGGCGACAAGCTGACGGTGGTCGAGCAGCCGGAGCTCGGCCTGAAGCTAACGCGCTATGACGATACCCATGCGCGCGGGCTCGAAATCGCCCGCCGCTCCTTCAAGACCTATGCGAACACCTATCGCGCTTTGGCGAAATGACCGAGCCGGTCTGGGTCGACGCCGAGCTGGTGGTCGATATTCACGCCGAACAGCTCGCGCTGTTCGGCGGGCCGGCCGGTATCCGCGATCACGGACTTCTGGAATCGGCGCTGGCGCGTGCACCTAACAAATATGCTTACGGCGAAAATGATCTTGCTGCGCTTGCCGCTACCTATGCCTTCGGCGTCGCGCGGAACCATCCCTTCGTCGACGGGAACAAACGCGCCGCATTCGCCTGCATGATCGTCTTCCTCGGCCTCAACGGCATCGACTTCCTCGTGCCTGAGCCGGAAGCGACCGCAGCCATCCTCGCGCTCGCAGCCGGAGAAGTCGACGAAGACGGCCTGACACGCTGGATTCGCGACAACTGGCCAAAGGAAGCTTCGGGGTGAAGACACCGATCTGGATCGAGGCCGCGATCAACGGGCCCTGGGGCAAGGAGCGCCAGCCCGGCATCCCGATCACGATCGAGGACATCGTCGCCGATGGCATCGCCGCCGTCGAAGCCGGAGCGTCGATCGTCCATCTCCATGTCTACGACGTCGAAACCGGTCGCCAGCGCGATGACTGGGAGCTCTACGCCCAGGCGATAGAGGGCATTCGGGCAAAGGTCGACGCCATCGTCTACCCGACCATCCCGATCCTCGGCTCTGCCTATGCCGGCGACATGATCGGCTCGGGCCGCTACACCCATCTGGAGGAACTCGCCAAGCGTGGCCTCGTCGAATGGGGCGTGCTCGATCCCGGCTCCTGCAACTGGATGACCTATGCCGGCATGCCGGATGGCGAGGCCGGCTTCATCTATCAGAATCCCGGCGAGCATATCCGCGAGGGCATGGAGGTGGCACAGCGCCACAAGGTCCATCCGAGCTTTGCGATCTACGAACCGGGCTTCACCCGGCTCGGCGCGGGCCTGGCCAAGGCTTATCCCGGCATGCCGGTGCCGGTCTACCGGCTGATGTTCTCGGATGCCTTCGCCTGGGGCTTCCCGCCAAAACCCTTCGGGCTCGAGGCGCATCTCGCGCTTCTGGAGGAATGCGCGCCGGGGGCGCCAGCGATGATCGCCGGCCTCGGCGTCGAGCTCGGCGAGCTGATCCCGCTGGCGGTCGCGCGCAGCGTCCATGTCCGCGCCGGGCTGGAGGATGCCCTTTTCGGCGAGACGCGCCGCAATGCCGAACTGGTCGCCGAGGCGGTGGCCCGCGTCGAGGGGGCCGGCGGCCGGCCGGCGAGCGCTGCCGAGGTGCGCGCCGACCTCAAGGGGCGCGGGTGATGCCGTTCAGGGCTGAGGTGGCTCGGTGCTGAACGCCCCGACCAGTTCGGCCAGGATCGCGACGCCGCGCTCGATCTCCTGCGGCTCGACGCTGGCATAGCCGATGACGAGGCCAGCCATGTCCGGCCTCGCGGCGGCGTCGGCGTGCATGTAGAGCGGCCCGATCGGATAGACGCCGATGCCCTTCACACGGCCGAGCGCGACGAAGTCGGGCTCGCGGGCTGCCGCGATGTCGCGGAACCAGACCACGACATGCAGGCCGGCATCGGCGCCGGCGACGGTGACCCGGTCGCCGAGCCGGCAGGAGAGGGCGGCGAGCAAGGTGGCACGCCGCTCGGCGTTGCGCCGCCGGCTCCGGCGGACATGGCGCTCATAGGCGCCGCTTTCCAGCAGGATCGTCAGCGCATGTTGCTCGAGGCCGGGCGCGTGGCGATCGGCCAGCGCCTTGGCGGTGGTGAAGACCGGAGCGAGCGCCGGCGGCAGGACGAGATAGCCGAGCCGGATCGTCGGCGAGAGCGCCTTGGAGACGGTGCCGAGATAGATGATCTCGTTGCCCTCGGCGAGCGCGTAGAGCGGTGGGACCGGCGCGATGTCGTAACGATACTCGCTGTCATAGTCGTCCTCGATCACGCAGCCGCCGCAGCGGCGCGCCCAGGCGAGCAGTTCGAGCCGGCGAGCCACCGGCATGACGCCGCCGAGCGGATATTGATGCGAGGGCGTGACATAGGCGAGGCGGGCGGCAAGACCGGCGAGCCGATCCGTCCTCAGCCCGTCCTGATCGGCCTCGACGGGGATGGCGATGCCTCCGGCGGCGGCGAAGACCTGCCGCGCCATGCCGTAGCAGGGGTCTTCGATGACGAAGCTCTCGCCCGGCTCGAGCAGCAGCCGGGCGCAGAGGTCGAGGCTCTGCTGCGAGCCGTTGACGATGACGATCTGGTCCATCTCGCAGCGCAGGCTGCGGGCACGCCAGAGATAGGCCTGCAAGGCCTGGCGCAATTCCTGCGCACCGGCTGGGGCATCATAGCTCAGCCGCTGCGGGCGTCGACGGGCCGCCATGGTGACGGCCCGTTTCCAGATGTCGCTGGGAAAATCCGCGGCGGCGAGATCGCCATAGCGGAAATCGGCGACGAGGCGGGCAGAGCTCGGCGGCCTAGCCGGGAGGACCGTCGCCGCGACGCGCTCGCCATAGCGGGAGAGGCTGGGCCTGGCCTGGTCGGCACCGTCGCTGGCCGCTTCCGGTCGTGGCCCGGCGGGTATGGCCGCGACGCGGGCGCGGGCGCCCTGGCGGCCGCTGATGAAGCCTTCCGAGAGAAGCTGCTCATAGGCGGCGGTGACGGTGGTGCGCGAGACGCCGAGCTCGGCGGCGAGAGCACGTGTCGAGGGCAGGGCCGCGCCCGGGCGATAGACCCCGGCGCCGATCTGGGCCTTCAGCGCGCTGTAGATGCCCCGCGCACCCAGTGGCCGGACCGCCATCACATCGCCACCTTGCCTGACTGGACCAGATGGAAAGTCATAAACTGGTCATTTCATGCAGTCCAGTGAGACCCTATCCTGATGGCGATCAACAGGACCCGCCATGTACACGCCACCAGCCTTCCGCGAAGACGACCCCGCCGTGCTCCATGCCCTGATGCGCGCCGCGCGGCTGAGCAATTTCGTGACGGCGACCGCCGGGGGGGTGATGGCGACGCCGCTGCCCCTCATCCTCGACGAGAGCGAGGGCGAGTTCGGCACGCTCTATGGCCATCTCGCTAGGGCCAATCCGCAATGGCAGGCGCCGGCATTGGGCGCGGCGCTGGCGATCTTCATGGGCCCCGACGCCTATGTCACGCCCTCCTGGTATGCGGCCAAGCGCGAGCACGGCAAGGTCGTGCCGACCTGGAACTACGTCGCGGTGCAGGCCTCGGGGCCGGTCGAGTTCTTCGAGGACCCGGCAAGGCTGCGCGAGGTGGTGACGCGCCTGACCGAGCTGCATGAAGGCCCGCGCGCCGAGGCCTGGGCGGTGTCGGATGCGCCGGAAGCCTTCGTCGCGGCGCAGCTGCGCGGCATCGTCGGGCTGCGCATGCCGATCACCCGGCTCGTGGGCAAGCGCAAGATGAGCCAGAACCGCAGTGCCGAGGACCGGGCCGGCGTCGTCGCAGGGCTGCAGCAGAGTGAACGCGCGAGCGACCATGTCGTCGCCGATCTGGTGGCGGAGGAGAGGCGGTGATGAACGTTTCCGCCTCCCTGTCGGCCGAGCTCGCCACGCGTTTCGGCCCCGATCCCGAGACCATGTTCAGGCGCAATCTGGCGGCGGTGCAGGAGCGGATCGCGGCGGCCTGCCGGCGCGCCGGGCGTGAGCCGGGCGCCGTGCGGCTCTTGCCGATCACCAAGACCGTGCCGGCCGAGATGCTGCGTCATGCCTTCGCCGCCGGCATCGACCGGTTCGGCGAGAACAAGATCCAGGAGGCCCAGGGCAAGCATGAGGCTCTCGCCGACCTGCCCGTCGCCTGGAGCATCGTCGGCCATCTGCAGAGCAACAAGGTCCGGCATCTGAGCCGCTTTGCCGTCGAGTTCCACGCGCTGGACAGCCTGAAGCTGGCGGCGCTGCTCGATGCCCGGCTGGCGGCGGAAGGACGCACCCTCGACGTCTATGTGCAGGTCAACACCTCAGGCGAAGCGAGCAAGTACGGCCTGCATCCCGACGCGTTGCGGAGCTTCGCCCGGGCCCTGCCGGACTTCCCCCGGCTCCGGCCGCGCGGCCTGATGACGCTGGCGCTGTTCAGCGACGAGATGGAGCGGGTACGGCCCTGTTTCCGCCTGCTGCGGCGACTGCGCGACGAGGCGGTGAAGCTGCATCCGGGCCTGTGCGAGCTCTCGATGGGCATGTCGGGAGATTTCGAGCTGGCGATCGAGGAGGGGGCGGATGTCGTCCGGGTCGGGCAGGCGATATTCGGAAAGCGGCCGACGCCGGACGGGCATTACTGGCCGGGATTGGTGCCGGGATGAGCCGGCTCGGCTGGGCGAGGGCTGGAGCTTGGCCGGGGCGCCACCTACATTGGCCGGGACAAGCCAGCTCCCGCCCAGCGAGACCCGATGTCCGAACGCGACAGTGAAGCCAACCGATTCTCTGCCCGCGCCGCGCGCTACGCCCGCGTCGGGGCCAATGTCGGAGGGGTCGCGGCGCGGATCGCAGGCACGCGGCTGTTCGGGCTCGAGGGCCGCAATGCGACCAATGCCGAGGCCCTGGCCAAGGCGCTGGGCGGGCTTAAAGGCCCGTTGATGAAGGTGGCGCAACTCGTCGCCACGATCCCGGACGTCGTGCCGCCGGAATACGCCGCCGAGCTGCAGAAGCTGCAATCGGAGGCGCCGCCGATGGGGGCCGCCTTCGTCAAGCGCCGCATGCAGGCAGAGCTCGGGGCGAACTGGCGCGAGCGCTTCCGCGAATTCGACCTGAAGCCGGCGGCGGCCGCCTCTCTCGGGCAGGTCCACCGCGCCACCTCGCTCGATGGCGCTCCGCTGGCCTGCAAGCTGCAATACCCCGACATGGAATCGGCGGTCGAAGCCGATATTTCCCAGCTCGAGATTCTGTTCGGCCTGCATCGGCGCATGGGCGCGGTGATCGACACCAGCGAGATTGCCAAGGAGATCAGCGCCCGGGTGCGCGAGGAGCTCGACTACCGGCGGGAGGCCAGGCATGTCGCGCTCTACCAGCGGATGCTCGCCGAAACGCCCGAGGTGCGCGTTCCGGGCGTGGTGGCCGAGCTTTCGACGCGCCGGCTGCTGGCCATGCACTGGCTCGACGGCGACAAGATCCTGGCCCACAAGCAGGCCAGCCAGGAGATCCGGGACCGGATCTCGACCGCGATGTTCCGGGCCTGGTGGCGGCCTTTCAGCCATCATGGCGTCATCCATGGCGACCCGCATCTCGGCAACTACACGGTGTTCTCGGAAGCCGGTGAGCCTGAAGGCATCAACCTGCTCGATTATGGCTGTATCCGGATTTTCCCGCCGAGCTTCGTCGGCGGCGTGGTCGACCTCTATCGCGGCCTGCTCGAAGGCGACGATGCGCGGGTCGTCCACGCCTACGAAGTCTGGGGCTTCAAGGGGCTGACCAAGGAACTGATCGACACGCTGAACATCTGGGCGCGCTTCATCTACGGGCCACTGCTGGAGGATAGGACGCGCCGCATCGCGGAGGGCGTCAGCCCCGCCGAATACGGCCGCAAGCAGGCCTTCCAGGTCCATAGCGCGCTCAAGGCACGCGGGCCGGTGACGGTGCCGCGCGAATTCGTCTTCATGGACCGGGCCGCGATCGGCCTCGGAGGCGTCTTCCTGCATCTCGATGCCGAGCTGAACTTCCACCAGTTGTTCGAGCAGGAGATCGAGGATTTCAGCGTCGCGCGAGTGGCCGGCGAGCAAAGCGCGGCGCTTTCCGCGGTGGGGCTGGCCGGCGCCTGATCGGCTGCGCCATAATGCCTCATGCCGGCACAAGCCTTGCTCCGTGCGGGCAAGGGGCGGGCCATGGGCGGGCAGGGCGCGGAAGCAGGAGCCGGCAGGCGACGTTACGGCCTGTTCGTGCGGCGCGGTGCGGGCGGCGTCGCGCTGAAGCATGATGACGAAGGCGTCGGGCTGGACGGCGACCTGCTGTTCTGGAGCACGCAGACGGGCGAGGTCGCCCGGCCGCTCGCGGAAGTGACCGGCGTGCATCTATCGACGGCGCACATCGTCCGCCATGGCGATTTCGGCGCCTGTACCATCGCATTCTCGGGGGCGGCGCCGCTGATCGTCAGCTCCAGCAGCGCCTATGGCTTTCCTGAGGACGAGCGCAACCAGACCTATCGCGCCTTCCTGCAGGATCTGCACCGGACCCTTGCGGAGCGGTCGCCCGGTACTGTTCGCTATTCCTCCGGAGTCAGCGAGGCGCGCATCCGCTTCGTGCAGGTGCTGCTCATCATCATGGGCCTGATGATGGTCGCCCTGCCAATCGTCCTGCTGGCGATGACCGGCGAGCTGAGCATGCTCAGCGTCATCGCGGTCGGCGGTGCCTTCACCTGGGGCTATTTCAACTGGGCGCAGAAGAACGCGCCGCGGACCTATGAGCCCGATCGGATTCCGCCCGAGCTGATGCCCTGAGGCCGGCTGGCCGCAGCTTCCGCGTCCTTTCATTCTGACGCAACGTCGCTGCAACCCATGATTGCCTATCAATGAGGCGGGCGGCATGGTGTCACGCGTTGCCAGAGGCCGCGCCAGTGCGCTACACGGCAACAGGATTTTCATTGAACAGGGACCATTTTTCATGGCCGACCACGGACAGCACGCCGCTGACATTCCGCAGATGGACTATGCGGAGCATGAGGGCACCTATCATGGCTTCGTGCGCTTCGCCGAGATCGCCACGCTGGCCTGCATGACCATCGTCGCGGCGCTCGCCGTCGGCGGCACCAAGCATGCCTGGGGCACGGCGATCGTCGGGACGTTGCTGGCGCTGGTCAGCACCGGCGTCGGCATTGCCGCTCCGTCGGTGGGCTGGCGCGCGCCGGCTGTTCCCTTCGTCCTGATGCTGCTCGCGCTCCTCCTCCTGTAAAGCCCGAAAGGCCCGGCCTCCCATGCGCATTGCTGTCCCAGCGGAAACGCAAGGGGCGGAAACCCGCGTCGCCGCGACGCCGGAAACCGTCCGCAAGTTCATTGGCCTCGGCGCCGAGGTCGTGGTCGAGAAGGGGGCTGGCACCGCCTCCGGCATCAGCGATGCGGATTACGAGGCGGCCGGCGCGACGATCGCGAAGAACGCCAAGGAGGCGCTGAAGGGCGCCAGCATCGTGCTGAAGGTGCGCCGTCCGGCCGAGGCCGAGATCGGCGGCCTGCCGGCGGGGGCGCTCGTCGTCGGGATCATGGACCCCTATGGCAGCGAGGCCGCCGTGGAGGCGCTCTCCAAGGCCAATGTCGCCGCCTTCGCCATGGAGTTCATGCCGCGCATCACCCGCGCGCAGGTGATGGACGTGCTTTCCTCGCAGGCGAACCTCGCCGGCTATCGCGCCGTGGTCGACGCCGCGGCGGAATATGGCCGGGCGCTGCCGATGATGATGACGGCAGCCGGCACGGTCCCGGCGGCGCGGATCTTCATCATGGGCGTCGGCGTCGCCGGCCTGCAGGCGATCGCCACCGCGAGGCGCCTCGGCGCCATCGTCACCGCGACCGACGTGCGGCCCGCGACCAAGGAACAGGTCGAATCGCTCGGCGCCAAGTTCCTGGCGGTCGAGGACGACGAGTTCAAGCAGGCGCAGACCGCCGGCGGCTACGCCAAGGAAATGTCCAAGGACTATCAGGCCAAGCAGGCTGAGCTGACGGCGAGCCACATCGCCAAGCAGGACATCGTCATCACCACCGCGCTGATCCCCGGCCGGCCGGCGCCGAAGCTGATCTCGGCGGCGATGGTCGAGAGCATGAAGGCGGGCTCGGTGATCGTCGACCTCGCGGTCGAGCGCGGCGGCAATTGCGAGCTGGCCCAGCCCGGCGAAGTCGTGACCACCGCCAATGGCGTCAAGATCGTCGGCCATCTCAACGTGCCCGGCCGTCTTCCGGCGACCTCGTCCTCCCTCTACGCCAAGAACCTCTTCGCCTTCGTCGAGACGCTGATCGACAAGAAGGAGAAGAAGCTCGCGGTGAACTGGGACGATGAGCTGGTCAAGGCGACCTGCCTGACGAAGGACGGCGCCGTCATCCATCCAAATTTCGCGCCGAAGGCCTGAGCGGCAGACGAGGGAGTGTCACACCATGGCTAATCCGACCCCCGAACAGGCGCTCGAACAGGCCCGCTCTGCCGCTGCGCTGGCAAAGCAGGCAGCTGAGCTCGCCGAGAAATACGCCGAGCAGGCGGCGCTCGCGGCGGGCGCCGCGACCGGCGTCGATCCGACCGTTTATCGCCTCGCCATCTTCGTGCTCGCCGTCTTCGTCGGCTACTACGTGGTCTGGTCGGTGACGCCGGCCCTGCATACGCCGCTGATGTCGGTCACCAATGCGATCTCGTCGGTCATCGTGGTCGGCGCGCTGCTCGCCGTCGGCGTCCAGGCGGCGCCGGCCATGGGCGACGGGCCGCTCTGGGCCAAGGTGTTCGGCTTCATCGCCCTTGTCCTCGCCTCGGTGAACATCTTCGGCGGCTTCCTCGTCACCGAGCGCATGCTCTCGATGTACAAGAAGAAGGGCTGACCGGATCATGGCCGCGAACCTCTCCGCCCTGCTGTACGTCGTCTCCGGCGTCCTCTTCATCATGGCCCTGCGCGGGCTGTCGCATCCGACGACGTCGCGCCAGGGCAATCGCTACGGCATGATCGGCATGGCGATCGCCGGGCTGACCACGGTGGTCTTCTATCCGCCGGCCGGCTTCTCCGGCTGGCTGCTCGTCATTCTCGGCATTGCCATCGGCGGCGGCATCGGCGCCTTCATGGCCAAGCGCGTGCAGATGACGCAGATGCCGCAGCTCGTCGCCTTCTTCCACTCGCTGGTCGGCATGGCTGCGGTGCTGGTGGCGGCCGCGGCGCTCTACGCTCCCGAGGCCTTCGGCATCGGCCAGGTCGGCAAGATCAAGGGCGCGAGCCTGTTCGAGATGGCGCTCGGCGTCGCGATCGGCGCGATCACCTTCACCGGCTCGATCATCGCCTTCCTCAAGCTCGACGCGCGGATGAGCGGCAAGCCGATCATGCTGCCGCAGCGCCATGGCATCAATATCGGCCTCGCCATCGCGCTTGTGGTGATGCTGCTGGTCTTCCTGAAGACCGAGAGCCATCTCGTCTTCTGGCTGATCGTCATCGTCTCCTTCGCGCTCGGCGTGCTGCTGATCATTCCGATCGGCGGCGCGGACATGCCGGTCGTGGTCTCGATGCTGAACTCCTATTCGGGCTGGGCGGCCGCCGGCATCGGCTTCACCCTCGGCAACATGGCGCTGATCATCACCGGCGCGCTGGTCGGCTCGTCGGGTGCGATCCTGTCCTACATCATGTGCAAGGCGATGAACCGGAGCTTCATCTCGGTCATCCTCGGCGGCTTCGGTGGTGATGACGCTGCGGCCGGCGCGGCTGGTGCGGTCGAGGCACGTCCGGTCAAGCAGGGTTCGGCCGACGACGCCGCCTACATCATGAAGAACGCCGCCAAGGTCATCATCGTGCCGGGCTACGGCATGGCGGTGGCGCAGGCGCAGCACGCGCTGCGCGAGATGGCCGATACGCTCAAGAAGGAGGGCGTCGAGGTCAAGTACGCCATCCATCCGGTCGCCGGCCGCATGCCCGGCCATATGAACGTGCTGCTGGCCGAGGCCAACGTGCCCTATGACGAGGTTTTCGAGCTCGAGGACATCAACTCGGAATTCGGCCAGGCCGACGTCGCCTTCGTCATCGGCGCCAACGACGTCACCAACCCGGCCGCCAAGACCGACAAGGCCTCGCCGATCTACGGCATGCCGATCCTCGACGTCGAGAAGGCCAAGACAGTGCTGTTCATCAAGCGCGGCATGGCGGCCGGATATGCCGGCGTCGAGAACGAGCTGTTCTTCAGGCCCAACACGATGATGCTGTTCGGCGACGCCAAGAAAGTCACCGACGATATCGTCAAGGCGATGGCCCACTGAGCTATACGCCGGCCGTCATAGCGATGTCGCAAAGGGCCGGCTCGATGCCGGCCCTTTTCATTGGAAACCGCATGTCCGAATTGCCGATCCGTGCTTTCCAGACGCAGGACCGCGAGGCGGTGATCGCACTGCACTGGGCGCTCAACCGCCATGAGCAGACCGTCTCCGGCGACCGCGCGCTCGGCCGCGGCGACGCCGAGGCGTGCCTCGCCGATGACGAGAAGCAGATGGCCGAACGTGGCGGCGTTGCGCTGGTCGCCGTGATCGACGGCGAGGTCGCCGGCTATGTCTGCTGCGTCCTCGCCGAGGGCGGGCCGTTCCTGCGCGCCGAGCTGCGGCGCCAGGCCTATGTCACGACGCTGGTGGTCGGTGAGGTCTTTCGCGGGCGCGGCGTGGCGGCCGCCCTGCTGGACGAGGCGGAGCGATATGCTCGCGAGCAGGGTGTCGCCGCGCTTGGTGTCGGCGTGCTTGCTGGCAATGCCGGGGCGGAGAGGCTGTACCGGCGCTTCGGCTTCGAGCCGCACGCCGTCGAAATGGTCAAGCGGCTGCGATGAGGCGCTTCCTGGCCATCGTCGTCATCGGGCTAGCAGGCGCCTATGTCGCCATGCTGGGCCTGCTCTATGTCAAGCAGCGCGAATTGCTCTATCCGCGCAATCCGGCCCGAGCCGAGATCGCTTCAGCCAATCTGCCGGGTGTCGAGGAGGTCGCGCTGACGGCGGCCGATGGCGAGAAGCTGGTCGCCTGGCTGGTGCCGCCGCGCGAGGGCAAGCCGGTGCTGCTGTTCTTCCACGGCAATGCCGGAAATTTCGGCCGCCCGATCCGGCAGGCGCGCTTCCGGGCCCTGACGCAGGACGGTACCGGGCTGTTCGCGGTGAACTATCGCGGTTATGGCGGCTCGACGGGGACGCCGACCGAGAACGGGCTGGCGCAGGATGCGCGCGCTGCCTACGCCGCCGCCGTGGACCGCTTCGGGGCGGAGCGCCTGGTCGGCTATGGCGAATCGCTCGGCACCGGCGTGGTGCTGAAGCTCGCCGCCGAGCAGCCGCTCAAGGCGGTGGTCCTGGAGGCGCCCTATCTCTCGACTGCGGCCGTCGCGCAGCAGCTCTACCCTTATGTCCCGGTGGCGCTGCTGATGCACGATCAGTTCCGCTCTGATCGGACGATCGCCAAGCTGAAGGCGCCGCTGCTGGTCCTGCACGGGGTCCGCGACGGCGTCATTCCCTACGGCCAGGGCGAAGCGCTGTTTGCGCTGGCCAACCCGCCGAAGCGTTTCGTCCGCTTTCCGGAGGGCAATCACGAGAACCTGCAGGCGCATGGCTCGGTACCGCAGGTCAGGCGCTTCCTGGCCGACATCGCGGCGGGCGCGGTGACGGGCAGCGAAACCGTGGTTGCTGCGGTACCGTAGCCGAGCGGAGCGCTGCCGAGCGCGCCATCGAGAGGGATAAAGGTGCCGGCCGCGGTTCGCGGCCGGACTGCTTCCTACATCCGGAACATGCCGCCGCCACCGAGGCGGCCTTGGCCGGCGCGGGCGATCTGGTTGCTGCCGTCGAGGCCGAGCGCGCGCTGATAGGCTTCGTTCGCTTCGGTCTTCTTGCCGAGCTTCTCGAAGGCGAAGCCGCGGCCGGCCCAGGCGTCGGCATTGCGGTTGTCGACGTTCAACGCTGCGGTGAAGTCCTCGAGCGCGGCATCGTATTTCCCGAGCGCGTTCAGGCTCTGGCCCCGGGCGATATAGGGCGGGGCGTTGTAGGGATTGCGATCGATCACCGAGTCGAAATCGGTGACGGCATGCTGGTGTTGACCTTCCTTCTGGTAGACCAGCCCGCGGGCGTGGAAGGCTTCCGCCGATTCCGGGTTGAGCCGGATCGCGCTGTTGAGATCGGCCAGCGCCTGCTGGCTGTTGCCTTGTGCGCGCAGAAGGTTGGCGCGGCCGATATAGGCCGGGGCGTAGTTCGGGTTGGCGGTGGTCGCGCGGTTGAAGTCCTGCAGGGCGCCGTCGTTGCGGCCGGTCTGGCGCAAAGCGAGGGCCCGGTTGGTGAAGGCCGGGGCGAAATTCGGATCGAGCTGCGTCGCCTTGCTGAAATCGGAGATCGCGTCGGAGTAGCGGCCGATGCGGGCATAGGCGGCCCCGCGGGTGTTGTAGGCCTGCGGGTCGTTCGGGTTGCGGTTGATGACTTCAGTCAGCGAGCCGATGTTGACGCTGGCCGTCTCCGTGTTCTCGGTCTGCAGCTCGGCGATCCCGGCGCCGGAGTTCATGCTGACCGTGTCGCAGCCGGCGAGCGCGGCGGCGAGGCCCATCGCGGTCAGCCAGTTCCTGCCTCGGAAGATGCTCTGTCTCATCGCTCTCGGTCTTGCCCCTTTTCGTACCGCCAGCTCTCGGCGAAACGTTCGTCTCCGATCAAACGCCTCAAGCGTGACAACTTTTGGTTAATGATGCTCGAAAAAGCAACGACGCCCGCGAAAGCGGGCGTGCGTCGGGCATCATGGAGTCGAATTCGGCCGATCGTGCCTTGGAGCGGGCGATGACCGCGGCTCTCAGGGGCGCTTCGGCTTCACCGGCGCGGGCAGCAGGCCCTCGCGCTGAAGCTTCTTGCGGATCAGCTTGCGGGCGCGGCGGACGGCTTCGGCCTTTTCGCGTGCCTTCTTCTCGGAGGGCTTCTCATAATGCCCGCGGAGTTTCATCTCGCGAAAGATGCCTTCGCGCTGCATCTTCTTCTTCAGCGCGCGAAGAGCCTGGTCGACATTATTGTCCCGAACGAGAATCTGCACGTCGTTGGTCCGTAGTTATTGGGTTGGCCTGGATTGCGGGCGGCGGTCCTTCAGCGAAAGCCCGTCGCGAAGGCCGTGCCGATATCAGAATTCTCGCACCCTGTCCACGCCACAGCGCGGCGGAAATCATGCGATAACGCCGGGATTATCGGCAGTTTCAGCGGTTCTGCTCAATCGCCTTCGAGGACGACGCGTGTGACATGGCCCATCTTGCGGCCGGGCCTCGCCTCGCGCTTGCCGTAGAGGTGCAGATGCGCGTTCGGCTCGGCCAGGATGGCGCGCCAGTCATGGACCCGGTCGCCGATCAGGTTCTCCATGGTGACGTGGCCGTGCCGCGTCGCCGCACCGAGCGGAAAGCCGCAGACGGCGCGGACATGCTGGTGGAACTGCGAGGTCTGCGCGCCTTCGCTGGTCCAGTGGCCGGAATTATGGACGCGCGGGGCGATCTCGTTGACGACGACCTGCTCGTTGCCACCGGCCTCGACGACGAAGAACTCGACGGCGAAGACGCCGACATAGGCAAGCGCCTCGGCGATGCGCCGTGCGGCGTCGATCGCGGCGGCGCTCGCGGCGGCGCCGATGCGGGCCGGTACGCGCGTCAGCGCCAGGATGTGGTCGCGGTGCTCGTTCTCGCAGACGTCGAAGGCGGCGAAGCTGCCATCCGTGCCGCGCGCGGCAACCACCGAAACCTCGCGGGCGAAGCTGACGAAGCCTTCGAGGATCGCCGGGAAATGGCCGATCTCCTGCCAGGCCTGTTCCAGCTCGGTGCCGCCTGTGATCTTGACCTGGCCCTTGCCGTCATAGCCGAAACGACGGGTCTTCAGCACGGAAGGGCGCCCGAGCGCAGCGACCGCCTGTTCGAGGTCGGCCAGCGAATCGACCTGGCGGAAGGGCGCGACGGCAAGCCCGAGCTCGGAGACGAAGCGCTTCTCGCTCAGCCGGTCCTGCGTCACCGCGAGCGCGCGGGCGCCGGGATGCAGCGGCGTGCGCGCGGCAAGGAAAGCGGCGGTCGCCGCCGGCACGTTCTCGAACTCGTAGGTCACGACGTCGACGGCGTCGGCGAAGGTCGCCAGCGCCGCCTCGTCCTCATAGGCGCCGATGGTGTGGCGCGCCGCGACCTCATAGGCCGGGCTGTCGGGCTCGGGCGCGAAGATATGGGCGCGGACGCCGAGATCGGCCGCCGCCAGCGCCAGCATGCGGGCGAGCTGGCCGCCGCCGAGGATGCCGAGCACGGCGCCGGGGGCAAGGCCGCTGGGGTCGGGCCGGGTCATTGGCCGTCCACCGGATGCAGGGCGACCGCCTCGCTCTGGCGCCGGCGCCAGGCGTCGAGGCGTTCCGCGAGGGCGGTGTCGTTCAGGGCGAGCACGGCGGCGGCGAGCAGCGCGGCATTGACCGCGCCGGCCTTGCCGATGGCCAGCGTGCCGACCGGGATGCCGGCCGGCATCTGGACGATCGAGAGCAGGCTGTCCTGGCCCGAAAGCGCCTTGGATTCGACCGGGACGCCGAAGACCGGCAGCGGCGTCAGCGCGGCGGCCATGCCGGGCAGGTGGGCGGCGCCGCCGGCGCCGGCGATGACGATCCTGTAGCCCTTGGCCTTGGCGCCCCTGGCGAAATCGAACAGGCGTTCCGGCGTCCGGTGGGCCGAGACGATCAGCGCCTCATGGCCGATGCCGAGTGCCGACAGCGTTTCGGCGGCATGGCGCATCGTCGCCCAGTCTGACTGGCTGCCCATGATGATGGCGACGGGAGGGGTCGGCTCGGCCATGAAATGCTCGCTTCCCGGAGGGGAGGGGAAGGGCGCGATCTAGACCGGCTGGCGCGTTGCAAGCAAGGCCGGAATCGGAAGTGCGGCGGAATCCCGCCGGCTCAGGCGATGATGTCGGGGGTGAGCTGGTCCTCGAGATGAGCGATGCGATCGCGCAGATAGAGCTTGCGCTTCTTCAGGCGCTGGACCTGGATCTGGTTGATGGCGCCGAGCCGCTCCAGCGCGTCGATGGCGCTGTCGAGATCGCGATGCTCGTCGCGCAGCCGCGCCAGCTCCACCATGAGGCCCTCGACCTCCTCGGCGCTCAACTCGAATCCCATGAAGCCGTCTCAACATCGCCGCGATCGGTGCCGACTATGCGCAGGCCGGAGCGGCGCGGCAAGAGTGTCGCGACGGTGACGCAGGAGTGGCTCGCTCATATTCGCGGGCCTCGGGAAAGGTCCCGGAAGGGATCACAGAAACTCATGCTGCGCCGCACGTCTGCCCCGCAGACGTGAAGCCGGCTCTGTGTCAGACTTGCTCTTGCCAGAACGCTCATCAGGAGGATCCAGATGTCGCTGCAGACCCATCTCGCCGAGCTTGAACGCAAGCATCGCCAGCTCGAGGAAGCTATTGCCCAGGCGGTCTCGAGCCCCTCGTCGGACGATCTCAGCGTGGCCGAGCTCAAGCGAAAGAAGCTGCTGCTGAAGGATGAGATCGAGCGGGTGCGGCAGACCATGCCGTCGCCGACGCTGCATTGAATTCCGGGCGGGCCGCGGCGGCCCGCATCGATTTCGCATCACCTGCGATCAACCGGCTCCGAGAGGGGCCGGTTTTTTTGTGGGGATGTCGGATCCTGCTTGGTTGCTGGCGAGCCTCATCGGGTTTCCAAGGCGCCACTTCTGGAAGTGGCCAAGAGCGGCGCAGCAAATTCCGCAATTCCCGGCAGAGCAAGCTTCTGCAATTGCTGTACAACTCGACGCCGCCAATTAAGTTGCGGCAGCTGCCCGTCCACGGCCTCTGAGTGCGCCTTTTGATGCCCGCATAGCGAAGCTCACGCACGCTCAACTCAGCTAACGCCCGGTCGTCGTTATCATTGGTTCCGATGATGCGGAGACCTGCAGACCGCCTCGCGTAGCGCAACTTTCCGATCCCGACCTGGCTGAAAGCGCTCTGTGAGGCAGATCACGGTCAGCGGGTCGATTGAGGGCCAGGGTGATGCCGGGTTCCTGCCCGCAGATCAGTCGTATGGCGTGACACAGACGCTGTTCCGCCCGTGACCCGTCCCGCAAGGCGGGCCGCGGCGAAGAAGCGCTCGCGCTCCGCGCCAGCATTCCCGATCTCGGGCCAGCCCATTTGGTCAAGCGTTGAAATCTCAGGTGGAGGAGTGCCTTCGATGGCCGAGACCAGAATGCCAAGGCCAATGCGCCTCATTGGAGCATGCGCGTTCGCCGCCGCAGTGATCCTGATTGTCGCGCAACACGCGTCGGCCCCATTCGGGTCGTTCCTGGCGGCAACGACAGAGACTATGTCGCCGCTCGACATCATGACCATACAGGACCACCCACTGCCGCTCGAGGAGTGGGATGCCTCCTGAAGCCAAGACATCGGCCCTCTTTCGCAAGCTGCGCACGAGGGCCGATCTGGGAGGCTGGCGGCCAGTCGAGGTCTTCTGGACCTCGATGAAGGCCGCTGCGCGTGGCCATTCGCGTCGGCTTCCACGCGGCCAAGGCGCAGGGCGGAACGGCAAGACCGCGACAGTGACGCAGGAGTGGGCCGCTCATACTCGCGGGCTTCCGTTGCTGCAGGCCAATCTCGCCAAGCTCGACCGTCGATGAGCCGCGACATCATCCGAGCGCGTCAAGCAGCAGGCGGCGACCCTGCCGGCGGGTCCGCTCGGTCGCCTGACGCTTCGCGCTTCAGCCAGTCGATGAAGGCAGCGAGCGGCGGGCGATCCGCCGCGTCGGGCAGGGTCACGATATAATAGGCGAAGGCGGCCGGCCATGGCCGGTCGAGCGCCAGAGCCAGGCGGCCCGTGGCAATCTCCTGCCGCGCATAGATATCCCGAACCAGCGCTAGGCCCTGGCCGGCCTCGGCCGCACGGATCAGCAGGAAATCATCGTCGAAGGACGGGCCGCGCTCGGCGCGTGCGTCGTCCGCCACGCCGAGCGCCTTGAACCAGAGCGGCCAATCGGCCCGATCGGAATCCTGGAGCAGCGGATAGCCGAGGCAGTCGGCGGGTTCGTGGATCGGTGGCCCTTGCGCCAGCAGGCCCGGGCTTGCGACCGGCAGGAAGACCGGCGCCATCAGATGTTCCGAGACCAGGCCGGGATAGCTGCCAAGCCCGTGGCGGATCGCAATGTCGACCCGGTCCCGGCGGTGGTCGACAAGGCCGGGCGTCGCCTCGACACGAATTTCGATGCCGGGGTGCTCGCGGTTGAAGCGGCCAAGACGCGGCACCAGCCAGGAGGCTGCGAACGAAGGAACCGTGCTGACTGTGAGGGTCTGGCGGGCGCTGACCGCCTCCAGAGCGTCCAGGCTGCTTCCGATCTGCTCGAACGCCCGCAACAGGCCCGGGTGGACCTTCGCGGCAGCCTCCGTCAGCTGCACGCCATAGCGCGTGCGCGTGAACAGCGTGACGCCGACCCTCTCCTCCAGTTGCCGGATCTGCTGGCTGACCGCGCCGGATGTGACGCCCATCGCGTCGGCTGCGCGCTTGACGCTGCCATGACGGCCGGTCTCGGCGAAAGCGCGCAGCGCAAGGAGTGGGAAGACGGGGTTCATAGTGTAGTTTCTCTAAATTCTAAGCGCAGATATCGTCGTTTCAATATCCACTCTTGCTTCGATATCTATCCAGACGAGGGTGTTGGAAGGGATTTAGCAGGCCTCGCTTCTGGTGGCGAGGTCGACCGATCGTTCCGGCCGGGCTGGATTCTCTCGCCTTCACCCCAAATCCGATGGAGCCGGCGCCACGGAGCTGCCGGCAGGAAGCACGAGATGATCGACCTCTATACGGACTCTTCGCCGAACGGCTTCAAGGCGACGATCGCGCTTGAAGAACTGGCGCTGCCCTATCGCCTCCACCATGTGAAAATCGATGATGGTGCGCATCGCCAGCCCGAATTCCTGGCGCTCAACCCGCATGGACGCATCCCGGTCATCAGCGATGCCGACACCGGGGTCACATTGTTCGAATCCGCAGCCATCCTGCTCTATCTCGCCGACAAGACCGGCCGATTGCTGCCGCAAGGGACGAAGGCACGCTGGGAGGCGGTCAAGTGGCTGCAGTTCCATGCCGCGAGCATGGGGCCGCTGCTCGGCCAGCGCGTCCATTTCGAGATGTTCGCTGAGGAGAAGCTGCCGGCGGCCATTGAACGCTACAGGCGTTTGACGGAGGAGGCCTTTTCGACGCTCGACGCGCGGCTGACCGATGTCTCCTGGCTCGCGGGCGACGAGTATTCAATCGCCGACATCGCGACCTTCGGCTGGACCCATATCGCGGCAATCTGCGGCTTCAGCTTCGCCCATCACCGGAATCTCTTGCGCTGGCATGAGCGTGTCGCCGACCGCCCGGCGGTTCAGCGCGGCATTGCGCTTCCCGCCCCGGCAACAGGCCCGTGAGCCCTTTCGAAGAGGTCAATCCCATGAACATCGCGACGAGGCCCGTTTCCTCCGGGCAAAGCCATAGTGGCGCGTCCTCTGAGGCATTTGCCAGGCATCCCGGCTATCGCCGGATGTTCGCGCCGGGCCAACTCACGCTCGGAATCTTCCTGCCACTGCGCTTCTTCCAGGGCGACATGCGCGTTCTCGAGGGGCAGGCCGAGCTCGTCTCCGACATCGACCGGCGTGGTTTCGCAGCCGTCTGGGTGCGCGACGTGCCGCTGTTCGATCCCGGCTTCGGAGATGCCGGCCAGGTCCTCGATCCGTTCACCTATCTGGCCTATCTCGCCGCGCGAACGGAGCGTGCAGCCCTGGCGACCGGAAGCGCGATCTTCTCGCTGCGCCATCCGATCGATCTCGCCAAGATGGCGACGACCATCGATCATCTGTCAGGTGGGCGTCTGGTCCTCGGTGTCGCCTCGGGCGATCGACCCGTGGAATTCCCGGCCTATGGCATCGACATCGAGGCGCGCGGGGAACGCTTCGCCGAGGCGGTGACGTATTTCCGGAAGCTGGTCGGCCCCGGCCAGCCTTCCATCGACTCGTCGTTGGGGCGAATGAGCGGTGTCGATTTCCTGCCCAAGGCGGCCTTCGGCGGCATTCCGCTCCTCGTCACCGGCTCAAGTCGGCAGGCGCTGTCATGGGTGGCCGAGCATGCCGATGGCTGGTTGACCTATCCGCATGCGACGCACACGCCGGAAGGCCCGCGCCAGCTCGCCCAGAAGATCAGGGCTTGGCGCGACCTCATCCCGGACGGTGGCTTCCGGCCGCATGTGACGAATGAATGGCTCGACCTCGTCGACGACCCGCTTTTCCCGAGAACACCGATGCAGGGGGGCTTTGTCCTGAGGACCGGGCGCAACGGCTTGATCGACCTGCTCGGCGAGTGGCGGGACGCCGGCGTCAATCACGCGGCGCTTGGCATGCAGTTCGCCGAGCGCCCGGCTGCGGAGATCATTCAGGAACTCGCCGAAGAGGTCCTGCCGCTGTTCCCTTCTCGTGAGGGGGTAGCGCCTCTGGGCGTGAAGTGGTGAGTGCTTCGGCACCCTCTCGGCGTCCTGCGGCGGGGCGCTACAGCGCCCGCGCCATCTCGCGCAGCTTGAATTTCTGGGTCTTGCCGGTCGAGGTCTTCGGGACTTCGGTGAAGATGACCGTGCGCGGGCATTTGAACGAGGCGAGCAGGGTCCTGCACCAGCCAGTGTTCTCAAAATTTCTTTCGCTTTTCAGCTTGGCAAGCACCATATCGCGGCTCAGCATGCAGCCGGGCGTATGGAGGCCTCGATGACCTCGAGCTTCAATATCCACGATGCGGCCGGTTATGAACAGCTCATGGGCCGCTGGAGCCGGAAACTGGCTCTCCAGTTCATCGACTTCGCCGGCCTCGCCGATGGCGAGAAAGTTCTCGATGTCGGCTGCGGCACCGGCAGCCTGACCTTCACGCTCGGCCGGAACGCCGCACTCGGCGCAATCGACGCGATCGATTATTCGCCGATCTTCGTCGAGGAGGCGATCCGGCGGAATGCCGATCCGCGCATCAGGATCCGGCAGGCGGATGCCTGCGCCTTGCCCTTCGAGGACGGCGCCTTCGACCGCGCATTAGCGCTGCTCGTGCTTCACTTCGTGCCCGAGGCCGGCAAGGCCGTGGCTGAGATGCGCCGTGTCGTGCGGTCCGGCGGCGTGGTCGCCGCGGCCGTATGGGACCATTTCGGCGGCATGCCGGGCATGCGCATGATGGTCGACACGGTCGCGGGACTCGGTGAAGCCGGACGCCAGCTTCGCAGTCGCTACTGCTTTCAGCCGATGATGCAGCCGGGCGAAATGAAGCGGACCTTTGTCGAGCAGGGGCTCGTGGATGTCACGGAAACCGAGCTCATGATCCGCATGGATTACCAGAACTTCGACGACTACTGGGCGCCGATCGCCGCGGGCGAAGGACCGCTCGGCAAATATGTGGCCATGCTCGACGCCGCGGAGCGGGAGCGTACCGACGCCGCCATGCGCGACGCCTATGAGGCGGGCCGGCCCGACGGCCCGAGGTCCTTTGTGAGCGTCGCCTGGGCTTGCCGGGCTATCGCCCCTTGACGCTGCGGCCGGCGAAAGCAGGACCGAGAGGGACGCCGGGTTTCGCGCCGAGGCTCCGCCGGCGATATCGCCTCACAGCGCCCGCGCCATCTCGCGCAGCTTGAATTTCTGGATCTTGCCGGTCGAGGTCTTCGGCACTTCGGTGAAGATGACCGTGCGCGGGCATTTGAACGAGGCGAGCAGGGTCTTGCACCAGGCGATGATTTCGTCCTGCGTTGCGGCTTTGCCGGGCTTGAGCTCGACGAAGGCGCAGGGCGTCTCGCCCCATTTCTCGTCGGGCCTGGCCACCACGGCGGCTGTCTGTACCGCCGGATGCTTGTAGAGAGCGTCCTCGACCTCGATCGAGGAGATGTTCTCGCCGCCGGAGATGATGATGTCCTTGGAGCGGTCCTTGAGCTGGATGTAGCCGTCCGGGTGGATCACGCCGAGGTCGCCGGAATGGAACCAGCCGCCCTCGAAGGCGGCCTTGGTCGATTTCGGGTTCTTGAGATAGCCCTTCATCACGACATTGCCGCGGAACATCACCTCGCCCAGTGTCGCGCCGTCGCGCGGCACTGCCTGCATGGTCTCGGGATCGAGCACGTCGAGCCCTTCCAGCGCCGGGTAGCGCACGCCCTGGCGCGCCTTGAGCGCGGCCTGCTCGGGGCCGGGCAGGGCGTCCCAACCGCCGTTCCATTCGTTGACGACGGCGGGGCCGTAGACCTCGGTCAGCCCGTAGAGATGGACGACCGCGAAGCCGGCCTGCGCCATGCCGGCAAGCACGGCCTCGGGCGGCGGCGCGGCGGCGGTGAAGAAGTTGACCTTCTGCTCGAAGCTGCGGCGCTCCTCGGCCGGGGCGTTGAGCAGCGCCGACATCACGATCGGGGCGCCGCACATATGGGTGACGCCATGGTCGGCGAGGGCGTCATACATCGCCTTGGCCCGGACCTGGCGCAGGCAGACATGGGTTCCGGCGAGCAGCGAGATCGTCCAGGGGAAGCACCAGCCATTGCAGTGGAACATCGGCAGGGTCCAGAGATAGACCGGGTGCCGGCCCATGCCGCCGGTCAGCACGTTCGAGGTCGCCAAGAGGTTGGCGCCGCGATGGTGGTAGACCACGCCCTTGGGATCGCCGGTGGTGCCGGAGGTGTAATTCAGCGCGATCGCGTCCCATTCATCTGTCGGCATCAGCCAGTCGAAATCGGGGTCGCCCTGCTTCAGGAAGTCCTCGTATTCGACGCTGCCGAGGCGCTCGCCGGGCCCGTCATAGACCGGGTCGTCATAGTCGATCACCAGCGGCTTGACCTCGCAGAGCGCCAGCGCCTCCTTGACCGTCTTCGAGAATTCCCGGTCGGCGATCAGCACCTTGGCGCCGCCATGGTCGAGCGAGAAGGCGATGATCGCCGCGTCGAGCCTGGTGTTCAGCGTGTTCAGCACCGCGCCGCACATCGGCACGCCGTAATGGCATTCGAGCATGGCCGGCGTGTTCGGCAGCATCGCCGCGACCGTGTCGTTCTTGCCGATGCCGTGCCTGGCCAGTGCCGAGGCGAGCCGGCGGGTGCGGGCATAGAGCTCGGCATAATTGCGCCGGAGCGGGCCGTGGATCACGGCGACATGCTGCGGAAAGACGCTCGCCGCCCGTTCGAGGAAGGGCAGCGGCGAGAGCGGCTGGAAGTTCGCGGGGTTGCGGTCGAGATCGGTATCGTAGGGCGAAACGGTCATCGGGGGCGCTCTTCTGCCGAAATGTCGCCGCAGCTTTAGCCGCCGAGGCACAGCCTTGTAATCCATCCCTTTTGCCGATGCGGCGCAATGTCCATCGGTACGGCAGGAAAGCGTCCGCTCAGCCCAGAAGCGGCCGCACGCCCTCATAGACCAGCTTCAGCCCCACGCCGATCAAGAGCCAGTAGATCAGCGTGTAGAAGCGCTCCGCCGGCACGCGCCGCACCAGCCAGACGCCGGCGAGCGTCGAGGCGATCGCAACCGGAAAGAGCACGGCCGAGGCGGTGAGGTTCTGCGCCGTGAACTGGCCGAGGAAGAAATAGGGGACGACCTTGATCCAGTTCATCAGCGCGAAGAACAGCGCGCCGGTGCCGACGAAGACGGCAGGCGGCAGGCGCTGCGGCATCAGATAGATCTGGAAGGGCGGCCCGCCGGCATGGGCGACCATGCTGGTGAAGCCGCAGATCACGCCCCAGAAGGT
>JAKFDB010000013.1:0-104169 GCA_036676315.1 Bradyrhizobiaceae bacterium
CGTTGCTACATATCGGCACGGTGTGGAAGGCGAAGTCGGCGCTCGAACTGCTCGCGATTTTCGGGGAGCGGATCACACCAGCGCAGCTCCAACGCTATTTTGGCGAACTGGAAGCCGTTCTCGCGGCGCCGGACCCACAGCTCGAACTGGCGGATGAAGAACGTTACGCCGCCGCAATCCATGGCAAGGTACGGCCGATCAGCGGGCTGCTCCTAGACTCGCTGTGCGATACCCTGATTAAATTGGCCGTACGCGGGATAGATGTCCCGGCGCTTGCCGCGAACAATATTCAAGGGCGCGTCGATCAGCTTATCCGTTCGCTGTTGCGCGGCGGTGACCGTGTTCGTTGGCTGTCGCTTGCCAGTCAGCTCCCGGCGCTGGCCGAGGCCAGCCCACACGAGTTTCTAACTGCCGTCGAAGCCGGTATCGCCCAAGCCACCGGCGGAGCACGTGCCGTTTTTCTAGAAGCGGCGGGATCGGGCTTCGGCAGCCGGTGCTGGCACGCCGGTATGCTATGGGCACTGGAAACGCTAGCCTGGGCTCCCAATCGGCTGCGGCGGGTCTCACTGATCCTCGCCAAACTCTGCGCTGTTGAGATCCAGGGCAATTGGGCGAACAATCCCAAGAGCTCGCTCCTGAGCCTATATCGGTCCTGGTTTCCGCAGACCGCGGCCACCGTCGAAGAGCGCATCGGCGCGATCGACTATCTCATTCAGCAGGCGCCCGACGCAGCCTTTACGCTGCTCGACGGTCTGACCGGTTCAGGACCTGACTTCACCAGCCATACCGCACGGCCCAAATGGCGCGACGACGATGCCGGAGCAGGCTATGGCGCGACCGGTCTCGAGCGCCACACGATGCGCGTCGCCGCGATCGATCGCCAGATTGAGATGTCGCGCGGACATGCCTTGAGGATCGCACAACTGATTCCGAAATATGCGATCCTCGATGCTCCTCGGCAGCATCACGTTATCGAATTACTGTCCGAGTGCGCCACGCTGAGCGATGCGGACAAGGAAGCACTGCGGGCGGCACTGCGTCGCAAGCTCCACTGGCACCGGAACTATGATGAGCTTGGCGAAGAAGCGCTCAGCGCTTTGCTCGACCCACTGGAAGCCGCTTACGTCGCGCTCGAGCCGGCCGATCACATCGTCAGGAATGCCTGGCTCTTCAAGAATGGCTGGGTCGAACTTCCGGTCCGCTCACGCGGCGAGGCGAATGATACCGGTGAGCGGCAAGGTACGATTGCTGCCCGCGCCGCGCTGAAAGACATTTTCGAAACGAACGGCTGGCCAGGCATCCTCGAGCTTGCTGAGGTGTGCGGCGATGCTTGGACTATCGGGTGTCATCTTCCTCATATCGGCGTGCCGGGTGACGGGCTGTATCGTTGGATCGTTGAGCAGGCCGGAAACCTTAATCGCGGCGAGGCGGGCACCACGCTGGCTGCTGCCATTATCTGTTGCACGCCGGCCGACCAGCGCGAGGCGGCACTCGATACGATCTTCGCCGCGGCGCCAGCCAATGACCGGTCGGCCGACTGGCTCGCCCGGCTGCTCGTGCTGTGCCCGCACGATCCTGCGATCTGGCGTCGCGCGCAAGTGATCGGGCAGACCGAGCACTATTGGTCGAACTGCACGAGCAACCTGTGGCTCGACGATCCGGCTGACATGGAGCGCGCGCTGCGCAAGCTGGTGGAGCACGGGCGGCCAGTGTCGGCGCTGAATGCATGCCACACAAAATTCTCAGCCTATGATCCCGAGCTCATCATGAAAATGCTCGAAGGCGTGCTGAAAGGTCATGAGCTCAATCAAGGCCAAATGCCGCAAAGCTATGTGTTCCAGCATGCGATCGACTTCATCGAAGAGGCCGGAACCATCGGAGAACCGCGCCTCGTGCAGCTCGAATTCGCGCTTATCAGAGCGTTTGGCTTCCAAGGCGAGCATCACGCCAAGACCCTTTATCGCGTCCTGATGGCGAAGCCTGAGATCTTCGTCGAACTGCTCTGCATCGTCTATAAGCCTCGCAACGGGCCGCCTCGCGAGGTCGACGAGGCGCAGAAGGGCGCCGCAGAGAACGCCTGGCATATTCTGCATGCCTGTCGGCGGCAGCCGGGCACTCGTTCGGATGGAACCATCGATGCCGATCAGGCGACCAGCTTCGTGGAGGAGGCTCGGCGCGCGGCAACGGAGCAGGATCGGCTAACGGTCTGCGATATCACGCTCGGTGAAGTTCTTGCTCATGCGCCCCAAGGTGCGGACGGGATCTGGCCCGGGGAGAGTGCGCGATCGCTGCTCGAAGGCTTTGGGTCGGAGGACATGCTGCGCGGCTTCTACACCGGCAGCATCAACAAGCGAGGCATATCCTCACGGGGCGCGTATGAAGGCGGCGACCAGGAGCGGGAGCTTGCCAGCTATTTTCGTTCTAATGCGCTTGCGCTTGAGGCAACGCATCCGCAACTGGCTGCTACTGTCCACGAGCTCGCCAAATCCTATGACCGCCACGGCCTCTCCGAGGATCTCGATGCGCAGCTTCGGATTGAGGGGCGATAGGAAGCGCTGGCCAAGCCGGAGTTAGTCGAGCTTGTCTATCCGTTGGTCGAGAAGCGTCCACTTCCCGGCGGCTGATCAACGTCAGCAGTTGGCGCTGTAGTGGCAGGCTCGGCATAGGAGCAAAGGCCCGCTTGCCATGCGGTTCGTACCTTCGCGGTAACCCGCCTGAGGGGACCACCCTCGCATTGCACGCTTCCCGGCAACCAGTCCGGGCATACTGAATTAAAAAGCCCGGCCGAAGCCGGGCTTTTTTGTGTGCGCCTGTCTTGAGGCCGTTTCTCGAGGCCATTACGACTGCGGCAGGTTGATGCGTCATTTGCGGCGCGCAGATGCGTCAAAAAGGCAAACCTTGGTTCCACTCACACTGACCAAACTTCCGGAGCGCCGACACTTTCAGCTGAAACCGGACCTCACGAACACCCAGTCGTCGAGCCGCAGGTGTTGCACTTCAAGCAGGTACCGTTCCGCACCAGCGTGAAATTCCCGCACTCGCCGCACGAATCCCCGACATAGCCCTTCATGATCGCCTCGGCCCGGCGCTCGGAGGCGCTCGGCTGGGCGGCGGGCGCGGCGAAGCCGAGCTTGGCCATCTCCGCCTCGCCATAGGCTTCCGGCTCCTCCTTCAGCGCGGTGGCGCCGAGGGTCGAGATGCCGGTCAGGCTGGCGCCGCCGCGGGCGACCGCGTCGTTCGCCGCCGTGCCGCCGCCCTGGATGGCGAGCAGGTTGATCGGCTTGCCGCGGCGGAAACCCGACGAGGCCAGCGGGGTCGAGGTGATCGGCCCGGACGCTTCCGGCGCCTTGCCCTGCTCGACGCCGCTGCCCATCACGTCATGGCCGATCTCGCTGGGGTCGACATGGGCGAGGTCGTGCCGGCCGAGATAGGAGATGGCGAGCTCGCGGAAGACATAGTCGAGGATCGAGGTCGCGTTCTTGATCGACTGGTTGCCCTGGACGAAGCCCGAGGGCTCGAACCGGGTGAAGGTGAAGGCCTCGACATATTCCTCGAGCGGCACGCCGTATTGCAGGCCGAGCGAGACCGCGATGGCAAAATTGTTCATCATCGCCCGGAAGGCCGCGCCCTCCTTGTGCATGTCGATGAAGATCTCGCCGAGGCGCCCGTCGGAATACTCGCCGGTGTGGACATAGACCTTGTGGCCGCCGACCACCGCCTTCTGGATGTAGCCGGTGCGACGCGACGGCATCTTCTCGCGGTCGCGCACCCGCTCGACCCGCTCGACGATGCGCTCGACGATCTTCTCGGCGATCTGCGTGGCACGCGCCGCCATCGGCTGCTGGTAGAGCGCCTCGGTCGCGTCCTCGGCGTCGTCGTCCTCATCGGCGATCAGGGCCGAGTTCAGCGGCTGCGACAGCTTCGAGCCGTCGCGGTAGAGGGCGTTGGCCTTCAGCGCCAGCTTCCAGGAGAGCAGATAGGCGCTCTTGCAGTCCTCGACGGTGGCGTCGTTCGGCATGTTGATGGTCTTGGAGATCGCGCCCGAGATGAAGGGCTGCGCCGCCGCCATCATCCGGATGTGGCTGTCGACCGAGAGATAGCGCTTGCCGATGCGCCCGCACGGATTGGCGCAATCGAAGACGTTGTAGTGTTCCTTCTTCAGGTGCGGCGCGCCTTCCAGCGTCATCGCCCCGCAGACATGGACATTGGCGGCCTCGATCTCGGCCTTGCTGAAGCCGAGGAAGGGCAGGAGCTCGAACGACATGTCGGCGAGCTTCTCGGCCGGGACCTTCAGCGTGCCGGTGAGGAAATCCTCGCCCAGCGTCCACTTGTTGAAGACGAACTTGATGTCGAACGCCGCCTTCAGGTCCTTCTCGATCGCGTCGATCTTGTCCTGCGGGAAGCCCTTGGCCCGAAGCGAGCCATGGTTGACGCCAGGGGCCTGCGCCAGCGTGCCGTGGCCGACGGCATAGGCCTCGATCTCGGCGAGCTCGCTCTCGCGATAGCCGAGCGCCCGCAGCGCATCGGGCACCGCGCCGTTGATGATCTTGAAGTAGCCGCCGCCGGCGAGCTTCTTGAACTTCACCAGGGCGAAGTCGGGCTCGATGCCGGTGGTGTCGCAGTCCATGACGAGGCCGATCGTGCCGGTCGGCGCGATCACCGTCGACTGGGCGTTGCGGTAGCCATACATCTTGCCGAGCGACAGAGCCTCGTCCCAGACGATGCGAGCCCGCTCGGAGAGCGTGATGCTGGAACCGCCAAGGCGGGCGAGCGTGCCATGGTCGAGCGGCACCGGCGTGACCTGCAGGCCCTCATAGCCGTCAGCCTGGCCATGGGCGGCGGTGCGGTGGTTGCGGATGACGCGCAGCATGTGGCTGGCGTTCTTCTTGTAGCCCGGGAACGGGCCGAGTTCGCCCGCCATCTCCGCCGAGGTCGCATAGGAGACGCCGGTCATGACCGCGGTCAGCGCGCCGGCCAGCGCCCTGCCCTCGTCTGAATCATAGCCGAGGCCCATGGTCATCAAGAGGCCGCCTATATTGGCGTAGCCGAGGCCGAGCGTGCGGTACTCATAGGAGAGCTCGGCGATCTCGCGGCTCGGGAACTGCGCCATCGTCACCGAGATCTCGAGCACGACGGTCCAGAGCCGGCAGAGATGCTCATAGCCCTCGACATCGAAGGCCTTGGCCTGCCGGTCGTAGAACTGCAGCAGGTTGGCCGAGGCGAGATTGCAGGCGGTGTCGTCGAGGAACATGTACTCCGAGCACGGGTTCGAGGCGCGGATGCGTCCCGAGGCCGGGCAGGTGTGCCAGTCGTTCATCGTCGTGTTGAAGTGCAGGCCGGGATCGGCGCTGGCCCAGGCGGCGTAGCCGATCTTCTCCCAGAGGTCGCGGGCCTTCAGCGTCTTCGTCACCTTGCCGGTGGTGCGGGCAATGAGGCTCCAGTCGGCATCGGATTCGACGGCGCGCAGGAAGTCGTCGGTCAGCGAGACCGAGTTGTTCGAGTTCTGGCCGGAGACGGTGAGATAGGCTTCCGAATCCCAGTCGGTGTCGTAGGTGTCGAACTGGATGTCGGTATAGCCCTGCCGGGCGAACTGGATGACGCGCTTGATGTAGTTGTCCGGCACCATCGCCTTGCGGGCGAGCTTGATCTCGCGCTTCAGCGCCGGGTTCTTCTCGGGATCGAAGCAGGCGTCGTCGGCGGCCTCGCAATTGACGCAGGCCTTCATCACGGCCTTCATCGCCTTCTGGACGATCTTGGAGCCGGCGACGAGCGCCGCGACCTTCTGCTCCTCCTTCACCTTCCAGTCGATATAGGTCTCGATATCGGGGTGATCGACGTCGACCACGACCATCTTGGCGGCGCGGCGCGTCGTGCCGCCCGACTTGATGGCGCCGGCCGCACGGTCGCCGATCTTGAGGAAGGACATCAGGCCGGAAGAGCGGCCGCCGCCGGCGAGCTTCTCGCCCTCGCCGCGCAGCATCGAGAAGTTCGAGCCGGTGCCGGAGCCGTATTTGAACAGGCGCGCCTCGCGCACCCACAGGTCCATGATGCCGCCCTCGTTGACGAGGTCGTCCTGCACGCCCTGGATGAAGCAGGCATGCGGCTGCGGATGCTCATAGCTCGACTTCGACTTCACCAGCTTGCCGGTCTTGAAGTCGACGTAGAAATGGCCCTGGCTCGGCCCGTCGATGCCATAGGCCCAGTGCAGGCCGGTGTTGAACCATTGCGGCGAGTTCGGCGCGACCATCTGCGAGGCGAGCATGAAGCGCAGCTCGTCATGGAAGGCAGCGGCGTCCTCCTCGGAGGAGAAATAGCCACCCTTCCAGCCCCAATAGGTCCAGCAGCCGGCGAGCCGGTCAAAAACCTGCTTGGAGGAGATCTCGGAGCCGTAGCGCTGGTCTTCCGGCAGCGCGGCGAGCGCCGCCTCGTCCGGAACCGAACGCCAGAGGAAGGAGGGAACGTCGTTCTCCTCCACCTTCTTCAGCGCCGCCGGGACGCCGGCCTTGCGGAAATACTTCTGCGCGAGCACGTCGCTCGCCACCTGCGACCAGGTCTCGGGCACCTCGATGCCCTCGAGCCGGAACACGATCGAGCCGTCGGGATTGCGAATCTCGCTGACGGTCGAACGGAACGGAATCGCCTGATAAGGCGACTGGCCGGCGGCGGTATGGCGGCGCTCGATGCGCATGTGGTTCATCCCCAATGCATGCCGCGGGCCCTGAAAGCCTCGCGCGGCCGGTTGCTCACCGGCTCCTGATGTCAGCCCAACTCGGTTTGATGCCCCTGGATCCCGTGGCGGTGTGGCCCCGCCGTCGAAACTCGGTAGCGGCCAGCCAGGCCGCACGTCGCCGTTCGCCGTCGCCGATATTGGCGCGCCGCGGTGATCGCTTCGACCCGTCTGGGAACTCATTCGCGGGGATCGAAGGCGTCTCCGCCAGCCGTCACGCGACCGTCAAAATTTAGTCCCGAATGGACCGCCACGTCAAGGATTAGTGCGCCACAAAGACTGTGGACACGACATGTGGTAGATAGATGTGAGTTATGGGGATAAGTTTCAAGGCGCCGGCTAAGCCATGGGAATCGCATGGGGAATCGACGCTGCCGACCGAGCATGCATCGCCGGGGGCCGGGGCGGAACCACTAAAATCCACCCCATCATGGTTGGTGCAAGGTTAATTTCGCTGGAAACCGGCCACGAGCGGAAGCGTCATCTGCGGCCGCCTCCGCAAGTCCTTGAATCCGCGCGCGCTTGGCGCCTCCAGGGGCGATCGGCGCAGCCGGGGCAGCGCGTTCGAATCATGGCCGAATCGTGAGGCCGGCCGCAGCGGCAGGCTGCTGACGGATTTGGTCGCCCGGCGGGCCTAGTCGAGCTTGCGACGCAATGTGTGGATCCTGCAAGCCATGACTGACGCCCTTCGCGACGCCGACAGCGTCTTCGAGCTCCGCCGCTACACCCTGAACCCGGGCGCGCGCGAGAGGCTGATCTCGGTGTTCGACACGCATCTGGTCGAGAGCCAGGAAGCCGTCGGGATGAGCGTGCTCTGCCAGTTCCGCGATCCGGCGGCGCCCGACCAGTTCGTCTGGTTCCGCGGCTTCGCCGATCAGCAGAGCCGCAGCCGCGCCCTGCCCGCCTTCTATGGCGGCCCGGTCTGGGCCCAGCACGGCCCGGCGGCGAACGAGACCATGCTCGCCTGGGACGATGTCCTGATGCTGAAGCCCGCGACAAGCGAGGCGGCTTTCAGAGCGGACTGGCTGGCGCGCCCGCCGGCCGGGACGACCGACACCGGCAGCGGCAGTGTCTTCCTGCTCGCCCTCCACCATTTGCAGCCGGATACGCCGGACGAGGATGCCGCCTCCGTCGCCGCCGCAGTGATGGGTGCGGCTCGTGCCGCCAATGGCGAGGTGCTCGCCAGCCTGATCACCGACCGCAGCGAGAATGGCTTCCCGCGCCTGCCCGTGCGCGAGGGCGAATGCGTCGCGGTCACCCTTGCCCGGCCAGGCGAGCCCGGCGGCGCGGCGGCGCTCGAAGCAGCGCTCGGCACCTTTCCGGAGACGCATCGCGCGGTGCAGGCCGCGCGCCCGCCGGAACTCGCGCGCCTCGTACCGACCGCCCGTTCGCTGCTGCGCTGAGAAGGCGCCGGAAGCGCAGGGCCGCGCCGCGGCTCCCTGAGCCCGCAGCTGTGCCGAGCCGCCGCACTGGACAGCCCGGTCCCGCGCCTCCATAAGTCGCGCGAGCCCGAGCGCCCCCGGACACGCGATGAACCAGACCCTGCTGCAGATCTTCACCTGGTGGAACGGCCAGACCATGGGCACCCGCTTCCACACCTGGCGCTTCGGCGAAAAGGTCGGCGAGGACCAGTTCGGCAACGTCTATTACCGCACTAAGGGCGGCGCCAAGGACAAGGCGCTCGGCATCCAGCGCCGCTGGGTCGTCTATAGCGGCCCGGTCGAGGCTTCGACGATCCCGTCCGGCTGGAACGGCTGGCTGCACCACACCGTCGACATCGCGCCCTCCGAGGAGAAGTATGCGGCCCGCGAGTGGGAGCAGCCGCATCAGCCCAACCATACCGGCACGGCGCTGGCCTACCGCCCGAAGGGCTCGACGCTCGGCGACAACGAGACCCCGGCCGCGACCGGCGACTACCAGGCCTGGACTCCGGGCCGCTAGGCGCAAGCGCGCCCCACACTTCGAGCTAACCAAATCCACTCTACGCGGGTCATCCCGGGCGACCGCAGGGAGACCCGGGATCCATGCCTGAGCCTTACCGATAAAGGTTCAGGCATGGATCCCGGATCGGCGCCGCATGCGCGGCTTGTCCGGGATGACACCAACCGATCGTTGGCTGGCGTTACGACGCCCCGCTGGCGAAATCGACCAGCAGCTTGACGTTCAGCGCCGCGATCACCACCGCGATCAGCACGGCGAAGGCGATCAGCCAGCGCGGCGCGACGAGCTCGCCCATCTTCGCCTTGCTGGCGGTGAACATCACCAGCGGGAAGACGGCGAAGGAGAGCTGCAGGCTCAGCACCACCTGGGTCAGGATCAGGAGGCGCGCAGTGCCGCTGTCGCCATACCAGATCGTCACCGCCGCCGCCGGGATGATGGCGATGCCGCGGGTGATCAGCCGGCGCAGCCAGGGCGCCAGCCTGATCTTGAGGAAACCTTCCATCACGATCTGGCCGGCGAGCGTCGCCGTCACCGTCGAGTTGATGCCGCAGCACAAAAGCGCGATGCCGAACAGGGTCGGGGCGATCGCCAGCCCGAGCAGCGGGCCGAGCAGCTTGTGGGCGTCGCCGAGCTCGGCGACCCCGGTCTGCCCGGTCTTGTGGAAGGTCGCGGCCGCGAGGATCAGGATCGAGGCGTTGACGGTGAGCGCGAACATCAGCGCCACGGTCGAATCGATCGTCGCGTATTTCAGCGCCTGGCGCTTCTCCGGCAGGCTCTCGCCATAGGCGCGGGTCTGCACGATGCCCGAATGCAGGTAGAGATTATGCGGCATCACCGTCGCGCCGAGGATGCCGAGCGCGAGGTAGAGCATTTCCGGGTTGCTGACGATCTCGGTCGTCGGCGCAAAGCCGCGGACGACCTGCCCCCAATCGGGATCGGCAAGCGCGATCTGGATCGCAAAGCAGATGGCGATGACGCCGAGCAGCGTGATGACCAGAGCCTCGACCCAGCGGAAGCCGAGCCTTTGCAGATAGAGGATCAGGAAAACGTCGAGCGCGGTGATGATGACCCCGAGCTCGAGCGGGATGCCGAAGATCAGGTTGAGCCCGATCGCCGTGCCGATCACCTCGGCGATATCGGTGGCGATGATCGCGATTTCGGCCAGGAGCCACAGGCCATAGGCGACCGGCCGCGGGAAGGCGTCGCGGCAGGCCTGCGCCAGATCGCGGCCCGAGGCGATGGCAAGGCGCGCGCACAGCGATTGCAGCACGATCGCCATGATGTTGGAGACGAGCGCGACGACCAGCAGCGTGTAGCCGAACTTCGAGCCGCCGGCGAGCGAGGTCGCCCAGTTGCCGGGATCCATATAGCCGACGGCGACGAGATAGCCCGGCCCGACGAACGCAGCCGCCCGCCGCCAGCCCGGGCCGGTCGGACGGACGGCGATCGAGCGATGGACATCGGAGAGGGAGGCTTCGCCCCGCTCGCTGCGCCAGCCGGGCTGCGGCCTGTCCACACGTGCGTCCATTGCCGTCCCATCTGCAATTGCGATCTATTCGCAAGATACGCAGTTGCGAATAGCTTGCAAGAGCATTGTTGAGCCGCGTCGGCCGCAGGCGCCTCCGTGGCTTCCGCCCTTTTTCCGCTGCGATTGCCGTGCTACTTCCGCGCCGTCGCGGTCGCGCCGCGCTGCAAGAGAATCGCTAGCCAGCATGCCCTCGCTCCGCAGAGTAATCGCCTTTGCCGCCCTGTCCGGCGCCGCGCTCGCGCTGGCCGCGCCTGCCAAGGCCGACCGTGTCCGCAATCCGGTCGCCGTCTTCGCCGGGCTCGACAAGATCACCGGGCGGATCATCTCCTTCGAGGTCGCGATCGACGAGACCGTGCAGTTCGGCGCGCTGCAGCTGACGCCGCGCGTCTGCTGGACGCGGCCGCCGACCGAGGCGCCGCAGACCACCACCTTCACCGAGGTCGACGAAGTCACCTTCAACAACGAATACCGGCGGATCTTCACCGGCTGGATGTATGCAGCAAGCCCCGGCCTGCACGGCGTCGAGCACGCGATCTACGATGTCTGGCTGACCGACTGCAAAGGCGGCACCGAGCTCGTGGTCGATCCGAAGGAGCCCGAGGCCTCCCCGCCGCCGACCGCCGGCCAGCGCCCCGAGCGCCCGGTGCGCCCGGCCCGCGAGACGCCCCCCGGCGGCAACCAGCGCATCGACGTCGCCCCGCCGCAAGGTGTGCCGGTGCAGCCCCGCGCCCCGACGCAGCGCTTCTTCCCGACCAACCCGGCCGGGGGCGGCCGCGACCCGACCGGCGGCAACTGAGCCATGGCGCGCGTCACCGGCATTGGCGGTCTTTTCTTCCGCGCCGGCGACCCGCAAGCCCTCGCCGCCTGGTATGAGCGCCATCTCGGCATCGACGACCTCGCCAAGGCGGTCTGGAGCCAGGATGCCGGTCCGACCATCTTCGGGCCCTTCGCCGCGACGACCGACTATTTCGGCCGGCCCGAACAGCAATGGATGGTCAATTTCCGCGTCGACGATCTCGATGCGATGATGACGGCGCTGAAGGCTGCGGGCATCGCCGTCGAGACCCGGCCCGAATGGGACTCGGAAGTCGGCCGCTTCTGCCGCATCCATGATCCCGAGGGCAATCCGATCGAGCTCTGGCAGCCCTCGCCGCTGGCCTCCCCCACCGCTTGAACGGCGCCGACGAACCGATCAGGCGTAGGCGACCCAGCCGCGGAAACTGAAGCCGGTATAAAACGGGCTGACATCCGAGAACCCGGCAGCGCCCAGGATCGCTTCGTCCTGTTCGGGGCTGAGCAGTTCGAGATGCGCCTCGACGGCGGCGCGGGCATTCTCCGCCTTGGCCGGATCGGCGCCCGCAGCGGTGGCGAAGGCCGCATAACGGGAGAGCCAGAGACGGCGCTCGCCCGCTCCCTGCGGAAAGCTGGCATGGGCGGCGACGAAGGGCGCGCCCGACTTCAGACGCCGCCTGATCTCGCTCACGGTGCGCTGCCGCTCCTCGGGAGCCAGGAAGTGCAGGGTCAGCAGGCAGGTCGCCGCATCGAACGGGCCTTCCGGCGCGTCCTCGATATAGCCCTGGTGAAGGCGCACCCGAGCGCCGAGCGGCCCCAGCGTCTGCCCGGCCAGCTTCAGCATTTCGGCAGCCGGGTCGACGCCGTCGAAGGTCCAGCCCGGATAGGCCTCTGCCAGGGCCTTCAGCTCCAGCCCGCCGCCGGCGCCCAGCACGAGCACCCGCGCCGCTTCCGGAGCCCGCTCCGCTAGCAGGACGCCGGCCATCCGATGCAGATCGTAGAAGCCGGGCACGAAACGTGGCGGCCCCTCGGCATAGCGGGCGACCGCGGCAGGATCGGAGAATGGCGCCAGAAGTTCGCTCATGTCGACCTCATCCACAGCACAGCAGAGCCCACCTCAGGACACATGGGCGGTTGCCAGGTCATGGCGCCCACCGCGGGCGATCAGGCGCTCATGGAAGCCGGCGCTCAGCATGGCGAGCGTCACCTCGCCAAGGCGCGCCAGCAGCAGCGCCTCCGCATCCGCGAAAGCCTGGTCGAGCGCCGCGTTCACCGCCTGCTCGACAAGGCATCCGGGCGCCTCCGTCCGATTTCCGAGGGCCAGCAGCGCAGGGCTGCCGAGCGCCGCATAGATGTCGCGCAAGGTCACCTGCGAAAGATCGCAGGCGATGCTCCAGCCGCCGCCATGCCCCTTCTCGGAGCGGACATAGCCCTGGTCGCGCAGGCCGGCCATGACCCGCCGGATCACCACGGGATTGGTCGCCATCGCCCTGGCAAGGACCTCGGAGGTGACGGGGCCATCCTGCTCGGCCAGGTGCAGCAGGACGTGCAGCACCCCTGACAATCGACTGTCGCGCTTCATGCAACTTCATATGTTGCGTAACATCGCCGACGTCAAGCCCCTCGCCTTGCGCCGAGGTCCTTCGGTTCCCGTAGCTCAAGTGTCCTCAGCGAGTACCGGGCTCGCTCTCCAGCTCCGCCAGCGCCTCGCTGCCGCTGACGAGCTTGCCAGCCGGCCAGCTCCACCAGTGCCCTTCGGCCAGGATCGCCGGTTCGAGCAGGGCGCGATAGACCTCGCGCGGCAATTCGCGCGTGCCGAACTGGGCGAGATGTGCCGTCTGGAACTGCGCATCGAGCAGGCGGTAGCCGCCCCGCCTGAGCCGCGCCACGAGATGCACCAGCGCCACCTTGGAGGCATCGGTCTCGCGGTGGAACATGCTCTCGCCGAAGAAGGCGCCGCCGAGCGACAGCCCGTAGAGACCGCCGACGAGATGGCCCTCGCGCCAGCACTCGACGGTGTGGGCATAGCCGAGCGCGAAGAGTTCGCCGAACAGCGCCCGGATGCGCCGGTTGATCCAGGTTTCCTCGCGGTCCGGCCGGCTTTCGGCGCAGGCGGCGATCACCGGCTCGAAAGCATGGTCGACGCGGATCTCGAAGCGATCGGAGCGGACCGTGCGGCGCAGCCGGCTCGGCAGATGGAAGGCATCGAGCGGGATGATCCCGCGAATCTCGGGCTCGACCCAGAACAGGCCGGGATCGTCGGCGCTTTCCGCCATCGGGAAGACGCCGGCCGCATAGGCGCGCAGCAGGATTTCCGGCGTGATCGCCGGCGCGCGCACGGGGGTGGAACGAGCCTTCATGGCAGGATGGGAGCGCGGGCGGAGGAGCGTGTCAAACCCTGTCCGTCATTCTCGGGCGCAGCGAAGCGCAGACCCGAGAATCTCTTCCAGGACCAGGCGCGGCTGGACGCTCTTGCTGCCGGAGATGCTCGGGTCGGGCCCGGGCATGATGCCTCGGCAGCCTCACCCCTCAGCCGGCGGCTCCATGCCGCCATTGGCCAGGAACTTCTCCAGCCAGTGGATGTTGTAGTCGCCGTTCAGAATGTCGGGGTTGCGCACCAGCGTGCGGAACAGCGGCAGCGTCGTGTCGACGCCGTCGACGACGAACTCGTCGAGCGAGCGGCGCAGGCGCATCAGGCATTCGTCGCGATTGCGGCCGTGCACGATCAGCTTGCCGACCAGCGAATCGTAATGCGGCGGGATGACATAGCCTTGATAGGCGGCCGAATCGACGCGCACGCCGAGACCGCCCGGGGTATGGAACGAGGCGATCTTCCCCGGCGAAGGCCGGAAGCTCGACGGATGCTCGGCATTGACGCGGCATTCGATGGCATGGCCCTCGATGACGACGTCCTCCTGGCGGATCGAGAGCGGCGCGCCGGCGGCGATGCGGATCTGCTCGTTGACCAGGTCGATCCCGGTGATCATCTCGGTGACCGGATGCTCGACCTGGATGCGGGTGTTCATCTCGATGAAGTAGAACTCGCCGTCCTCATAGAGGAACTCGATCGTGCCGGCGCCGAGATAGCCGAGCTCGGCCATCGCCTTGGCGCAGACATTGCCGATCCGGTCGCGCTCGCCGGCGTTAAGGGCGGGCGACGGCCCCTCTTCCCAGACCTTCTGGTGACGACGCTGCAGCGAGCAATCGCGCTCGCCGAGATGAATCGCCCGGCCCTTGCCGTCGCCGAGCACCTGGATCTCGATATGGCGCGGCTTCTCGAGATACTTCTCGATATAGACCGCATCATCGCCGAAATTGGCCTTGGCCTCGGTGCGGGCCGTGGACAGCGCGACGGACATCTCGTCCGCGTTGCGCACGACCTTCATGCCCTTGCCGCCGCCGCCGGACGCCGCCTTGATGATGACGGGAAAGCCGATTTCGCGGGCAATACGCAGAGCCTCGTCGTCGTCGGAAACACCGCCCTCCGAGCCCGGCACGCAGGGGATGCCGAGGCGCTTGGCGGTACGCTTGGCCTCGATCTTGTCGCCCATGCTGCGGATATGCTCGGCCTTGGGGCCGATGAAGGTGATGTTGTGCCGGTCGAGGATCTCGGCGAAGCGGGCGTTCTCCGAAAGGAAGCCGTAGCCGGGATGGACCGCATCGGCGCCGGTGATCTCGCAGGCGGCGATCAGCGCGGGGATGTTGAGATAGCTCTCGCGCGCCGGCGGCGGGCCGATGCAGACGCTCTCGTCGGCAAGGCGCACATGCATGGCATTGGCGTCGGCGGTCGAATGCACGGCCACCGTCGCGATGCCGAGCTCCTTGGCGGCGCGCAGCACCCGAAGCGCGATCTCACCGCGATTGGCGATCAGGATCTTGTCGAACATCTTCAGCCCGCTCCCGTCCGGCGCCGGCCTCACTCGATCACCAGCAGAGGCTCGCCGTACTCGACCGGCTGGCCGTCCTCGATGAAGATCGCGACGATCTTGCCGGCCCGCGGCGCGACGATGTCGTTGAAGGTCTTCATCGCCTCGACCAGCAGCACGCGCTCGCCGGCCTTCACTTCCTGGCCGATCTCGATGAACGGCTTGGCCTCGGGCGAGGGCCGGCGATAGGCGGTGCCGACCATCGGCGAGTTGACCGTGCCGGGATGCGCGGCGGCGGCCTTGGCCTCGAGCGGCGCGGCGGCAACCGGCGCGGGCGCAGCGGCATACACCGGCGACGGGGCGACGGGCGCCATCACGGTCGCGGTGATCGTGCGCGCCACGCGGATGCGCAGATCGCCCTTCTGCACCTCGATCTCGGTCAGATCGGTCTCGTTGATCAGTTGCGCCATCTCGCGCACCAGTTCCGGATCGATGGGGCTCTTGGTCGCCATGGCGGGCTTCACCGTCTTCGTGATCTCGATGGGAAGGACCTGAGGTCCAGGACAAGCGCATAGGCGAAACCACGCCGCCGGATCAAGCCGGCGGCCTCGCCGCGTGGGCGCGTCTTAGCCGGAACGGCGGGTCAGGGGAAGGGAGAAGCGCGCAAAAACGGGCATTTGAGCGCCCATTTGTGTCGCAAGCTGCGTCGGCGGCGAAGCGATCGGCGGCAAATACGCCTCCGATGGCCGCGCAGCCTCCGCATCAAGGGACGGTGCTGCTCCCTGCCCTGGCGCGCTCAGCCGCTGCAGGTCGCCTTGCCGCATTTGCGGACCGAATCGATCTTCTGCTTCAGCGCCGGAGCACCGACCGCGCCGAAAACCACCTCGTCGCCGATGATGAAGGCCGGCGTGCCGGTCAGCCCGAGCCGGTCGCCGAGCGCCACCGTCTGCTCGATCGCGGCGCGGGTGGCGGGCGATTCCATCTCCTTCTTCAGACGCTCGATATCGGCGCCGGCCTCCTTGGCGATCTCCAGCGCCTTGGCGCCGTTGATGCGGCCCTTGGTGCCCATCAGCTTGAGATGGAAATCCCAGTACTTCTGACCCTGGAGCTGGGTCTTGGCGGCGATCGCGACCCGGCTGGCCTCGACCGAATCCGGCCCGAGGATCGGGAAGTCCTTGATCACGACCTTCAGCTTCGGATCGTCCTTGGCGAGCGTCCGGACGTCTTCCATCGCCCTTTTGCAGAAGCCGCAATTGTAATCCATGAACTCGACGATGGTGACGTCGCCCTGCGGATTGCCGGCGATGACCGAGGTCGCGGGATCGACGAGGCTCGCCTTCTCGGCCGAGAGCGCGTTGCGCTGCGCCTCGACCTGGGCGACCTGGTTGCGGCGCTCCAGCTCGACCATCGCCTCCTGGATCAGCTCCGGATTCTTCAGGAGCGTCTCGCGGACCAGTTCGATGACCGCCTTGCGCTGATCGGGCGACAGCGCCTCGGCCTTGGCCGGCATGGCGCCGAGGCCGAGCGTGGCCGCGGCGAGGCCGGCCAGAGCCAGGCGGCGAAGCGGGGAAAACAGCATGGGGTAGTGTCCTTTCACGGCCGCGGCCTTTGGCACGCTAGCGTTGCTTGTCGGGAGGAACATAGTCGACGATGTCGCGGGCGCGCAGTGCCGCGGGCGAGCCCTGCGGCAATTTGCCAAGCGCCCGGCTGGCCTGGGTATGCGCAACCGTCCAGTCGCCCTTGGCGAAGGCGAACTGCGCGGCGGAGAGCTCGGCCATGGCGATGTTGCCCTTGGCCGCATAGGCATTCGAGAGATGCTGGTGCACTTCGGCCGAATCCGGCTCGCGCAGCGCCGCATTCGACAATTCGCGGACCGCCTCGTCGAGCTGCGCGGGCTGACCGGTCGAGAGCAGGGCATGGCCGAGCATCAGCCGGATCAGCCCGGCGCTCGGCGCCAGAGCCACCGCCTGGCGCAGCACCGGCACCGCCTCGCGGGCGCGGCCGGCCTCCAGCAGCGCCTGCCCCTTCAGCTCGAGGAAATAGGGATTGCGCGGCTCCTCGGCGATCAGCTGGTCCATCGCCGCGAGCGCCTGTGCCATGCGGCCCGAGCGATAGTCGCTGATCGCGCGGGCATAGCGCGCCGCCATCGAGCGGTCGGCCATGCCATAGCGCCGCGCCACGCCCGCCTCGCGCTCGACGAAGCCCATCAGCTTGGCCCGCATCAGATCGTGCCGGGCCTGCAGCGCCGGCGGATCGGCCTTGTTGAAATGCGGGCTGGCCTTGGCCAGCGTCTCGAGCTGGGCGACGCGCTCAGCTGGCATCGGATGGCTGATCGTATAGGGGTCGATCGCCCGTGACAGGAAGGCGCTGTTCTCGGCGAAACGGCCGAAGACGGTGAGCATGCCCTTGGCCGACATGCCGGCGGCACCGAGATAGCGCACCGCGGCGCGATCCGCCGCCTGCTCCTCCGAGCGCTGATAGGCGAGCAGCGAGCGCCGCACCAGTTCCTGCGGCCCGGTCAGCGCGCCCATCGCGCCGATGCCGGCATTGCCCATCGAGGAGCCGCCGCCGCGCGCGCCGGCGACCACGGCCCCTGCCCCGGCGAGCAGGCCGGCGATCGAGAGGATCTGCGCGCCCTGGATCTCCTGGCGCAGGCGGGCGAGATGGCCGCCGGCGAGATGGCCGCTCTCATGGGCCAGCACGCCGATGACCTCGTTCGGCGTCGCGGCGTCGAGCAGCACGCCGATATTGACGAAGATCGACTTGCCGTCGGCGACGAAGGCATTGAAGGCGCGGTCGTTGATCAGGATGATTCGGGTGGCGCGGGCATTGATCCCGGCGGCCTTGAAGATCGGCGCCGCATAGTCGCGCAGCAATTGCTCGATCTCGGCATCGCGGATCAGCGAGATCGAGCGCTTCTGCGCCTCCGCGGCCGCCGGAACGACCGCCATCAGCACGCCGCTCAGCGCCGCTGCCATGCGGCGACGCGCCCGGCCCGGCTGCAGCCGGGCTGGCGGGTAGCTGAATGACTGGGCGCGGTCGGCGTTCATGGTTTCCGGTCTTGTCATCCTTGGCGGGGTCGGGCGTCAATTCACAGCTTTGCCAGCCCTTTGCCGCAGGATCGTGATGCAGGCATGGCAGCCAGGCAACGGCCGTGGCGAAAACCCTTGTCGCGTCCACAAGGGAGCGACCACAATGAAGCTCGAAACCGCGAGGCCCACCATGTCGAAGCCCCTCCTTTTCGCCACCGCCATCGGCCTCGCCTTGCCCCTCCTGTCGGCGCCGACGCCGGCCGCGGCCCAGAGCTGCGAGGCGCTCTGGTACCAGCGCAACGAGATCTACAAGGCGCAGGGCTACTGCTTCCGGACCCAGCGCGGCATCCGCGCCTTCGGCAATGCCGGCTGCCAGTACGACAATGTCGAGGAAGTGCCGCTCTCGACGAATCAGCGCCGCCTCGTCGCCGAGATCCAGCGCGAGGAACGCGCCTATGGCTGCCCGCGCTAGGCGCGCCCCTACTCCAACCGAAAACACTCGCTTTCGACGGCGTGTAGGACAGCAGCCGCGACGCCATCGGCATCGAGCCCAGCCACCGGAAGGGCATGGCGCCCAAGCTCGCCGAGATCGGCGAGCTGGCGGTGCAGGGCCGCGATCACCTGCGGATCCGTCAGCGTATCGCCGCCCCGCGCCCGGCAGCGCCGGATCGCCTCGTCGAGCGGCGGGTGGAGCACGACATAGTGCACCGCGGCGCCGTCCCGGCTGAACGGCGCCAGGAACCACGGGCCGATGATGCCGTCGACGACGACGAAGTAGCCGCCGCGCGCATAGGAGAATGCGGCGGCGGCTAGCGCCTCCATCACGACCGCGTTCTGGGCGTGCGCCTCCGGCAGGAAGGGCGCGACGGCGCCATGCCCGATCGCATGCCAGAAATCATCTGCATGGAGATGCACCTTGGCCGAGCCCGGCAAGCTGGCGAGGGCACGTGCCGCCGTCGTCTTGCCGGAACCGGGCGAGCCGGTGAGGATGAGGATCTGGCCGGCACAAACCAACATGCCGCCCTTTTAGGGCCGATCCGCGCGGCCAGCCAGATCAGCCCCGCGGCTGCCGGCCAGCGCTGTCTCACCGCCTCGAAGCGGAGCTCGCCCTCGCTCAGGAAGCAGGCCTTGCTGAACAGCGACAGATCGAGCGGATTGGGCAGGCGGACATCGTCGAGATCGGGACAGGGCTTCGTCGCTGGATCGTAGGATCGGTCGATCTGCGAGATGAAGGCCAGGATCAGGCCCTCTCCCGCGTGAAGGCCTTGAGCGTGCGGATCTGCACCATCAGCTCGGGATTGCCGCGCTTCTGGTCGAGCAGTTGCAGATAGTCGACGATCGCCAGCGTGCCGCGCGGCGCATCGGAACATAGCCGATCCCGCTCAGGCCGTCGCCTTGTGCTTGCCCCATTCGAAGCCGCGCAGATGGTCGACCAGGGCGCGCAGCTTCGGCGCCATCGCGCGACGGCCGGGATAGTAGAGATAGAAGCCCGCGAATTTCGGGCAGAATTCCTGCAGCAGCGGCACCAGCTCGCCCCGCATGATCGCCGGGCGAAAGCTCTCTTCCATGCCGAAGGTGATGCCGGCCCCCGCAACCGCGAGCTTGATCATCAGCGCCATGTCGTTGGTCGCGATCTCGGGCACGACCGCCACGCTGAATTCCCTGCCGTTCTCGGCGAACTCCCAGCGATAGGGCGCCAGCTTCGGCGCCGGCCGCCAGCCAATGCAGCGATGGCCGGGCAATTCGTTCGGGTGCGCCGGCAGGCCGAAGCGATCGCGATAACCTGGCGCGCAGACCGCGAGCTGACGCTCCTCGCCCGCGATCGAAACCGCGATCATGTCCTGCTCGATGACTTCGCCCAGCCTGACGCCGGCATCATAGCCGGCGGCGACGATGTCGAACTCCTCGTCGGTCACGGTGATGTCGAGCTCGACCTCGGGATTGGCCGCGGCGAAGCTCGCCAGAAACGGCCCCGACAGGAAACGCTCGGCGATCGACGAGACCGCGAGGCGCAGGCGCCCGCGTGGGCCGGCACGCAGATCCCGGGTCGCTTCTACGGCGGCACGCAGATCGGACAGCGCCGGCGCGAGATCGGCGAGGAGACGCTCGCCAGCCTCGGTCAGGCTGACGCTGCGCGTCGTGCGCCGCACGAGCGCGATGCCGAGCCTCTCCTCGAGCTTCCTGATCGTCTGGCTGACCGCCGAGCGCGTCACGCCGATCCGGTCGGCCGCGCCGCGAAAGCTGCTCTCCTCGGCGACGAGGGCGAACACTGCGAGCGCGTTGAGGTCAAGCTCCATTGGTTAGAATTGCTCTCCAGAGCAGAAAGAACGAGATCGCTTATCGCGACAATGCCGTGCGCCTAGCTTTCAGGCAACCGCAACTGCGGTGGGCGGAACAAGCACGGAGATCTGACATGCCCCTCGACAAGGTCGTCCTGATTACAGGCGCCTCCAGCGGAATCGGCGCAGGCATTGCCCGCGAACTCGGAGCAGCCGGAGCCAGGCTGATGCTCGGCGCGCGTCGCACCGACCGCCTCGACGCCCTCGCCCGGGAGATCAGGGCGGCAGGCGGCGAGGCTCGCATCCGCCGCCTCGACGTGACCGATCGCAGCGATGTCGCCGCCTTCGCCGAAGCGGCGCGCGAGGCGTTCGGCCGCGTCGACGTCATCGTCAACAATGCCGGCATCATGCCGCTCTCGCCGCTGGCCTCGCTCAAGCTCGACGAGTGGGACCGGATGGTCGACGTCAACATCAAGGGCGTGCTCTACGGCATCGCCGCCGTGTTGCCGGAGATGACGGCGCGCGGCTCCGGCCATGTGATCAACATCGCCTCGATCGGCGCGCTCGCCGTCTCGCCGACCGCCGCCGTCTGCTGCGCGACCAAGTTCGCCGTTCGCGCGATCTCCGACGGGCTGCGGCAGGAGCACGGCGATCTGCGCGTCACCTGCATCCATCCCGGCGTGGTCGAGAGCGAGCTCGCCGGCACCATCACCGATCCGGCCACCGCCGAGCTGATGCGGAGCTACCGCGCCATCGCGCTCCAGCCCGATGCGATCGGCCGGGCGGTGCGCTTTGCGATCGAGCAGCCCGGCGATGTCGACATTGGCGAGATCGTCATCCGCCCCACCGCCACCCGCTGAGGAGATCGCGATGAACGCTCGCATCCACACCCCGCTCAAGATCGCCGCCACGGCCCTCTTCCTGGCCGCGCCGGCGCCCGTCCCGGCCGAGACGACCGAGGAGCGCATGAAACGCGGCGACGCCGTGATCCGCAGCCTCAACAGAGGCGCGCCGCAGCCGGCGCTGGAGCGCTTGCGGCAGGAGTTTCCTTTCCTTGCCGAGGCGACCGAGGGCTATGCGCTCGGCGACGTCTGGTCCCGCACCGGCCTCGACAGCCGGACGAGGCAACTCGCCACCGTCGCCGCCTTCGCGGCGCTCGGCGAGACGCCCCTCATGAAAGTCCACGCCGGCTACGCACTCAACATCGGCGTGAGCGAGGAACAGCTGAAAGAGGCGATCTATCTGGTGACCGTGACCTCCGGCTTTCCGCGCGCGCTCGCCGCGTCGCAAGCCCTGTCCGAACTCTTCGCCGAACGCCGGAGGCAGCCATGACCAAAACCATGATCAAGAACCGTTTGCTGGCGGCCGGCACGTGCCTCGCGGCCATGACCATCCATCTCGGGCCGGAAGGATTTCTCCGCATGGCGATCACTCGAACCGCCGCCCAGAGCCCGCAGAACCACCCCTATGTCGGCATGTGGGTAACCGCCAACGGCCAGGTCCGGCACAATCTTCTGCCCAATGGCCGGTATGACGAAGCGCGCGGCAGCCGCGAGAGCGCCTATCGCGGCCGCTACAAGGTCACGGGCGATCATATCGACTACTGGGACGATACGGGCTTCACCGCGGACGGCACCTTCATCGACGGCGTCCTCCATCATGGCGGCATGGTTCTCTACCGGCGCGAATAGCGGCCACGCGGCTCAGCTCAGCATTTTTTGTGGATGCGGCGTTAGGCAGCGCTTCTTGCCTGCGTCCGCATGCTAGACCTCGCCGCTCGCCCGATCCGCACCGAATCGGGACGCTGGACCCTAGGCGACGCGCAAGCAGGCATGAAGACTGGCATCGACATGGGCTCGACGCGCAGCGGCGAGCCCGCTGAGCTTGATCTTGCCGAATTGCTGGCGACGCGGCTCCTGGTGCAGGGCAATTCCGGCTCCGGAAAATCGCATCTTCTGCGCCGCCTGCTCGAGCAGAGCGCGCCGTTGGTGCAGCAGGCGGTGATCGACCCCGAAGGCGACTTCGTCTCGCTGGCCGACCAGTTCGGCCATGTCGTGGTCGACGGCACGGCAAGCCCGGTCGAACTGCAGCGAATCGCCTTGCGCGTGCGCCAGCACCGGGTCTCCGTCGTGCTCAACCTCGAGGAACTCGACGCCGACGAGCAGCTGCGCGCCACCGCGGCCTTCCTCGGCGGGCTGTTCGACGTCGACCGCTCCTGCTGGTTCCCGATGCTGGTCGTCGTCGACGAGGCGCAGCTCTTCGCCCCGGTGATGGCGGGCGAGGCTTCCGACGAGGCCCGCCGCCTCTCGCTCGGCGCCATGACCAACCTGATGTGCCGCGGCCGCAAGCGCGGCCTTGCCGGCGTGATCGCGACGCAGCGCCTCGCCAAGCTCGCCAAGAATGTCGCGGCCGAGGCCTCGAACTTCCTGATGGGCCGCACCTTCCTCGACATCGACATGCAGCGCGCCGCCGATCTGCTCGGCATGGACCGGCGCCAGGCCGAGATGTTCCGCGATCTCGAGCGTGGCCAGTTCGTAGCGCTCGGCCCGGCCCTGTCGCGGCGCCCCTTGCCGGTGCGGATCGGCGCCGTCGCGTCCGTCGACCGCGGCGGCGCGCCGAGCCTGCTCCCATTGCCCGAGCAGGCGCCCGAGGATGCCAGCAAGCTGATCTTCACCGCAGGCGAAGGCGAGGCCACCCCGGCACCCTGGCCGCGCCAGCCGCGCCCGCGCCCGGTCGTCGCCCCCGAGATCATCCGCCGGATCGAGAGCCATCAGCCGCCGGCGCCGGAACCCGAGATCGCGATGGACCCGCAGGAGCGCGAGGAAGCCCTCGCCACGATCCTGCGCGAGCTGCTCGGGGATCCCGAAGCGCGCGACCGGCCGGTCGCCGTGCTCTATCAGGACTTCACGGTGCGCTGCCGGATGCGCCGGCTCGGCGGCCCCGAGACGGGGCTGGAGGCTTTCCGCAAGCGCCTCGCCGTCGGCCGCGCCGGCGCGAGCGACGAAGTGCAGTCTTCCGAAGCCTGGGAGAAGGCGCTGGCCGCGGCCGAGACCCTGCCGGAGGACCTGCACGGCCTCTTCCTGTTCATCGCCCGCAGCGCGATCGAGGGCGCGCCCTGCCCGTCCGATGCCGAACTGGCCGAGGCCTATGGCAGCCATTCGCCGAGCCGGGCACGCCGGCTGATCGGCTATATCGAGGAACGCGGGCTCCTCGTCTGCCATGTCGACTTCCGCGGCCAGCGCACGCTCGCCTTGCCGACACTGGGCGTCGAGACGGCCCCCGGCCTGGCGGCGCCGCAGCTCAAGGGCATCCCGCCGCGCCGCGCACGGGGGTGAGCCGGCGTCATTCCGGGGCAGGCCGCAGGCCTGAGCCCGGAACCCATATCCGCGACCTGGCAGGGACGTACGCTCTCGGTGCGCTTATCGACCAGCCCATAGTGTTCGTGGCTTCCGGGCTCTTCGCTGCGCGAAGCCCCGGAATGGCGGCGGTGGTCAATGCCCCTTGGCGGACGTTCCCAGCGTCATCTTGTCGACCCAGGCGATGCCGATCGCCGAGAAGATGAAGACCGTGTGGATCACCGTCTGCAGGATGACGCCGGTCTCGGTGTAGTTCGCGGTTCGCCCGGCGATGCCGATATTGCCCGCCTCGATGAAGGTGCGCAGCAGGTGGATCGACGAGATGCCGATGATCGCCATGGCGAGCTTGATCTTCAGCACCGAGGCGTTGACGTGGCTCAGCCATTCCGGCTGGTCCGGATGGTTCTGCAGGCGCAGGCGCGAGACGAAGGTCTCGTAGCCGCCGACGATCACCATGATCAGCAGGTTGGAGATCATCACCACGTCGATCAGCCCGAGCACCACCAGCATGATCTGCTGCTCGCTGAAGTCGAAGGCATGGGTGACGAGGTGCCAGAGCTCCTTGAGGAACAGGAAGACGTAGACGCACTGCGCCACGATCAGGCCGAGATAGAGCGGCACCTGCAGCCAGCGCGAGGCGAAGATGATCATCGGCAGCGGCTTCAGCGGCAGCGGCTTCAGCGCGGCGGCGGCCGGCGGCGCGTCGGCAGGTTCGACGGAATGCGACATGCGGTTTCGGACCTCTGGGGAATCGGACGCAAAGCGCCTTGTGGAGCGCGAAATGGTGCGTTGTTGCGGCAATCGCAAGCAAAAATGCGACGAAGCCGTCGAGAACGTTGAATTTTCGCCGCTTTTAGCGATTAGTGCATGCGGCATGCGCCGTCGCCCGATTGCGGCGGCCGCCCCGGGGGAACAGCCTGCGTTCCTCTCGCGTTGGAGAGGAAAGGAGTTTCCGATGATCAGGACAACCATGATTGCCGCCGCCATTGCGGGCGCATTCGTTCTCGCCGCCCCGGCCAATGCCGCGCCGCTGGCGCCGGCCTCCGCTGCCGTGGCGGCTGCGGGTAACCAGGGCCTGGTCGAGACGGTGCAGTACCGCCGCTATGGCCCGCGCTACGGCTATCGCGGCGGCTACTATGGCGGCTATCGCTATAATCGCGGCGCCGCCGTCGGCGCGGGCATTGCGGCGGGCGCCATCGGCGCTCTTGCTGCCGGCGCCCTGCTCGCTCCCGGACCGGTCTATGCCGAGCCGGTCCCGGTCTATCGCGGCCCGGTCTACGCCGCGCCGGACGCCGACGCGATCGCCTATTGCTCGCGCCGCTTCCGCAGCTACGACCCCGAGACCGGCACCTATATCGGCAATGGCGGCGTGGTGCGCGCCTGCCCGTAATCCCGGCACCGCTTCCGGAACGCATCGAGGCCTCCCCGCACGGGGAGGCCTTTTTTCTGAGCCGCAGGAGACAGGGCGCCGGGCGCAGCGCGTGTCTGAGATGGATAGAAGCGGACATTTGCCGCCTGCTCCACGCTTTGAGATAGCTGAACTTCAGCCACCCATCTGCGGTACGTGAAGCGGCTTGGGGACCAGTTTGATATTGTTCTCGGCCAGCGTGATCCGCACCTTGGACAGGATCGCCTTGCGAATCTGGAACTGCCGTCCGGCCCGAGCCTTGTATTTGCCGCGGATCACCAGCGTGCCTTCATCGAGGGCGGCAATGCCCTGGCTCTTGAACGGCTCGAGGAGATCGGCGTTCAGCTCCGGATCCGCCTCGACCTCCTGCCCGATCTTTTTGAACAGTTTTCGCACGGCTTCGACATCGGTGTCCAAAGCCACCCGGAACAGCATCTTCTCGATGACCCATTCGCGGCTGAAGTTCTGAATCTTCCCGATCTGCCCGAAGGGGATCGTCGCAACCGGGCCGCGCGGATGCCTCAAGGAGACCGAGCGCAACGAGATTCTCTCGACGGTGCCCTTGGCCCCCGAGGTCTCGATGTACTCGCCGTGGCGGAAGGCATCATCGACGAGGAAGAACAGACCGGCCACCACATCCTTGACCAAGGTCTGGGAGCCGAGACCGATCGCCAGGCCGAAGATCGAGAGGCCGGTGATCAGCGGCCAGACATTGATGCCCAGCATGACCAGGACGGTCAGAGCCCCCAGCGTCAGAAGCGCGACCTTGGTGAGACCCACGAGCAGCGGGCCGACGGTGGTCAGCCTTGTGCCGATCACGGCGGTGGCGACATGCGGATCGCCCGACGCATGCGGTCTGATGCGCGCGGCCATGATCGCCACCCAGTTCCAGCAGAAGGCAATGACCAGCACGAGCATCAAGATCTCGGCGGCTTTCAGCACGACAGTGCCCCGCGAGATGCCGACGACGTCCAGAATGGGCAGGAGCCAGAGGGTCGCCAATACCGCGAGAATCGATGAGGCGACCACGATGCGGAAAGTCCGCCACAGCGCGCCGGTCAGTTCGCCTCCTCGCGCTCGAGCCGCCTGCCAGCCGCGCCTTTCGATGGCGACGTCGAGATGAGGCCCGGCGAGAACGAGAAGAAGCGAAATCAGCAGCAATCCGCCCTGCGTCGGCCTTCCGATCGTCAAATCCAGTTGGATGAAGACAAAGGCGAGGATGACGATCGCGACCACGAGCCAGGGCCAGATTGCGGCCAGCTTCCGGCGCAGCGATCCTGTCTTGCCACCGAAGGACAGGGCCCTCGCGACCAGCCCGCGATGACGAAGATACGCCGCTGCGACCAGAACCGTGAACGGCAAAGACACCGCGAATGTTGCGAAGAGATCGCGTAGCGGATCAGCCGCATTCCATACGCGCAGACAGGCCAATACCACCAGGCCGCCGGCCGCGATCCCGATCGCGACCGCAAGATCGCGTCGCCAGCGCCAGAAGATCGACCTGCGACCAGCGGTCAACGGGAAACATATCATTGTCGCCACAGCCGAGATCACGACGCAGTTCAGCAAGGCGCGGCGGAGCACTGGATCGGAGATGAGACTCATCAGCAGGACCCAGGACGCCAGCACCACGAGCAAGGCAGCCGCGAACCAGGCCGCCGCGGACAGAAGCGGCCGAGCCTTGAATCTGCTGGTGATGGAACTGCCACCCGCTGCCGTTGCGGCGATGACAACCAGGCAAATCGCTAAAACGCAGAGCGCGAGTAACGCGGGGCTATAACCAGCGGTTTTGAGTCCTTGGATGAAATCCTGCCATGCCCCACCGGAAGAGAGCCACCCTGAGAACCTCGCTGCCAGACCGTTCTCGATCAGCATGGAGAAACGATGGAGCATCGCGGTTGCAGCCTCGAGCTCGTCGGTCCGTAAATCAGCAGCCATGGTCTCAGTCTCGTGTGGAAGTCGACGACATTGGTCTGTCCGCGCCAAACGGTCGGTGATTCCGGAGAACGTTCAGCCCCGGTCACAGGAGGGATCGCACGTTGCCGTCCCAGATGAAACTATCGTCTCGACAGCCCCATCTGGCGTTGAACCTGCCCCCTTCCCAGCACAGGCGACCGCCTGTCTTGCCATTTCGCGACAATCGCGCTCGGCGATTATCCATCCCCACCGCTCGGAAATCCCCCGAGTGTCGGTCTTGTGGCGCTGGATGAGCCTGCTCCCTAGGGCCCGTTGATCTGATCACTCAGTGGGAGCGACATGTCCAAGATGGATGGGGAGCGGTCAGGCAGCTTTCCAATCGGCTGGCTATTAAGCAGCCTTAGGTGTCGCAAAAATCTCCATCATGCCACCAAGTTTTGAGCCCTACTTTTACGGTAGAAATTCCCCTTCAGATCCAGGGGCGACCGATATGTCTTGAAATTTAGGATTTGTGCGACGGATTGGCGGAAAGTTCCCGTGACTTCGCGCGACGATGAGCAAGCAGCAAGGCGGCCACCGGCAGCCGGCTGAGGTTGCTCGACTGTTGGGCGTACATCGCGCAACCTCTGATCTGGCGCTGGATTGTTCAGTTCCCTTACAACACGAGCGATCGTTTACCGTAATTCTTTACTGATATGACATCTGAGCCGTGCTGTTCTCCGTCGTTGATTTAATGGGGATGCAGCGGTTTACGCGTTGGCGTGATGGCGTGATGGCGATGAATTACTTGGTATTAGGGGTTCTCAACCCCGCAATGTCGGCAATTTTTAGCATCAGTTTGCTGGCGCTCTGGTGGCATCAGCGTCGACTGACCTATATCGGGCTTTTTGCCCTGTCGTATGCAGTACGTGCAGTCTGCTTCATCATCGTATTTATCGCGCTGAGTGACGAGACTCTGCCACTCCGCATGGTCAGCAACGCGTTGATTTTGCTGACCATGGCACTTCTGTCGATAGGTGTATCACAAAAATTCAACCAACGGCCCCGCTGCATACTTTTGTCGACCATCATGATTTTGACCCTGTCTGGCCTTGGGTTTTACATCTTTGTGCACGACAGCTTGCTGGAACGCGGCGCTATACTCGGCCTCGGTCTTGCTGCCATTTGCCTGACCATCCTGGCCGACATACCAAAGCGACAGCAACGAACACTCGTAGAGGCGTTGTTATTCTGGCTGGTCGTGGCGACTGCCCTCGCCTTCGCCTGCCGACCGCTATTTGCAATGCCTGGTATCGTCGGTGAAGATTTTGAAACTGCTTATTGGCTCGCCATCTCGATCTCCGATACGCTGATATGCTCTACACTGGCTGTCGGAATTTTCGCGATCATTGCTGTGGACGTGACGGAGAAAATACGATCCGAAGCAGAAGGTGACTTTTTGTCTGGATTGCTCAACCGGCGCGGTTTCGAGCGCTACGCCAAAGCATTCCTGCATGCGCAGCCAGATCAGGATACGTCCGCTCTGATCGTGAGTGATCTCGACCTGTTCAAGTCAATCAACGATCGCTGCGGGCATGAAACGGGTGACAGGATCATCCAGGGTTTTGCAGAATTACTCAGGCATAGGTCTCCGCAGGGGGCAATACTCGCTCGACTGGGCGGTGAAGAGTTCGCCGTTCTGTTGCCGTCCTGCGATCTGAGCATGGCCCATCAAATCGCCGAAGACATCAGGGTGACCTTCAAGGCTGCTGCGCCCAATATCGTTCAAGGCGTGCTGCGCCCGACCGCAAGCTTTGGCATCGCCGTCACTACTGGAACCGAGGAGTTGGGGTCTTTGCTGGATCAGGCCGACCGGGCTCTGTACCAAGCCAAGAAAGAGGGGCGCGATTGCGTTCGTAGCTTGGAACAGCACTTTGAAGGTAAGTGGTCGATCGCTGGGTGAGGCATTTCCAATCGGACGGAACGGCGTGATGTAGGCGACCTGGCCTGCCGATAATCTCGCGCCACCGATCGACGACAGTCGCGAAAATCCCGAAACCTGCGACAGATATGATCCAAGACAACAGCGACCTGTAAAATCCGCTTTAGGCGTCCTCGCCTCCTGCCATGAACGGCAAAGATCGGTCGCAAGCGAACGGCCCGCCGAATCCATGTCTTCTCGCCAAAGGCAGCGCGCTACGCGCCTCGTGGTCGGAGGCCGACGAGTAGCGTCGAATCCTCTCTGTTTTGGCGTGGCTGCTGACTTGCCTTGGCGCCCCTCTGGGTACTTATGGTGCCGCGCCCTGAGAATCCGGAGTCAGCCCGTGCGTATCGCCACCTGGAACGTCAACTCGGTCCGCCAGCGGCTGCCGCATCTCCTCGCCTTCCTCAAGGAAGCCGAGCCGGACGCGCTCTGCCTGCAGGAGTTGAAATGCGTCGACGGCGACTTCCCGCGCGCCGAGATCGAGGAAGCCGGCTGGCAGGTGACCAGCCATGGCCAGAAGGGCTTCAACGGCGTCGCCATCCTGTCCCGTAGCCGGCTGGAAGACGTCCGGCGTGGCCTGCCCGGTGACGATGGCGATGAGCAGGCGCGCTATCTCGAAGGCGTGCTGCCGCATGGCGACGGCGTCGTCCGGCTCGCCTCGATCTATTTGCCCAATGGCAACCCGCCCAACACCGAAAAGTACCCCTACAAGCTCGCCTGGATGGAGCGGCTGACGACCCATGCGCGCAGCCTGCTGGCGCATGAGGAACCGCTGGTGCTTGCCGGCGACTACAACGTCATTCCCGAGCCGCGCGACGCGCGCGATCCGGCCGCCTGGGTCGGCGATGCGCTCTTCCTGCCGCCGACCCGCACCGCCTTCCGCAAGCTCGTCAATCTCGGCTTCACCGAGGCGCTGCGCGCAACCAGCGATGCGCCCGGCCTCTACACCTTCTGGGACTATCAGGCCGGTGCCTGGCAGCGGAACAACGGCATCCGCATCGATCACCTGCTGCTCTCTCCGCAGGCGGCCGACCGGCTCGGCGGTGTCTCGATCGCCAAGCATGTTCGCGGCTGGGAGAAGGCCTCCGACCATGTCCCGGTGCTGATCGAGCTCAACTGAACTGAAGCAGGCCGCTGCGGGTCGCCGGGACCCTTGGGGAGCGTTGCGTGCTGAAGGTGATCGCCCAGGACTTCATCAGGCCAGATGCGCTCGACATCGTCGCGCCGCTCTATCGCGAGCCCGTCGAGAAGACCCGTCAGGAGCCGCTCTGCATCGCCTATGACCTGTTCGTCGACCAGAAGGACCCCGGGCACTTCGTCATCGTCGAGGAATGGCCGGACCGCGCCGCCCTCGACGCGCATTGCCGGACGGAGCACTTCACCCGGCTGGTGCCGCTGATCAACCGCCACCAGCGCCAGGACGGCACCTTCATCCTGATGGATTCGTTCGGCGCGTAGCGCATCGGTTCAGCGCCGCCGCCAAGGCGGCCGGCAAACGAAAGAGAGAAGGTATCGGTGTCGGGATCGACCGGCGCCGCGCGTCCTTGTGCCAGCCCGGTTCCACAGCGGTCTCGGGAAACCTGCTTGGGGAGAGCGACATGCAGAAGATCACGCCGTTCCTGTGGTTCGACAACCAGGCCGAGGAGGCCGTGAAGTTCTACTGCTCGGTCTTCCCCCACGCGAAGATCGGCAGCCTCACGCCCTTCGTCTCGACCTTCGAGCTCGAGGGCCTGCAGTTCACCGCGCTGAACGGCGGGCCACAATTCCGCTTCAGCGAGGCGATCTCGCTCTACGTCAACTGCGAGACGCAGGAAGAGGTCGACCGCTATTGGGAGAAACTGTCCGATGGTGGGCAGGTCCAGCAATGCGGCTGGCTCAAGGACCGGTTCGGCGTCTCCTGGCAGATCATCCCCTCTGCCCTGCCACGTTTGATGAGCGATCCCGACCGCGCCAAGGCGAACCGGGTGATGCAGGCGATGATGCAGATGAAGAAGATCGACATCGCCGGCCTCGAACGCGCCTACGCCGGCTGAGAGCGCTTCAATCCGCCGAGCCGCGCTTCACGCCGGCCTTGATGAAGACGCGGAACGGCGTCGTTCCGCTGGCGCTGCCATCGGCCGAGCGCCATTTGCCATTGCTGCACAGCACGCCGCCCTGGACCTCGCTCGCATCGAACTCGATGATGTTGTGATAGATTGCGCCGCCCGGCTCGACAGCCCGGAACTTCGTCACGCATTTGCCGCCGGCGACGACCGGGTCGTAGTCATGAATCATGATGCCGCCGCCACCCGTGCTCGGGAACGGATTCTCGAGCGGCGCCCAGCGCTCGAAGTCCTCCTGGGCACCGGCGCCGAAAACCGAAAGCGCCACAAAGGCCGCGGCGAAGCTCAGGGGGACGGCATCACGCATGGCGAAGCTCCAGGGCAGGTCTGCCTCGGCTACGCCATCAGATGGAGTTCGGATGCAGGCCTTCAGCGACGCCCACCGCGGCCCGCCACCTGCTGACGCTCGACCAGCGCCAGCGCTGCGGTACGGTCGGCGGCGCTCGCCGCCGCGAAGGCGGCATCATAGCGTTCGACGATCCAGGTCTCGCGGGTGACATCGGCGCCGTCACGGGCCAGCGCCAGCCACATCAGGCCGATGATCGGATGGCGCGGAACGCCATCGCCGCCACGCAGCAGCATGTCGCCGAAGACGGCGCGCGCCGGGGCATGCCCCTTCTCGGCAGCGAGCTTCATCCAGCGTGCCGCCTGGCGCGGGTCGCGCTGCGCGCCGGTGCCGTTCATGTAGAGCCGGGCGAGATTGTACTGGCCGTCGGGGTCGCCGAAATAGGAGGCGGCGTAATGGAACATGTCGAAGGCGCGGTCGGCATTGGGCTTCACATAGGTGCCCTTGATGCCGTCGAGGAAATAGCCGCCGAGAGCGACGAAGGCGCTGGCGACGATTCGCGCATCGGAGGTGCCGGGAATCTGGTCGGCATTCTCATCCGCGATCTTCGAGAAATACTCGAACGCCTTGAGATCGTTGACCGGAACGCCATCGCCGCTGGCATAGACGCGGCCGAGCTTGAACTGCGCTGCGAGATGGCCCCGCGACGCCGCGAATTCCAGCGCGCGCACCGCGCCGGCCTGGTCGCCGGCCGTGGAATCGCGCATCCAGGCCTTGAGCGCGTCGCGAGCGCTGGTGAACGGTGCGAGCGGCAGGGCGGTGTGCGCAGCGGGCCCGCTCGGCGGGGCAGCGATAGCCCGCCCACCAGCGAGCGGCGCCGGCTCGCCGACCGCGCCATCCTCCGGCTCCGGCAGAGCGATGCCGGGAATCGGACGCGGCGGGACGAGCCCGCGCGACGGGCCCTGCAGCTCCTGCGCCCAGGCTACCGGCTGGCAGCCCAGGACGAACAGAGCCCCGGCAAGGATGGTTTCAGATATCCGCATAGCAATGGGTCTCTGCCGCTCCTCCCGGGTGGGTCACAGCCCCTCCCTTGGCGGAGCCGACGGTCTGCGCGTATTTCCACAGTGCGCCGGAGTTGTAGTCGGTCCTGCGCGGCTTCCAGACCTTACGTCGCTCCTCAAGTTCGGCATCAGAAAGGCGGACTGCGAGCTTTCCTGTGATGGCATCGAGCTCGATGATGTCACCGTCGCGGAGCAGCCCGATCGGCCCGCCGACGGCGGCCTCGGGACCGACATGGCCGACGCAGAAACCGCGTGTCGCGCCGGAGAATCGCCCGTCGGTGATCAGCGCGACCTTGTCGCCCATGCCCTGACCGTAGAGGGCGGCGGTGGTCGCTAGCATCTCGCGCATGCCGGGGCCGCCCTTGGGGCCCTCATAGCGGATCACCAGCACGTCGCCGACCTGGTATTCGCGATTGGCGACGCATTTGAAGGCGTCCTCCTCGCAGTCGAAGCAGCGCGCCGGCCCGGTGAAGACGAGGCTTTCGGGGGGCATGCCGGCGATCTTCACGATCGCGCCCTCGGGCGCCAGATTGCCGACCAGGCCGACGACCCCGCCATTGTCGGAGAGCGGCTTGTTCGCCGGGCGGATCACGTCCTGCTCGTCATTCCATTTCACCGAGGCGAGGTTCTCGGCGATGGTGCGGCCGGTGACCGTCATGCAGTCGCCGTGCAGATAGCCGTGGTCGAGCAGGGTCTTCATCAGGAGCGGGATGCCGCCGACCTCGAACATGTCCTTGGCGACGTATTTCCCGCCCGGCTTGAGGTCGGCGATATAGGGCGTCTTCTTGAAGATCTCGGCGACGGCGAAGAGGTCGAAATCGATGCCGCATTCATGCGCGATCGCCGGCAGGTGCAGCGCGCCATTGGTCGAGCCACCCGAGGCCGCGACGACCATGGCGGCGTTCTCGAGCGCCTTGCGGGTGACGATGTCGCGCGGCCGGATGTTCCGCGCGATCAGCTCCATCACCATCTCGCCGGCGGTGTAGCAGAAGCTGTCGCGGACATCGTAGGGCGCCGGCGCGCCGCAGGAGTAAGGCAGGGCCAGGCCGATCGCCTCGGCGACCGTCGCCATGGTGTTGGCGGTGAACTGCGCGCCGCAGGAGCCGGAGGACGGGCAGGCCACCTCCTCCAGTTCCTTCAGGTCCTCGTCCGACATCGCGCCGACCGAATGCTTGCCGACCGCCTCGAACACGTCCTGGATGGTGACCGGCTTGCCCTTGAAATTGCCGGGCAGGATCGAGCCGCCATAGATGAAGATCGACGGCACGTTGAGGCGCACCATCGCCATCATCATGCCGGGCAGCGACTTGTCGCAGCCGGCAAGGCCGACGAGCGCATCATAGCAATGGCCGCGCATGGTCAGCTCGACCGAGTCGGCGATGCACTCGCGCGAGGCCAGCGACGACTTCATGCCCTGGTGGCCCATGGCGATGCCGTCGGTGACGGTGATGGTGCAGAATTCGCGCGGCGTGCCGCTGGCGGAGGCGACGCCCTTCTTGACCGCCTGCGCCTGGCGCATCAACGAGATGTTGCAGGGTGCGGCCTCGTTCCAGCAGGAAGCGACGCCGACGAAGGGCTGCGCGATCTGCCCCGCAGTCATGCCCATCGCGTAATAATAGGAACGGTGCGGAGCGCGTGCCGGCCCGACGCTGACATGCCGGCTGGGAAGCTTAGACTTATCGAAAACGCGTCCGTGCATCTTACCCTGTCTTCCTGACCCAGCCCGCGCCTTCTGCACGAAATGGATGTGCCACGTGGCCAGCGTGGGACGCAACGCTCTCTCGCTGCTTGCCGGAAACCTGAAATCCCTCCCGAAAAGCCGGGGAACGGATTTCAATTCTTCCATATCGCAACGAATTGGCGGGTCATTTGCTGGGAGCGCTTTGTGGCGGCATCGCGGCAATTGCGGCACTTGGCTTTTGGCTCGCTGCAATCCGTACAATTGTTGTAGAAATGTCACGAAATCCGCAGCGGAAACGGCCGGTTCCGCCAACCGTTTCTTGCCGGCGGCGGTCGGGTTCTTCGAGCTTGCATGCCTTGCCGGGCGGCCTGCCTGTCAGCGCCCGGCGTCGCGCGTCCGGGACGAGCGCAAGCCGTCGCCGGGTGGGAGGAGGCGCGCCAGATCGAGCCACCCCGACCTCAGTATCAGTTTAGAATTAGTAGAAAGAATAATCAGTTTAGAATAGCTATAACACATTGATTGAAAAGCATATTTTCTTGACCAGAGGCCTGTCGCGCTCTACCCCGTGCGGATACCCCGGCGTTATCGGGGGGCCGTATCCAGGAGTGAAGCAATGTCCGTAAAGTCCCGCCTCTATGCCGCAGCGCTGACCTCCTGCCTGCTCGCCGGCCCGGCTTTCGCACAGAGCGTCAACCTCTACACCACGCGTGAACCGGCCCTGCTCAATCCGGTGATCGAGGCCTTCACCAAGGACACGGGCATCAAGGTCAACGCCGTCTTCCTCAAGGACGGCCTGCAGGAGCGCATCAAGGCCGAGGGTGCCAACAGCCCCGCCGACGTGATGCTGCTGGTCGATGTCGGTCAGATCAACGAGGCCGCCGATGCCGGCATCACCCAGCCGGTCCAGTCGGCGCTCGTCGACAAGACCGTGCCGGCAGCGCTGCGCGGGCCCGGCAACAACTGGGTCACGCTGACCCAGCGCGCCCGTATCGTCATCGCCTCGAAGGACCGGGTGAAGCAGGACGCGATCACCTATGAGGAGCTCGCCGATCCCAAGTGGAAGGGCAAGTTCTGCATCCGCGCCGGCCAGCACCCCTACAACAACGCCTTCTTCGCCGCCTATCTCGCCCGTAACGGCGCCGAGAAGACCGAGGCCTATCTCAAGGCGCTGAAGGCCAACACCGCTCGCAAGCCCGGCGGCGGCGATCGCGAGGTCGCTCGCGACATCCTCTCCGGCCAGTGCGACATCGCGGTGATCAACACCTACTATATCGGCCTGATGAGCCAGGCGAAGAACGAGCAGAAGGGCTGGTACGACGCGATCAAGCCGCTGAAGAGCAGCTTTGCCGGCGGCGGCACCCATGTGAACGTGTCCGCTGCGGCGATCGCCAAGAACGCACCGAACAAGGAAAACGCCGTCAAGCTGATCGAGTTCATGCTCGGTGAGAAGGCCCAGCACATCTATGCCGACGGCAATTTCGAGTATCCGGTCAATGCCGACGTCAAGGAAGCTGCTGCCGTGAAGCTGCTCGGCGTCCTCACCCCCGACACGACCCCGCTCGGCGACGTCGCCAAGAACCGCAAGGCCGCTTCCGAGCTGGTCGACAAGGTCGGCTTCGACAATTGAGTTCGGTCGCTTCCAGCGGCTTGCGACGGCCGTCACGCATGTGGCGGCCGTCGACGCGTCTGGCCCTGCTTGCAGCGCTGGCGGCGGCTCTGGTTGCCTTGCCGGTGCTGGCGCTCGGCTTCACCGCCCTGTCGCGCGAGGCGCTGGAGGTCTGGCCGCACCTCGTTGCCAATGTGCTGCCGATCGCGCTCTGGAACACCCTGCTGCTGCTGGCCGGGGTCGGCGCCTTCTGCGCCGTGGTCGGCGTCGGCACCGCCTGGCTGGTGACGCAGCATGATTTCCCCGGCAGGGAGAGCCTGGAATGGCTGCTCGTCCTGCCGCTGGCGATGCCGACCTACATCACCGCTTACGTCTACGTCGAGATCCTCGGCTTCCAGGGGCCGCTGCAGAGCGCCTTTCGGGCCCTGACCGGCTACCGCTCGCTGCGTGACTACTGGTTCCCCGATCCGCGCAACCTCACCGGCGCCATCCTGATCCTCGGCCTCGTCCTCTACCCTTACGTCTATCTCAGCGTCCGGGCGCTGTTCGGCATGCAGAGCGCCGCCATCGTCGAATCCGCGCGCACGCTCGGCGCCTCGCGCTGGACGCTGTTCCGGAGCGTCGGCCTGCCCATGGCCCGCCCGGCGCTGGCCGCGGGCCTGACGCTGGCGCTGCTCGAGACCCTGAACGACATCGGCGCCAGCGAGCATCTCGGCGTGCGTTCGCTGACCCTGTCGGTCTACACGACCTGGCTCAACCGCGGCTCGCTGCCGGGGGCGGCGCAGATCGCCTGCGTCATGCTGCTCGTCGTCGTCGGCCTGATCGTCGCCGAGATGCGCACCCGCGGTTCCCGCCGCTTCGCCTTGCCGGTGAAGCGGCTCCGGCCGGTCGGCCGCAGCCGGCTGCCGCGCGGCTGGGCTCTGGCGGCGAGCGCCGCTTGCGCCCTGCCCGTCCTGCTCGGCGCGCTCCTGCCTCTCGCCTACCTCTTCGGCGAGTTCCTGCGGCGCGACCTGATCGCCCAGATGGATGCGGCGATGCTGCGCTCGCTCGCCAATACGCTGGCGATCTCCGCCCTCGCCACGGCGGTCGTCGTCGCCGTCGGGCTCGGCGTCGCCGCGGCGGTCCGGCTTGGCCGCGAGCCCTGGCTGCCGACCGTCGCCAGGCTGGCCTCGCTCGGCTACGCCCTGCCCGGCACGGTGCTGGCGCTCGGGCTGCTGGTGCCCCTCGCCGCCTTCGACAACCTCGTCGCCGATGCCGGCCGTGCGATCTTCGGCGTCAGCCCGGGCCTGCTCCTGCTCGGCTCGGGCGCCGCATTGATCATCGCCTATCTCGTCCGCTTCCTTTCGATCGCGCTGGCCGGCACGCAGAGCGGTCTCGCGCGCATCTCGCCGCGCATCGACGATGCCGCCCGCTCGCTCGGCGCCGGCCGGCGCGAATTGCTGCGCCGGCTGCACTGGCCGCTGGCCCGCCCGGCGGTCGCCGCTGCCGCCCTGCTGGTCTTCGTCGACTGCATGAAGGAACTGCCGATGACCCTGCTGCTGCGGCCGCTGAACTTCGACACGCTGGCGACGCTGGTTTACGGCCATGCCTCGCGCGGCGTCTTCGAGGATGGCGCGCTGGCGGCGCTGCTGATCGTGCTGATCGGCATCTATCCTGCGATCATGCTGGCACGCGCCGGCAATGGCGAGAAGCTGGCTGCGGGCAGTTGAGGCCGGCCCGGCAACTCGACATTCGCGAGCCGGCGGAATACACCCTTTGCCGCGCGAGTGCCGTTCCGGCCCATTCGGCGCCGATTCGCTTGCGATCACCCCTTGCACCGCGGCCCGAAACGGCAGCCGCAGCGCAGACCGAGGCCCATGTCACGACGCGCTTCCATTCTCGGCCTAGCAGTCGCCGCGGCGCTGCTCGCGCTCGGCTTGCAATCCTGGGGCCTGGCGCAGGCGCTGGTCGAGCGGCATGTCGTCGCCGGCATCGAGAAGCGTGTCGGCCTGAAGGTGACCTCGCTCAAGCGGGCCGAGATCGCCCTGCTGCCCTTGCCGCGCATCAGCCTTTCCGGCGTCACCTTCGCCTCCCCTGACGGGGCGCTGTCCGGCACGGCGCTGCGCCTGCGGGCCCGCGCGCGGCTTTTGTCGCTGGTCGGCGGCCAGCTCGATTTCGACCGCGTCGACCTGATCGGGCCGGAGGTCGACATCGTCGTCCCCAACGAGCCCGAGAGCTATGCCAACTGGGTCGCGCCGCCGCTGGCCTATCTGTCCGCCCTGAAGGGCGAGACCCAGCTGGTGATCAGCTCCGGCAGCCTGATGGCGCGTTCGGGCAACACCATCCTGACCACGCTGCGCGACGTCAATCTGGTCATCGAGGAGCGCGACGCGGCCGGGCCTGTCGCCTTCGCCGGCAGCTTCACCTGGCGCGGCGAGACCACCAAGGTGAACCTGCTCTGGCCGGTCACCGGCGAGCGCGCCCGGGTCGCGCTCGCTCTCTCCTCGAACCTGATGAGCCTCCGCCTGAATGGTTCGCGCTCCGGCGCCCAGGGTGTCACGACCGGCCAGGTCGAGTTCACTGCCCCCTCCCTTCCCGACGCGCTCGCCTGGATCGGCCCGCGCCCGCGCATCGCCACGCTGGTCCGCCGGGTCGAACTCACCGCCGAGGCGCAGCTCGCCGGCGACAACATCTCGCTCAGCAACGTCATCGCCAAGCTCGACGGCGACCAGCTCGAGGGCGCGCTCAAGCTCGACGGCGGCGGCGGCGCGCGCCGGGTGCTTTCGGGAACCCTGGCCGGCGCCGATTTCGATCTCGGCCGGCTGATCCGCCAGGGCGGCGATCAGCAGCCCCCCGGCACCGGCGAAGCGGGCGAGACGCCGCTCGAATTCGACAGCTGGACCGCCCACGACGTCGACTTGCGCATCTCGCTCGATGCCGCTCGCCTCGGGCCTGCCCGGCTTGCTGACCTCGCCGCTCAGCTCATGGTCCGCAAGGGTCGCTTCGAGGCCTCGGTCCTGCGCGCCTCCGCCTATGGTGGCTCGGCCCGCGCCCGCCTGCTCGCCACCAGCGTCCCGACAGGCGCCGAGGTCAAGGTCCAGCTCGGCCTCGACCGCGTCAATCTCGCCCAGGCCGGCAGCGACCTGCCCGACCTTCTCGGCAGCCTGACCGGCTTCGCCAGTGGGCAGATCGCGCTCGACGGCGTCGGCGACAGCTTCGAGCAGGTCGTCGGCTCCCTGACTGGCCGCGTCACCGCAAACCTGCGCCAGGGCGAGTTCAAGGGCGCGAGCTTCGCCGAACTGCTGCGCCGGGCCGAGCGACCGGTCGCCGCACGCGACTGGCGCCAGGGCAAGACCAGCTTCGAGACGGCGCAGGTCACCGCGCTGGCGCATAGGGGCGTGCTTACCCTGACCGATGCGCAGATGGCCGGCTCCGGCTACGCGCTGTCGCTGAGTGGCAGCGCCGATCTCGGCCGGCGCTGGCTCGAGCTCGCCGGCATGCTGAGCGCGACCAACGGCCCCGCCCGCGCCTCGTTCGAGATCCGTGGCCCGTTCACCGACGCGGTCTTCACGCCGACCCTGGACGCAGTCGTCCACCCGACCGGATCGACCAGCCAGCTTCCACGCTAGATCGCCGTGCGTCCTATCCGATGCTCCAGCGCTTGCTGATCCCAGGCGGAACCCGAGCGCCTTTCCGGGGCAGGCCGAAAGCTCTGAGCCCGGAACCCACGACCACGAGATCACTGGGTTTCGGCCGCCGCTGCTCGGGCGTCCCTGCCTCGAGCTGTATCCGCTGATTGCGCGTGCTCTGGAAAACCGAGCGCTCGCCGCGTCTTCCCGGCCAAAGAGTTCCGGCCAGAAGGGCTATCCCGGCTGCCACCTGTCCCCCAAGCCGGCTTTGCCGCCCTCAAACGAAACGGGGCGCCGCTGCCCGGGCAAGGCAGCGGCGCCCCGAACTCTTCCGAAGCTGGTCCGTTCAGGCCTCAGGCCTCGTCGCCGGCCGGCCCGGCGCCGCCCTCGGCTTCGGCTTCGCTGTCGCCCTCATCCTCGCCATCGTCGCCGATGCGCTCGACCGAGACGACCTTCTCGCCGTCTGTGGTGTTGAACACGGTGACACCCTGCGTCGAACGGCCGGCGATGCGGATGCGGTTGTTCGGCCCCTTGTCGACCGGCACGCGGATGACCTGCCCGCCATCGGTGACCAGCATGATCTGGTCGGTGTCGGTCACCGGGAAGGAAGCGATCAGCTTGCCGTTGCGCTCGTTGACGACCATGGCGACGATGCCCTTGCCGCCGCGCCCGGTGACCCGGTACTCGAAGGAAGAGGTCCGCTTGCCGTAGCCCTTCTCGGACACCGTCAGGATGAACTGCTCGGCGAGCTGCATTTCGAGCCGCTTGGCGCCGAGCTCGACCTCGCCGGTGCTCTCCTCGCCCTCGCCGGCCGGTGCTGCTGCCTCGGCCTCCTCGGCCTCGCCGCTGATGGCCCGGCGGGCCGCGGCGGCATCCTTCAGATAGGTCGCGCGTTCGTCCGGTGTCGCATCGAGGTGCTTGAGGATCGCGAGCGAGATCACCTCGTCGCCCTTGGCGAGGTTGATGCCGCGCACGCCGGTCGAGTCGCGCCCCTTGAAGACGCGCACTTCCGGCACGGCAAAGCGGATGCACTGCCCCTCGGCCGTGGTCAGCAGCACGTCGTCATGTTCGGAGCAGATCTGCACGTCGACGATGGCATCGCCCTCGTCGAGCTTCATCGCGATCTTGCCGTTGCGGTTGACCTGGACGAAGTCGGAAAGCTTGTTGCGGCGGACATTGCCGGTCTTCGTCGCGAACATCACGTCGAGACGTTCCCAGCTCTCCTCGTCCTCCGGCAGCGGCATCACCGTGGTGATGCGCTCGTCCTTGTCCAGCGGCAGCATGTTGTTGAGGAACTTGCCGCGCGCATTCGGCGCCGAGAGCGGCAGGCGCCAGACCTTCTCCTTGTAGGCCTGGCCCAGCGAGGAGAAGAAGATGATCGGCGTGTGGGTATCGGCGACGAACAGGCGGGTGACGAAATCCTCTTCCCGCGTCGCCATGCCGGAGCGGCCCTTGCCGCCGCGCTTCTGCGCCCGATAGGTCGAAAGCGGCACGCGCTTGATGTAGCCGGCATGCGAGACGGTGACGACCATGTCCTCGCGGGCGATCAGGTCCTCGTCGTCGAGATCAGAGCCCCAATCCTGGATCACCGTGCGGCGCGGCGTGGCGAAGGCGGCCTTCACCTCGGCAAGCTCGGCCTTGATGATCTCCTGGATGCGCTGGCGCGAGCGCAGGATGTCGAGATAGTCGGCGATCTCCTTGGCGAGCTTCTCGAGCTCGTCGCCGATCTCGTCGCGTCCGAGAGCGGTCAGGCGGGCGAGGCGCAGCTCGAGGATCGCCTTGGCCTGCGCGTCGGACAGCCGGTAGGTGCCGTCCGGATTGATCGGATGGCGCGGATCGTCGACCAGCGCGATCAGCGGCGCGATATCCTCGGCCGGCCAGTTGCGCGCCATCAGCGCCTCATGCGCCGCCGAAGGCGTCGGCGCGGTGCGGATCAGGCGGATGACCTCGTCGATATTGGCGACCGCGGTGGCAAGCCCGCACAGCACATGGGCGCGCTCACGCGCCTTGTTGAGCAGGAAGCGCGTACGCCTGGAGACGACTTCCTCGCGGAACTCGACGAAGGCGAAGATGAAGTCCCTGAGGTTCAAAACCTCGGGCCGGCCGCCGTTCAGCGCCACCATATTGGCGCCGAAGGAGGTCTGCAGCGGGGTGAAGCGGTAGAGCTGGTTCAGCACGACATCGGCCACGGCGTCGCGCTTGATCTCGATGACGACGCGCACGCCCTCGCGGCTCGACTCGTCGCGCAGGTCAGAGATGCCCTCGATCCGCTTCTCGCGGACGAGATCGGCGATCTTCTCGACCATCGTCGCCTTGTTCACCTGGTAGGGAACCTCGGTGACGATGATCGCCTCGCGCTCCTTGCGCAGCTCCTCGATATGCGTCTTCGAGCGCATCACGATCGAGCCGCGGCCGGTGTGATAGGCCGAATGGATGCCGCTGCGGCCCATGATCGAGGCGCCGGTCGGGAAATCCGGACCGGGCACGATCTCGATCAGCTCGTCGATCGTGATTTCGGGATTCTCGATCAGCGCGGTGCAGGCGTCGATGACCTCGCCGAGATTATGCGGCGGGATGTTCGTCGCCATGCCGACGGCGATGCCGCCGGCGCCATTGACCAAGAGGTTCGGATAGCGCGCCGGCAGGACCGTCGGCTCGTGCTCCTTGCCGTCGTAGTTGGCCTGGAAGTTGACGGTGTCGAGGTCGAGGTCCTCGAGCAGCGGCATCGCCGCCTTGTCGAGCCTGGCCTCGGTGTAGCGATCGGCCGCCGCGCTGTCGCCGTCCATCGAGCCGAAATTGCCCTGGCCGTCGATCAGCGGCAGGCGCAGCGAGAAGTCCTGCGCCATGCGCACCAGCGCGTCATAGACCGCGAGATTGCCGTGCGGATGGTACTTACCCATCGTGTCGCCGACGATGCGGGCGCATTTGGTGTAGGGCCGGTCCGGCAGGTTCTTGTTCTCGTGCATCGAGAACAGGATGCGCCGGTGCACGGGCTTGAGGCCGTCGCGGACATCAGGCAGAGCGCGGCTCACGATCACGCTCATCGCGTAATCGAGATAGCTCTTCTTCATCTCGTCGGTGATCGCGATCGGCTTGATGTCGCCGCCGAACTGCGGGCCGTCGTCGCGCTTGTCGTCGTTGTCTTCGCTCAAGGGAAAAGGCCCCGATTCAACCCAGTTTTTCAGGCTTCTGGCTACCCGATTCCACGCGCCGAAGCCAGCGAAACACGTTTCAATCCAGCGAAAATAAGTCTCTGATTCTTCAGCGGTTTACCGCGTATTGCTGAATCACTTCCGCAGCCTCTCCGCAATCTCGCCATGTTTCGCGCGTGACGCCGGTGCGCGACCATGCGTAAGGTCGCGCCATGTTCGCCGAATATCTCACTTCCGCCCTGGTCACGCTGCTGGTCACGCTCGACCCGCCCGGGCTGGCCCCGATCTTCCTGTCGCTGACACGCGGCATGACCAATGACGAGCGCCGCCAGGTCGCGATCCGCGCCTGCCTGATCGCCTTCTGTATCATGGCCTTCTTCGGCCTGGCCGGAGACGTCGTGCTGAAGGCGCTCGGCGTCTCGCTGCCGGCCTTCCGCATCGCCGGCGGGCTCTTGCTGTTCTGGATCTCGTTCGAAATGGTCTTCGAGCGCCGCAACGAGCGCAAGCAGGCGACCGCCGAGACCGCGATCACCCAGGACCATATCCGCAACGTCGCGGCCTTCCCGCTGGCGATCCCGCTGATGGCCGGCCCCGGCGCCCTGACCGCGATGATGCTGCTCGCCGGCCGCGCCGGCGGCGACCTCGCCATGCTGTCCTCGCTCGTCGCGATCTGCGGGCTGGTGATCCTCTCCTGCCTCGCCGTCTTCTTCCTGGCGGTGCCGATCGCGCGCCTGCTCGGTGTCACCGGCAATGTCGTGCTGACCCGCCTGCTCGGTGTCATTCTCGCGGCGCTGGCGGTGCAGTTCGTGATCGACGGTGTCCGCGCCGTGATCAGTGGCGGCTAGCACATCCGCAGCCGGAATGCCGCCGGGACCGACTCGACCACGGGCCAAGAGCCTGTTTGCGATTCCACACAGCCCTCATCCTGAGGAGCCATTCCGCCAGGGATGGCGTCTCGAAGGATGCTTCAGGAGGCTCTGGAACCATCTGGAGCATCCTTCGAGACGCAGCCTTGCGGCGGCTCCTCAGGATGAGGGATGCCATTCTCGAACGCTCTCTAAGAACTGGTGAATCCGCTCGCTCGATTTGAAAGGCGCGGGAAGAACAAAAGCTTACGACCGGCGGTTAAGACGGCTGCGCCATCAGGAGACCTTCATGCGCATCGTCGTCACCCTTTCCGCCCTCGCCCTTGCCGCAGCCGCCTCGCCGGCCTCCGCCGCCGGCCAGGACGGTTCGCTCTGGAGCCATAACGGCTCGACCATGGCCTTGCACGAGAGCACCGGCCGGATCGTCTATGACGAGCCCAAGGCCTCGATCGCCGGCACGATCCGCCAGGGCACGGTGCTGTTCGAGGGGCGCTTCACCGGACGGCGGATCGCCGGCACCGCCTATGTCTTCAAGAAGGGCTGCGAGCCGGCGCCTTATCCCGTTTCGGGGGCGATGGAGGACAATCCGCGCGGCTTCGGCTCGCGGATCGTGCTGACCGGCGCGGCCCCCCGCCGCGACTCGGCCTCCTGCGCGATCATCGGCACGACCGGCGCCCATTCGCGGCTGGTCTTCGAAGAGATGGGCGACATCTGACCATGCCGAGGATCATCGAGACCTGCACGCGCCGGCTCTATTGCGGCTGCCGCGACGAAGGCTCGGGCAGCAAGGGCGACGCCGCGTGGGGTCATGTCGTTCCCGACCGGGCGGCGCTGGACGAGCGCCTCGCCGAGCTGGTCACGGAGCTCACCGAGGGCGGCTGGGAGATCACGACCGTCACGCCGCTCACCGCCAGCTACTACTATTCCGCCGGCCAGTACATGGTCTCGCTCGACCGCTCGAACTCGGGCGGCTACGGTCTCGGCTATGGCGCGCCCTATACCGAGGGCCTCGTCGTGCTTGCCCAGCGCTGGGTCGAGATCTCCGAGGCGCAGCAGGAAGAGCGTGAACGCCGGGCGGCCGAGCGCGCGGCGGCGGAAGCGGCCGCCGCGCTTCAGGCCAGGCGGGATGCACGCGAGACCGAGCTTGCGAAACTGGCCGCCGAGCCCGTCGGCAAGGCCGGCTTGCTGCGCGACAAGTGGCGCTTCCGCGGGCAGGACTACCCAACGGAAGCGCTCGCCCAGGGCGCGAAGGACACCGCGGTCAAGGCGCTGCGGGAACGCCCGCTCTAGAGCATCGGTCCGAAAAGTGGAATCCGCTTTTCGGACGAATCCGATGCTTTTACAAAGAGATAGATCGCCAATTTGCGTCCGATGGGGCGCATGGCGATCTGGCTTGGAGCGTCTCGCAATCAGCCGCCGCAGGCCTTCAGCCTTGACCTTGCATGCCGATTCCGCACTAGGTTCAGGCGGGGGGCGTCGTAGGGTCGATCATGCTACGCGCCATTTGTCTCGTCGTCGCGGTTCTCGCTCTCTCGGCACCCGCACAGGCTTACGATAATCCGATCAGCCGCGGGCTCGCGGATTTTCTCAACATCTTCAGCGAACAGCCGGTCCCCCGTCAGCTGGTGCCATGGAACGGCAAGCAGGCTCGCGGCACGGTGGTGATTTCGACAAGCCAGCGGCGTCTGTACTACGTCCTCGGAAATGGGCAGGCGGTCCGTTACGGCGTCGGCGTCGGACGACAAGGCTTTAGCTGGTCGGGAACCAAAGCGGTCTCGATGAAGCGCGAATGGCCGGATTGGCGGCCTCCGGCGCAGATGCTGAAGCGGCGCCCCGATCTGCCGCGCCATATGCCCGGGGGAATGGAAAATCCCCTCGGCGCGCGGGCGATCTATCTGGGATCGAGCCTGTATCGCATTCATGGCTCCAACGAGCCCAATACGATCGGGGCCGCAGTATCCTCCGGCTGCATTCGGATGACGAACCGGGACGTCATGGATCTTTACGAGCGCGTCCGAATTGGCGCCAAGGTCGTCGTGCTTCGCTGAGTGATGGCCGCCATTGGAACGTGCCGTAGCCGTTTGATCGATCCTCCTGATCTGCGCCGCCCATGGCGGAAGGGCCTTGCCATGATGGCTACACCCTTCCGAGAGGATCGATCGCAGCCTTCCTCAGTTCACTTCTCCAGGAAGGCCTTCACCGCCCCTTCCGCCTGCTTCATCGAGATCACCCCGTCGAGATGGCCGCGGGTGCCCTGGATGGTGACGTGGGTAACGTCGCGCCCGGCCTTCTTCGCCTCGGCGACGGTGCGCTGGATCATCTCGTCGGGGAAGACCAAGTCCTTGGGTTGGCTGACGATCAGCAGCGGTGCCTTGATCCGGCTCATCGCGTCGGCGAGCGACTTGCCGCCGGCGGCGTAGAGCTGGTTCGCCTTGACCAGATAGAGGAAGTGGTTGGCGTCCGAGACCTTGGCGCGGGCCTCGCCGGCATTGTCCAAAATGCTCTGGACCTGGAACTTGTTGCCGAGCGCCTTAGCGGGGTCCTCACCCTCCTTGGCCGGGCGGCGCCCGAAAGTACCATTGGTCCAGTCGCCATGATTGGCCTGCAGCGTCACCACGGTCAGCGCCTTGGCGAGGCCGGCATTGGGCGGCGTCTTGCCGTAATAATCGCCCTTGTTCCAGTTCGGGTCGACCAGGATCGGCGCCGCCCAGACGTCGAGCCAGGCGATGAGCTGGGCGTCGGCCTCGGCCGCGCCGATCACCGCCATCGCCTTGCCGACCATCTCGGGATGGCTCGCCGCCCATTCATAGGTCTGCAGCGCGCCCATAGAGGGGCCGGCGACCATGGCGAGCTTCCGGATTCCAAGACTCTCGACCAATGCCTTCTGGACATTGACGAAATCGCCGACGGTCACGACCGGAAAATCGAGCGCATAGGGTTTGCCGGTATCGGGGTCGATCGAGGCCGGCCCGGTGGTCGTCGTCTTCGGGTCGCCGGTATTGAGGTTGACCAGCGTGTCGGAAGACAGGACGAAATATTTGTTGGTGTCGATCGCCTTGCCCGGGCCGATGATCGCGTCCCAGTAACCAGGTGCTGCGTCCGCAGCCGCATATTTGCCGGCAGCGTGCGAATTGGCCGAGAAGAAATGGCAGATCAGGATCGCGTTCGACTTGTCGGCGTTGAGGGTGCCATAGCTCTCCCAGCCAACCTTGACGTTCTTCAGCGAGCGCCCGCTTTGCGTGGTGAAGCTCGGCAGGTCGAAGACCTTCTTCTCGACCATCAGCTCCTGCGCATCCGCCATTCCCGTCACCATCACGCCAACGACACCCAGCACTCCCGCGATCCAGCCCTTCATGCCGACTCCTCCCGCTCCGGCCGTCGCACGGCCTTGGCAGCGATCAGAGCGGATTTGCCCGGCTAACGGAAGGGGGGAACAGCGAGCCGTCATTCTCGGGCGGAGCGAAGCGCAGACCCGAGAATCTCAGGACCAGAGGGCGCCCATTGGGCCTCGCTCGGCCTGAGATGCTCGGGTCAAGTCCGAGCATGACGCCAGTCTTCCTCACAGCGTCTCGAGCAGCCCCTTGATCAGCGCCCGGCGCGGCGCGATCGAGGAGATCAGCGCGTATTCCTGCAAGGTGTGGGCGCCGTCGCCATCGATGCCGAGCCCGTCCAGCGTCGGGATGCCGAGCGCCGCGGTGAAATTGCCGTCCGAGCCGCCACCGGTCATCGGGCAATCCTGCAGGTCGAAGCCGATCTTCGCTGCGGCCGCCCTCGCCTTCTCGTAGAGCTCGGCGACCTCCGGCGTCTTCTCGTAGGGCGGCCGGTTCATGCCGCCCTCGATCGTCAGCTTTACGTCGGGGTCATGGGCCTTCAGGCCGAGGATGAGCGCTTCCATCATCGCGCCGTCGGCCAGCGTGGTGACGCGGCAGTCGACGCTGAACCAGGCATGCTGCGGGATGACGTTGGCGGCAGTGCCGCCGCCGACCAGCGCCACCGTGGTGGTGATGCCGCGGCTGTAATCGGTCATGCCCTCGACCGCGAGGATCTGGTGCGCCGCCTCGCGAATGGCGTTGCGGCCATCGGCATGGCGCGAACCGGAATGGGCCGGGCGTCCTTCGAGCTTGACCTCGAAGCGGCCGACGCCCTTGCGCGCGGTGACGATTCTGCCGCCCTCGCGCGCCGGCTCGGTAACCAGCACCGCCATCGACCGGCGCCCGATATCCTCGATCAGCCCGCGCGTCGTCGGCGAGCCGATCTCCTCGTCCGGCGTGAACAGGAAGACCATCGGCCGCCGCGCCGAACCGGCCCTGGCCGCCTCCTTGAAGGCCTGCAGTGCCAGCCAGGCGCCGCCCTTCATGTCGTAGACGCCGGGGCCGTAGAGCCGGTCGCCCTCGACCCTGACCGGCAGGTCCTTCGCGCTGGTCCCGACCGGATGGACCGTATCGAGATGCGACATCAGCGCCACCGCCTTCTCGCCATTGTCGACCCCGGCCCGCAGGATCAGGCTGTCGCCGAGCCCGTCGCGCCCCGGAATGCGCTCGACCGCTACAGGCAGGCCTTCGACCTCCTTCGCGACGAGGTCCATCATGCCGTTGACGCCGAGCACGTGATGGGTGGGGCTCTCCAGCGCGACCCAGACGGAGAGCGCGGGAACGGCGGGGTCGTGAATGGTCATGATCAGGTCAGCCTTGTCGGCGAGCGTGGCAAGAGCAGGGAGCTTGGCGAAATCGCCGGCCTTGTCCATCTCGCCCAGCGTTTGACCGCCTTGCAAGGCCGGAAAGCCGTGGGAAAAAACGCCACGCTCATGTCGGCAGCGGGGTTGCTCCCACGTCCTCGGAGGCAGAACGCCCCCGAGGAGCCAGCACGATGACGCCGCTCGCCGCCACCGCACCAGCCAGAAAGTCGGCGCCAAGCCGGCTGCGCGGCCTTGCGGCCGTGCTGGGCGGCCTCCTTGCCGCGGTCGTGCTCGCTCTCCTCGCCGATCAGCTCTTCCGGGCGCTCGGCCTGCCGCCGCCGGGCCAGCCGATGCCGGAGCTCGGCCGCCACGCCTTCGCGCCATGGCTGCGGGCGGCCGGCCTCTTGCTCGGCGGCCTCGTCGCCCGGCCGGGCCAGGCGGCTAGATCCGCCTGACGTTCCAGAAGGTCGGGAAGCTCGCCAGCACGCCGTCGAGCTTGCGACTGAACGCCGTCGGCTGGAAGTACTGGCCGAGCGGCGCATAGGGTACGTCCTCGAAGACCTGCCTCTGGATCTCGGCGGCGAGCTTCTGCTTGGTCGCGAGGTCGCGCGCCTCCATCCAGGCGTCGCGCAGCGCCTCGATCTTCGGAGCGGTCGGCCAGCCCGGCCAGGCGGCGGCGCCATTGCCACGCAGCGAGATGTGGCCGACCGGATCGAGGATGTCGATGCCGTTCCAGCCGGTGAAGAAGCAGTTCCAGCCGCCCTGCGCCGGCGGTTCCTTCTTGGCGCGCCGTGTCACCACCGTGCCCCAGTCCATCACCTGGTAGTCGACGTTCATGCCGATGCGCTTCAGCATCTCGCCGGCGACCTCGCATTCCGCCTTGAGGTTGGCGAGGTCGGTGACGCCGAGCAGCACGACCTTCTCGCCATTATAGCCGGCGGCGGCGAGCGCCTGCTTGACCCTGCCGACGTCGCGCGGGCCGTTCAGCACCTCCATCCCGGCATCGTTCGCCATCGGCGTGCCCGGCGGGAAGACGCCGACCCCGGTGCGCCACAGCGCCTTGTCGGGCCCACCGACCGCTTCCATGAACTCGGCCTGGTCGATCGCCAGCAGCATGGCCCGGCGGATCGCCGGGTTGTCGAAGGGCGGATGCAGGTGGTTCATCCGCATGATCGCGATGGCGCCGGTGGTCTCCTTGACCGCGACCTCGAGCTTCGGATTCCTGGAAAGCAGCGGCAGGATGTCCGGCAAGGGCTGCTCGACCCAGTCGATCTCGCCGCTCTGCAGCGCCGCGGCCGCCGTCGCCGGGTCCGGCAGGGTGTGCCATTCGACGCGCTCGACATTGACGATCTTCGGCCCCGCCGTGCGGCCGGGCCTGCCGTCGCCGCGTGGCACGTAACCGGCGAACTTCTCATAGACCGTCCGGCTCCCGGACTGGCGCTCGGCCGCGACCAGACGGAACGGGCCGCTGCCCATGACCTCGGTGACCTGCGTCGCCGCATCGGTCAGGGCCAGCCGCTCCGGCATGATCACCGGCACCGAGGCCGTCATCTTGGCGAGCGCGTCGGGCAGCAGCGGGAACGGCCTCTTCAGCCGGAAGCGCAGCGTCCGGTCGTCGGTCGCCGCGAGCTCGTCGGTCAGCGCCATCAGCGTCTGGCCGAAGGAATCGCGCTTGCCCCAGCGGTTGAGGCTGGCGACGCAGTCCTTCGCCAGCACCGGCGAGCCGTCATGGAACTTCAGGCCATCGCGCAGCCTGATCGTCCAGCTCTTGCCGTCGGCCTCGGCCAGCGCCCCTTCCGCCATCTGCGGCTGCGCCATGTAGCTCTCGTCCTGGCCGAACAGCGTGTCATAGGCGAGGAAGGCGTGGTTGCGGGTGACGGTCGCCGTGGTCCAGATCGGATCGACGACGGCAAGGTCGCCCTGCGGCACGAACTTGATGACGCTCTTGTCGGCACCGCGGCCGATATTGGGTTTGCTGACCGCGAGCGCGGCGGCCGTGCCTGCGAGGAAAGCGCGACGTGTCGGCATTTCAGGCTCCCTGGTTACAGGGCGTCGATCCGGACGGCGAGGCCCTGACGAAACGGCAGCGGTCAGGCAATCAGCATGCCATGGCCGGGTCAAGCCGGCCGATGCGCACGAAAAAAGCCGCCTCGCATGCGGGGCGGCTTCGGAGTCGTGACCGGCGCGAGGCCGGGCGGCCAAAGGCCGCCTCTAAACCCTAGATAGAGCACGCATGGTCCGCTCAGCTTGCGCAGCAATCTGAGCGGCGTGTGCCCTAGAACGGGATATCGTCGTCGAGATGGCTCGAGGAACGCGAGGAGCCACCGCCAGAACCGCCGCCCGACATCGCCGGCTGGCGCGAGCCGCCGCCACTGCCCATCGGGCTCGACCGACCGAACGAGCCGCCACCGCCGGAACGATCCTCGACCGAACCGCCGCCCTCGCCATATTCATCCGAGCCGCCCTGGCCGCGGCTGTCGAGGATGGTGAGCTCGCCACGGAAGCGCTGCAGCACGATCTCGGTCGTGTACTTCTCGACGCCGGACTGGTCCTGCCATTTGCGGGTCTGGAGCTGGCCCTCGACATAGATCTTCGAGCCCTTCTTCAGGTACTGCTCGGCGACCTTGGCGAGGTTCTCGTTGAAGATGACGACGGAGTGCCACTCGGTGCGCTCCTTCTTCTCGCCCGACTGCTTGTCGCGCCAGGTTTCCGAGGTGGCGATGCGCAGATTGACGACAGGTTCGCCGCTGCCGAGGCGCCGCACCTCGGGATCGCGCCCGAGATTGCCGACCAGAATGACCTTGTTGACGCTACCAGCCATGACAGGCTCCGTTTTCCTGCGCACTTCACCACGAACCGGCCGAACGACCGGAGGCGGACCCTAGCGGTCCATTGCGGCACTATCAATGATGTTCTTGTTTTGTTCAAGAGCCAAAAAGCAGTTGTCCCCGTTTATGTTGGAGGCCGTGGAAGGGCCGTCATTCTCGGGCGAAGCGAAGCGCAGACCCGGGAATCTCAGGACGAGAGAGCGCCGACCACAGCCTCTCCCGGCCTGAGATGCTCGGGTCAAGCCCGAGCATGACGCGAACCGCTCACGGAGCCTCGCCCTCATACCGCACGCCGAGCGAGGCCAGCGCCCGCCAGTAATCCGGATAGGTCTTGGCCACACAAGCCGGATCGAGGATGGTGATCCCGCCGATCTTCAGCCCGGCCAGCGCGAAGCTCATGGCGATGCGGTGGTCGGCGAAGGTGTCGATCTCGGCCGGCAGGGTCTGCCCGGCGAGCGCCGGGTCGGATGCCACGAGCAGGTCGTCGCCCTCCTCGATGCCGAGCCCCGGCCTGATCCGCGACAGCCCCTGCGACAGCGCCGAGACCCGGTCGCATTCCTTGACGCGCAGATTGGCGATGCCGGTGAAGCGCACCGGCGTGCGGTTGAAGGCGGCGAGCACGGCGAGCGTCGGCACCGCATCCTGCATCTGCGAGCCGTCGATCTCGGCCGGCAGGTTGGGGAAGGAGGCGATCAGCGCATGCGCCTTGGCGTCCGGCTGGGTGAAGGCCGCCGCCGGCACGCCGAGGTCGATCTTGCCGCCGGTCAGCACTTCCGCCGCCCAGAGATAGGTCGCCGCCGAGGCGTCGGGCTCGATCAGGTAGTCGGCGGCGCGGTAGCCGGTCGGCTCGATCCGCCAGCTCGCCGCATCCGGCTGCGAGACCTTGGCGCCGAAGGTCGCCATCGTCGCCAGCGTCAGGTCGACATAGCCGCGGGCGCCGATCTCCTTGCCCGTGAGCGCGACTTCGACCGGCCCACGCGCGCAGGCGCCGGCCATCAGCAATGCCGAGACATACTGGCTGGAGAGCCCGCCATCTACCTCGACCCGGCCGCCGACAAAACCGCCCTGCCCCGCGATAGTCACCGGCGGACAGCCGCTCGGCGCTTCCGCCGCGACGCCGAGCGTGCGCAGCGCCGTGACCAGCGGCGCGATCGGCCGCTTGCGCATATGCTCGTCGCCATCGACCACGACCTGCCCCTCGACCAGCGCCGCCGCGGCAGTGAGGAAGCGCGTCGCCGTGCCGGCATTGCCGAGAAAGAGCGGCGCCGCCGGCGCCCGCAGCCGGCCATCGCCGGTGACGACGAAGCTGGTCGCGTCCGGCTCCTCGACCGTGACGCCCATCGCCCGCAGCGCCTGCGCCATATAGCGGGTATCGTCGCTTTTCAGCGCGCCGGAAAGACGGCTGGTGCCCTTGGCCAGCGCCGCGACCAGCAGCGCCCGGTTGGTGATCGACTTCGAGCCCGGCGGCGTCACCTTGCCGTTCAGTGCCCCGGCGAAGGGCACGATGGTGAGTTTGCGGACTTCGGAATCGGTCATGACAGGCTCGCCCTCGCCGTTCGGCTGCGTTGCGAGGCTCTTAGAGCCTGCCGTCGGAGAGAGGAAGCCGCGGATGCCTTCCCTGGCGGGCTGACGCATTCACCAGCCCTCATCCTGAGGAGCCATTCCGTAGGGAACGGCGTCTCGAAGGATGCTTCAGGAGGCACCGGAGACCGCTGGATCATCCTTCGAGACGCAGCCTTCGGCCGCTTATTCTGAGCGGAACCGGAGCGTCTTTCCGGGGCAGGCCGAAGGCCTGAGCCCGGAACCCATGACCACGAGATCACCGGGCTTCGGCCGTGGCTGCCCAAGTGTCCCAACCCTGGGGTGTTCATGGGTTCCGGGCTCTTCGCTGCGCGAAGCCCCGGAATGACGGCGCGCTTCCAGCAGAATCAGCACGCTCCAGGCTACTCCTGAGGATGAGGGCTGACGGCCGCGCCCCCTCAGCCCTGCGCCAACCCAAACCCGCCGACCGGCTCGGTCACCGTGTGATTGTCGAAGCCGGCGATCAGCGGACGGGCCTTGGCGATCGCCGCCTGCACCGCGGGCAGGTGCAGCGAGGCGGCATGGCTTTCCTGCCGGTCCCAGACCTCGGTCACCCAGATCGCGTCCGGATTGGCGGGGTCCCTGGCGACGACATAGCTCAGGCAGCCGGGCATCGCCTCGCTGCTCCCGAGGATATGGCCGATCAGCGCGTCGCGCTCGCCCGGCTTCGCCAGCATCCGTCCGATCAGCCCGTACATCGCGCACCCTCTCGTTTCGTTGCGGGCGGCAAACTGCCGAAGCGCCGGAGCAGGCGCAACCGCGTCCCTGACGCCGGCTGTCAGCAGCGGCACGGTCCGCCCCGCCTACGGGACGCCCCGCCGGCGGGACGGCGCCCGGGCGCGGAAGATGGCCTGGGCGAGCCGGTCGAGCAGCACCGCCAGCAGCACGATGCCGAGCCCGCCGACGAAACCGAGCCCGGGATCGGCGCGCTGCAACCCCAGCAGCACGGTTTCGCCCAGCCCCTTGGCACCGATCATCGAGGCGACGACGACCATTGCCAGCGCCATCATGATCGCCTGGTTGAGCCCCTGCAGGATCGCCGGGCGGGCCAGCGGCAGCTCGATCAGCCAGAGAGCCTGCCTGGTGTTGAGGCCGAGCGCCCGCGCCGCCTCGACGGCACGGCCATCGACCTCGCGCAGGCCGAGTTCCGTCAGGCGGGCGAAGGGCGGCAGGGCATAGATCAGGGTCGCGACCAGCGCCGGGGCGCGTCCCAGCCCGAGGATCATCGCGACGGGGATGAGGTAGACGAAGCTCGGCACCGTCTGCATCAGGTCATAGAGCGGCGTCAGCGCCCGCGAAAACCGCGGCATCCGGGCAGCCGCCACGCCCAGCGGCAGGCCGAGCAGCACGATCAGCAGGACGGCGACGACGATCAGCGCGAGCGACTGCATCGCGGCAGGCCAGACGCCGAGCAAGGCGAGCACCAGTACGAGAGCGCCCATGCCGGCCGCGAAGGCGATCTTGCGCGTCGCCAGCCAGGCGGCGAGCCCGACCATGGCGATCCCGGCCTCCGGCGGCAGGTGCCCCAGGACATTCTCAAGCAGCCTGACCGGCGCGGTCAGCCCGTCCGAGACGGCATCGAGCTTGTCGCCGAAGCCGACGACCAGCGCGTCGACCAGCCGGTTGACGCCACCCTGGAGCGGCTTGCCGAGGTCGGGCAGCAGCGCCAAGCCGCCGGTCACAAGCCGGCCTGGACCTTCGCGGCGATCTCCGGCGTGACCCAGCCGCGCCAGTCGGCCGGCCGGTCCTTGAGGAAGCGCAGGGCCTGTTCCTCCGGCGAGATTCCGGCAGCGCGGGCTGCGGCCAGCATCTGCGAGGTCATCGCGCTGGTCAGGCCATAATTCTTGAAGAAGCCCGTCAGCTGCGGGGCCGACTGCGTGAAGGCGAGGTTGGCGCCGATCACGACCCTGCTCGTCGGATAGGCCGTCGCCCTGGCGGGTTTCTCGCTCGCCTTCAGCTCGGCCCAGATCGCCGGGTCGAAGGCCGGCTCCTCGAGCTTGACGAGGTCATAGGCGCCCACCAGCCAGGTCGGGCTCCAATAGTAGAACAGCACCGGCTGCTTGCGCTTCAGGCTCGCCTCGATGGCCGCCACCAGCGCCTCGCCGGAGCCGCCTCGGACATTGCTGAAAGCCTCCGCCAGCCCATAGGCGGCAAGCTTCTTGGTGTTGATGCCCTCGCAGACCCAGCCCGCGACGCAATTGTAGAAGCGCCCCTTGCCTGGCTCCTGCCGGTCGACGAAGAGATCCTTGTAGCGCTTGAGATCGGTGACCGATTTCAGGTCCTTGGCCCTGGCATCGGCGCCCTCGACGAGATAGCGCGGGACGTACCAGCCCTCATTGGCATCGGGAAAGGTCGTGCCGAGCGGGATCACCTTGCCGGCGGCCTCGGCCCGGCTCCAGGCTTCGACCGGGTTCGCCAGCCAGATCTCCATGATGACGTCGACATCGCCGCGCGCCAGCCCGTTGACCAGCGGCGCCACCACGCCGGGCACGCGCTCGACCTTGCAGCCAAAACCCTTTTCGACGATCGTCCGCGCGACCGCGGCGTGGAAGGCGGCTGAATCATAGTCGAGCCCGGCGATCTTCACGGAGCGATCGAGCTCGCAGGCCTTCGCTTCCGCCATTGCCGCAAAACCGCCGACGAGCCCGCAGAGAATGAAGGCGCCGGCACGCAAGGTTGCTGTCATCGTCATGGCCTGCTCCATCGCCTGGTAGCCGCCTCGCCAGCGTCTGCCTCTTTCATGCTGCGCACAACGCCGATCACGAGGGAATGATCCCGAATTGCCGGGCCGGCCACGCTCCTGACAGTTGCTGTCAGCACCCGGGAGAAGAACAGGGCAGCAACATCCGCGGCTGCGTGCTACTCATGCCGGCCATTTGCATGGGTCCACTGGCATGACCCGGCATTTGCCCTATCTCTACGGCTTACCCGAACCGGACACCGAAATGGCCCGCAAGATCTCGGCCCAGAAGGCCACGCTCGCCGAACAGGCCGCGACGCTGGAAGACATGTTCGACCGCAACCGTGCGGCCGACCCGAACGCCCGCGTCATCTCGGTGCGCGGCGCGCGCGAGCACAATCTCAAGAATGTCGACCTCGCCATCCCGCGCGACAAGCTGATCGTCTTCACCGGGCTTTCCGGCTCGGGCAAATCCTCGCTCGCCTTCGACACGATCTATGCGGAAGGCCAGCGCCGCTATGTCGAGTCGCTCTCGGCCTATGCCCGCCAGTTCCTCGAGATGATGCAGAAGCCCGATGTCGACCAGATCGACGGGCTCTCGCCGGCGATCTCGATCGAGCAGAAGACGACCTCGAAGAATCCGCGCTCGACGGTCGGCACCGTCACCGAGATCCACGACTATATGCGCCTGCTCTGGGCCCGCACCGGCATCCCCTATTCGCCGGCGACCGGCCTGCCGATCGAGAGCCAAACCGTACAGCAGATGGTCGATCGCCTCGTCGAACTGCCGGAGAAGACCCGCGGCTACCTGCTCGCGCCGGTGGTCCGCGGCCGCAAGGGCGAGTTCCGCAAGGAGATGGCCGACTGGCTGAAGCGCGGCTTCCAGCGCGTCAAGGTCAATGGCGAGTTCTACGAGATTCCCGACGCGCCGGCGCTCGACAAGAAGTTCAAGCACGACATCGACGTGGTGGTCGACCGCATCGTCATCCGCCCCGATCTCGGCGCCCGCCTCGCCGACTCGCTGGAGCAGGCGCTCGAGCTCGCCGACGGCATCGCCGTCTTCGAATATGCCGACGAGAAGGAGGAGAACGGCGAGGCGAAGCGCGTCACCTTCTCCTCGAAGTTCGCCTGCCCGGTCTCCGGCTTCACCATCCCCGAGATCGAGCCACGGCTGTTCTCGTTCAACAACCCGTTCGGCGCCTGCCCGACCTGCGACGGCCTCGGCCACGAGATGCGGATCGATCCGGAGATGATCGTCCCGGATCATGCGCTCTCGCTGAAGAAGGGCGCGATCGCGCCCTGGGCCAAGTCGACCTCGCCCTATTACGGCCAGACGCTCGATGCGCTCGCCAAGCATTTCGGCTTCTCGACCACCAAGCCCTGGAGCGAGCTGCCCACGAGCGCCCGCGACGCCATCCTGTTCGGCACCGGCCAGGAAGCCGTGCGCATGGCCTATAATGACGGCCTGCGCGCCTATGAGGTGAAGAAGCCCTTCGAGGGCGTGATCACCAATATGGAGCGGCGCTGGAAGGAGACCGAGAGCGACTGGGCTCGCGAGGAAATCGGCCGCTTCATGTCGGAGACGCCCTGCGCCGCCTGCAACGGCTTCCGCCTGAAGCCCGAGGCGCTGGCGGTCAAGATCGACATGCGCCATATCGGCGAGATCTCGCAGCTCTCGGTCAAGGACGCGCTCGCCTGGGTCACGGCCCTGCCCTCGCGCCTCTCGCACAAGCAGAACGAGATCGCCCCGCGCATCCTCAAGGAAATCCGCGACCGGCTGACCTTCCTGCTCGATGTCGGCCTGGAATACCTGACGCTGGCGCGCGGTTCCCGCACGCTGTCGGGCGGCGAGAGTCAGCGCATTCGGCTGGCATCGCAGATCGGCTCCGGCCTCACCGGCGTGCTCTATGTGCTGGACGAGCCCTCGATCGGCCTGCACCAGCGCGACAATGAGCGCCTGCTCGGCACGCTGCGCCGCCTGCGCGACCTCGGCAACACCGTGATCGTCGTCGAGCATGACGAGGACGCGATCCTCACCGCCGACTATGTCGTCGATGTCGGCCCCGGCGCCGGCATCCATGGCGGCGAGATCGTCGCCAAGGGCACGCCGCAGGACATCCTCGACGATCCGAACTCGCTGACCGGCAAATACCTCACCGGCGAGATGAGCGTGCCGGTGCCGCTGAAGCGCCGCAAGCCGCAGAAGGGCCGCTCGCTGAAGATCGTCGGCGCCCGCGGCAACAACCTCAAGGACGTCACGGTCGAGATTCCGCTCGGCCTGTTCACCTGCATCACCGGCGTCTCCGGCGGCGGCAAGTCGACGCTGATCGTCGACACGCTCTACAAGGCCGTGGCGCGCAAGCTCAACGGCTCGATCGAGCACCCGGCCAGCCATGACCGGATCGAAGGCATGGAGCATCTCGACAAGGTCATCGACATCGACCAGTCGCCGATCGGCCGCACGCCGCGCTCCAACCCGGCGACCTATACCGGCGCCTTCACGCCGATCCGCGACTGGTTCGCCGGCCTGCCCGAGGCCAAGGCGCGCGGCTACCAGGCCGGCCGCTTCTCGTTCAACGTCAAGGGCGGCCGCTGCGAGGCCTGCCAGGGCGACGGCGTCATCAAGATCGAGATGCACTTCCTGCCGGATGTCTACGTCACCTGCGATGTCTGCAAGGGCAAGCGCTATGACCGCGAGACGCTCGAGGTGAAGTATCGCGACCGCTCGATCGCCGATGTGCTCGACATGTCGGTCGAGGAGGCCAAGGACCTGTTCAAGGCCGTGCCCTCGATCCGCGACAAGATGGTGACGCTCGCCCGCGTCGGGCTCGACTATGTCAAGGTCGGCCAGCAGGCCACCACGCTCTCGGGCGGCGAGGCGCAGCGGGTGAAGCTCTCCAAGGAGCTCTCCAAGCGCGCCACCGGCCGCACCCTCTACATCCTGGACGAGCCGACCACCGGCCTGCATTTCCACGACGTCGCCAAGCTGATGGAGGTGCTGCACGAGCTGGTCGAGCAGGGCAATTCCGTGGTGGTGATCGAGCACAATCTCGAAGTGATCAAGACCGCCGACTGGGTCCTCGACCTCGGCCCCGAAGGCGGCGACGGCGGCGGCGAGGTGCTGGCGCAAGGCACACCGGAGGACATCGTCCGCATCGGCAAGGGCCACACCGCGCGCTTCCTCAAGGAAGTGCTGGAGCGCCGGCCGTTGAAGGGGAAAGGGGCAAGGCAGGCGGCGGAGTAAGGCTGGGAGCAATCCGCCAGCTCCAGCCAGAATACTTTGAAATTACTTACAATATCGTGCAAGGTAATTTAAAAATAAAGGAAATCTTTGCTAAATTGAGTTTTCCAGTGAGAACAACATCCATAAAAAGCACTTTAAAATAGCCTTGCAACTGCAACCAAGCCCATTATCGTTCGGTAAAGCGGGCCTGTTTTGTGCCTTTCGCTGGATGGGCGCATGACATTCTCGATTCTTCATATCTCGGACCTTCATCAAAATCTCCAGGATGAAATTCCTCCTGAATGGCTGCTCGATAGATTCGAGAGCGATTTTGAGCGTTTCAAAGACAGCGATCCAGCTATACCCCTACCGGCTATTTGCATTGTCACCGGCGATATTGTCTACGGCGTCGGCCCAACAGCGGCAGATGCAGCTGTCGAACTCGAACGCCAATACGATCAGGCCCACGACCTTCTTGTTGGGTTATGCGACCGCTTTTTTGGTGGAGACCGCGAAAAGGTGATCCTGCTGCCCGGCAATCACGATATCGACTACTCACAAGTTATACAGTCTGGAAGTTACCTCCCAATCCCGAAATCTCCCCGCGACAAGAGCAAACTCGTTCAGGAGCTTTTCGCTCCCAACTCCGCGCTACGCTGGTCATGGTCGAAGCTGCAGTTCTTCCGTATCGTTGAGGCTACTACTTACGGTAAACGCCTCAATCAGTTCGCACGCATGTACGAGCGATTTTATCAGGGTAAGCGTAAGTACTCACTCGATCCGTCCCTACAATATGCTGTTTTTGATTTTCCGCACCTCAGCTTTAGTCTTATTGCACTTAATAGCTGTCATCAGAATGATCCGATGAACCGCGCGGGCGCCATCCACGCAAATGCACTACAGGCAGCGTGCCGTGCATTATCGAGCCCCTCTCGAGCGGGCTGGTGCCTTGGAGCAAGTTGGCACCACGACGTTACAGGGGGAGCGGGGCACGAGGATTTTTTAGACGCAGCCTTTTTGCAACTTCTCGTTGAGGCAGGCGCGACAATAGGCTTTCACGGGCATCGCCATCGCGCAGATTGTATTGACCAGAAGAATCGGCTTGGCACGAACCCTCGCACAATGGCCGTGGTTGCTGCAGGAACCCTCTGCGCGGGCCCAACAAACCTCACACCAGGGGTTCCACGCGGCTATAACGTAGTCGAGCTCGATACACAAAAACTCAAAGGGCGCGTTCATGCGCGCGAAATGATCAATCAGCTGCAGAACCTGCCGATTTGGGGGCCGAGCTCGTTTGTCGACACGAATAAGTCCTACGTCGACTTCGAGCTTAGCCCCCCTCTCAATAAGCGTCCAGCAATGCTCGACCTGCAGCAAATTCGCGAATGCGCGGCCGAACAATTTGGCCAGAAAAAATGGCAAGGGGTCATCGAAGCGGTAGGAGAATACGCCGACGATCCCATTGCACGCCGATTCTACGTCGAGGCCTTATCCGAGCTAGGCGATAATGCCCTAACGATCCTTAGCCTAGCGAATCCGCGGAGTATTGCTGAAGCTGTAATTCTCGGCTCAGCGATACTCGAAAATGGCGAAAAACTTCAAATTCAGCGGTTTCTTACCCTCGAACTTGTTAGAGGTTCGACAGATGCGAGTCTCAACGAAATCAGGACGCGCCTGAAAAGAAAGATTTAGAGATGAACGGGATTGTCTTTCAGGTAGACACGCAGCGAGTCTTAAAGATCCTCGCAAATGAGATCTATGACTCACCTTTAGCAATGCTACGAGAAAACCTTCAGAATGCATACGATGCTGTTCGTATGCGCTTTTCACCTGACGGTACGCTTACACCGGGGGGTGAAATCAGAGTGACGATTTCGGACCGAAGCGTGGCTATCGCCGACAATGGCATTGGCATGTCGGAGGAAACTCTACGTGAGAATTTTTGGAAAGCTGGCTCCAGCGGTAAACGATCCGAGCGTGCTCGCGCAGCTGGAGTTGTCGGAACATTTGGGATAGGCGCCATGGCTAATTTTGGCGTTTGCAAAAAACTAATCGTCGAGACGCGAGCTGATGGACAAGAAAAAGTCTTACAGAGTGCCGCAGAACTTGAGACTCTGACTATCGGTGAAGAGTGTATAACTTTTTCAGAGAATAACCCAACCCGAGATATTGGAACCACGGTTACTGCAATTTTGGACGACACTAGCACTATCTCTGTCTCGGAAGCCCGAGATTACCTAAAGCCATATGTGCGCATGCTACCTGTGCCAGTGCTCCTCAATGACGAAATTATAAGCGGAGGCAACCTTGATAGTTTCTATCAAGAAGGGAGAAGCTTTTCACAAATTAACAAAACGACACTTGGCGATGGTAAAATATCTGCTGATTTTTCTATAAGCGTAGACTCTAATGCGCAGGTGCTTGTCCTTGTTGCCGATATCAAAGTTGACGGCCTATCAATCGAGGGCTCCATGGCTTTGCTACAGGGAGGCGGCCAATTAATGGGGCTACGGTCTTTTTTTGGCCTCGCTCCGATACCTGTAGCCGGACATTATCAATTTGGAGGCTTCGCCAATCTTAGCTTCCTGCACCCAACGGCGGGGCGCGAAGCGCTAAGCCGCGAGAGCATTGAACAAGTCAACAGACTGATCAATTTCGCTGAGAAAGCGGCCTCCGAGGCGATTGCGGTTATGGGCATTGCGGACCGCAGCAACGCGCTCTTGAGCTGGATCGTCGCCAATTCCCGATATGACCTTGCAAGTAAAATTACAATTTCCTCGCATCCTGGCCAGAATAATATTCCACTCGCTGATTTAAAGAATTCACTTAATGATAAAAAGTACCTCTATTATACAGGAACAGTACAAAGTATTGTTAATACATTTGCAAATGAAACCTGTACTGTTGTACAGATCTCACAAAACAATCCTAGGCGCCGCGTTCAATTGCACTATGTGACAGAAATCTTAAAAATCCAGCAAGTTCCTACATCAGCGCAGATTATAAAGATATTTCAGGGTGTCGATTTGAATTTTGCTGAGGCATCCGTCCTCCTTAAGGTTGCATCGATTCTTCGTGATGATTACCTTATTTCTGATATTGAGGTCCAGCTTGCTGAGATTTCGCACAATGTGACCGTGTTGGCGGATAAGGTCGGCGAACGGGTAGTGCTATCAATTGCGCGATCGAGCCCCGCGATCTCGCCGCTGCTCGGGGTCTACGACAGCGCCTTTTCGCTATTTTCTCAATTCATGAAAGATTACGTCAGAATCAACATCTATCCTTCGATTCAACAATATGTTCCAAGCTCAACCAAGGGTGGAGTTGATGCCTTGCGCAAGCTTCTCCTCAAAAGCCGGGAGGTTTACCGATATGAAGAAGCCGACCGCGGCGATATCGAGAACATCCTTGGCGACTACTTATCCGGCGAGTCTAGCTTTGCAAAGATCTTGAACGTTGCCCGCTCGAAATCAACACCGCAGACTCAACGCGTATCAGCCGAGCAGGTTGGTAGGATTGAAACCGAATTGCCTGGCATTGCGGAATCTCCCGTGCAAATCGCACAACCAAATCCGTCTCTGACTGACGAAGGATATAACGCAAGCCCCCCAATTATACGCGACACCGTCGCCTCGGGGATGAAGATCTTGACAACAAGCGAGCATTACCCGCTGCTCAATAATTTTACGATGTTTCTTGGAGTCTCCGATAAATTAATGACGAGTGAAGCCGAGTTCTTCAATCGCCCTCATACAACGCGCATCATTTGGGGTGGGCATCGTGTTGTCTACATTTTTACTGAAGAGACAGAAACTTTAAGTTTATACTACGATATTGAACTCAAGGGCCAAATCCAAAGATCGAAAACCGGAGGCGGAATGTTTCCTACGACAACACTAATAACAAGTGGGCGAATTTTTATACCGATTCCTGACATCATAAGCGAGGATTTTCAAGTTGCGTCGACACCGAAGGAGTTTTTTGTTCGCTTCGATATCTTGAGCGCAAACTTTTAGGTTACCTTTCATTTCTAACCTGCCCTGCAAGTGGCTGACCTTTTGTTACATCGGCTATGGAGTGCACAGCCCGCCAAACTTATCCCCGCCCGCAAAACCTCCCGTATAATCCCCTCGCCCATTACCCATACGGGGCGGCCGTCCGGAGGTATGCCAGAGGCTGGGTGAGGGTCGGCGCCTGCGGGCGGGGGTTACGCCCCGCTCCCGGGAGGCTTCGGGAACCGACCTGGGGGCATTACGACCCCTGCGCGAGGAGCTCGCTAGATGAAGCGGCGGCGCCAGCCGCTGCGAAGGCCCGACGAGGCGACTCCCTGAAGAGGGGAACTGGCTTCGATAGACCTTCGCGGTTGAGCCCGCAGCCGGCTTCGCAGAAGCGCGGCCCGGAGTCTTAAAATCGCCGAAGGCGGAGCGCCACGGGGCGTGCGGAGGGTGGCTCAATCCCTTCGCGCCGCGTCCTGGCTCAATGGATGCGGATCGATCTTGCGCCTCGCGGCGCTCCGCCAGCCCCGTACCCGCAGCGGCTGCGCCGGCTGCGGCCGCAGCCCTGCGCCAGGCGCGCCGGCGAGCGCGCAGTCCTGCGGCTTTTGTTTACGCTTGCGCCCTCTAATCTCGCCGACACAAGAACCGGGGGGATTCGGACGTTGACGGGACGACATCTGAGAAGGCGGCGCTGGGCCATGGCGCTGGCGCTGACGGCAACCGCGGACCTGGCGCAGGCCGAACCGCGCAGCTCCCCGGTCGCGCAATGCGCCTTCTGCCATGGCGAGGACGGAATTGCGCGCGATACCGAGGTGCCGCATCTCGCCGGCCAGAATGAAAAGTACCTGTTCAACCAGATGATGGCCTTCCGCGCCGGCAAACGTCCGCACAAGGAGATGCGCTTCATGGCCCGCCAGATGACGGTCCAGGAGGTCGCGGCGCTCGCGGCCTATTACGCCGCCCTGCCCCCACGCTGAGCCCGCCGCGCCATGCTCACCCCGGACGAACTTTCCGCCTATCTCGCCCGCATCGGCTATGACGGCGAGGTCGCGCCGACGCGGGTCGCGCTGGCACAGCTGCATTTCCTGCACCCGCAGGCGATCCCGTTCGAGAATTTCGACGCGCTCGCCGGCCGGGAGGTGCGCATCGAACTGCCGGCCGTCTTCGCCAAGCTCGTCGGCAGCCGGCGCGGCGGCTACTGCTTCGAGCACAACACCCTGTTCCATGCGGTGCTCGAGGCCTTCGGCTTTGCGGTGACGCCACTCGGCGGGCGCGTGCTGATGGGCCAGGCCGAGGATGCGGAAGTCGCCCGGACCCACAAGCTGCTGCGCCTCACCTGCGAGGGCGAGGAGCTGATCGCCGATGTCGGCTTCGGCGGCATGACGCTGAGCGGGCCGATCCGGCTCGCCGCCGGCGCGCCGCAGAAGACGCCGCACGAGCCCTACCGGCTCGACCGCACCGGCGACGACTGGTGGCTGCGGGCCGAGATCGCCGGCGAATGGCGCCTGCTCTACCGCTTCACGCTGCAACCGGTGACGGCGATCGACGAGCTCGTGGCGAACCATTATGTCGCGACCCATCCGGCCTCGGCCTTCACCTTCACCCTGCGCGCCGCCCGCATCCTGCCGCATGGCCGGCTGACGCTGCTCGACCGCCGCCTGACCGAGCACCGGCTCGGCGAAACCTCGCAGCAGGAAGTGGTCGAGGATGACGCGGCGCTGCGCGCCGTGCTCGCCAGCCGCTTCGGCATCGCGCTCGACGACGGGCAATGGCAGGCCGCGCTCGCACGCATCGCAGCACCGCGGGGCCCCTGACGCGTATCGTCGCTACACGCATTTTTGAGGACCTTCTTTACGCCTCGTTAATCCCCGAGGTTTCATCCCTTGCGCAGCCAAAAGGAGATGAAGCGATGATGAAACTGACGGCTCCAGCGGTGTTCCTGCTCCTCGCGGCCGCAGGCACGGCACATGCGAACCCCGCCAAGTCCATGGGACAGTTCAAAGACTGGAACGCTGCGTCATACAAGAACGGCAATAGCCCGCGTTGCTATATCTCGAGCAGCCCGACAGCAGCGAAACCGGAACAGCTGCGGCATGGCGATGTGTTCTTCTTCGTGCAGACCAGCGACGGCAAGGCAAGCAACACCGAGACCAGCTTCCAGACCGGCTATGAATTGGCCAAGGACTCGGTCGTCCGCATCACCATCGGCGATGCCGAGTTCCAGATGCTGACGCTCGGAAAGGGCGCCTGGCTGAACCGGCTGGAGCGCGAGAGCGATCTGCTCGCAGCGATGAAGGCCGGCTCGTCCATGGTGCTGGAGGCGACCTCCGCCCGCGGCAACGACACCAGCTACACCTTCTCGCTCGACGGCGTCACCGCCGCCTCGCGCCTGCTCGATCAGTGCAGCTGAGCGGCACAGCGTCATTCCCGGGCGCAGCGAAGCGCAGCCCCGGGAATCTCAGGCCGGCAAAGGCACTTCTGTGCTCCACCGTCCCGAGATGCTCGGGTCAAGCCCGAGCATGACGCCCGAGAGGATCACAGCACGCCGTGGCGCTCGAACACCGAACGCAGACTGGCGCCGGCCAGCAGCTCGTCGCGGGTGCTGTCCTCGGCCTCGATCTTCTCGAGCGCCAGCTTGACCACCTCGGCGGCGATCTTCTGCGGCACGATCACCACGCCGTCGACATCGCCGAAAATGAAGTCGCCGGGCTCGACACGGGCTCCGGCGATCTCGACCGGCTCGTCGGCGGCCATCATCTCGGCCCTGCCCTTGGTGTCGAGCGGGCCGATGCCACCATGGAAGAGCGGGAAGCCGAGCTCGCGAATCCGGCGCACATCGCGCACCAGCCCGTCGGTCAGGCAGCCCGCGGCCTTGCGCACCATCGAGGCCGTGGTCAGCAGCTCGCCCCAGGGCGCGATCCGGTCGGTCGGCCCGTCGCAGGCCAGCACGGGAATCTCGCCGGGCTTCAGGCTGTCGATCAGGTCCATCTCGAGCGCGTAGGGATTATGCCCCTCCGGTAGATGGTAGCGCTTCATGTAGAGCCCGGTCCGGGCAAAGCCGCAGAGCACGGCATTGTCGTCGACCGGGCGGACGAAGGGCTTCACCGCCTGGTTGGGAAAGCCGAGCTGGTCGAGCACGTCCGAGAGGACGGCCGAATAGAGCCTGGTCTTCAGAGCTTCCAGATCGAACGTAGCAGCCAACGTAGACATCGCTTCCCCCATGTTTCGGGCAGCTTGTGGGGGGCTACCGCACCGGTCAAGCGAGGCCGGGGTCTTGGGGCAGTGCGCGAAACGCAGGACGGCGCCAAGCGGCGCCGTCCACTATGGAGGCCCGAAGAACCGCCCTGTCGCCGGGACGGCAAGGGCGGCCAGCCGAACTGCGACGACTCAGGCAGGCATGGCGTCGAGGCGGGCATAGCTCGCCTCCATGCCGTCCTCCATGCCGGTGGCGAGCATGGCAGCGCGGGTCGCGCTGTCCGGCAGCGTCATGCGCATGGTCATCAGCGTGCCGGCGCCATCTGCCTCGAAGCGGGTCTCGATATGGTTGTCCGGCGTCGGATTGGGCATGTTGTCCGGCGTCGGGTCGGGCATGTGGAAGCGCTCGACATGGACGATGCGGCCGAACGGCTCGAGCGCGACATATTCGCCGGTGAGCAGCAGGCTGCCGCCCTTGCCGTCGGTCCACTCATAACGGATGCGACCGCCGGCCCGCGCCTCGCTGATGCAGACCGGCATGGTCCAGCCATCGGGCCCGAGCAGCCATTTCTGGATCAGGACCGGCTCGGTATGGGCGCGATAGACCGCCTCGGGCGAGGCCTTGAAGCGGCGGGTGACGACGACGTGCACGTCGCCCTCGGTCTTCAGGGTAAGCCTGCTCATTTCTGGTCCTTCTCCTTGCTGGGTTCCATTTCGGCCAGAACCTCATCCAGCCGGTCGTAATTCGCTTCCAGGGCCCGCCGCAGCATGGCGAGCCATTGATCGATCTCGTTCAGGGCGGTCGGTGCCAGGCTGCAGGGCCGCTTCGTGCCTTCGATGCGCCTGACGATCAGGCCAGCCTCCTCGAGAACCTTGAGGTGCCGCGACACTGCCGGCTGCGTCATCTCGAACGGCCGGGCCAGCTCCATCACCGTGGTCTCGCCCAGCGACAGCCGCGCCAGGATCGCTCGGCGGGTCGGGTCGGCAAGCGCCGAGAAGGCAGCATCGAGTCTGTGCATGTCCGAATCCTTATATAACCTATTTGTTATACATATTGTCACAGACCGTCAAGCGCGCCGGATCGGCGAGCCGCGGCATAATTGCCTTGCGGAACACCGGCCCGGCGCAGACGATGACGCGTCGCGTCGCGTCTGAAGCCCGACGTGCCCTCTGGCACAGCTCGCAATCCGAAACGGAGAGATGCCGCCATGCATCGCCCTCTCAAATTCGCGGCCCTGTTCGCATTGTCCGCCGGCGGCTTTCTCGCGCTGGCGCCCGCGACCTCGACATCGGCCGACGCGGCAGCCTGCGTGCGCGGCGTTCGTGGTGCCGCCTGCGCGGGGCCGCGCGGCGCAGTTGCGGTTCGCCGCCCCGCCCCGGTCGTCGTCGCCCCGGTTCGCCGCGGCACCGTCGTCGTGCCGGCGCGCCGCGGCGCGGTGATCGTCCGCTGACCAGCGGCCAGCCGGGCGATTAGCTGCGGCCGGATGGACGGCGATATGTGATCGCTGCGCGCAGCAGCAGGTAGAGCACGGTGGCATTGAGCAGATGCCAGGCCCAATGCAGCCCGAGCGGCACTTGCGGGCAAACAGCGCCGTCGAGCGAGCGCAGGGTTAAAGACAGCGCAAAGACGAGGCCGGCAGCTCCGATCAGGCCGGCGGTGGCGCCGGCCGAATTTCGCCAGCGCAATGCAGCCGCGACCCCGAACAGCGCCAGCGCGAAGCTGGCATAGCCGGCCGAGCCACGCGCCGCCGGCGGCAGCCAAGGCGCCAGCGCCGCCGACAGCCCGAGCGACGCTGCCAGGAATGCGAGCGTGCCGAGACCTGCGACGATCGGCGAGAGCCCGAGAAAGCGCTGCAGCGCCAGCGCGAAATAGAAGAAGGCGAAGAGCTGGATCGGCACCACATCGGCGAGCAGCGTCCAGCGCTGCGGCATGGTGTGGAACAGGAACGAGCCGATACCGATGGCGAAGACGAGCCCGACCAGGACACCCGCCGGCCAGTCGCGCTGCCCGCCGCGTCGCAACAGCACGAAACCGGCAAGCGCCGCGAGCAGGAAGGCGCCATTGCTCAGCGCGTTCAGCGGCTCGGCCCAGAAGGACGGGTCGGCGCGCTCGCAATAGCCGTACGCGCTCATCCGCCCTCGCCTCCCGCCACACGAGTCCGCCAATGCCATTGCCGGACGACGCCATGGTGACCATATCGCAGTAGCGAAATCCGGCATGGTGAACGCAAAGTTTCGCCTGCCCGGGGCACCCTAACCATATTGCGGCGCAACATCGCATGGCGGAGCGGTGCAACCTGGCGCCCGATTGAGCAATATTCGCGCCCGCCACCGGCAACGCCCTCGATTGCCTGCCTGATAGGCATAATTCTCACAGTTCCTACCGAATTGTTAAGCGCCCTGCGCGGGTCTGGGGAACTTTCCAAACGCTCCGTTAATTCATCATGCGCGCACTGCATAACGGAACTGATGGAACTGCCCCTGCAATAAGCAGGCTGATCGCTCTATATGCAGTGCACAACGAATTCATCGCTGTCAGGGGTTGAGCCCTGCAATAACAAGGAGAACCACCATGTTCGTCACCATGATCGCCGCCAAGATCCGCGCCTATCTTCGCTATCGCGAGACCGTCCGTGAGCTTTCCCGTCTGACCGACCGTGAGCTCGACGATCTCGGCCTGTCGCGTTCGGAAATCCAGTTCGTCGCGCGTTCGCACGCCGCCGTCTGAAACCGATACGCCTGATTTCTCCCGGACCGTGTCCTCCCCTCGGTCTGGTCGAAGAGCGAATGCCCGCTTTCGAGCGGGCATTTTGCGTTTTGGGGCCTGATTGAGGTTCAAGACGCGCCCTGCCCCTTGACCTTCGGCTCGCGCGCGGACACATCGCGGCGATGAGCATTGCACCCGTTCACGTCGTCGGCGGCGGCCTCGCCGGCTCCGAAGCCGCCTGGCAGATCGCCCAGGCCGGCGTTCCCGTCATCCTGCACGAGATGCGGCCCGTGCGCGGCACGGACGCGCACAAGACGGAGGGGCTGGCCGAGCTGGTCTGCTCCAACTCCTTCCGCTCCGATGATTCGTCGAGCAATGCGGTCGGCCAGCTGCATTGGGAGATGCGGCAGCTCGATTCGCTGATCATGACCAAGGGCGATGCCCATCAGGTCCCGGCCGGCGGCGCGCTCGCCGTCGACCGCGACGGATTCTCGCAGGCGGTGACGGCAGCGCTCGAAGCGCACCCGCTCGTCACCATCGAGCGCGGCGAGATCGCCGGCCTGCCGCCGGCCGAGTGGGACAAGGTCATCATCGCCACCGGCCCCCTGACCTCCCCGGCGCTGGCGGAAGGCATCAAGTCGCTGACCGGCGAGAGCGAGCTCGCCTTCTTCGACGCGATCGCCCCGATCGTCCACTTCGATTCGGTCGACATGGACGTCGCCTGGTTCCAGTCGCGCTACGACAAGCCGGGCCCGGGCGGCACCGGCGCCGACTACATCAACTGCCCGCTCGACCGCGACCAGTACGAGGCCTTCATCGACGCGCTGCTCGGCGCGGAGAAGACCGAGTTCAAGGAGTGGGAGGGCACGCCCTATTTCGACGGCTGCCTGCCGATCGAGGTCATGGCCGAGCGCGGCCGCGAGACCCTGCGCTGGGGTCCGATGAAGCCGGTCGGGCTGACCAACAAGCACAACCCGACGGTCAAGGCCTACGCCGTCGTCCAGCTCCGCCAGGACAATGCGCTGGGCACGCTGTTCAACATGAGCGGCTTCCAGACCAAGCTGAAATACGGCGAGCAGGCCGCGATCTTCCGGATGATTCCGGGCTTGCAGAACGCCGAATTCGCACGACTCGGCGGCATCCACCGCAACACCTATCTCAACTCGCCAAAACTGCTCGATCCGACGCTGCGCCTCAAATCCGATCCGCGCCTGCGCTTCGCCGGCCAGATCACCGGCTGCGAAGGCTATGTCGAGAGCGCCGCCATCGGCCTGCTGACCGGGCGCCTGGCCGCCGCCGAACGCCTCGGCCGAGAACTCGAGCTGCCGCCGGCGACGACGGCGCTGGGCGCGCTGGTGAACCACATCACCGGCGGCCACATCGTCACCATCGACGAGGGACCGCGCTCCTTCCAGCCGATGAACATCAATTTCGGCCTGTTCCCGCATATCGAGGGGCAGGCCACGCACGGCCCCGACGGCAAGCGCTTGAAGGGGCCGGCCAAGAGCGTCGCCCGCAAGCAGGCGCTGACGGCGCGGGCGAAGACCGCGCTCGACGGCTGGATCTCCGGCACGCAAGCCCAGGCAGCCGAATAGCGCCGGCATCCACACGAATGTGATCGGCGCCGCCCCACGCGGCGGCGCTGTCGATGCCGTTCCGTAAGCTGAATCCGGCACGCAAGCGACGCACGCAACCCTTTGATATAGAAGCGCTTCCGGAAGCTATCCCGAGGCACGATTGGCGCATGCTCCGGCGGCCTCGCGATCGGCCCCTGCGCCGTCGCTCGATGCATGGCAGGCAGGCCCTGAGGTCGTGGCCGCGCGCGGCCCGGCTCTCTATCAGTCCTGCATCAAGTGCAAGTCCAGGACTGGAGACGCTCTAAAAAATGACAAATACGCATAGCGCGCGGCCGCAAGCCAGCCCCGCGGCGATCCGCAAGGCCGTGACCGCCGCCACCGTCGGAACCGTGATCGAATGGTATGACTACGCGCTCTACGGCGCTGCCTCCGGCCTGATCATCAACAAGCTGTTCTTCCCGAACCTCTCGCCGACCACCGGCCTGCTCGCAGCCTTCGCAACCTTCGCAGTCGGCTATTTCGCCCGCCCGCTCGGCGGAATCGTCATCTCCCATATCGGCGACAAGTTCGGCCGCAAGCCGGCGCTGATCCTGACGATCGCGCTGATGGGTCTTGCGACCGTGGTCATGGGCCTGCTGCCGACCTATGCGCAGATCGGCGTCCTCGCGCCCGTGCTGCTCGTGCTGATGCGGCTGATCCAGGGCTTCGGTGCAGGAGCCGAGCTTGCAGGCGCGATTGTGCTGGTCGCCGAATACGCCCCGGCGAACCGGCGCGCCTTCTATACCGGCCTGCCGAATGCGGCGACCCTGGTCGGCATCATGCTGGCGACGGTGTCGTTCCTGCTGATTTCCTATCTGCCGGAAGAAACCCTGCTGGGCTGGGCCTGGCGCGTGCCCTTCCTGCTGTCGGGCGTGCTGTTCGCGGTCGCGCTCTACATCCGCAAGCACCTCGACGAGACGCCGGAATATGTCGAGGCCATGGCCCGCGCCGAGAGCCGCAAGCACGAGCAGAAGGTGCCGCTCGGCGAGCTCTTCCGCAACAGCCCCAAGGAAGTGCTGTACGGCTTCCTGTCGGTCACCGGGCATAACGCCAATGCCTACATCCTCAGCGCCTTCTCGCTGAGCTACATGACCAACACCGTCGGCATGAGCCGCACGGAGGGGCTCAGCGCCGTCACCATCGGCGCCCTTTTCGGCATCATCGGCGTGCCGTTCCTCGGGACGCTGGCCGATCGCATCGGCAGCGCCAAGGTCTATATCGGCGGCGCCCTGTTCATGCTGCTGTTCGCCTATCCGCTGTTCTGGATGCTCGACACCGGCAATGTCGTCTGGGCGACGGTCGGCATCAGCCTCGGCTACGGCATCGGCTTCGGCGCCATGGCCGGCGCGCAGGGCGCCTTCCTCACCAACCTGTTCCCGACGCGCTACCGCTTCTCGGGACTGGCGATGTCGCGGGAGCTGAACGGCGTGCTCATCGCCGGGCCGACACCTTTGATCGCCCAGGCGCTGGTCGGCGCCGCCGATGGCCGACCGACCTATGTCGCTGCCTATCTGATGGCGTGCTGCGCCCTGGCGATCTTCGCGATCCTGGTGATCCAGAACCGCTCGGTACACGAATAGTATCTAACGAGACGGGCGGCCGAAGGGCCGCCCGTTTACCCGGGAAGTGCTGCCCGGCCTGGCCTCAGGTCGATCTGGCAGCCCGCCAGATCCGCCACTGGCGGCGCAATGGCGAGAGCGTGACGATGCTGCGATAGGGATCGTAGCCGCGCCGCTCCATCACCTTCAGATAGGGCTCGACCAGCGCCACCGGCAGAAAGGCCGGCATGATCGCCGCAGGAACCGTGGCGCGCAGGTCGTTGAGCTTGCGCAGGTGGATCCGCGCCAGCGCCCGCAACTCCTTCAGCGAATAGTCGACGCCCGGGCCACCGCGCCCCCGCACGATGTCCTCGCGGGTGACGCCGTTGCGGGCGAGGATGTCGGCCGGCAGATAGACCTGCCCGCGGGCGGCGTGCCAGGGGAAGGCGCGCATCAGCCCGGTCAGCGCATAGGCGACGCCGGCATGGCCGGCGGCGGTCGCGCCGCCGGGATCACGCCCCTGGGCCAGCACCAGGCAAGCGAGCCGGATCAGCGCGCTCGAAGTCTCGCCGGCATAGCCCTCGAGATCGTCGAGCGACGGCATCGGATCGTCATAGAGATCGAAGACCCGCGCCTCGATCAGGCCGGAAAGCGGCGCGACCGGCAGGCGGAAGCGGCGCACCGTGTCGAGCAGCGCCTGCGCCACCGGATGGGCCGTCGCCGCGCCGCCCTCGCCACTTTCGAGCACGTCGCGCCACCATTGCAGGCGGACCTCGCCCGGCAGCGGCTCGCTGACCTGCTCGCGGACCCGCGCGATCTCGTGGCTGAAGGCATAAAGCGCGTGCAGGCCAGGCCGCAGCGCCTCAGGCGCATAGAGCGAGGCGACATAGCGGTCGGGATCGGCCTCCCGCAACAGCGCCGCGCAATGCGCATAGGCTTGCGACAACGGGGCCGGCGCGGTGCCGACGCGATGCTCGGTTTCGGTTGTCATGCGCCCTCCCGCGATCGCCGCGACGCGATCCCAAGTCGCTGGCAGTCTAGGCCCATGATCCGGGATTGGCTACGCGGGCGGAACATGGCGGGGCGGATTTGACGCAGGCCAGATCCTCGGCGTCATTCTCGGGCCTGACCCGAGAATCTCGTGACAAGAAGGCGTCAACCAGCAGCTCCTCCGGCCCGAGATGCTCGGGTCAGGCCCGAGCATGACGCGAGATTCTACTCGACCGCGATCAGAGCCGCCGCAACCCGCCTCTCCTCGCCGACCAGGACATTGTAGGTCCGCGCCGCCGCCGGCGTCGCCATCGCCTCGACGGTAATCCCTGCAGCGCGCAGCGGATCGCGCAGGCTCGCCGGCAGAAAGGCGATCTCGTGGCCGATGCCGAGGATCAGGAAATCGATCGCCTCGGCCTCGTCCAGCACCGGCTGCAGGCTCTCCAGCGTCAGCCCGGCAAAGCTCATCACCGGCCAGATCCGGATCCCGCCCGGCGTCGCCAGGATCGAGCCGCGATGGCTCATCTCGGCGAAGCGGAAGCCTCCGTCGCCGAAGGCGTCGATCAGGTGCCTGCCGGGCACGAAACCGTCAAAGCGCGCCATGTCGCAGCCCGGCGAGCGGCCCGCTCAGACGCGGGCCTTGGCCTCGGCGGCGTCCTCGCCCTGGTCGAGACGACCGGCGCGGACGTCGAGATAAAGCAGGACCGGCGTGGAGATGTTCATCGCCGAATAGGTGCAGACCACCACGCCGAACAGCATGACCAGCGCGAAGCCCTCGATCGCGGAACCGCCGAAGAAGACCAGCGCGATCAACGCGAGCACGGTGGTGGTCGAGGTGATCGCGGTGCGCGACAGGGTCGAGTTCACCGAAAGGTCGAGCAGTTCCTCGACCGGCATCGTCTTGTAGCGGCGCAGCAGTTCGCGCGTGCGGTCGAACACCACGACCGTCTCGTTGAGCGAATAACCGACGATGGTCAGGATCGCCGCGATCGAGGTCAGGTTGAACTCGAGCTGGGTGATCAGGAAGAAGCCCAGCGTCAGGACGATGTCGTGCAGCGTGCCGACAATGGCGCCGATGGCGAGCTGCATCTCGAAGCGGAACCAGAGATAGATCAGCACGCCGATGATCGCGAGCACGATGCCGAGCGTGCCGGCCTGGACCAGCTCGCCCGAGACACGCGGGCCGACGGTCTCGACCCGGCGGAACTCGAAGTCCTTCGAAAACGCCTCGCGCGCCCTGGTCACGACGCCCTGCTGCGCCACTTCACCGCCGGGCTGCAGCGCAAAGCGCATCGAGAGCTCGCCGGAACTGCCGAACTCCTGGACCTCGACCTCGCCAAAGCCGAAGGCGTTGGCGGTCTGGCGCACCTGGGCGATGTCGGGCTTGCCGCTCTTGGCCTGCATCTCCAGCAGCGTGCCGCCGCGGAAGTCGATGCCGAAATTGAGCCCGACGGTCAGGAAGAGGACCAGGGTCAGAATCGAATAGATCGCCGAGAACGGGTACGAGAACCGCCGGAAGCGGACGATCTTGAAGCGGGTATTGTCCGGAACGATGCGAAGCAGACGCATGCTTTTAAATCTCCTGAATCAGCAGCGTCAGAACGGCAAGGACTTGGGCCGCGCCAGGCGATACCACAGCGCGATCAGCATCCGGGTCAGCGTCACCGCGGTGATGACCGTGGTGAGGATGCCGAGGATGAAGACGACGGCGAAGCCGCGCACCGGGCCGGAGCCGAGCGAGAACAGCGCCACCGCCGCGATCAGCATCGTCACATTGGAGTCGATGATGGTGGCGAAGGCGCGCTGGAAGCCCGCCTCCAGCGCCGAGACGAGTGAGCGCCCCATATGCGATTCCTCGCGCATGCGCTCGTAGATCAGCACGTTGGAATCGACCGCCGTGCCGATGGTGAGCACGATGCCGGCAATGCCGGGCAAGGTCATGGTCGCCCCGAGCAACGACATCAGGCCGAAGATCAGGCAGACATGGACGAGCAGCGCGACGCTCGCGATCGCTCCGAAGATGCCATAGGTGCCGATCATGTAGAGGATGACCAGCGCGGTCGCGATCAGCGTCGCCATCTTGCCGGCCTGGATCGAATCCTGGCCGAGGCCCGGGCCGACCGTGCGCTCCTCGACGATCGTCATCTTGGCCGGCAGCGCGCCGGCGCGCAGCAGGATGGCGAGGTTGTTGACCGCCTCGACCGTGAAATTACCCGAGATCTGGCCGGAGCCGCCGGTGATCGGCGACTGGATCACCGGTGCCGAGATCACCTTGTTGTCGAGCACGATCGCCAGCGCCCGTCCGAGATTCTCGGTCGTCGCCTGGCCGAAGCGCTGGGCGCCGCGGATGTTGAAGCGGAAATTGACGATCGGCTGGCTGGTGCGCTGGTCGAAGGCCGGCTGCGCGTCGATCAGGTCCTCGCCCTCGACGATCACCTGCCGGTTGACCGGGATCGGCTGGCCGCCGGCATCCTGCGAAGGCAGCATGTCGACATCACCGCCCGGCGAGTCGGCAACCATGCGGAACTGCAGCTTGGCGGTCTGGCCGAGAATGTCCTTCAGCCGCTGCGGATCCTGCAGGCCCGGCACCTGCACCAGGATGCGGTCGAGCCCCTGGCGCTGGATGTTCGGCTCGGTCGTGCCCAGCGCGTCGACGCGCCGGCGCAGCACTTCCATGGCCTGCTCGACGGCGCGGCGAATGCGCTCGTTCGATCCGGCCTCGGTGACATTGAGCTGGATCACGCCCTCGGGCGTTTCGCTGATCTCGATGGTCTGGTTGCCGGACGGGCCGAAGGCGCCGAGCGTCCCGACTGGCTGGGCGAGCTCGCGGAACTTCGGCATCAGCTTGGCTCGGTCGGCAGCTTCCGGCACGCGAATCTGCACGCCACGCGCCGTCAGGCCGATGCCACCCTGGAAGGAGACCCGCTCCTCGCGCAGGATGCGGCGGACGTCGTCGCGCAATTGCATGACCTGGCTGCGGATCAGGTCGGCCCGGTCGATCTCGAGCAGGACGTGCGAACCGCCCTGCAGGTCGAGCCCGAGCGTGACCGCATGGATCGGCAGCAGGAATTTCGGAATCCAGGACGGTGCACCCTGCTCGATCGCCTTACGGGTCTCGGGCGAGAACAGGTTCGGCAATGCGAGCCCGCAGCCGAAGAGCAGGACGAGGAGGACGACGATGACCTTGCGGGCCTGGAAACGAAGCATCTGCTTGGAAAGCCTTTCCTGCGACAGCGCGATCCGGAGGGCGTCGTGGCGGGATCGATCCGAGAACCGGCTCCCGCCCTCTGCGCCTTAACCCCGGCCGCGCTCGCCGCGCCTTCAGCTCTTGACCGGCTCGCCCTTGGAGCGAACGTCCTGGACCATGCCCTTGAGGATGCGCACGCGCACGCCGTCGGCGATCTCGGCCTCGATCTCGGTGTCGTCGACCACCTTCGAGACCTTGGCGATGATGCCGCCGGAGGTGATGACCGTGTCGCCGCGACGGACGTTCTTGATCATCTCCTGATGGGTCTTCACCCGCTTCTGCTGCGGCCTGATGATCAGGAACCACATGATGATGAAGATCAGGACGAACGGCACCAGAGACATCAGGATGTCGTTGGTGCCGCCGCCTCCAAGGCCCTGGGCGAAAGCGGGGGTGATCACGGGAAGGCTCCTTCACGTCGCCGGGCCGAGTGTTCGGCCGGCCGGCGCGGGGGTTGCAAAAACGCGCGGACTATAGCCAGCGGCGAGCTGAAATCAATGCACCGGGGCCGTTTCCGGCCCCGGTCGCCCTTCACCTATGAGGTCCCTGCCCTTCGCGCAATGGTCTTGATTTCAGCCTTGTGCTGCGGTCTATGGAGCGTACCGTACCGTTCGGTACAATCCACCCCAGCGGAAGCCCTTTCCGATGACCGACATCGCCACCGACCAGACCCTCGACACCCTGCAGCGGATCGCTGCCGCGCTGGAGCGCCTCGCCCCGCCGGCACGGCGTGCGCCCGACCTCACCGCGGCCGATGCCTTCGTCTGGCAGGCCTCGGCCCATGCGCTCGTTCCGGTGCCCAAGGTCAACCGCGTCGCGCTGTCGCTGCTGCGCGGCGTCGACCGGGTGCGCGACACCCTCGCCGAGAATACCGAGCGCTTCGCCCGCGGCCTGCCCGCCAACAACGTGCTGCTCTGGGGCGCACGCGGCATGGGCAAGTCCTCGCTGGTCAAGGCCGTGCATGCCGACACCAATCAGCACCTGCCGGCCGGAGCGCTGCCGCTCAAGCTGATCGAGATCCATCGCGAGGACGTCGAGAGCCTGCCCGTGCTGATGGGCCTGCTCAGGTCCGATCCGCACCACGCCATCGTCTTCTGCGACGACCTCTCCTTCGACGGGCAGGACACCTCCTACAAGTCGCTGAAGGCAGCGCTCGACGGTGGCGTCGAGGGTCGCCCCGGCAATGTCGTGTTCTACGCCACTTCGAATCGCCGGCATCTGCTGCCGCGCGAGATGATGGAGAATGAGCGCTCGACGGCGATCAATCCCGGCGAGGCGGTCGAGGAGAAGGTTTCGCTGTCGGACCGATTCGGCCTCTGGCTCGGCTTCCACAAATGCAGCCAGGACGAGTATCTCGCGATGATCGACGGCTATGTCGGCCATTTCGGGCTGGAGATCGAACCGGAGCAGCTGCGGCACGAGGCGCTGGAATGGGCGACGACGCGCGGTTCGCGCTCGGGCCGCACCGCCTGGCAGTACATCCAGGACCTGGCCGGACGGCTCGAAAAGCGGATCGAGGGGTGACGCGCCGTCATTCTCGGGCGCAGCGAAGCGCAGACCCGAGAATCTCAGGACAAGCGGCCTCTGGCCTCGGAGATGGTCGGGTCAAGCCCGACCATGACGCGTTCAAACAAATAGAAAACGGGGCGGCCTTTCCTGGGACCGCCCCGTCTCGTGTCGACCGGCAGGGTCTCGCGAATCCGGTCGAAGGGTGAACTCGGCTCAGTTGTTGAGATAGGGAACGGGATCGACCGGGGTCGAACCCTTGCGCAGCTCGAAATGCAGCTGCGGCGAATTGACGTTGCCCGACTGGCCCGATTTGGCGACGACCTGGCCGCGCTTGACCTGCTCGCCGCGCTTGACGTTGAGCTCGCCATTATGGGCGTAGGCCGAGACGTAGCCGTTCGGGTGGCGGATCAGCACCAGATTGCCATAGCCCTTGAGCTCGCTGCCGGCATAGGCGACGACGCCGCCTTCAGCCGCCTTCACCGGCGTACCTTCCGGCACGGCGATGTTGATGCCTTCATTGCCGCCCTTGCCGTTGTAGCCGGCGATGACGCGGCCGCGGGCCGGCCACCGGAAATCGGCACCCGCCGGGGCCGCCTGCTCCTCCGCCTTGGGCGGCAGGCTGGCGGTGGTCTGCGGCTCGGCGGCCGGCTTCGGCTCCGGCCTGGACTGGACTACGGGCTTCTGCTCGGCCGGCAGGCTGGCGACCTGGGTCGCGGCCTTAGGCTTGGCGGCGGCAACCGGAGCGGGGGCGACGGGTTTGGCTTCGGCCACCGGCTTGGCGGCCGCCTTGGCCTTCGCCTCGGCGGCGAAGCGGGCCCGTGATTCGCTCATCGCCTTGGCGTCGGCAGCTGCCTTCGCCTTGGCTTCGGCGGCGGCCTGCGCTTTCGCCTCGGCGGCGCTGACCGCCTTCGGAGCGGCCGCTACGGGACGGGCCGACGGAACAGCGGCAACCGGGCGCGCCACCGGCGGCGGGGTCAGTCGATTGGCGTCGCTGCGGCTCTCGCTCGGCGAGGGCTGCCGCGAAGCCGTCTGGGTGCCACTGGCATTGAAGACCGGCACGACAATGCGCGTGCCGGGCGTGACCTCGGAACTCGACAGCCCGTTGACCGACATCAGCGCCGAGCGCGGCACGCCATAGCGGCCGGAAATCACATCGAGCGTCTCGCCATGCGCCATCACGATCGGCGTGCCGCCCTGGGCGCTCCAGCCCGCCGCCGAACCGACGACTGCGGGAGAGGACGTCGGGGCCGGAGTCGGCGCCGAGCGCAAGGCAACGGACGAACTCGGCGGCGGCAGCGGCTGACTGCGAACACCGCCCGCCGAGGCGACCGGAGCCGATTCATAAGGACGGGAGGACGCGGACTGCGGAGAGCCCCGACCGATCGAGCCGGTGGTGGCAGGATCATATCCCGCCGGGGCCTGCGCGGTCCTGAAGGGATTGCTGAACGGCGCCTCGGTGAAGCGCGTAGCCTCCGAGCAGGCCCCGAGAGCGGCTGCGAGAGCGCAGACGGACACAAGGCGAACCAGGGGCTTCGGCATTGCCAACTCAACTTGCTTACGCATGGACTCAGCACTCGCGAACGACGCAACTCTATGGTCCGCATTAAAACGGCGGTTAGGTTACGAAACCGTTTCGCGATGGCTGGTCGGCGTAAATTTTGAAGCCGCTTCAGCATCATTCTTGGCCGGAGCCCTCGGGTCCGACCTTCGGTCGGCCCAAGGATAAACCCCGCGAAGTGCCGAGAATCTCTTGACGAGCGCGCGCTGGACGGAGCCACCTTCGGCCCGAGATGCTCGGGTCAAGCCCGAGCATGACGGCAGTCAGCGCTCTACAGCGCCCGCGCCAGCCCCGGCGCCAGCGGCGGCAGGCGGATCGCCGGGCCGAGCGCATGGTCGAAGCCGTTCTCGCCACGGGTCACCACGACGCGTCGGGCGGCGCCCTCGACCCGAAGCGCTCCGACGAGGCGCCCGCCCTGCCCCAGCCGCGCCAGCAGCGCCTCCGGCAGTGCCTGCATCACGCCATTGACGAGGATGCGGTCGAAACGGCCGAGCGTCCGATCGGGCTGGAAGCCGTCGGCATGGTGCAGCTCGACCGATTTGGAGAAGCCGCCACCGGCAAGCCGCTCATGCGCGGCCAGCGCCAGCGTCCGGTAGCGCTCGAGCGAGACGACCTGTGCCCCCATCGCCGCCAGCAGCGCGCCGACATAGCCCGAGCCGGAGCCGACCTCGAGCACACGGCAATCGGGCTTGATCTCGAGTGCCCCGACCAGCGCGGCGACCGTGTGCGGCGCCGTCATCGTCTGGCCGCAGGGCAAGGGCACCGAAACGTCCTGGCGCGCCAGATCGGCGAAGCGCGAGGGCGCGAAATGCTCGCGCGGCACCTTCTCCATCGCCCGTAGCAAGGCAAGATCACGCACGCCGCGCGCGCGCAGCGACAAGAGAAAGGCGACGGTGCGCTCGCTCTCGTTGCTGGCCCCTTCCTCGGTCATGCCCTTCTCGCCACCCGTTTCCTCAGCCCTCATCCTGAGGAGCGATCCGAAGGATCGCGTCTCGAAGGATGTTTCAGCGCACTCTGGAGCATCCTTCGAGGCGCCGCTATGCGGCTCCTCGGGATGAGGGCTGTGGAAGGCATGTCGGTCAGCTCACGCAAAGACCTGCGCGAAGCGGGTCAGCGTCGGTTCATGCGTCAGGTCGAGTTCCAGCGGCGTCAGCGAGATCTTGCCTTCGGCCAGGGCCCGCAGATCGGTGCCGTTGGCGGGCTCGCGCTTCGAGCGCTGGAAGGCGATCCAGAAATAGGGATTGCCGCGGCCATCCTGGCGCGGCTCCAGCCTGACCAGCTCCTGGTCGCGCCGCCCCTGCACCGTCACCGCCACGCCCTTGACCTCGGCCGGCGGGATGTTGGGGAAGTTGAGGTTGAAGAGCACGTCCTTCGGAATGCCCTCCTCCAGCAGCCGCCGGATGATCGGCGGCGCATGCTGCTCGGCGCAGTCCCAGATGATGTTGCCGCGGTCACCCGGCATATAGGCCTGGCTCACCGCGATCGAAGGGATGCCGAGCAGCGTGCCCTCCATGGCGGCCGCAATGGTGCCGGAATAGGTCACGTCCTCGGCGACGTTCTGGCCGCGATTGACGCCGGAGAGCACGAGATCGGGCTTGGCGTCAGCCAGGATCGAGCGCACCGCCATGATCACGCAGTCGGTCGGCGTGCCGGCGACGGCATAGCGCTTTTCCGCGATCTCTCGCAGGCGCAGCGGGTTCGACAGCGACAGCGAATGCGCCACGCCCGACTGGTCGGTCTCGGGTGCGACCACCCAGACATCGTCGGAGAGCTGGGCGGCGATGCGCTCCAGCACGGCCAGGCCCTCGGCATGGATGCCGTCGTCATTGGTCACCAGGATGCGCATGGGATCAGGCCGCCTTCTCGATGCGGGTCACCCCGCGCATATAGGGAACCAGCGCATCCGGCACGGTGATCGAGCCGTCGGCGTTCTGGTAGTTCTCCATGACGGCGATCAGCGCGCGGCCGACCGCCGTGCCCGAGCCGTTGAGGGTGTGGACGAAGAACGGCCCCTTGCCGTCCTTCGTCTTGTAGCGCGCTCCCATCCGGCGCGCCTGGAAATCGCCGCAGACCGAGCAGGACGAGATCTCGCGATAGGTCTTCTGTCCCGGCAGCCAGACCTCGATGTCGTAGGTCTTCTGCGAGGCAAAACCCATGTCGCCGGTGCACAGCGTCATCACCCGATAGTGCAGGTCGAGCTTCTTCAGCACGTTCTCGGCGCAGGCGAGCATGCGCTCATGCTCCTCGCGCGACTTCTCCGGCGCGGTGATCGAGACCAGCTCGACCTTCTCGAACTGGTGCTGGCGCAGCATGCCGCGCGTATCGCGCCCGGCCGAGCCGGCCTCGGCCCGGAAGCAGGGGGTCAGCGCGGTGTAGCGGCGCGGCAGCTGCTCCTCGGCAAGGATCGATTCGCGCACCAGATTGGTGAGCGGCACCTCGGCAGTCGGGATCAGCCAGTGATCCTCCCCCGCCCGGAACTGGTCGTCGCGAAACTTCGGCAGCTGCGCCGTCCCGAACATGGCGTCGTCCCGCACCATCAGCGGCGGGTTGACCTCGGTGTAGCCGTGCTCCTCGACATGGGTGTCGAGCATGAACTGGCCGATCGCCCGGTTGAGCCGCGCGATCTGCCGGTCGAGCACGACGAAGCGCGAGCCCGACAGCTTCGCCGCCTTCTCGAAGTCCATCTGGCCGAGCGCTTCGCCGAGCTCGAAATGCTCTTTCAACTGATTGAAGCCGAAGAGCCGTCCGCCGGATTTCTCGGGTGCCTCGCCATGGACATGCAGCACGACATTGCCATGCTCGTCGGCGCCCTCGGGCACATCGTCATGCGGCTGGTTCGGAATCGCCGCGAGCTGCTCGCCCAGCGTCTCGACCGCGGCCTTCTCCTCGGCCTCGAGCGCCGGCCCGGAATCCTTGAGCGCCGCGACCTCGGCCTTCAGCTTCTCGGCAAGCGCGACATCCTTCGCGCCCATCGCCTTGCCGATCTCCTTGGAGAGGGCGTTGCGGCGCTCCTGCGCGGCCTGCGCCTTGGCGATGGCCGAGCGGCGCGTATCGTCGAGCGCGAGCAGCGAGGACGACAGCGGCTCCAGCCCGCGCCGCTTCAGCCCCCGGTCGAACGCTTCCGCGTTCTCACGAATCCATTTGATGTCGTACATCGCCAGTCACGCCATTAATCGAAAGAGCGTGATGCTGTAGACCGGGACGCCGCGCGAGGGAACTGCCTGTGTCGCGCAGGCCATGCGCCACAGACCGATCCGACGCCGTCCTGCTCGCCCTTGTGGCGAGCATCCGCGTCTTGGGCACGGGTCTCGACTAACGAAGGCGTGGACGGTCGGGACAAGCCCGACCATGACGGGAGGCTGGCCGAAGCGAGCTTTACTCGTCAGCCTTCTCTTCGGCTGCCTTTGCATCCGCGCGCTTCTTCTCGACATGGCGCACCGAGAACACCGAGAGTTCGTAGAGCAGGAGCATCGGCACCGCGAGCATCAGCTGCGAGATCACGTCCGGCGGGGTCAGCACGGCGGCGACCACGAAGACGAAGACGATCGCGTAGCGGCGCTTGTCCTTGAGGAACTGCGCCGTGATGATCCCGGCCTGGCCGAGCAGGGTCAGGATCACCGGCAGCTGGAAGGAGATGCCGAAGGCGAAGATCAGCGTCATGATCAGCGAGAGATACTCGCTGACCTTGGGCAGGAGCTGGATGCCGGCCTGGCCTTCCGTCGCCGCCTGCTGCATGCCGATCGAGAATTTCATCAGCACCGGCATGGCGAAGAAATAGACCATCGCCGCGCCGAGCACGAAGAAGACCGGCGTCGCCGCCAGATAGGGCGCGAAGGCCTGGCGCTCGTTCTTGTAGAGGCCGGGCGCGACGAATTTGTAGATCTGCGTCGCGATCACCGGGAAGGCGAAGAAGCCGGCGCCGAAGGCGGCGATCTTGATCTGGGTGAAGAGATATTCGAGCGGCGCCGTATAGATCAGCTGGACGTTGGCGCCCGGCCCCGCCGCCCAGACATAGGGCTGGACCAGAAGGTTGTAGATCTGCGTCGCGAAGGCGAAGCAGACGAAGAACATGATCAGGAAGGCGACCAGCGACTTGATCAGTCGCGAGCGCAATTCGATCAGATGGTCGATCAGCGGCGCGCGCGAGGCCTCGATGTCATCTTCGCCCTCGCGTCCCGAAGGCGTCTTCACCTCGGCGAGGCTCATGCCGGGCTCCCGTCTTCATCCTGGGTGGCCTTGGCCCTGCGCTTGCGGGCGGGCTTGGCCACGGGCTCCGGCGCCACGGCTTCGGAAGCCGGGATGACGGGCTCTTCGGTGGCGACGGTTTTGCGCCGGCGCCTCGGCTTCTCGGCCGGCTCGGCGACGGGCGCCGGATCGATCTTGATCTCGGGCAGAGGCTCCGGCCCGGGCAGCGCCGCGAGCTTGGCTTCCGCCTCCTTGACCGCGCTGTCGTCCGGCTTGGCCGCGGCCGAGGCGCCGAAATCCTTGAGCGGCTCGATCGGGTCGAAATTGGTCGAGGCCTGCACGGAGTTTCCGATGTCCTCGACCTGCTTCTTCAGGTCGTGAAGCTCGGCCTCGCGCATCGCATCGTTGAACTGACCCTGGAACTCGGCCGCCATGCGGCGCAGCTTGCCGACCGCCTGTCCGGCGGTGCGCAGCGCACTCGGCAGTTCCTTGGGGCCGATCACGATGAGCGCGACGCCCCCGATCAGCAGTAACTCGCTCCAGGCGATGTCGAACATCGACGGCTAGTCCTCTCGCCACTTCGCCGCTCTAGAGCATGCGCCGCAGCAAGTGGAAACCACTTTTGCGACCAGCGCCTGCTCGAGATCTTGATCCAGCGCGAATTCTTCTGGCTGGCCGCCTGCGGCCAAACGGAAAGCGCGCTGGCGGCGCGCTGTCAGGCCTTGGTTTCGGCCTTGGCGGGGGCGGGGTTCGCCGTCTGCGCGTTGTGGTCGATCACCTTGGGATCGGCCGGCGGAGCGCTGGCCTCCGGCGCATCATCCTCGGCCATGCCCTTCTTGAACGACTTGATGCCCTTCGCGACGTCGCCCATCAGCTCCGAGACCTTGCCGCGGCCGAAGAGCAGCATGACGATGACACCGACGACGACCCAGTGCCAGATACTGACGCCACCCATGGCAAATCCTCCGAATTGAACCCAGCCTCCGACTTCCCAGCCGGGCCAGTCGCTTGTGCCGGAACCTAGGTGTCCCTAGCAGGGAACACAAGGACTTCGTCGGTCGAGATATCGAGGCCGACATCCTCGCCTTCGCGCACCGAACCGGGTTGCGGGACGCGCGCCGTCAGCGGTTTGTCGAGCCCGTCGACCACGATCTGGAGATGGTCGACCTCGCCGAGGAAGCGCCGCGCCACCACCCTTCCGGGGAGGCAAAAACCCTTGGGCACGAGCCGCACCCCTTGCGGACGGACGCAGACCACCGCCGCCGCGCCTTCGACCAGTCCCTCCGCAGGGAAGCGGCCGATCGGCGTGTCGACGGCGCCACCGGCGACGATCCCGTCGATCTCGGTAAGATCGCAGAAAAATCGGGCGGCAAAGAGGCTGACGGGCTTGCGGTAAAGCTCCTCGCCGGTCCCCGCCTGGACGATTCGTCCCTGGCGCATCAGCACGATCCGGTCGGCGATGCGCATCGCATCCTCGGGGTCATGGGTGACGATGATCGAGGTCGCGCCGATTTCGCCGAGCAGCGCTATGGTCTCGTCGCGCACCGTGTCACGCAGGCGCCGGTCGAGATTGGAGAACGGCTCGTCCATCAAGAGCACGCCGGGCCGCGGCGCCACGGCCCGGGCCAAAGCGACGCGCTGCTGCTCGCCGCCGGACAGCATGTGCGGATAGGCCTCGGCGAGATCGGCGAGGCCAACGCGGGCGATGGCGCGCAAGGCGGTGGCATCGGCCTCTGCATCGCCATAGCCGCGCAGCCCGAAGCGGACATTCTCGCGGACACTGAGATGCGGGAACAGCGCATAGTCCTGGAAGACCAGGCCGACCCCCCTCTCCTCCGGCTCGACGAAGGCGCCGGCAGAGGAAACCTCCCGGCCCTCGAGCAGCACCTTGCCGGCGCTCGGGCGCTCGACGCCGGCGGCGAGCCGCAGCAGCGTCGTCTTGCCGCAGCCGGAATGGCCAAGCAGAGCGATGACCTCGCCCGGGGCGACCGTCAGCGAGACATCGTCGAGCGCGGTGACGCCACCGAATCGTTGCGTCACGCCCTCGAAGCCGAGCGAGACCGGGATGGCGGCGCCGGCCGTGCCGCGCCGTCCCCAGCCCAGCCAACGCGTAACGCCTTCACTGCGAGCCAATGCGTTCTCCTCAGCGTCAAACCGCCGCTTCGTCATTCCGGGCGGGCCGCAGGCCCGAGCCCGGAACCCATGAACACTGACACCCGCCCAAGGACCGCAAGGCCGCGGTTTGCTCGGCAAAAGCAGTGGCCATGGGTTCCGGGCTCGCGGCTACGCCGCGCCCCGGAATGACGGCGTGGGCCAGCATGCCCTACTCATCCGCGCTGTGCGGCCCCTCGTCGCCGGCGTCAAGCGGGCTGAACAGGTCGCCGAGCGGATCCTCGTCGGCGCGCAGGTCCGGATCATCGTCCGGTATCGGCACCGCCAGCTCCTTCGAGAGCCGCCCCTCGATGAAGCCGGCGCCCTTCAATTCGTCGAGGCCGGGCAGGTCGTCGATGCGGTCGAGCCCAAAATGGTCGAGGAAGCCGGGGGTGGTCCCGAAGGTCACCGGCCGGCCCGGCGAGCGCCGGCGGCCGCGCAGGCGCACCCAGCCGGCCTCGAGCAGGATGTCGAGCGTGCCCTTCGCGGTGGCGACGCCGCGGATCTCCTCGATCTCGGCCCGTGTCACCGGCTGATGGTAGGCGATGATGGAGAGCGTCTCGAGCGCCGCACGCGAGAGCTTGCGCGGCGGTTCGGCCTCCGGCGCGAGCAGATAGGCAAGATCGGGCGCCGTGCGGAAGGCAAAGCCCCCGGCAACACGCTTCAGCGTCACGCCGCGCATCGCATAGGTCTGTTCGAGCTCTTCGAGCACCTTTTCGATCGGCACGTTCGCCGGCACCGATTTGGCGAGCTCCTCGGCGGAAAGCGGCATCGACGAGGCAAAGAGCAGTGCCTCGGCGATGCGACAGGCACGCGCCAGCGCCTCCGCCCCGTCCCAGCTCTCGTCGTCCTCGTCCCTCTCGGCTTCGGCCCGGGCCATGCGGATCAGGTCCTCACAATCCGAGCGAAGGCGGCCGCGCCGAGCGCCGACGGACATAGAGCGGCGCAAAAGCGCCGTCCTGGCGCAGGTCGAGCACGCCCTCGCGCACCATTTCGAGCATGGCCGAAAGCGACGAGGCCTTCACCGTCGCCGCCATGGTCTCGGCCGGCATGCCGTGGCTCTGCATGTATTGCGTAAGATAGCCGTCGATCGCGGTCCATTCCCCGGCCTCGCCGACGAGCCGGGCCAGCGCCTCGCGCGCCTCGACCAGCGACAATACCTGGCGGTGACCGACGCTCATCGGCACGCGCACATGGCGCTGGCGCTGCTGCGCATAGGCGGCGAGCAGATCGTAGAGCTCGGCCTCCCAGACCGGGCGGACGCCCGCCACGACCGCCTCCGGCGCGCCGCGCGGGAAGACGTCGCGCCCGAGCCGCTCGCGCACCGCGAGCCGCTGCGCCGCCGCCCGGATCGCCTCCAGCCGTTTCAGCCGCAAAGCGAGCGCGATGGCGAGATCGGCGGCGCTCGGCTCCTCGCCCTTCGGCGGTTCCGGCAGCAGCAGCCGCGATTTCAGATAGGCGAGCCAGGCCGCCATCACCAGATAGTCGGCGGCGAGCTCGAGCCGGAGCTCCCGCGCCCGCTCGACGAAGACGAGGTACTGCTCGGCCAGGGCCAGGATCGAGATGCGCGCCAGGTCGACCTTCTGGCGCCGGGCAAGATCGAGCAGCAGGTCGAGCGGCCCTTCATAGCCGTCGACGTCGATCAGGAATGCCGGCTCCTCCACCGCGCGCTCGGGCGCGGCGTTCTCCTGGAAAGGCAGTTCAGCGGCCATCGATGGCCTATCCCCATGTCCGGCGACGGCCCTATCGCCGCGCCACAGCCCCGTGGGACAGGTTCGGCCTAACTCCCGCCCAAGGCAAGGGCGCTGGCGAGCTGGGCCCGCGCCGCGTCCACGTCGAGCGGTTCCGGCTCGTGCCGGATGCGCGCCAGAGCCATCGCCGCCCGCCGCGCCCGATGGCCGGTCATCGCCGGCACCGCTCCGGCGACCGCGACCATCTCGTCCATGATGCCGTGGCAATGCAACACGACGTCGACACCGGCCCGGATGGCGGCCCGCGACTTCTCGGCGAAGCCGCCGGAAAGCGCCTTCATCGAGATGTCGTCGGTCATGATCAGCCCGTCGAAGCCGAGTTCGCCACGCATCACGTCTTGGACGATCCGGCGCGAGGTCGTCGCTGGCTTGCGCTTGTCGAGGGCGGTGAAGACGACATGCGCCGTCATCGCCAGCGGCATGTCGGCGAGATGACGGAACGGCGCGAAGTCGTGGGCGCGCAGCTCGTCCAGGCTCGCTTCCACCACCGGCAGATCGTGATGGCTGTCGGCCCTGGCCCGGCCATGACCGGGCATGTGCTTGATCACCGGCAGCACGCCGCCGGCGAGCAGGCCTTCCGCCGCCGCGCGGCCGAGCTTCGCCACCACCGAGGGCTCGCGCGCATAGGCGCGGTTGCCGATCACGTCATGGCTGCCCGAGACCGGCACATCGAGCACCGGCAGGCAGTCGACGTCGATGCCGAGCGTCTTCAGGTCATGCGCCATCAGGCGCGCCGACAGCCGGACGATCTCGCGCTGCTGGACGGGGTCGTTGATGGCGAGGAAGGCCAGTGCCGGCGGATAGGGCGGCCAGTGCGGCGGCCCCATGCGCTGCACCCGCCCGCCCTCCTGGTCGATCAGGATCGGCGCATGCCAGTCGACGCATTCGCGCATCGAGGCCGTCAGCGCCGCGACCTGGGCCGGGTCCTGGGTGTTGCGCTTGAACAGGATGAAGCCCCAGGGCCTGGCCTCGCGGAAGAAGGCACGCTCGTCGGGGGTGAGGCTCGTGCCGAGGCAACCGGCGATGAAGGCGCGCGAAGTCATGTCACAGGCGTAGGAACGCCGGCCCTGCCGGTCAAGCAGGCAGCCATGCCGATCTGTGGGTTGATGCTTGCGGCCGGCGACTGCCAGCCTAGACTTTCGCCAAGCTCAATGACGCGAGATGCCGCCGCCATGATCGACGAAGCCCCACTGCTGACCATCCGCAAGACCTTCGAGCGTCCGCAGGCCAGCCTGGTCGCAGCCTTCAAGGGCGTACCGACCGCCCAGATATCCGACGCCATGCATGCCGGCGGCGCGATGGATTTTGCGATCAAGGCGCCGCCTGGCATGCCGGAATTCTTCATCGGCACCGCCCTCACCTGCGATTGCGGCCCCGGCGACAATCTCGCCGTCTGCGCCGCCGTCGCTTTGGCCGAGGCGGGCGACGTGATCGTCGCCGCGACGCACGGCTTCACCCAGGCGGGCATCATCGGCGATCTGCTGGCCGGGATGATGCAGAACCGCGAGGTCGCGGCCTTCGTCACCGATGGTGTGGTGCGCGACGTCGCCGACCTGCGCCGCATCGGCCTGCCGGTCTTCGCCAAGGGTGCGATCCCGAGTTCGGTACACCGCTCGGGCCCCGGCACCGTCGGGCTGCCGATCGTCTGCGGCGGCATCGCCGTCGAATCGGGCGACATCCTGATCGGCGATCCCGACGGCGTCGTCGTCGTGCCGCGGCGGCGCGCTTCCGAAATCCTCGAGCGGCTGAAGGTGGTGCGGACCAATGAGGGCGGATTGCTGTCCGAGGTCACCGCCGGCCTCGACGCCCCCGGCTTCGCCATCGAATTGCTGGCGGGAAGCCGGGTGCGCTATCTCGACTGAGCGGCGGCGAACCGGCGCCCAGTCGAGGATATGGCCTTCAGAGCCGGCTCTGGTTAGTTGAATCACCCTGACCAGAACCGGCTCTAACCCATTGATAGAAGGCCTGATCGGCCCCTGCTCTAGCGCAGCTGCGCCGCGGCCTGGGCGTTGAAGGCGTCGAAGGGCAGCTCGGCGACACGGAACCAGAGCTGTTCCTTCTTCCAGTAAGGCAGGAAGGAATCCCAGAACGTCTTGAAGTTCGGGTTGCTGGCCGCGAGCTCGGCATAGAGCGCGAAGGCTTCCTTGAAGGCCGCCTGCATCACGTCCTGCGGGAAGGCGCGCAGCTCGGCGCCGGAGCCGACCAGCCGGATCAGCGCATCGGGATTGCCATGATCGTACTTGGCCATGCACAGCGCATTGGCCTCGGCGCAGGCTGCCTCGACGATCGCCCGGTAATGAGGCGGCAGCGCGTTCCACTTGTCCTGGTTGGCGATGAAGCTGACATTGGCGCAGCCTTCCCAGAAGCCGGGGTAGTAATAGTACTTCGCCACCTTCTGGAAGCCGAGCTTCTCGTCGTCATAGGGGCCGGAGAACTCGGCGGCATCGAGCGTGCCGCGCTCCAGCGCCGGGTAGATGTCGCCGCCGCCGAGCGTCTGCGGCACCACGCCGAGCTTGGACATGATCCGCCCGCCGAGCCCGGCAATGCGGAACTTCAGGCCCTGGAGATCGGCGATCGACTTGATCTCCTTGCGGAACCAGCCGCCCATCTGCGCCCCGGTATTGCCCGAGGGGATGGTGTGGACGTTGAACTTCTTCATGAACTCGCGGCAGAGCTCGAGCCCGCCGCCGGAATAGAGCCAGGCATTCTGCTGGCGGGTGTTGAGGCCGAAAGGCAACGAGGTCTCGAAGGCGAAGGCCGTGTCCTTGCCGATATAGAAGCTCGCCAGCGTGTGGCTGCACTCGACGGTGCCGTTCTGCACCGCGTCGAGCGCCTGCAGCGCCGGCACGATCTCGCCGGCGGCGAAGGTCTGGATCTGGAACTGGCCATCGGTCGCCTCGGCGACGCGCTTGGCGACCTGCGTCGAAATTCCGAACAGGGTGTCGAGGCTCTTCGGATAGCTCGAGGTCAGCCGCCAGCTGACCTTCGGCATCGACTGCGCCACGGCAGGAGCGGCGATGACGGCGCTGGCCGTCGCGCCGGCGCCTGCCGACTTGATGAATTTGCGGCGATCCATGGTCTTCCTCTCGGTTGCGAGCCTTCGGCGCCTCTCGGGCGGCACTGCTCGTCAGGGTAGCGCGACGCTACTCTGACCGCCCTAGCGGCAAAACGGCACGGCCGGAAGAGCGGCATGCGCCGCAGGCAGGGCGGCAAACCCGATCCGTCGCGCTTGAAATCGCACGATCCTGACCGGCGCAAGCGACAGGGGCTTGCCGAAGGCCGCGGCACACGCTTCAATCAATTACCTAGTTGAATGGGTGAACGTGTGTCCGAACGCCAGAACGCTCCGCTGCCGGCGACCAACGAAGATACCTGCGGCCCCTATTTTCCGATCCCGTTCTGTGACGGCGACCGCACCGACCTGGTCCAGCCCCACCCGGCGCTGGTCAACCGCGCCATTGGCCGGCCGATCGTCCTGCGCGGGAGGTTCCTCGACCTTTATGGCGACCTCGCGACCGGCGTGCTCGTCGAGTTCTGGCAGGCGAACGCCGCCGGCCTCTACCGCACCCCGGCCACGGCCGGCCATCCCGGCATCGATCCCTGGTTTGACGGCTATGCCCGCTGCCGCGCCAATGACGGCCGGTTCGAATTGCGCACGGTCATGCCGGGCGCGAGCGTTTCGGACGGTGCGAAGCGCGCCCCGCACGTCACGCTCACCCTGTTCTCCGACGGCATCGCCCGCATCGTCACGCAGGTCTTCTTCGCCGGCGAGCCGGGCAATGACGAAGATCCGCTGCTGCTCGCGCTGCCGCAGCCGCTGCGCGAGCGCCTGATCGCCCGTCATGACGGGCGCCGCAGCGACGGCTCCGAGGTCTACGAGATCGACATCATCATGGCCGGGGAACGCGAGACGCCGTTCTTCGACGACCTTTCGAGCTGAGGCGACGGACATGGACGGCACTGGCAGGCGGCTGGCGATCGGCCCGACGGACAACACCTCGCATCAGCGCACTCCGCGCCAGCCGCTGCGCCTGATTCCAGCTGCGGCGCGCGAATCCTTCGCGCCCTATTCGCGCCTCCAGCCCGGCCTGGGCGCCCGCGAAGCCGACATGACGCGGCTTGCGCCCGACCTGCCGCGCGCCGAGGGGACGCCGATCGAGGTTGCGGGCACGGTCCGCGACGAGAACGGCCGGCCGCTGCGCGGCGTCCTCATCGAGATCTGGAACGCCAACAGCCATGGCCGCTATGGCCATGTCGAGGATCATTCCGGGCTGAAGCTCGACCCGTATTTCCTCGGGCTCGGCCGTGTCCTCACAGGCGATGACGGCAGCTACCGCTTCTGGACGATCGAACCCGGCGCCTATCTGGCCCGGCCGGACATCGACCGCTGGCGGCCCAAGCACATCCATCTTTCGCTGCGCGGCGGCGGCGCGCGGCTGATCACCCAGATGTATTTCGCCGGCGATCGGCACAACCACCGCGACCCGATGCGCATCCTCATGGGCGACGCCTTCGAGCGCAATGTCGGCCAGGAGTACGCGCCGGCCCATGACGATGTCGCCCGCGGCTTCCGCTTCGACATCGTCGTCGGCGGCCGCAACGCCACGATGTTCGAGGATTAAAGCGAAATGGCCTCGCCCGCACCCACGCGTTTGGCTTCGCGATAAGCAAGGTCGGCCGCCACCATATCCTCCATGGCGATGCCCATCGCCTTGTAGATCGTGATCTGCTGGTCCGACGTCCGGCCCGGTCTGCGTCCCAGCAACATCGCCCCGAGATCGGTGCCTGCCTCGGGATCGATGTCTGCCAGTTCGCAGCAACCCACGGGCGTCGGCGCGAAGGCGTCCCGCGCCTCGACGAAGAGGCTGCCACGGGCGATCAGATCGATCGGGAGTTCGCCGCCGGGCGGTGCGACACCAACCGAGGATACATGGGTTCCCAGCCGAACCCACTCCGCGGATATCACCGGGACATAGGAATGCGTCGCGAGGCATACGACATCCGATGAGCGTATCGCGGCCTCGAGATCTTCGACGGCAGTGATGCCTGGATGGCGCGAAGCCAGCGCCTGCGCGTCGGCGAAGTCCTTCGAGAAGACCCGGATCTCCTGGAAATCGCGAACGAGCGGCAACAGCTGAAGGTGCTGGCTGGCTTGGACGCCGGCGCCCACGACGGTCGCAATCTTGGCATCGCGCCTGGCGAGCTCGCGCACCGAAAGGACGGCCGAGCCGGACGTGCGTACGGCCGTGATGTAGGTCCCGTCCATGATGCAGACGGGCATTCCCGTTTCCGGTTCGAAGAGATGGATCGTTGCGAGATGGCTTGGAATGCCCCGGGCGATATTGCCTTCGAAGACGTTGACCAGCTTTACGGTCAGATGCATGCCCTTCATCCAGGCCGGCATCGCCAACGAGTAGCCCGCATTCGGAATGTCGAGCTGCGGCCGCGCCGGAGTGACGACAAGGCCGCCCGAAAGCGCTTTGAATCCACCCGCCAGTGCGTCGAGCAGCTTGTACGGATCGATGCATTTTCTGACTTCCGCTTCGCTCAGCGAAAGAATTTTGATCTCACCCTTGGCGTGATTGCTTGAAGCCGGTTGCGCGCTGACCATGAGTTTGCTTGCCCTTGTTACGGTTAGGCGTTGAGTGCCTTTCAAACCGTATTGCGGCGAGCCGGCGTGATGAAATATGGTATTTTCGACTTCTTTGCGTGACTATCGCGCGCCACGGCCAGATAGAGCGTGAGTTTGAAATGAGCGACCTGGACCGCGTCGACCGGCTGCTGCTCGGACTGTTGCAGGAAGATGGTCGCCGGACCGTGCTCGACCTCGCCCAGCGCGTCGGATTGTCTCCGACCGGCGCTTCACAGCGCATCAAGCGACTTTTCAGTGAAGGCTTTATCCGCGCCGTCCGGGCGGTGCTCGAGCCCTCGAAGATCGGGCGCGGGACGCTCGTCTTTATCGAGGTAAGGCTCGATCATACCGCCCCGCACGTCTTCGACCGCTTTGCAGAGGCCGTGGCGAAGGCCCCCGAAATCATCGAATGCCATATGGTGATCGGCGGTTTCGACTACCTGGTCAAGGCGCGAATAGCTGACATGGCGACCTTCCAGGAGTTCCTGCAGCGGGTGATTCTGCCGCTTCCGGGCGTCAGGGAAACGCATACCTACGCATCCATCGGTGATGTGAAACCCGACGCGCTGTTGCCGCTTTGACATCTTCGGTTTTCCGGACCGGCCGCGACTGGAGAGGTCCCGGCCCGACGGCACGGGGCGGCTGGAGATGACAGTCTCCGTGTCAGCCAGGAGGCATGATGCCACCACTCGAAGTCAGCGCCCCGTACTCCTGGCGAGCAGTCCCGCCGCCAGCATGGCGAGGCGGCAGACTGTGCGTGCACCGAGCCCGCCGACATCCTGCTGCGGCACGAACTCGACGATGTTGAAGCCGATGATCGGAGCGCGCGCCGCGACCCCGTTCAGCAATTCGACGACATCGCCGAAATCGAGACCGCCCGGCGCGCGGCCGAGCACGCCCGGCACCACCGTCGGATCGAAACCGTCGACGTCGAAGCAGACCACCACCGGGCGGTCAGCCGGCACACATTGGACGGCGTGGTCGATGCCCTTCGCCCTGAGCGTTCGCATGTCGACGAGCTCCGCCCCGGCGGCACGCGCATCGGCGACGTCGGACTCGCGGGCACTGCCGATGCCACGGGCGCCGACCTGCACGATCGACTTCACGCCGGCGAATTCGGAGGCGCGCCGCATCGTGCTCGAAAGCCCGAAGCGCTCATCCTCGACCTCGTCCCGCCAGTCGATATGCGCATCGATCTGCAGGATGCTGATCTCCCCACGGGCGGCGAAGGCGCGCAGCGCCGGAATCTGGACGCTGTCATCGCCGCCCAGCAGCAGCGGCGCGGCGCCTCGCTTCAGCAGCGTCGCGTAGACGGTTTCGATCCTCGCCCGGTTGCCGGCGAAATCATCCGGGTCGAAAGCGATGTCGCCGCAATCGACCATCCCCTGCCCCGGCCTGAGCAGCGGCCCGCCCAGATCGAAATCATAGTGCTCGCGCCTCGCCGCCTGGGGGGCGCTGGCGCCGCGGATCGCGGCAGGCGCCGCCTCGCTATGGAGCCAGCCGGACCGGTACGGCGTCGCGCCGGGAATGCCGATCACCGCGACGGCGCCTTGCGGCACGGCATCGAAGGCGACGGCGTCAGCGCCGAGAAAGAGGGCGCCGTCGGCAGCGCGGGAGGTCGGGTCGAGAGGCATGGCAGGCAGACCGCATGGCTGGAGGAGCACGCCTCAGCCTGCCTCGCGGCGGAAGGCGAGTGCAAGCAAGGCGGGTCATACCCGGCCCGGCGCCGCATGCATGGCACGAACGAAAACGCCGGCCGCGATGTTCGCGGCCGGCGTCCGGTAGATCGACGGCAATGCCGTCAGAGCTGGTATTGCGCGCTCAGTTCTTGGCGATGAAGCACTGGCCGCCGGCGGCCTGTAGCGCGGTGCACATCGTGGTTGCGTCCTCGCGCGAATAGGGGCCGACGCGCAGGCGGTACACGGTCTTGCCGCCGGCGAGTTCGGTCTTGCGCACGAGCGGGCTCTGGCCGCCGAGCTGGCCGGGGTATTTGCGCTGCAACGCCGAGAAGGTCGCGCGCGCCTCGGCCTCGCTGCCCGGCGCCGCAAGCTGCACGGCAAAGCCGCCATTGGCGTCGGCGCGCGGCGCGGCCGGCGCAGGGCTGGCCGGCGGAGTCGGATCGAGCGCGGCAGTACGGGTCCGCGGCGGCGGCGTGACGGCGGCCGGCGGCGTGGTCGGCGCGGCGGCCCGGTCCTGCACCTTGGCCGCCTCGGAAGCCGGCGTCGCGGCCGGGCGGTTGACGGGAGCAGAACCGGTGACGATGCCCTGCGGTGCCGGCGCTGCCGCGCCATTGCTCGCAGTCGGAACCGGCGTGCCGTCGGGACGGATCGCGACGGTCCGCACCCGGCGCGGCTCGCCAAGGCCCGGCACCGGCGGAACCGCGATCAGGCCAGGCTCGCCGGAAGCGAGAGCGGCAGCTGTCGAGTCGGGCGTCGCCGCGCGCGGCGGCATGGAGCGCGCCGCCTGCTGCACGTCGACCGGCTGCTCCTCGCGGCTGACCACCTTGGTCTCCGCCGCAGGCGTCTCGCCGGAACGCTCATAGATCTGCTTGTTCTGGTTCGGGATCTCGGCTCCGCCCGGATTGACGGGCGCGACCTTGGTCGGCGCATTGTCGGCGCTGATCACCGGCGGCTGGCCATCGGGCCCGACCGTCGGGCGCGAGCTGCGGAAGGTCATCGCCAGGCCGACACCGGCCACCGTGACGGCGATCAGGGCAGCGGCGGCCCAGAGCCCCTTGCGCGAGCGCGGCTGCTCGTACTGGCGCCCCTCATCCTCGGCCTGGGGCGGCTCCGCATAGTCGTCGGGCAGCGGACGATCATAGTCGACCGGGTAGCCCTGCTGCGCGGCCTCGTCGAGATCGCGCGGCTCCTCGGGAACATAGGCGTGCGAGCCGGTCTCGACCTGCGGCGCATAGGCGCGAGGGTCGACGGCCGCCTCGTCATAGCTCGGATACGCCGTTTCGTGGTGGTGCATCTCCGCCGGCGCCGCTGGTGCGGCGGCGGTCCTCACCGGCTCGGTCCGGCGCAGCAGCGCCTCGAATTCGTCGAGAGCACCGATGAGTTCGGCCGGCGGCTGCGAAGCCTCAGCGGGCGCCGGGCTCGCCAGCGTCGGCCGGAAGGAAGGCTCGACGCGAGTTGCCTGCCACTGTGCCGGTGCCTCGGCCGCGGGCCGGGCCGGAGCTGCCGCCGGAGCCGTGGTGCGACCGTTGAACAGTTCCTTGAGCGGATCGTCCTGGCCGACGAGCCTGGTCAGCTCCATCAGCGGGTCGCTCGCCGAGCCCGGCTTCTGCGGCTGGGCCGCGCCGCGGAGCTGGCGCTCGAGATCGTCGAGATCGAGGGCGAAACGGTTTCTAGCTGGCTCGCTCATGACATGATCCATTCCAGCGCGCTGCCTACGCCATCAAAGAACAGCGGCAACGCGCGGTCAATCTGACGAAAGCCCGGCGGGCTGGCCTTCCGGCACGCCCAACCAATCCAGCTCCCGCATCGGTCCCGGCGAGCGCTGACCAGATCTCCTGATCCGCAGGGCGCCCGAGGCGACGGGGTCCAGACCCGTCAGCGCATCTCTTCCGGCGCCGTCACCCCGACGACCGCCAGACCGGAAGCAAGGACGCTGCGCACCGCATGCACGAACGCCAATCTTGCTGTGGTCGACTTTCGATCAGTTTGATTAACGAACCGTAATTGCGGCGAGTCTTTGCCCTTGTTCCAGAGCGAGTGGAAGGCGCTCGCCAATTCGTGGACGAAGAAGGCGACACGATGGGGCTCATGTGACGAAGCCGCGGCGTCGATCATCCTCGGATACGCCGCGATCATCTTGACGATCCCGATCTCCGACTCGTCGGTCAGCAGCGAAAGATCGGCCTCGGCCAGTGCCTGCGGCGAAAGGTCGAGGTCCGGGAAGACCTCCTTCGCCTGGCGGAAGATCGAGGCGCAGCGCGCATGCGCGTACTGGACGTAGAAGACCGGATTGTCCTTCGACTGCTCGACCACCTTGGCGAGATCGAAGTCGAGCGTCGCGTCGTTCTTGCGGAAGATCATCATGAAGCGCACCGCATCGCGGCCGACCTCGTCGATGACCTCGCGCAAGGTGACGAAATCGCCCGAGCGCTTCGACATCCGGACCTGCTCGCCATTGCGCAGCAGGCGCACGAGCTGGCAGAGCTTGACGTCGAGCGCGCCCTCGCCCGCCGTCACCGCCTTCACGGCCGCCTGCATGCGCTTGACATAGCCGCCATGGTCGGCGCCCCAGACGTCGATCATCTCGCTGAAGCCGCGCATGAACTTCGAGCGGTGATAGGCGATGTCATTGGCGAAATAGGTGTAGCTGCCGTCGGATTTCAGCAGCGGCCGGTCGACGTCGTCGCCGAACTGCGTGGCGCGAAACAGCGTCTGCTCGCGGTCCTCCCAGTCTTCGTCCTTCTGGCCCTTGGGCGGCGGCAGGCGGCCCTCATAGACCAGGTCGCGGGCGCGCAGGTCCTCGATCGTCCGGTACACGGCATCGGCGTTGCCATCGCGTCCCTGCAGCGAGCGCTCCGAGAAGAAGACCTCGTGGACGACGCCGAGCGCGGCGAGATCGTCACGGATCATCGCCATCATCCCGTCGATCGCCGCCCCGCGCACCAGCGGCAGCCAGTTCTCTTCGGCCTTCCCGAGTAGAGCCGGCCCGTGCTCGCGCGCCAGCGTCTGCCCGACCGAGACCAGATAGTCGCCGGGATAGAGCCCCTCGGGGATCGCGCCGATCTCCTCGCCCAGCGCCTCGCGATAGCGCAGGAAGGCCGAGCGGGCGAGGACGTCGACCTGCGCGCCGGCATCGTTGATGTAGTATTCGCGCGTGACATCGTGGCCGGCGAAGGCGAGCAGGGCAGCCAGCGCATCGCCGAAGACCGCGCCACGGCCGTGGCCGACATGCATCGGCCCGGTCGGGTTGGCCGAGACATATTCGACATTGATCTTCGGCGCAGGCTTTGCGCGGCCCCGGCCATGCTCGGTGCCGGCCAGCACGGCGGATTTGAGAACTGCCGTGAACACAGCAGGTTGCAGCGTGATGTTGATGAACCCCGGCCCGGCGATCTCGGCCTTGAGCACGTCCGCGTCGGCGGCGATCTCGGCGCAGAGCATCTCGGCCAGCGCCCGCGGCGCCATGCCCGCCTCCTTGGCCAGCACCATGGCGGCGTTGCTCGCGAGGTCGCCATGGGCCGGATCCTTCGTCGGCTCGACCACGACTCGCGCCAGGGAGAGCCCGGCGGGAAGGCGGCCGCTCTCGGCCATCCCGGTCAGGATGGTGGCGAGGCGAGCGGAGAAGGTCTCGAAAATGTTCATGGCAACCAGCGGTTTTTGACGGCGATTTCGGTGGGAGAACCGGCCTGCGCCTATCGCAGCGAGGGGGTGGCGTCAAACAGGCGCCGGTGCTCGTCGAGCGCGTACCAGTCGGTCATCCCCGCGATATAGTCGGCGATGCGGCGTGCCCGGCGTCCCTCGTCGAGCGCAGCGCAGCCCGCCGCCCATTCCGCCGGCATCGCCTCGGGCGAGGCGCTGAAGCGGCCGAAAAGGTCGCGCACCACATCGGCCGCCTGCTGCCGGATCACGCCGATGCGCGGATGCCGGTACATGTTCGGATAGAGGAAGCCCTTGATCGCCTTGTCGGCCGCGGCGATGCCGTCCGAGAAGGCGACGACCGGCGCCCCTGCCCGGCGGATCGCGTCGACATCCGCCGGAGCGAGCGCCGCGATCAGCCCCTCGGAACTGCGGATCACGTCCTCGACGAAGCGGGTAATGACCCGGCGCACCAGCTCATTGGTCGCGCGCGGCTTCTCCAGCCCCGGATGCAGCGCCTCGATCTCGTCGAGCAATCCGGCGAGGAAGGGCACGGCACGCAGCTCCGAGAGCTCGAACAATCCGGCGCGCAGGCCATCATCGATATCGTGGGCGTTGTAGGCGATGTCGTCGGCGAGCGCCGCGGCCTGCGCCTCGGCCGAGGCATGGCTGTCGAGCCAGAGATCCTGCTTCTCCTGGTATTCGACGATCGCTGCCGGAATGCCGGTCGCGGCATAGCGCGCCACCGGCCGGCCATCGGCCTCGAGCAAGGGGCCGTTATGCTTGACCAGCCCCTCCAGGGTCTCCCAGGTCAGGTTGAGCCCGTCGAAGCCAGCATAGCGGCGTTCCAGGCGCGTCACGATCCGCAAGGTCTGGGCGTTGTGGTCGAAGCCGCCGAAATCCTTCATGCACTCGTCGAGCGCGTCCTCGCCGGTATGGCCGAAGGGCGTGTGGCCGAGGTCGTGCGCCAGCGCCAGCGCCTCGGCGAGGTCCTCGTCGAGCCCGAGCGCCCGGGCGAGCGCACGGGCGATCTGGGCGACCTCGATCGAATGGGTCAGGCGGGTGCGGAAATGGTCGCCCTCATGCGAGACGAAGACCTGCGTCTTGTGCTTCAGCCGGCGGAAGGCGGTGGAATGGATGATGCGGTCGCGGTCGCGCTGGAACGGGTTGCGCGTCGCCGAGCCCGGCTCCTCGACCAGGCGGCCGCGGCTCGTCGCGGTGCGGCAGGCATAAGGCGCGCGCCAGCGGTCGCCGGGCTCGCGCGGAAGCTGATCTGGTGCTGGCGCCATGTTCGCTTGCTGCCTGTTCGCTCACTGCTTGGCTGCCCGTCTATGGACGCGGCTTGAACGGGCGCCCGCTGGCCATTACCTTTGCAGCTGAGGCAGGAGCAAGGATGTTCTGCGCATGACCACTGCTATCGAGGCCAATCCGCACGCGATCTCGCTGACCGACAAGGCGGCGGGTCGCATCGTCGCGGTCATGGCCAAGGAGCCGGCCGGCTCGATGCTGCGCGTCAGCGTCGTCGGCGGCGGCTGCTCGGGCTTTCAGTATGTCTTCGACATCGACCGCGAAAAGGCGTCGGGCGACCTCGTCATCGAGCGCAGCGGCGCGACCGTGCTGATCGACGAGACCTCGCTCGACCTCCTCGAAGGCTGCACGATCGACTTCGTCGACGATCTCGTCGGCCAGTCGTTCAAGATCACCAATCCGAACGCCACCGCATCCTGTGGCTGCGGGACGTCGTTCGCACTCTGATTCCGGTCAATCCGGCAGCACGACGGGCCGGAAGGCGCGCAGCAGGTCGGCGTCGAGCTTGCCGGCCATGGCCATCAGCACCTGATAGGCTTCCTCCGGTTCCATCGCCGCCTTGTAGGAACGCCTTTCGATCAGGGCAGCATAGATGTCGCAGATAGTGATCATCCGCACGACGTCGGAAATCGCTTCCCCCCGGAGCCCCTGCGGATAGCCGGAGCCGTCGAGATATTCGTGATGGCGGTGGGTCGCCTCGACGACCTCGCGGGCGAACCCGCCCTGCCGGCACAGCATCTCGTAGCCGATCTGCGGGTGCTCGCGCACGATCACGAACTCCTCCGCCGTGAGCTTGCCCGGCTTGTGCAGGACCTCGATCGGGATTCGCGCCTTGCCGATATCGTGCAGCATCGCGGCGCAGGTCAGCAGCCGGCGCGCCTCCTCCGGAAAGCCGAGATGGTGCGCGAACGCTGCCGTCAGCCCGGCCACCAGCAGGCAATGCCGATAGGTCGCATCGTCATGGTTGCGGACCATCTCCAGCCAGGCGCCGAGATCGCGCTGGTCCGCCGCCCGGTTGATCGCCTCGACACCACCATCGATCGCCGCCGGCGATAGCACCGCTCCGCTGGCCGCGGTGGCGAGCATGTCTGCCACCGCCACCGAAGCTGCGATGAAATGCTGTCGGACCGGCCGCGCCTCGCCATCGCCGTTCAGCATGCGGCCGACCTCATCGAGCAGCACCTTGGCCGGGATATCGGCCGGCAGGACGGCGCTCGCGCCAATGGCACTGGCCTGGACCGCTGTCCGGGCCGACTGGTCGCGCAGGAGACAAAGATGCGGCGTTCCGGCCGCCCTGTGAGTGGCGAGTGCGTGCCGCACCGCCTCGACGGAAGCACGGCTCGCCAGATCGACGTCGCTGATCAGCAGCTGCCTTGCCACGGGGCGCGGCGCGACGGGGCGATTGAGGTCGACCACCGCGCATGGGCCCCATAGCGACAAAAGCCGATCGAGCTTATGGCCTTGTCCGGTACGGTCGGTGATCAGCAGCACGGCGAGGCGCAGGTCCCTTCAAGCGAGGCGACCCTACCCCGCGAACCTTCAACCGCCATGAACCGGAATCGTTCAAGTTTTCCGGTTTTTTCAATGCTGTCGCCACGCTGAGCCCGCCCTGCGCGCAAACAGAAAAGGCGCCCGCAGGCGCCTTGTTCCCGTCATCAGCTCAATGCGAGGGCCGCTCTCAGTGCGACGAGATCGCCCCGCCCTGCTCCAGCCTGATCTCGGCGGCCATCAGGCCTTTCGGTCCCGGTCCGTAGCGGACCAGCACGGTCTGACCTGGGATCAGTTCGACGATGCCGTAGCGGCGCAGCGTTTCCATGTGCACGAAGATGTCGGGCGAGCCCTCGCCGGCAGAAACGAAGCCGAAGCCGCGCAGCCGGTTGAACCACTTCACCACCATGCGCTCGAGCCCGCTCGTCGCCGTCACCGTGGCATTGGTGCGCGGCATCGGCATCTCGGCCGGGTGGCGACCGGCGGAGGTGTCGATCGAGAGCACACGGATCGCCTGGCGGCCGCGCTGCTTCTCGATCACCTCGAGCACGATGCGCGCGCCCTCCGCGATGGCGTTGAAGCCGTCGCGCTTCAGGGTCGTGACATGGACGAGGACGTCGCTGCCGCCGTCTTCGGGCACGACGAAGCCGTAACCCTTGCTGACGTCGAACCATTTGACGTGGCCGGCCAACTCGGTGCCTGCATCGACGCCGCCAACTTCCGGCCCGTCGAGCCGCATGACCCGGTTGAGCGATTGGATCGGACCGACCGGGGGTCTCCCATTATCGCCGTACTCGTCGGACATGTGCCGCTCATCTCCGATGCGAAACCTGATTCGTGTCACGACGATAGCACCGCAGTGGACTCGCGAAACAGCGCGAACCCTTTCGTCCACATGATCGAGCCGGAAAATATACTAGGGGGCAGCCTGGCGGACGACTTCGGCCCCGTGAATTGCAGGCTCGCCGAGCCAGGCCGCGACAGGGCGAAGTGACGGAGCCGATTCGCGTGCCGGCCTGCCCTCGAAGACTGTCGCCGGCGCTGCTCCGGCGCAGGGCAGAAATGCCAGGCGATTTCATTCAGGCGTGTCTGCCCCTAGGATCGCGATATCCGCGCTGGAGACGCCGAGCCATGCCCGATCTCGCGACACTGATGCTGTTCACCCTCGCCTGCGCCGTTCTGACCGCGACACCCGGGCCCGACATGCTGCTGATCGCCTCGCGCAGCCTCGGCCAGGGCCGCCTTGCAGGCTTCGTGACCTATGCCGGCAGCGCGGCCGGCAGCTATCTGCAGGCGCTCGCTGCCGCCTATGGCCTGTCGCAGCTCTTCCTGCTGGTGCCTTCCGCCTATGACGCCTTGCGCTGGGCCGGAGCGGCCTATCTGCTCTACCTCGCCTGGAAGACCCTGCGCGGCCCCGCCACGCTGTTCTCACCCACCGCGGAAACCAGTACGGCGCCGCTGCGCCAGATCTTCCTGCAGGGACTCTTCACCAATCTTCTCAACCCGAAGATGGCGCTGTTCATGCTGGCGCTGCTGCCGCAATTCCTGCGGCCGGAGGCGGGCTCGCTCCTCCTGCAGGTCATCGTCCTGGCGACGATCCTCAACCTGATGGGCCTTCTCGCCAACGGTATCGTCATCCTCGTGGCGAACCGGCTCGGCCGGCTGGTCGCGGCGCGGCCAGGCCTGGCGCGCTGGCCGCAGCGCATCCTCGGCGTCGTCTTCGGCGCACTGGCGCTGCGCCTGGCCTTCGCCGCGCGCGACTGATCAGTTCGCCAGCCGTGCCAGCGCCACGCCGATCTCGCCGCGTACGACGAGATCGGCGATCGGGTCGAGATCGGTCGGCTCGCGGTTGAGGATCACCAGCTTGGCGCCATTGCGCTTGGCGACGACCGGGAAGCTCGCTGCCGGAAAGACCACGAGCGAGGAGCCGGCGACGAGATAGAGATCGGCCGAGAGCGTCATCTCATGGGCGCGCAGCATCTGTCGCTGCGGCATCTGCTGGCCGAAGGAGATCGTCGCGGCCTTCACCACGCCGCCGCAGATCAGGCAGTCGGGCGGCTCGCCTGAGGCCACGAACTCGCGCCGGATCGCCGCGAGCTCATGGCGCCAGCCGCAGCTCAGGCAGGTCGCATAGGTGCCATTGCCGTGCAGCTCGATGACGGCGTCCTCGGCGATCCCGGAGGCCTGGTGCAGGCCGTCGATGTTCTGGGTGATCACGCCGGGCGCCCGCCCCTCCGCCACCAGCGTCGCCAGCGCGCGATGGCCGCGATTGGGCCGGGCATCGGGGCAATGGTCGTCCATCGCGAACTTGCGTCGCCAGGCTTCGACCCTGGCTTCCCGGCTGTGGGCGAACACGTCGAACGGGATCGGCTTGTTGACCGTCCAGGGCGAGCCCGGCGAGCGGAAATCGGGCACGCCCGATTCGGTCGAGATGCCGGCGCCGGTGAAGGGGACGATCACCCGGGCGCGGTCGAGCATGGCATGCAGTTCCTCGATCGCCTCGTGCGTCTCTTCATCCATGCCGCCGGCTCTCCTGCTTGGCATTGGTCGCAGCCGAATATGGCTGCGCGCGCTCCCCGGTCCAAGACCGCCGGGTGGGGGCGTTGACGGCGCGGCGCCGGCGCCGCAAAGCTCGGCCATGTCCTTGCCGTCCCCCGCTCCGCTGAACCCCGATCTCATCGACACCGCGACCCCGCCGATCCCCGAGGCGCAAGGTTGGGCGAAAGCCTATGACGGCCGGCGCGGCCCGCTGATCGACCTGTCGCAGGCGGTGCCGGGCTCGCCGCCGCCGGCCGCGCTGCTGGAACGCCTCGCAGAGGCGGCCGCCCGCCCCGACCAGACCCGCTATGGCGCCATCGTCGGCGACCTCGCTCTGCGCGAGGCCTATGCCGCCGAGACCAGCGCCTTCTATGGCGCACCGATTTCCGCGAACGAGGTCGCGATCACCGCCGGCTGCAACCAGGCCTATGTCGTGACGATGATGGCCCTCGCCCGCGCCGGCGACAATGTGCTGCTGCCGACGCCCTGGTATTTCAACCACGAGATGACCCTGAACATGCTCGGCATCGAGCCGCGCCCGCTGCCCTGCGACCCGGCGCAAGGCTTCGTGCCGGACGTCGCCGTCGCCGAGAGCCTGATCGACGCACGCACCCGCGCCATCGTCCTGGTGACGCCGAACAACCCGACCGGCGCGGTGTATCCACCGGCGACCATCGCCGCCTTCGCCGCGCTCTGCCGCAGGCGCGGTCTCTGGCTGGTGCTCGACGAGACCTATCGCGACTTCCTGCCCGAGGGCGCTGGCCGCTCGCATGAACTCTTCGCCGCAAGCGACTGGCGTGATTCGCTGATCGGCCTCTACAGCTTCTCAAAAGCCTATGCCGTGCCGGGCTGGCGGCTGGGCGCGATCACCGCCGACGTCGATATGCTGGCGCAGATCGGCAAGGTGCTCGACTGCGTCCAGATCAGCCCCGTTCGGGCCGGCCAGAGCGCCATCACCTGGGGCATTGACGGCATCCGCGCCTGGCGCGAGGCCAACCGTGCCGAGATCAACGCCCGCGCCGAGCTGTTCCGCCGGGCGATGGCGCCGCTCAACGGCTGGAATGTCCTCGCCGCCGGCGCCTATTTCGCCTATCTCGCCCACCCGTTCGAAGGCGTGCCGGCGGCGGAGGTGGTCCGCCGGCTGGTGCAGGAGCGTGGCGTGCTCGCATTACCCGGCCCCTATTTCGGCCCGGGCCAGGAGCGCCACCTGCGCATCGCCATCGCCAATGTCGGCGCCGAACGGCTCGGCGAGCTCGGCGACAGGCTGAAGGGCTTTTCGCTCTGAGCG
>JAKFDB010000014.1:0-33882 GCA_036676315.1 Bradyrhizobiaceae bacterium
GGCTCGATACTTAAGCGCATGCTTCACCAACCGGCCGAGCTTGATCTGATGTTCCAGGCGCTGGCGGATCCCAACCGCCGGCACATGGTGCAGCGGCTCTGCGAGGGGCCGGCGAGCGTCAGCGAGCTCGCCGCGCCGCTTCAGATGACGCTCTCGGCCGTGGTGCAGCACCTTGCCGTCCTGGAAGGGGCAGGCCTGGTGCGCTCGCAGAAGATCGGGCGGGTCCGCACCTGCCAGCTCGAGACGCAGGCTCTGCGTGCGGCAGAACGCTGGATCAGCGAGCGCCGCTCCCTCTGGGAGAGACGCTTCGATCGGCTCGGTGCCTTCCTCGCCGAGAATCCCGAAGACCCACTGGAGAAGAATTCGAAATGACCGAACGTTCCGTGATCCATGCGACCGTCACGGTCGAGCGCGTCTTCAGAGCCTCGCCGGCGCGCGTCTTCGCCGCCTGGTCCAGTGCGGAGGCGCTGAGCCGCTGGATGTCGCCGGTCGAAGACTGGCAGGCGAGCTACGATCATTTCGATTTCCGCATCGGCGGCGGCGATCGTCTGCGCTTCGGCCCGCCGGAGGGGGAGGCCTATGTGACGGAGTCGCGCTTCCTCGACATCGTTCCGGACGTCCGCATCATCTCGGCCGGCTCGATGAGCACGGCAGGCACGCGCGTCACCGCCGGCGTGCTGACCGTCGAATTCAAGGCGGCCGCGAGCGGCTGTCGCATGACGCTGACCGAGCAGACCGCCTTTCTCGATGGCCATGAGAGGCCGGAGGATCACGAGGCCGGCTGGCAGGAGATCCTGAACAAGCTCGCCGTCGAACTGGCGCGCGAGCAGCAGGCCGCCTGAGCCGCTGCCGGATCACCACTCTGGAGAGGATGAACGCATGAGTGAACCGAGCGTCGTGCACGTCAGCTTCAGCATCGAGCGCCGCTACGATGCGAGCCCCGCCCGCGTCTTTGCCGCCTTTTCCGATCCGGTGGCCAAGCGGCGCTGGTCGGCCTGCCATGACGAGGGTGGGCTCGGCGAGCATATGCTCGATTTCCGCGAGGGCGGCCGCGAGACCATGCGCGGCGCCCCGGCGGAAAGCGGCGTCTATGCGATGAACGCGACCTTCCAGGAGATCGTGCCGGAGCAGCGCATCATCTACAGCTACGAATTGCTGCGCGACGAGTTCCGCCTGTCGATCTCGCTGGCGACGATCGAGTTCCATCGCGATGGCGCCGGCACCCGCCTCCTCTTCACCGAGCAGGCCGCTTTCCTCGACGGCCATGACCGGCCCGAATGGCGCGAGCAGGGCTCGCGCATCGGCTTCGACAGGCTGGCTGAGTATCTCGCGCAGGAGCAGGCGCCAGCCTGAACCACGCCCTTTTCGACCAAGACCCTTTCAACCCGCTCCTAACCAGAAGCAGGAACGCAGTGCCATGTCCCTGACGCTCTATTTCCACCCGCTCTCGGGCTTCTGCCAGAAGGTAATGGTCGCGCTTTACGAGAACGAGACGCCGTTCACGCCGCAGCTCGTCGACTTCGGCGATGCCACGCAGCGCGAGGACTTCCTGAAGCTCTGGCCGATCGGCAAGTTTCCGCTGCTGCGCGACGACCGGCTCGGCAAGCTGGTGCCGGAGACCAGCCTGATCATCGAGCATCTCGCCTTGCACTATCCCGGCAAGCTGGCGCTGCTGCCGGGCGACCCGGTCGCGGCGCTCGAGGTCCGGCGGCTCGACCGGCTCTTCGACCTCTATGTCGCCATCCCCATGCAGAAAGTGGTGCTCGACCGGCTTCGCGCGGAGGGCAGCCATGATCCGGCCGGCGTCGCCGAGGCCAAGGCTACTCTCGTTTCAGCGTATGACGTGCTGGAGGCGGAGATCGGCGGACGGCAATGGGCGGCCGGCGACGATTTCAGCCTGGCCGACTGCTCGGCTGCGCCGGCGCTGTTCTATGGCGAGCGGGCATTGTCCTTCCGCGAGAGCCATCCGCGGCTCTGGGCCTATTTCGACCGCCTGCGCACGCGCCCGTCCTACGCCCGTGCCCTCAGCGAGGCCGAGCCCTATTTCCACTTCTTCCCGCGTGGCGAGGGCGATGCGGGCCTCAGTCGCTAGCTCGAAACGATCAACCGCACAGTCAAAGGAAACGGTCATGAGCAGAACTCCCGTCGTCCATGCCAGCTTCACCATCGAGCGCAGCTATGCCGCCTCGCCCGCCCGCGTCTTCGCCGCCTTCGCCGATCCCGCGCAGAAGCGCCGCTGGTTCGCCGAGGGCGAGGGCTGGACGGTCGAGCAGTTCGACGTCGATTTCCGCGTCGGCGGCTTCGAGCGCAGCCGCTTTCGCTATCAGGGCGGCCCGCCGATCACCAATGAGTCGATCTATCAGGTGATCCAGCCGAACGAGCGCATCATCCTTGCCTATGCGATGGCGATCGACGGCGTGCCGCTCTCCGGCTCGCTGCTGACGATGGAATACCTGCCCGAGGGCAGCGGCACGAAGCTCGTCTTCACCGAGCAGGGCGCCTATCTCGACGGCAAGGATGGTCCGGTCCATCGCGAGGAAGGCTCGCGCGAGCTGCTGGAGAGCCTGGCGCGGATCCTGGGCGAAGAGGCCAAGGCGGCCTGAGCCGGCAAGATCGCCGCTCGCCCCTGCCTGCGCTTCCATTCAGCCGCAGTTCATCCCCGCTTGACTAAGCGGCATGATGGGCGAGGCCTGGACCGGGAATACCCGGCCGGCCACCGCTCGTGATGTTGCGATCCGGGGGGATCAAGCGGTTGTGCTGAAGGCCGTCGACCAGCATGTCCAGGATGCCGGCCTGCCATCCGACTGGCAGGTCGCGAAGAGCTTCGCCCGCCTGACCGGCGGCTTCTGGCGCGGCTCCAGTGCCGGCAAGGCCTGGTTCTGGTCGATTTCGCTGGCGAGCGCGATCATCCTCAGCGTCTTCGCCAATGTCACCGTCAACCGCTGGAATGGCTGGTTCTTCGACGCGCTCGAGAAGAAGGACGGCGAAAGCGCGCTGATCGCCATGGCGGTCTTCCCCGTGCTGGTGCTGATCGCCGCCGGCCTCGGCGTCGTCATCCTGGTTTCACGGGAAACATTCCAGGTCCATTGGCGCGCCTGGGTCACCGCCAAGCTGGCCGATGGCTGGATCGGCGAGCGCCGCTTCTACCGGCTCGGCCTCTCCGGCTACGAGCCTGCCAATCCGGAATACCGCATCGCCGACGATGTCCGCTGGGCGACCGAGCCGGTGGTCGATTTCGCCATCGGCCTGCTCTCGGCGGTGATCACCGCGATCACCTTCATCGGCATCCTCTGGACCATCGGCGGCGCGCTCACGGTCGAGGCCCATGGCCGGACCTTCGAGATCCCCGCCTATATGGTGCTGGCGGCGATCATCTATGCCGTGCTGGTTTCCGGCCTGATCACCTGGGTCGGACGGCCGCTGCCGCGCCTGATCGCGGCGCGCAACGAGGGCGAGGCGCGTTTGCGCTTCTCGCTGATGCGCATTCGCGACCATGGCGAGACCATTGCCCTGTCGCGCTCCGAGACCGGCGAGCGCCGGGCCGTCGCGGCGACCTATGACAGCCTGGTCGGGCGCTGGCTCGCCATGATCCGCCAGCGCGGCCGGCTGACCTGGATCACCAATGGCAGCGGTGCGCTGGTGCCGGTGGTGCCGCTCCTGCTGGCGGCGCCGAAATATCTCTCCGGCGAGATGTCGCTCGGCGACGTCGTCCAGGTCGCCGCCGCCTTCGTCGCCGTCCAGAACGCCTTCAACTGGGTGCTCGACAATTTCATGCGCATCGCCGAATGGCTCGCCTCGGCGCGGCGGGTCAACGAGCTGGCGCTGGCGCTGGGGGCGCTCGAGCAGGGGCTTGCCGGCGGCGAGATCGCGGTCGAGGCCAGTGCCGATGGCTGCCTGCGGCTCGATGATCTCACCCTGACCGACCGCGACGGGCGGACCTTGCTGGCGGATTTCGCCGTGACCCTGCCGCCGGGCGCGACGCTGCATGTCGCGGGCGAGCTCGGTCATGGCAAGGCGGCGCTGATCCAGGCGGTCGCCGGGCTCTGGCCCTGGGGAAGGGGCAGCGTCGCGCTGCCGGCCGAGGCGCGCCTGGCGGTGCTGCCGCAGAAGCTGCATCTGTCGGAGGGCAGCCTGCGCGCGGCGCTCGATCCGGCCGGCGATCATAGTACCGAGGCGGCCGGCGAGGCGCTGCGCGGCTACGGGCTGTCCGGGCTGGTGCCGCAGATGGACCTGCCGCGCGACTGGGACAAGGCCCTGACCACCGGTGACCGGCAGCGGCTGGCGCTGGCGCGAGCCGAGCTGGCCTCTCCCGACATTCTCGTGCTCGACGAGGCGACGAGCGGGCTGGAGACCGATGCGGCGCTCGAATTGCTGGCGCGGATCAGGGCATCGCGGCCGGCCGCGATCATGCTGCTGATCGGCCAGAGCCCGGGCTTCGCCGAGGTCTCCTGTCTTCATCTCACCATGCGCCGGGCCGGCGGCGTCGCGCGCATCGCCGGCGGCGAGGCGGCGCGTCCGGCCGTCCTGGCCGAGGCCGGCGGCGGCTGAGCATCTCCACCAACGCTGCATTCAGCCGGCGTTCAGCCTCGCGCGGCACTTCTTTCATCTCGCTTCCACGGAGCTTTTTCATGCAAATGCACATCTGGGACGTCTATTGGGGCCTGCGGGTCGAGCAGTGCCCCTGCGACGTGCATTTCGTCGAATGGCTCGAGGAACAGGGCGTCACCGGCCAGCGCATCTACCATTTCGGCACTGGCGGGCACCATTATGTCGGCATCCGCTGCAACGAGCCCGAGCTGAACAACACCGTGCTGGGGATCACCGCCTCGCCGAAGGAATATGACGCCTTCGTCAAGCTGGCGATCGAGAACCCGACCATCACCAAGACCTACAGCGCCTATTTCGGCGACATCTACACCAGCAATGCCCGGCTGCTGCCGCGCTTCGACATCGTCACCCTGTTCCATTCCTGCGAGTTCCGCAGCGAGAAGAACGACGCCTATGGCGCATTGACCGATCTCGAGGTGATGCAGCTCTTCACCGACCAGACCGATGCCGGCGGCCATCTCGTCTTCTACACCGGCTCCTTCGCCTATGAGACGGCCAAACCGATCATCGAGGACTGGGCGAAGTCGCGGCCGGTCGAGGAGATCGGTGAGTTCAAGACGCTCAGGATCTTCCGCAAGACCGCCTGAGCAGGGCTCGGGCGGCGACCCGAGCCGGCAGGCTGGGATGGTGAGACCTTGAAAGCGATCCATGCCGAGAGGAATCCGCTGCATCCGAGCCGGGATGAACTAGCGTCCGCGCTCGGGCGCCCCGAAATCCTGTCGGCAGCCGTCATCGACACCGGACAGAACAATCTTGTTCTCGACACCGGGGAGCTGATCATTCGGCTGCCCCGGCACGATGGTGCGCGTCGCGATCTCGAGCGGGAAGCGGTGACGCTTGCGGCGCTCGCCGGCCGGTTGCCGCTGCCCATTCCGAGCGTGGTCGTCATCGGAGTTGCTTCCGGCATTGCCGCCGTGCACCCGAAACTCGCCGGGACGCCCCTGCTGGACCTCGCCGGGATGAGCGATGCCCGGCGCCGGCAGCTGGCAGGCCGGCTCGCCGGATTCCTCCGGGCCTTGCATGCGCTGCCGCTCGACACGCTCGGCATGCCCCCCGAAGCCGATGATCCGCAGGCCGAGTGGCGCGCGCTCTTTGCCGAAACCGACGAAAAGGTCCTGCCACTGCTGCCGGCCGACATTGCCGCCGAGGTTCGGGGCAGGTTCGAACCGTTTCTATCGGGCAATGACCTGCCGCATGCCATGGCGATCATCCATGGCGACTTCGGGACAGGGAACATCCTCGTCGATGACGGGCGGGCTTCCGGCATCATCGACTTTGCGGGCTGCGCGATCGGCGACCCCGCCTATGACCTTGCCAGCTTGTCCGCAGGTCTCGGTGACGAAGTCCTCGCGCTCTTGCGGCCGCATTATCCCGGGATCGATGCCATGTCGGAGCGGATCGGCTTCTATCGCAGCACATTCCCGCTGCTCGATGTCCTCTTCGGCCTGGAGCACGGCGATGACGGTGCGCTGAAGGCAGGTCTGGAGGCACTGCTGCATCGTTAGCGCTCGCAGGCGTGTCAGCCGGGGCAGCCATGGCGGTTGGCTGTGCAGTGCCCAAGCCAGCTTGTCTTTCCCGGGGCTTGGCGGTAGTTCCGTTGCGTCGACCCACACGAGAAAGGAGGGCTGCGTGATCACGTTCTTTCGTCACCATCGTCAGCGTGGCCCCGTTCACGCCCTGCAAGACTAGCTTGCAGGGCTGACCTCAGAGGCGATCCCCTTCGGTTCTCTTTCCGGTCTGCCCTTCGTGGTGGCGCAGCACCAAGCCTCGTGGCTCCGGTGACTCGCGCCCTGTTCCACTCAATCGAGCTGGCGCCAATCCGGCGTTTCGCATTCGAGGCATGGGGCCGTCAGAACGCGCCCCGTCGAATGACGGCTCGGGCAGTCCAGAGACCTGAACCATGGCATTGATCAATCTGAGGAAGCTCGGCGTCACGCTGGGCACGCCGCTGTTTTCCGACCTTACCCTCGCGATCGGCCCGGGCGACCGGCTCGGCCTCGTCGCCGCCAATGGCAGGGGCAAGTCGACCCTGCTGCGCTGTCTTGCCGGTTCGGCCGAGCCCGGCAACGGCGAGATCACCCGTTCGCGCGGCTTGCGCATCGGCCATGTCGAGCAGGACATCCCGCCGCAGTTTGGACATCTGGCGTTCCGGGAGCTGGTGCTCGGCGCGCTGCCGGCCGAACAGGCAGAAAGCGAGCGCTGGCGCGTCGAGGTCGCGCTCGATTCGCTCGACGTGCCGGAGGCGTTGCGCCAGCGCCCGCTCGCTCAGTTGAGCGGCGGCTGGCAGCGCCTTGCCATGCTCGCCCGCGCTTCGGTGACCGAGCCCGATCTCCTGCTGCTCGACGAGCCGACCAACCATCTCGACCTGGCACGTATCGGCCAGCTCGAGACCTGGCTCGCCGCCCTGCCGCGGGACATGGCGGTGGTCGTCGCCAGCCATGACCGCGCCTTCCTCGACGCGGCCACCAACCGGACGCTGTTCCTGCGCCAGGAGCGGTCGCAACTGTTCCCGCTGCCCTATTCGCGCGCCCGCATCGCCCTCGACGAGATCGACGGCGCCGATGCGCGCCGCTACCAGCGCGACGTCAAGGCGGTGCAGCAATTGCGGCGGCAGGCCGCCAAGCTGGGCAATATCGGGGTCAATTCCGGCAGCGACCTCCTGCTCAGCAAGACCAGGCAGCTCCGGCAGCGGGCCGAAACGCTGGAGGAGGCGGCGCGGCCGGCCCATCGCGAGCGCTCGGCCGGCGCGATCAGGCTCAACCATGGCGGAACGCATGCGCGGGCCCTGCTGGCGCTCGAGGATCTTCCGGTCGGGACGCCGGACGGCACCTTGCTGTTCAGGACGGGCAAGCGCTGGATCAATCTCGGCGACCGCATCGTGCTGCTCGGCGACAACGGTGCCGGCAAGTCACGCCTCGTCGGGCTGATCCAGGCCGCGATTGCCGGGGAGGCCGTCGCCGGCATCAGGGCGACGCCCTCGCTGGTCCCCGGCTTTGCCAGCCAGGACCTCGCCGAGTTTCCGGGCGGCGAGACGCCGCACCGCCTGATCAGCCGCCGCTTCGATGTCGGCGATCAGCCGGCGCGGAGCCTGCTGGCCGGCGCCGGCATCGCGATCGACCTGCAGACCACTTCGATCCGGGCACTGTCGGGCGGACAGAAGGCGCGCCTCGCCATGCTGGCGCTGCGCCTCGCCAATCCGAACTTCTACCTGCTCGACGAGCCGACCAACCATCTCGACATCGAGGGCCAGGAGGCGCTCGAAGCCGAGCTGACGGCGCATGAGGCGAGCTGCCTGCTGGTCTCGCATGATCGCAGTTTCGTTCGGGCGGTCGGCAACCGCTTCTGGCTGATCGAGAACCGGCGCCTGATCGAGGTCGAGGAGCCCGAGACCTTCTTCGCGCGCGCCGCGGCCGGGCAGGGCTAGCCCTGGCGTTCGTTGTCTTGTTTCGGAAATGGCTGTCATCCCGGCCGTAGCGAAGCGGAGCGCCGGGATCCATCGTAAGACGCGGCGCCCTACGATGGATCCCGGAGCGGCGCGGCTTCGCCGCTTGTCCGGGATGACGAGCGCTCTGGTGTATCGGTAGCGGGCCTGGCTGGATCATGCGGCGGTCCAGCTGTCGCCGGACCGTCGCGAAGGCGGTCCGGCGCGCCTTGCGTGAGCCTCATGGCGCGCATTCGCCGCGCGCCTCGCGCTTGTGGTTCGCAACCGAGGCGCTATCTGTCGGGTCCGGGCAAACACGCCCTCCCGCCTGCAATCCGCGTCGCCCGTTCCCCGAGGCCAGGGCGCATAACCGACAAGAGCCCGCATGTCTTTCGGCCCGCACGAGCCAGGAATGCCGCTGCGCAAGCGCAGTCGCTGGTGGTGGCTCGGCCCGCTCGCCAGCACGCTCATCTTCGCCGCTTCGCTGGTCGTGCTCTACTTCATCGTCCGCGAGATCGAGCCCGGCGAGCTCGCCAACGCCTTCGCCAATGCCAGCCTGAGGCAGCTTTCGCTGGCGCTGGCCTTCACCGCGCTGAGCTATCTACTGCTCACCGGCTACGACGCGCTGGCGCTGAAGCGCCTCGGGCTCTCGATCCCCTACCGGACCACCGCGCTCGCCTCCTTCACCAGCTATTCGGTGTCCTTCACGCTCGGCTTCCCGCTCGTGACCGGCGGCACGGTGCGCTACTGGGTCTATGCCGCCAGAGGCATACGCGCTTCCGAGGTCGCGAGCCTGACGGTGATCGCCGGCCTGACCTTCTGGCTCGGGCTCGGCATGATCTTCTGCGTCAGCCTGTTCTATGCGACGGAATCGGTCGCGCAGCTGGCGCGCACCTCGCCTCTGGTGATCCAGGTCGTCGGCGCCGCTACCGGGCTCGGCATCCTCGGCTATCTCGGCTGGATCGCCACCGGCGAGCGGACCTTGCGGGTCCGCGGCTGGAATCTGCCCTTGCCCGGCCTCGGCGTCACGCTGGGCCAGATGCTGCTCGGCGCCTGTGAGGTCTCCGCCGCCGCGGCCGTGCTCTACGTGCTGCTGCCCGGCGGTCACAACCTGCCCTATGAGAGCTTCCTCGCCGCCTACATCTTCGCCTGCCTGATCGGCATCGCCAGCCACGCCCCGGGCGGGCTCGGCGTCTTCGAGGCGACCATGCTGATCGCGCTCAGCCGCCTGCCCTTCGAGCATGTCCTCGGCGCGCTGCTGCTGTTCCGGATCATCTACTACATCCTGCCCTTCATCCTGGCGCTGGTGCTGCTGGCGCTGAACGAGATGGGCCGGCGCATCCGGCGGCACGAACTCTGAGCACACTCTCCGGTTTCGGGATGGCGGCGGCATCGCGAAAAACCGGTTCCCCCTCCTTCGTGTCCTGCTCTAAGAGGACGCGGCATCAGCAGGACATCGCGGCGGGACAGGCATGCACGATCTGGTCGACCCCCTTGCCCCCGTCACCGCCGCCCTGATCGAGGCGGTCGGCTCAGCCGTGATCCTGCTCGACGAGCAGGGCGCGATCCAGGCGCTAAGCCCGGCCGCCCGCTCGCTGATCGCGGGGCTCGAGATGGGCAAGCCGCTGGCGCTGGTGATGCGCGATCCCGATCTGATCGACGCGATCGAGCTGGTGTCGCGCCAGGGCGGCCGGCGCGCCATCGAGCTGATCGAGCGGGTCCCGATCGAGCGCACCTTCCGCATCCACATCGCCGCGCTTGCCGGCAATGGCGGGCGCCGCGCCGTGCTCCTGACCTTCGAGGATCTGAGCGAGCAGCGCCTGACCGAGCGCATGCGCGTCGATTTCGTCGCCAATGCCAGCCACGAATTGCGCACGCCGCTCGCTTCCGTGCTCGGCTTCATCGAGACCCTGCAGGGCCCGGCCCGCAACGATGAGAAGGCGCGCGAGCGCTTCCTGCAGATCATGCGCGAGCAGGGTCTGCGCATGGCGCGCCTGGTCGACGATCTGCTCTCGCTCTCGCGCATCGAGCTGAAGGCCCATCTGGCGCCGCAGACGCCGGTCGATCTCGGCGAGATCGCCCGCACCATCCTCGACGCGCTGGTCCTGATGGCGCGCGAGCGCGACGTCTCGCTGGTGCTCGACATGCCGAAGCACCCGGTCGTGGTTGCCGGAGACCGCGACGAATTGCTGCGCCTGATGGAGAACCTGGTCGAGAACGCGATCAAATACGGAAGGCGTGGCGGCAAGGTCGAGATCAAGATCGAGAGCGCTGCCGAGGCCAGCTTCAGCGTGCGCGACGAGGGGCCGGGCATCGCCTCCGAGCATCTGCCGCGACTGACCGAGCGCTTCTACCGCGTCGACAGCGCCGCCAGCCGCGAGGCCGGCGGGACCGGCCTCGGCCTCGCCATCGTCAAGCACATCGTGCTGCGCCATCGCGGCCGGCTGACGATCGAGAGCGTCGTCGGCGAGGGCGCGACCTTCCGGGCGATCCTGCCGCTGCTGGCCGAGGCCGTCCGTTAACGAAATGTGACGGCCGTGCCGGCGGCTTGATGACTGTCTGTCATCTGGCTGTCATATCGCCGGTGTTCCTGCGCGGCGCTGCACCTTGCGACCCAGAGAGGACATCTCATGCGCAAACTTCTCATTCTCGCGGCCGCTGCCGTCGGATTTTCGGGCGCTGCCCAGGCTGCCGACATCACCGGCGCCGGCGCGACCTTCCCCTTCCCGATCTACGCCAAATGGGCCGAGGCCTATAAGAAGGAGACCAATATCGGTCTCAACTACCAGTCGATCGGCTCGGGCGGCGGCATTCGCCAGATCAAGGCGAAGACGGTCGCCTTCGGCGCCACCGACGCCCCGCTCAAGGGCGAGGACCTGACCAAGGACGGTCTCGTCCAGTTCCCGACCGTGATGGGTGGTGTCGTCCCGGCGATCAACGTTCCCGGCATCGAGGCCGGCAAGCTGAAGCTGACCGGCCCGCTCCTCGCCGAGATCTATCTCGGCACGATCAAGAAGTGGAACGATCCCAAGATCGTCGCCCTGAACGCCGGCCTCACCCTGCCCGACGCCAATATCAGCCCGGTCTACCGTTCCGACGGCTCGGGCACGACCTTCGTCTGGACCGATTATCTCTCGCGCGTCTCGCCGGACTGGAAGACCAAGATCGGCTCCAACACCGCCGTGCAGTGGCCGGTCGGCATCGGCGGCAAGGGCAATGAAGGCGTCTCCGCCTCGGTGAAGCAGGTCGTCAACTCGATCGGCTATGTCGAATACGCCTATGCCAAGCAGAACAAGCTCGCCCACGCGCTCGTCCAGAACGCCGACGGCAACTTCCCGGCGCCGGACGACAAGTCCTTCCAGGCTGCCGCCGCCAACGCCAACTGGAACGAGGCTCCCGGCTTCGGCATCTCGCTGAACAACCAGAAGGGTGCCCAGGCCTGGCCGATCACCTCCGCCACCTTCCTGCTGATCCACGCCAAGCCGGAGAAGCCGGAAGAGACGCAAGCCGCGCTGAAATTCGTCGACTGGGCCTACAAGAACGGCGACAAGCTGGCGCTCGAGCTCGACTACGTGCCGCTGCCGGCCAACGTCAAGGACCAGGTCCGCAACGCCTGGAAGGGCATCACCGACCCGGCCGGCAAGCCGATCTTCTGATCGCCCTGCGACAACGTTAAAGGAAGGGGCCGGGTCCGGCCCCTTCGGCCCGCCTGAAACCACCGATCGGAGTTCCTCGGATGGCCGCCGCGACTGACCAGATGGCATCGGGACTGCCCGCCATTCGCAGAACCCCGAAAGGCACCTTCGACCTCGTCTTCCGTAATGCCAGCTTCCTGGCGGCGCTCTTCGTGCTGGTGCTGCTTGCCGGCATCATCGCGGCCATGGTCGCCGGCGGCTGGCCGGCCTTCCGCGAATTCGGCCTCGGCTTCCTGACCTCGAGCGTCTGGGATACCCAGAACGAGCAATACGGCGCCTGGCCGGCGATCGTCGGCACCTTGTCGACCGCCCTGATCGCGCTGGTCGTCGGCGTGCCGCTCTCGCTCGGCATCGCCGTCTTCCTGACCCAGCTCGCGCCGCCCTGGTTCAAGCAGCCGGTCTCGACCGCCATCGAGCTGCTCGCCGCCGTGCCCTCGATCATCTACGGCATGTGGGGGCTCTTCGTCTTCGTGCCGCTGTTTGCGGCCTATGTGCAGATTCCGCTCTCCAATATCGTCGAGGGCATACCGATCGTCGGCACCGTCCTGTATTCGCGCTCGCCTTCGGGGCTCGGCATCCTCACCGCCGGGATCATCCTGGCCTTCATGATCATCCCGTTCATCGCCTCGATCACCCGCGACATGCTCGAGCAGATCCCCTCGGTGCTGCGCGAGAGCGCCTATGGCATCGGCGCCACGACCTGGGAGGTGGTGCGCTATGTGCTGGTGCCGCAGGCTGGCGTCTCGATCATCGGCGCGATCATGCTGGGGCTCGGTCGCGCGCTCGGCGAGACCATGGCGGTGACCTTCGTCGTCGGCAACGCCAACCGGCTCTCGAGCTCGGTCATGGACCCTGGCTCGACCATCGCCTCGCGCATCGCCAACGAGTTCAACGAGGCGCTCGGCCTGCAGCTCCACGCACTGATCGCGCTCGGCTGCATCCTGTTCTTCGTCACCTTCGTCGTCCTCGTCATCGCGCGCATCCTCGTCGCGCGCGTCAAGTCGTTCTGAGGGAAGCGGACCCATGAACCTGACGTCTCCCTCCCCCGCGGCCATGCCTCCTGCGGCCATGACCCCCGAAATCCCCTGGGGCCGCGTGCGCCCGGCGCGCCGCAATGCCGACCGGCTGATGAAGATCACCGCCACGGCCTTCACGCTCGTCGCCATCACCGTGCTGTTCTGGATCCTCGGCATGCTCGTGGTGAAAGGCATTGGCGGGCTCTCGGCCGCGACCTTCACGCAGATCACGCCGGGGCCCGGCTCGGAGGGCGGCGGCCTTGCCAACGCCATCGTCGGCTCGGCCGTGCTGACCTTCCTCGGCATCGCGCTGGCGACGCCGATCGGCGTGCTCGCCGGCACCTACCTTGCCGAATATGGCCGGGGCTCGAAGCTCGCGGGCCTGATCCGCTTCATCAACGACATCCTGCTCTCGGCGCCCTCGATCCTGATCGGCCTGTTCGTCTACGTCATCCTGGTCGAGCCGTTCCGCGGCTATTCCGGCTGGGCCGGCGGCGTTGCGCTCGGCATCATCGCGATCCCGGTCATCGTGCGCACCACCGAGGACATGTTGCGCTTGGTGCCGGCGCCGCTGCGCGAGGCCGGCGCGGCGCTCGGCGCCCCGCCTTCGGTGGTCATCACCGCGATCACCTGGCGGGCGGCGAAGTCCGGCATGGTCACCGGCATCCTGCTGGCGCTGGCGCGCATCGCCGGCGAGACCGCGCCGCTGCTCTTCACCGCGCTGAACAATAATTTCTGGTTCTCGCCGACGCTGGTCGGCGGCGTCTCGAACCTGCCGGTGACGATCTACCAGTTCGCCTCGGCGCCTTACGAGAACTGGCAGCAGCTCGCCTGGGCCGGTTCGCTGATCATCACCGTCTCGATCCTTTTGCTCTCGCTTATCGCCCGGCGCATCGTGCGCGGCGGCAAGTGAGCACCACGTCCGATCGGAAGGAACATGTCGATGCTCTCGACCCTGGAACTCAGCCCGCAGACGCTCGACGCGCAGGCGCCGATCCGGATCGCGGTGAAGAACCTCGATTTCTACTATGGCGAGCACAAGGCGCTGAAGAACGTCAATCTGACCTTCCGTGACCGCCACGTCACCGCGCTGATCGGCCCGTCCGGCTGCGGCAAGTCGACCTTGCTCCGTATCTTCAACCGGATCTACTCGCTCTATCCCGAGCAGCGCGCCAGCGGCGAGGTCTTGCTCGACGGCCGCAACGTCATCTCCAACGATGTCGACGTCAACGAACTGCGCTCGCGCATCGGCATGGTCTTCCAGAAGCCGACGCCGTTCCCGATGTCGATCTACGACAATGTCGCCTTCGGCATCCGGCTCTATGAGAAGCCGCCGAAATCCGAGCTCGATGACCGCGTCGAGGGCGCGCTGCGCCGCTCCGCCCTCTGGGACGAGGTCAAGGACAAGCTGAGGAGCTCCGGCATGGGCCTCTCCGGCGGCCAGCAGCAGCGGCTCTGCATCGCCCGCACCATCGCGCAGAAGCCCGAGGTGATCCTGTTCGACGAGCCGACCTCGGCGCTCGACCCGATCTCGACCGGCAAGATCGAGGACCTGCTGGAGCAGCTCAAGAGCGACTTCACCATCGTCATCGTCACCCACAACATGCAGCAGGCGGCGCGCGTCTCGCAGTACACCGCCTTCATGTATCTCGGTGAAGTCATCGAGTTCGACGCGACCAACACCATCTTCATGAACCCGCACAAGAAGCAGACGCAGGATTACGTCACCGGCCGCTTCGGCTGACGCCAGCAAGTCCGCTCGCCTCCGTCACAGGATACGCCCCGATGTCCGACCATATCGTCCGCTCCTATGATGCCGACCTCGAGGGGCTGCGCCGCAGCCTGGCCGAGATGGGCGGCATGTCCGAGCGCATGCTCGGCGACTCCACCGTGGCGCTGGTGCGCCGCGACACGGCGCTGGCGCAGAAGGTCATCACCGCCGACCAGCGGCTCGACAATCTCCAGCGCGACGTCGAGGAGAAGGCGGTGCTGACCATCGCCCGGCGCCAGCCGCTGGCCAACGACCTGCGCGAGCTGATCTCGGCGATCCGCATCGCCGCCGATATCGAGCGCGTCGGCGATCTCGCCAAGAACATCGCCAAGCGTGCCGTCGCGATCTCCGGCCAGTTCTCGCCGCCGCACCGCGCCGTGGTCGGGCTCGAGCATATGAGCCGTCTGGTGCAGGCACAGCTCAAGGACGTGCTCGACGCCTATGCCGCCAGCAACGAGCAGAAGGCGATGGAGGTCTGGCGCCGCGACGACGAGATCGACGCGCTCTACACCTCGCTGTTCCGCGAGCTGCTGACCTACATGATGGAAGATCCGCGCAACATCACCTTCTGCACGCATCTCCTGTTCTGCGCCAAGAACGTCGAGCGCATCGGCGACCACACCACCAACATCGCCGAGACGATCCATTATCTGATCACCGGCCAATCGGTGGAGGAGAGCCGTCCCAAGCTCGACACCACCAACATCCTGGTCGACCTGCCCGCCGGCAATGGCTGAGCGGGCGGGCGCCTGAGCGGAGGCCGGACATGCCAGCACGCATCCTGATCGTCGAGGACGAGGAGCCGCTGACGCTGCTGCTCCGCTACAATCTCGAAGCCGAGGGCTTCGAGGTCGACAGCGTCGCGCGCGGCGACGATGCCGAGCTGCACCTGCGCGACCACACGCCCGATCTCGTCCTGCTCGACTGGATGCTGCCCGGCCTTTCCGGCATCGAGCTCTGCCGGCGCCTGCGCGCCCGCCGCGATACCGAGCGGGTGCCGATCATCATGCTGACGGCACGCGGCGAGGAAACCGAGCGCGTGCGCGGCCTCGCCACCGGCGCCGACGACTATGTCGTCAAGCCGTTTTCGCTGCCGGAGCTGATCGCGCGCATCCAGGCGCTGCTGCGCCGGGTCAAGCCTGGCCATGTCGCCGGCATGCTGACGGCCGGCGATCTCGAGCTCGACCGGACGACGCGGCGGGTGCGCCGCGCCGGCGCCGAACTGCATCTCGGCCCGACCGAGTTCCGCCTGCTCGAATTCCTGATGCAGGCGCCGGGCCGCGTCTACTCCCGCGCCCAGCTGCTCGACGCCGTCTGGGGCCGCGACGTCTATATCGACGAGCGCACCGTCGACGTCCATGTCGGGCGCCTGCGCAAGGCGATCACCCCCGACGACGCCAAGGACCCGCTGCGCACCGTGCGCGGCGCCGGCTACGCCTTCGACGAGACCTTCGCGCGGAGCTGAGGCCGAACGTGCTACTTGGAGCTTGCCGCTTCTTTCGGAGGGGCTTCGTCATCCCGGACAAGCCGCGCAGCGGCGCAGTTCCGGGATCCATCGTAAGGCTCCGGCGCGCTAGGATGGATCCCGGGGCAGGCCCGGGATGACGCTGGGGTCCAAAGTGAGCGCAGCACGCCCTCAGCGCGGCGCGGCGACGATCACCGCCGCACCGGCGAGGCAGAGAACCGCGCCCGCCAGGTCGTAGCGATCCGGCGAGACCTTCTCGACCAGCCACATCCAGGCCAGCGAAGCGACGATGTAGACCCCGCCATAGGCGGCGAAGGCGCGGCCGGCCGCGGCGCTGTCGATCAGGGTCAGCAGCCAGGCGAAGAGTGCCAGTGCCGCGAGCCCCGGCAGCAGCCACCAGGCTGACTTGCCGAGCTTGAGCCAGGCCCAGAAGGTGAAGCAGCCGGCGATCTCCGCCAGTGCTGCGCCGAGATAGATTGCGAAACTGGCCATGGCGTTCGCGTCCGCTTACGGAGCCGCTGCAAACAGGGCAGCCAGCCGGGCGAAGACCGGGCGGTAGGCTTCCGAGGCGAGCGGCGACAGCTCTTGGGCGCTGCCGAAGTCGAACCAGCGGATCTCGCTGTGCTCGTCATTGGTGATCCGGGGCTCGCCGCCATCCCAGCCGGTCACGGTGAACAGATGCCACAAGGCCGGAGTGACGCCGTCGGTCTCCGTCGTCTCGATGGTTCCATAGGGCTGGAACACGGTCGGCGTCACGCCGATCTCTTCCTGAAGCTCGCGGATGAGCGCCTGGTCGGCAGATTCGCCGGGTTCCAGATGGCCGCTGATCGTGTCCCAGCATGACGGCCAGTTCTGGCGATGCGGCGATCTCATCCCCATCAGCACGCTCTGGCCGCAGATCGGCAGCGCGCAGGCATATTCGACCGGGCCTGAGCCTTCATCGTCGCGCATCGGCGCCGCTCCCGTCCGTTCATCTGTAGCCGGCGCGTATCGGTCGCGCATGGACACAGCCGGGCCAGCCAGAAACTGGCGCTGATGCCGCTAATGGAAAAGCCGGCCCGAAGGCCGGCTTTGATTGCTCGATCAGTTGGGCCGGATCAGGCGCGCACCTTGCGGTCGCGGCGGCGGTCGGCGGCCGGCTGGTAGGCGATGCGGGCGTGATAGGAGCAATAGGGCATCCCGGTCAGCGAACGCCCGCCGCAGAAGCGGAATTCCGGCGTGGTCGGATCGCCCATCGGCCAGCGGCACATGTATTCGCGCAGGTCCATGATGGTGACGCGCTCGGAGAACGGGATCACCACCTCCTCGGCCGGGGCCGGGACATGCTCGGCTTCCGGTTCGGCCTCGATCTCCGGGGCGAATTGCGGCGCCAGCGCGGTGTTGCCGCGGGTCATGCCGCCGCCGGAGGCGGGGCTCGCCATCGGGTGAGCCGGCGGGCGCGTCACCGGCTTGCGCGGGCGCGGCGCCGTCGAGCCGGGGTTCTTGGCGCGGCCGGAAAGGCCGAGACGGTGGACCTTGCCGATGACGGCATTGCGGGTGACGCTGCCGAGTTCGCCGGCGATCTGGCTGGCGCTCAGTCCGTCACTCCAGAGCTTCTTGAGCAGTTCGACGCGTTCGTCGGTCCAGGCTCCAGCTTCGCTCATCGATTTCACCTGTCTTCGTCATGCCTCGCCGGCGGGCGGCGAGGCATAGGGAAAGATCATGGCGGAATCCGATATCGGCAGCGCCCGTCGAAGAACGGAAACCGCTACGCTCGGAACTGACGATACTGGAGACGCCGCACGAGATGTCGTATCTGACAAAAAGCACCATACAAGATGGCTTGACTCGGCCACAAGAGTCGCCGAATCGGAAATCGGCTTTTCCCCAGCCAATCGCTCCATCGCGAGCAAGGTGAGTCTATTTGGCAACGTCGCTGCGGACGGCCGGAATTGACAGTGCCGGACCGCTTTTGCATAGTCTGTGCAATGCGGCCGCCCTTGGGGCGGCGCTTATGTTTTTGAGCGATCCGGACTTTCGAGCGATGCGGCTGACGGCGCGACGAGAAAACGGGAAAGGCCTGCGACGATAACGTCGCCGCGGGGTCGCATCGTGCTGGCAGATTGCCGCCGCGCCCCGGACCACCGCTTCACACCCCGGCGCCCTGCGCTTTCCGTTACGTTCCGTTGCGAGGACCTCGCTCCATGAGCTCCGCTTCCATTTCCGCCAATTCGTCCGTTCTGCTGCCGACCTATGCCCGCGCACCCGTCGCCTTCGAGCGTGGCGAAGGCGCCTGGGCGATCACCGCCGACGGCCAGCGCTATCTCGATTTCGGCGCCGGCATCGCCGTCAATGCGCTCGGCCATGCGCATCCGCATCTGGTCAAGGCGTTGACCGAGCAGGCGCAGCGCATCTGGCACACCTCCAATCTCTATAGCATGCCGGATGGCGAGAAGCTCGCCCGCCGGCTCTGCGAGGCGACCTTCGCCGAGCGCGTCTTCTTCACCAATTCGGGCGCCGAGGCGAACGAGTGTGCGATCAAGATGGCGCGCAAGTACCACGCCGCGAAGGGCCACCCCGAGCGCTACCGCATCATCACCTTCGAGGGCGCCTTCCATGGCCGCACGCTGGCGACCATCGCCGCCGGCGGCCAGCAGAAGTACATTGACGGCTTCGGCCCCAAGGTCGACGGCTTCGACCAGGTGCCGTTCGACGACGAGAAGGCGCTGAAGGCGGCGATCACGCCCGAGACGGCCGCATTGATGATCGAGCCGATCCAGGGCGAGGGCGGCCTGCGCTCGGTGCCGATGCGCTTCCTGAAGTTGCTGCGCGAGCTCTGCGACGAGCACGGCCTGATGCTGATCTTCGACGAGATCCAGACCGGCGTCGGCCGCACCGGCAAGTTCTTCGCCTATGAGCATTACGGTGTCGCCCCCGACATCATGTCGATCGCCAAGGGTATCGGCGGCGGCTTCCCGATGGGCGCCTGCCTCGCCACCGAGGAAGCCGCGGCCGGCATGGTGCTCGGCAGCCACGGCACCACCTTCGGCGGCAATCCGCTCGCCATGGCGGTCGGCAATGCCGTGCTCGACGTCATCCTCGAGCCGGGCTTCATCGAGCGCGTCGCCCAGACCAGCTTGCGGCTGAAGCAGTCGCTGGCCGAGCTCAAGGACAAGCACCCCCAGGTGATCGAGGAAATCCGCGGCCAGGGCCTGATGCTCGGCCTGAAGCTGCGCACTCCGAACACTGATTTCGTCGCCGAGGCGCGCGCTGCCGGCCTGCTCGTCGTTGCCGCCGGCGACAATGTCGTGCGCCTGCTGCCGCCATTGATCATTGGCGACGCCGAGGTCGCCGAGGCGCTGGCCCGCCTCGACAAGGCCGCCGGCGCCGTCGAGGCGAACCTGGCGCGGCCGGCGGCCGAATGAGCATGGCCGCCCCGATGCGTCACTTCCTCGACCTCTCCGATTTCTCTGCGACGCAGCTGCAGGCCATCCTGCGCAGCGGCAGCGAGATCAAGGCGCGTCGCCGGACCCCGGCGGCCGCGGCCGACCGCGTGCTCGACGGCAAGGTCGTCGCCATGATCTTCGAGCAACCCTCCTTGCGCACCCGCGTCTCCTTCGACGTCGGCATCCGCGAGCTCGGCGGCTCGCCGATGATGGTGACCGGCCAGGAGATCGAGCTCGGCGAGCGCGAGACCATCGCCGACACGGCGCGCGTGCTGTCCCGCTACGTCGATGCGATCATGATCCGCATGCTCGACCATGATTCCGTGGTCGAGATGGCGAAATACGCCACCGTGCCGGTGATCAACGGCCTGACCAAGCGCCAGCATCCCTGCCAGGTCATGGCCGACGTGATGACCTTCGAGGAGCGCAAGGGGCCGATCGCCGGCAAGCGCATCGCCTGGACCGGCGACACCAACAATGTCCTGACCTCCTGGGTCCACGCCGCCGGGCGGCTCGATTTCGAGCTCGCCATCGCGACGCCGGAAGAGCTCGCGCCGCCGCCGGCGCTGCTCGACTGGGCCCGCAAGCAGGGCGCGAAGCTCACCCTGACGACCCGGCCGGAAGCCGCCGTCGAGGGCGCCGATTGCGTCATCACCGATTGCTGGGTCTCGATGGGCGACGAGGAAGGCACCCGCCACAACCTGCTGCGCCCCTACCAGGTCGACGAGCGCCTGCTCGGCCGCGCCGAGAAGGACGCCATCTTCATGCATTGCCTGCCGGCGAGCCGTGGCGAGGAAGTCACCGACGCGGTGATGGACGGCCCGCAATCGGCGGTGTTCGACGAGGCCGAGAACCGCCTGCATGCCCAGAAGGGCATTCTGGCCTGGTGCTTCGGCGCGGTGGCGGCCTGATGGCTGAGGTTTCGCCGATAGGCGCCACGGCGCCCGACGACCGGGTCCTGCCCTTCGCGGTCCCGGCGCTCGACATCCGAGGCCGTGTCGTCAGGCTCGGCGGCTCGCTCGACCAGATCCTCGATCGTCACGGCTATCCTGAGCCGGTCGCGCGGGTGCTCGGCGAGGCGGCGGCGCTGACCGTGATGCTGGGCACGACCCTCAAATCGGAGGGCCGTTTCCAGCTCCAGACCAAGAGCGACGGGCCGATTTCGATGCTGGTCGTCGACTTCAACGCGCCGGACAATTACCGCGCCATGGCGCATTACGATGCCGAGCGACTGGCGCAGGCGCTGGACGCCAGCGCGCTGTCGACCGGCGAGCTGCTCGGCCGCGGCCATCTCGCCATGACCGTCGACCAGGGCTCGGAGGCGACGCGCTATCAGGGGGTCGTGGCGCTCGAGGGCCAGAGCCTGGAAGAGGCCGGCCACCAGTATTTCCGCCAGTCCGAGCAGATTCCGAGCCGGATCCGCCTCGGCGTCGGCACGGTGCTGACCGGCAGCGGCCTCGCCTGGCGCGCCGGCGGGCTGATCGTGCAGTTCATGCCGAACTCGCCCGATCGCCTGCGCGCCGCCGATCTGCATCCGGGCGATGCGCCCGAGGGCCACGAGATCCTGGCGCATGATGACCTGGCAGACCAGCATGCCGACGGCATCAGCGACGATGCCTGGGCCGAGACGCGCTCGCTGGTCGGGACCATCGAGGACCATGAACTGCTCGACCCGACGCTCGAAAGCGAGCGGCTGCTCTACCGGCTGTTCCACGAGCGCGGCGCCCATGTCTTCGAGCCGATCTCGATGCACGAGGCCTGCCGCTGCTCGCGCGAGCGCGTGCTCGGCATGCTGCGCGGCTTCCCGCTCGACGACCGCAAGGCCATGATCGCCGATGACGGCTCGCTCGGCGTCACCTGCGAGTTTTGCTCGCGGCGCTATCGCTTCGACCCGGCCGAGGTCGAAGCGGAGATTTCGGCTGGATGAGGCGGGGGAACCCCTCTCCTGTAAGGAGAGGGGTAGGGGTGAGGTGTAGGTTCGAATTCGCTGGCCTCGCCCCGACCGCGCGGTGAGCTTTCACGGAACTGGTCCGACGGCCATCCCCTCACCCTGCCCTCTCCCTCCGGGAGAGGGTTCCCCGCGCCCTATCGGTTGAAAGGCGCTACCTACCCCCGGCACTCCGCCATCAGCCGCCGCATGAAGGCCTCGCCGGCCGAGAGTTGCTCCAGCGTGATGTACTCGTCCGGCTGATGCGCCTGGTCGATCGAGCCGGGACCGCAGACCACGGTCGGCAGGCCGGCGCGCTGGAAATGCCCGGCCTCGGTGGCGTAAGCCACGGCGATCGTGCTGTTGCGCCCGGCGAGGCGCATCGCCAGCGTCTCGGCCTCCGAGCCGGGATCGGGCGCGAGGCCGGGAACGTCCGAGCTCATCACCGTTTCGATCGCGGCGCTGGGCGCGGTCCGGCGCATCCTCGCCAGGACCTCCTGCGAGAGGTTGGCGAAGCGGCTGGGCACATCCTCCGGATCTGAGCCCGGCAGCGTGCGCACCTCCCAGGACAGGTCGCAGCGATCGGCCAGGATGTTGCGGGCGATGCCGCCATGGAACTTGCCGATATGGATGGTGTCGTAGGGCGGGTCGAAGCGGCCGCTCTCGTCGATCATCGCCTCGCGCTCATCGGCCAGCCGGACCAGCTCGGCCGCCAGCCGCGTGCCGCCATGCACGGCGCTGGCGCCAAGATGCGGCTTCGAGGAATGGGCGGCAAAGCCGGTGATCGTCGTGAAGAAGGTGCGGATGCCCTTGTGGGCATCGGCGATGTCGAGCGAGGTCGGCTCGCCGACGAAGACCGCGCGCGGCCGCGGCAGGCTCTTGCCCATCTCGGCGATGCCGTCGACGACGCCGAGGCAGGTGACCTCCTCGTCATAGGAGAAGAACAGGTGGATCGGCGTCTTCAGCTCGGCGGCGAGGAAATCCGGCACGAGCGCCAGCGCCAGCGCGACGAAGCCCTTCATGTCGACGGCGCCGCGGCCATAGGCCCGGCCGTTCTCGACATGCAGGGTGAACGGATCGCGCGACCAGGCCTGCCCCTCGACCGGCACCACGTCGGTATGGCCGGAGAGCAGCACGCCGCCGCGGTCCTGCGGGCCGATGCTGGCGAACAGCGCCGCCTTGTCGCCGGTGGCATTGGGAAAGCGAACCGAGGCGACGCCCCAGCCGGCCAGATAGGCCTCGACGAAGTCGATCAGCGCCAGGTTGGATTTGTGGCTGACCGTGTCGAAGGCGACGAGCCGGGCGAGCATGTCGAGCGGCGCGTAGCGCTGCCCGGTCGGAGCGGGGGAGGCGTTCAATGCAGGACCTTCTTCACATAAGGAGAATCGAGCGGAAACAGCGGTACCTCGACGTCGAAGACCTTCCCGTCCTCGCCTAGCATTGCGTAAAAGCCGCGCATGCTGCCATCCGGCGTCATCAGCGGGCAGCCGGAGGTGTAGCTGAAGCGCTCGCCGGGTTGCAGGATCGGTTGCTGGCCGATGACGCCCTCGCCGCGGACCTCGTGGACCTCGCCGCGACCATCGGTGATGACCCAGTGCCGTGTCATCAGTTGCACCGTGCGCTCGGACCGGTTCTCGATCTCGATCGTGTAGGCCCAGAAGTAACGGCCCTGATCCGGCGTCGACTCGTCATCCATGAACTTGGGTGAGGCGGTGACGCGCACGCCATACGTTTCGGCCTGGTACATGATCTGAGGCTCCGTGCCTGCCGGCGCGGTTTTCTCCCGCAGGATGTCGTTGCGCTGTTATGGCCCGGAGCCGCTGCAAGGCTCAAGCGCGAAGGCTGGCCCCGGCGCCCGGGAGCGGCGTTTCTGGCGTGGAAAACTGGCCTGCGGCACCTCTCGCAGGCGCGAAGGCGGCGCGCTTGCGCTATGATCGCCGCCTGATGAAGGGTTCCGATCCGATGGCGACATCCTCCGACATGCTGGCCGAGCTCGCGGAGCCGGTCTCCGCCTCGCTCAGCGGCAAGTCCGGCGTGCTGCCGCGCCAGGACATCCGCACGCTGGTCAATCGTGGCATGGTGCGCTCGATCTCGGGGGCGATCGCCGAGAGTCAGTACCAGCCGGCGAGCCTCGATCTGCGCCTCGGCCACAAGGCCTATCGCGTCCGCGCCAGTTTCCTGCCCGGTTTGAACAAGAGCGTCGAGCAGGCGCTCGCCGACCTGACGCAGGACGAAGTCTCGCTGGAGCACGGCGCGATCCTCGAAAAGAACTGCGTCTATGTCGTCGAGCTGATGGAGTCGCTGGAGGACCTGCCGGCGACGATCTCGGCCTTCGCCAATCCGAAGAGCTCGACCGGCCGCCTCGACGTCTTCACTCGCCTGATCGCCGACCATAGCGAGGTCTTCGACAGTGTCGCGGGCGGCTATTCCGGCAAGCTCTATGCCGAGATCTCGCCGTCGAGCTTCTCGATCAAGGTGCGCAAGGGCAGCCGTCTCAACCAGCTTCGCTTCCGTCGCCGCGGTGCCGGCCAGGAGGAGGCTTCGGGCTTCCGCGTCTCGGACCGGGATCTGCGTCTCGTCCATGAGCGGACGCCGCTGGTCGACGGGCCGGCGACGATCCGCAACGGGCTCGTCTTCCGCATCCATCTCGCCGGCGCGAGCGATGACGAGATCATCGGCTACCAGGCCCAGCGCTTCACCGATGTCATCGATGTCGACCGCGTCGGCCAGTATGCGGTCGAGGATTTCTGGTCGCCGCTCTACACGAGGGGCCGCAAGCGCCTGATCCTCGATCCCCACCAGTTCTACATCCTCGCCTCCAAGGAGCGCCTGCACATCCCGGCCGGCTTCGCCGCCGAGATGGCGCCGATCGACCCCAGCATGGGCGAGTTCCGCGTTCACTATGCCGGCTTCTTCGATCCTGGCTTCGGCGTCGGCGCCGACGGCATGCCGGGCAGCCGCGGCGTGCTCGAGGTGCGCAGCCATGAGGTGCCCTTCGTCCTGGAGGACGGGCAGGTCGTCGGCCGCCTCGCCTTCGAGAAGATGGCGGCCGAGCCCGATGCGCTCTATGGCGAGATCGGCACCTCCAACTATCAGGGCCAGGCCCTGAAGCTCTCCAAGCATTTCCGCAGCTAGCACACTCTGCGTCGCGCCTTGTTGCGGCGAGGTCCGGCTTCGCTCGAAGCGGGGGGCTGCTCAAGCTTTCATTAGCCGCAAGTCGAGACTGTCGCCCCGAAACATGCCGCAGCGGCACCTGTGGGGGCGACAAGATGGCGATTCCGTGTCAGACCGCGCCAAGCGTCGGATACGTCGCCGGCCTGACGGTCGGCGGCGTATCCATTGTTGTGTCACCCGCGGGGGCGCCTGACGCGTTGCCGCTCCAGGCTCTCGTGGCCATCCGTCTATAGGGAAAGGACTTTTCATGCGCGCGCTCCTCATCGCCGGCGTTCTCGCCGCCGGGCTCGCCGGCTGCCAGACCGTCGAGCAATCGGCGGCGGAATCCGACTCCGTCTGCATCGACGCCGGCCATCGTCCCGGCACGCGCGCCTTCGAGCGCTGCCGCAGCGAGGTCTTCCAGAGCTTCCGCCGCTCCAACGCCCAGGCGAGCAATGCGGTCGCGGCCGGCGTCGTCGCCGGCGCCGTCGGCGGTGCGGTCATCGCAGCCTCGTCGCGCTCGCGCTATGGCTACTACGGCTATGGCGGCTGCGGCTACTACGGCTGCTGGTAGGCCCTTCACGGCGCCGCGCGGGGGCAGCTGCCGCGGCGCCGTTCCATCTTCCTCGATAATGTTGCGCATGCCGGCTTGCGGGGCCGGCCGCCACCCGGCTATATCGACGGGCGCGCGGGCGTAGTTCAGTGGTAGAACGTCAGCTTCCCAAGCTGAATGTCGTCGGTTCGATCCCGATCGCCCGCTCCAATCCCTCAATGTTCTAGAACTGGGCCTTGCCGGCACCCGCTACTTTGGTGGCGATGGCGGGCAAGCGATCAGCGTTGCGCCGGGCGCCGAGTTTCGTGCCGACGACCGCTTGGATTCCTGGCTCCCCCTGTAGGCCTCGCCCGGGCTGATCGGGTAGATGGCCGCCCTGGCGAGCACCGCGGCTGCATTGTCGGCCTTGTCATGGTTTTCCGATCGCGCGGAACGCCGCGGCGGGCGGGAGAGCGCCCCTGGCGCGGTGCCGACGGCTGCGAGCCCGCGCTTCTGGCCCAAATCCTGCAGGACGGGTGTATTGTTTCCGTATCGGGCGAGATGGCCAACAGCATCAAAATCCTGATCGTCGATGCCAATCCGGTCCGCGCGGCGATCATCCAGGAAGGGCTCCGCGAGGCCGGATCGCATGAGATCGTGCTGATCGGCGGCACCAACGGGCTCGTCGCTGCGATCGAACTGCACGATCCCGACGTCGTGGTGATCGACCTCGAAAACCCGAGCCGCGACGCGCTGGCCGACATGTTCCTGGTCAGCCGCCATGTGAAGCGTCCGATCACCATGTTCGTCGACCAGTCCGATGCGGCTTCCATCGAGGAGGCGATCGAGGCCGGGGTCTCGGCCTATATCGTCGATGGCCTCAGGAAGGAGCGGCTGAAGCCGATCCTGCAGACCTGCATCAGCCGCTTCAATGCCTTCCGCCGCTTGCGCGAGGAGCTCGACGAGGCCCGCTCCCAGCTCGACGACCGCAAGACGATCGACCGCGCCAAGGGCATCGTCATGCGCCTGAAAGGGCTGTCCGAGGAGGACGCCTACGCCCTTCTGCGCAAGACCGCGATGAACGAGAAGCGCAAGCTGGTCGACATCGCCCGTTCGATCATCACGGCCGCCGAGGTGCTGAAATGACGCTGCATCTGCGGGTCGGCTTCATGCCGCTGATCGATTCCGCGCTCATCGTAGCCGCGAAGGACGAGGGCTTTGCCGAAGCCGAGGGCCTCGATCTCGAACTGGTGCGGGAAGTCTCCTGGTCGAACCTGCGCGACAAGCTGAATGTCCGCCTGCTCGATGCCGCCCATATGCTCGGCCCGGCAGCGGTCGCCGCGACGCTCGGCATCGGCGGCGTCAGGGCGCCGATGGCGGTGCCGATCGCGCTCAATCTCGACGGCAGCGCCATCACGCTCTCGCTGCGGCGCTTCGAGGAGATGGCAAGGCTGGCGCCGGGCGACCTTGCCGATCCCCGCGTCTCGGCAGCGGCGCTCGCCGCGCTGGTCGAGCGCCGCAAGGCTACGGGCCTGCCGCAGCTGACCTTTGCCGCCGTCTTCGGCTTCTCGAGCCACACCTATCTGCTCTGCGAATGGCTTGCGAAGGGCGGGCTGAAGCTCGGCGACGATATCCGCTTCGAGGTGGTGCCGCCGCCGCAGACCGTCGAGGCGCTCACCAGCGGGCGCGTCGACGGCTTCTGCGCCGGCGCGCCGTGGAATGCGGCGGCGGTCGCTGCCGGCATCGGCGCCATGCTTCATTGCGGCGTCGAACTGCGTCGCGACTGCCCCGAGAAGGTGCTCGCCTGGCGCGCCGATGATGCCGGCCGCCGCTCGCATGCCGTCGCCAGGCTCAATGCCGCCATATTGCGCGCCAGCGACTGGGCCTGCGACCCGGCCAACGGCGAGCGCCTGGCCCTGCATCTGTCGCGGCCCGATCGGCTGGCGCTCCCCATCGAGATGCTCGAGCCGGTGCTGCGCTTCGAGCTGATCCAGGGGGCCGGGCGTCCACCGCGCCAGGTCGAGCGCTTCATCCGCTTCGACCGCGCGGCGCTGGAGCCGAACCCGGGCCACGCCGACTGGATCTTGTCGAGCATGGAGCGCGCGGGCCAGGTGGTGCTCGCGCCGGGGATGGCCGAGCAGGCGCGGGCCGTCTTCCTGCCTGAGCTATTTTTAGGCAGTCACTCCTAGCCGGATAATTTGCATATTTATTGTGCACAAGCAGATAATTTGTGCGCCGCAACATTGAAGGTGATGAGCGTCGCTCCGGTGCATGCCGTCATTTAAGCCATTGAAAAATCGTCATTGTGAGGCCGGCGCGAGAGTTGGCACGCTCCTTGTAGGAATTCCAGCGACGCGGCCAAGGCTGCCCGCGCCGATTTCCTGACCGAACGCACAGCAACGCCGCTGTCGAATGTGCCTCCCTGGGCGCTTTCGCGCGGCGTTTTCGTTCTGGCTGCCCCCGACTTCGATCCGGCATTTCCACGCGAGAGGCGATTGATGAGCGAGACGATCGAGACAAGTGCGAAGCCCAGCCGCCGCAAGCTGCTGCAGCTTTCGGGCGCCGCCGCGCTGCTGGGCGCTGCCCGCATGGCCCTGCCGGCCGGAGCCTTCGCGCAATCGGCGGGGCCGGAAGTGAAGGGCACGCGCCTCGGCTACATCGCCCTGACCGACGCGGCTCCGCTCGTCCTCGCCAAGGAGAAGGGGCTCTTCGCCAAATACGGCCTGCCCGACATGGACATCGCCAAGCAGGCCTCCTGGGGCGCGACGCGCGACAACATGGCGCTCGGCTTCAAGAACAACGGCATCGATGGCGGCCACATCCTGCGCCCGAAGACGCATCTCTACGCGACCGGCAAGGTCATGCAGAACGGCCAGCCGCTGCCGATGTACACGCTGCTGAACCTCAACGAGGACGGCCAAGCGATCTCGGTCTCCAACGAATACAAGGACCTGAACGTCCAGAAGGATGCCTCGCCGCTGAAACAGGCCTTCGAGCGCAAGAAGGCAGCCGGCAAGGAACTGACCGCCGCCATGACCTTCCCGGGCGGCACGCATGATCTCTGGATCCGCTACTGGCTCGCCGCCGGCGGCATCGATCCCGACACCGACATCAAGGTCATCGTCGTGCCGCCGCCGCAGATGGTGGCGAACATGAAGGTCGGCACCATGGACTGCTTTTGCGTCGGCGAGCCCTGGAACGAGCAGCTCGTCAACCAGAACATCGGCTACACCGCGCTGACCACCGGCGAGCTCTGGGCCAGGCACCCCGAGAAGATCCTCGGCATGCGCGCCGATTTCGTCGACGCCAACCCGAAGGCGACGCAGGCCATCCTGATGGCGGTGATGGAGGCGCAAGCCTGGGCCGACAAAATGGAGAACCGGCAGGAGCTCTCCGAGATCGTCGGCAAGCGGCAATGGTTCAACGTTCCCGTCAGCGACATCAACAAGCGCCTGCAGGGCGACATCAATTACGGCAATGGCCGCGAGGCCAAGGGCACCAAACTCTATATGAAGTTCTGGGGCGAAGGCGGCTCCTCTTCCTATCCCTGGAAGAGCCTCGACACCTGGTTCGTCGCCGAGAACATCCGCTGGGGCAAGTTCGAGCCGTCGATCGACATCAAGGCGCTGGTCGACAAGACCAACCGTGCCGACCTCTGGCGCGAGGCGGCCAAGGCGCTGGGCGTCACCGGTGCTCCCACGGCCGAATCCCGTGGCGTCGAGACCTTCTTCGACGGCGTGAAATTCGATCCGGCGGCGCCGCTCGACTATCTCAAGGCCCTCAAGATCAAGCGGGTGGCCTGAGCCATGGGCCGCTTTGCCTCAGCCCTCATCCTGAGGAGCGCTCCTCAGGAGCGCGTCTCGAAGGATGTTCCAATGCGCGCTGGAGGCATCCTTCGAGACGCCCGCTCGAGCGGGCTCCTCAGGATGAGGGCTGAGGGAGGCGGCTACTCTTTCCCCGCCGCAAGCGGGGGGAGGGCTTAGAGATGGCCGAGCCGCTGATCATCGTCGGCAAGGGCATGGCCGCGACGCGGCTGGTCGACGAGCTCAGCCAGCGCGCGCTCGGGCGCTATTCCATCGCGGTGATCGGCTCCGAGCCGCGGCTCGCCTATAACCGCGCGCTGCTCTCGCCGCTGCTGGCGGGCGAGATCGCCGAGCCCGAGATCGAGCTCAAGCCCGCCGCCTGGTGGCGCGCGCGCGGCGTCTCGATGCTCTATGGCCGCGCCGTCGCGGGCATCGACCGGATCGGCAAGACCGTGACGCTGGAGGACGGGCTGAGCCTGCCCTACGGCAAGCTCGTCCTCGCCACCGGTTCGCGCCCCCTGATGCCGCCGGTGCCGGGGTTCGAATTGCCCGGCGTCGCGACCTTCCGCGATGTCGCCGATGTCGCGCTGTTCCGGACCGTCGCCGCGACCGGTGCGCGTGTCGTGGTGATCGGCGGCGGCCTGCTCGGACTGGAGGCGGCCTACGGGCTCGCCAGGATCGGCGCCAAGGTCACGATCCTGCATCTCGCCGACCGGCTGATGGAGCGCCAGCTCGACCGCGAGGGTGCGGGCCTGCTCGCCGCCGAGATCACGGCACGCGGCATCGACATCCGAGTGAACTGCACGGCCGAGCGCTTCGTCGGCGAGGGGCGGGTCGAGGCGGTGGAGTTGACCGACGGCAGCGCGATCCCGGCCGATCTCGTCGTCGTCGCGATCGGCGTGCGCCCGCGCGTCGATCTCGCGGTGGCAGCCGGGCTCGACGTCAATCGCGGCGTCGATATCGACGATGGCCTCGCCAGCAGCGATCCGGCGATCTTCGCCATCGGCGAATGCGCCGAGCATCGCGGCCAGGTCTACGGGCTGGTCGAACCGGCCTATGAGCAGGCGCGGGTGCTGGCGACGCGGCTTGCCGGCAAGGCGGCGGCCTACTCAGGCTCGCTGCTCGCGACCAATCTCAAGGTCAGCGGTGTCGGCGTCTTCTCGGCCGGCGAATTCGAGGCTGGCGAGGGCGCCGAGGTCGTGGTGCTGCGCGACCGCGGCGCCGGCATCTATCGCAAATTCGTGCTCCGCGACGGCCGGCTCGCCGGCTGCGTCCTCGTCGGCGATACGCAAGGGGCGCTGTTCTATCTCGGCTTGATCCGCTCCGGTCAGGACATCTCGGCGATCCGTGCCGATCTGCCTTTCGGCGAGCCCTATTGCGTCAGGGAGGCCGCCTGATGCGCGATGACGGCCCGCTTCCCGTGCTCGCCCCGCTCGATCAGGCGATCCGCACCACCTGCCCCTATTGCGGGGTCGGTTGCGGCGTTCTGGCGACGCCGGACGGCAAAGGCGGCGCCGCGATCGCGGGCGATCCCACCCATCCCGCCAATCGTGGCCGGCTCTGCTCCAAGGGCTCGGCCCTGGGCGAGACGCTGGGGCTCGGCCATCGCGTGCTGCAGCCGCTGAAGCGCAATGCCACGGGCGGCTACGACCGGGTTTTGTGGGATGTCGCGCTCGATGCGGTGGCGGAAGGCCTGAAGGGCATCATCGCGGAGCACGGGCCGGAGGCGGTGGCCTTCTATCTCTCCGGCCAGCTTCTGACCGAGGATTATTACGTCGCCAACAAGCTCGCCAAGGGCTTCATCGGCACGCCGCATGTCGACACCAATTCGCGGCTCTGCATGTCGTCCTCGGTCGCCGGCCACAAGCGTGTGTTCGGCTCCGACACGGTCCCGGGCTGCTATGAGGATCTCGACAGCGCCGATCTCATCGTGCTCGTCGGCTCGAACACCGCCTGGTGCCATCCGGTGCTGTTTCGCCGGATCCAGCAGAACCGCGCGGAGCGCGGCGCCAGGGTCGTGGTCATCGATCCGCGCGTCACCGCGACCGCCGAGGAGGCGGACCTCGTCCTCGCCCTGAAGCCCGGCTCCGACAGCGTGCTCTTCGCCGGGCTGCTGGTTCACCTGGCCGATCACGGCCTGCTCGATGCGAGCTATCTGGCGCATCACACCAGCGGCTTCGACGACGCGCTGGCGAATGCGCGCGCGATCGCGCCGAATCTCACCGCCATTGCCGAACGCACCGGGCTCGCCGCGCCGGACGTCGCCGCCTTCTATGCGCTCTGGGGCGGCACGCCGGCTGTCGTCACCGCCTGGAGCCAGGGCGTCAACCAGTCGGCGCAAGGCACCGACAAGGTCGCGTCGATCCTGCATTGTCACCTCGCCACGGGCAGGATCGGCCGGCCGGGAAGCGGGCCGTTCTCCCTGACCGGCCAGCCCAACGCGATGGGTGGCCGCGAGGTCGGCGGGCTCGCCAACATGCTCGCCGCCCATATGGGCTACACCGCCCCCGAGATCGACCGCGTCCGCCGCTTCTGGAAGGCGCCGAACATCGCCCGGCGCGAGGGCCTCAAGGCGGTCGCGATGCTGGAGGCGGTCGCCGAACGGCGCATCCGGGCGCTCTGGGTGATGGCGACCAATCCGGCGGTCTCGCTGCCGCGGGCGGACCGGGTCAGGACGGCGCTTGCCGGCCTCGAGCTCTTCATCGTCTCCGAGAACGTCCTTTCCAACGACACGCTCGCTGCCGGCCCGGACATCATCCTGCCGGCCGCTGCCTGGGGCGAAAAGGACGGCACGGTGACCAATTCCGAGCGCCGGATCTCGCGCCAGCGCGCCTTCTTAGCCCCGCCGGGCGAGGCGAGGCCCGATTGGTGGATCATCTGCGAGGTCGCCCGGCGTCTCGGTTTCGGCGAGGCCTTCGGCTATTCCCGCCCGTCGGAGATCTATGCCGAGCATGCCGCGCTCTCGGCCTTCGAGAACGATGGCAGCCGCGATTTCGACATCGGCGCCCATGCCGGTATCGAGCGGCGCGCCTATGATGCGCTGGAGCCGGTGCAATGGCCGGTGCCGGCAGGGCGGCCGTCGGGGACGCCGCGTCTGTTCGCGGAAGGTGGGTTCTTCACGCCGGGTGGCCGCGCCACGATGCAGCGCCTCGCCGTTCCGGCCCTCGCCAGCCAGGCGAGCGCCGAGCGGCCCCTGATGCTGAATACCGGCCGCAGCCGCGATCACTGGCACAGCATGACGCGGACCGGTCTGAGCCCGCGCCTTTCGGCCCATCTCAGCGAACCGTCGGTCTTCTTGCATCCGCAAGACGCCGAGCGTCACGGGCTGAGCGAGGGCGGCTTCGCGGCAGTCGCGACCGATCATGGCGCTGCTGTGCTCAAGGTCGTGCTCGATCAGGGTGCAGGACCGGGCCTGCTCTTCGCGCCGATCCACTGGTCCGGCGAGACCGCCTCCGCTGCGCGCATCGGCGCGCTGGCGCAGGCCGCCTGCGATCCCTGGTCCGGCCAGCCCGAGCTGAAGGCGACGCCGGCGTCGATCGCGCCGGTCGCCTATGCCTGGCAAGGCTTCGTCCTGTCGCGGGAGGGCTTCTCGCTGCCGCCGGGTAGCTGGTGGGCAAGGCTCGCGGTCGAAGGCGGCGAAGGCCGGCTGTTTGCGACCGATAGCGGCATTGAGGCGCTGATGGAGCATGTCCATGCGGCTTTCGGCGCCTGCGAGCTCACGGAGATGATCGACCGGACGGGCGGGGTCTATCGCTGCGTCGCGACCCGCAATGGGCGCCTGGTCGCGGCGCTCTTCGTCGCCCCTGCCGGCCGGGCGCCGCTTTGGGACACGGTGAAGGCCGCTTTTGCCGCCGGCACGGAGCCCGACAACCGGCTGGCGCTGCTCGCGGGCCGCAGCCTCGACGGCATCGCCGAACCCGGCGCGATCGTCTGCGCCTGCTTCGGCGTCGGGCTCAACGCCATCCGCGCGGCCTTCGCCAGCGGAAAGGCGCTGAGCGCCGAGGACATCGGACGCCAGCTCAAGGCAGGCACGAATTGCGGTTCCTGCCTTCCGGAAATCCGCCGCATCGGGACGCAGTCACGCGCGACGGAGGCGGCATGAACGCGACGCAGCAGCACGGACAAGGGAGTATCGCGATGGGGCAGGCTGTCTCGAAGGCCGCAACGGCGGATGCGAGGATCGTCGCGCTGCCGGCAGCGAAGGCTGCGGTCGTGGCCCTGCCGCCGGTCGTGGCGAGGTCGCTCGCCGGTCGCGCCGCCACCTGGCTCCAGGCGATCGCCTTCAACCTGCTGCCGCCGCTGATCACCATCGGGCTGATCCTGCTGTTCTGGCAGCTTGCCGCATCCGGCCCGCAATCCTCCCTGCCGCCGCCGAGCCGGATCTGGACGGAAGCTCGGGACCTGATCACCGAACCGTTCTTCTGGAACGGCTCGCAGGATATCGGGCTCGGCTGGCGCATCCTGGTCTCGCTCCAGCGCGTCGCGATCGGCTTCAGTCTCGCCGCGGTGGTCGGCGTGCTGCTGGGCGCGCTCGTCGGCCAGTCGATCTGGGCGATGCGGGGCTTGGATCCGGTCTTCCAGGTGCTGCGCACCGTGCCGCCGCTGGCCTGGCTGCCGCTTTCGCTCGCCGCCTTCCGCGACAGCCAGCCCTCGGCGATCTTCGTGATCTTCATCACCGCGATCTGGCCGGTGATCATCAACACCGCCGTGGGCATCCGCAACATCCCGCAGGATTACCGCAATGTCGCGCAGGTACTGCGTCTGAACCAGCTCGAATTCTTCTTCAAGATCATGGTGCCTTCAGCCGCGCCCTACATCTTCACCGGGCTTCGCATCGGCGTCGGCCTGTCCTGGCTCGCCATCGTCGCCGCCGAGATGCTGACCGGCGGCGTCGGCATCGGCTTCTTCATCTGGGATGCGTGGAACTCCTCGCGCCTCTCCGACATCATCGTGGCGCTGGTCTATATCGGCGTGGTCGGCTTCATGCTCGACCGCCTCGTCGCCTTCATCGGCCATGTCGTCACCCGCGGCACACAGGCCAACTGAGGGGCGAGCGATGAGCTATC
>JAKFDB010000015.1:0-12511 GCA_036676315.1 Bradyrhizobiaceae bacterium
TGATCAGATAGGAAACCAGCGGCGTGCCGAAGAAGATCGACGGCCCGGCCTTGACGAAGTTGACGTCATAGGCAGCGTCGTGGATGCGCGGGTCCATCTGCGTCGGCCGGTCGCCATGGAACATGCCGTCGCGGACCCCGGTCGCCTTCCACAGGATCATGTCCTTCTCGCCGCACCAGGCGGTCCGGCAGGAGGCGACGGGCACGCTGTTGGCCCGGGCGAAGGCAAGCAGCACCGCCGTGCGCTCGACGGCGGCATGGATGTGATTGGACTGGCCGAGCGGATAGGCCGGATCGGTGAAGGCGAGCTGGAAATCGACCACGATCACGGCCGGGCGCTTGCCCCAGCCAATGCCGATTTCGCCATAGCCGCCGGCTTCGAAGCTCATGCTTCCACTCCGCTTTTCTCGGTTTCCATCGCCACGGGCAGGCGCGGCACGCTGAGCCGCGGGCGCGCCGGCTCGTGCCGGAACTTGATCGCCGGTCCGATCTGCCGGGTCGCGCCGTCATCCAGCACCATGCCGCGATACAGCGCCTGCGGGTCCTCGAAGGCCTCGCTGACGCTCTTGACGGGGGCAAAGCAGATGTCGCGCCCGGCAAACCATTCGACCCATTCCGTTTGGCTGCGGCGCGCGAAGGTCTCGGACAGAAATTCGACAACCGGGGCTTGGTGCGGGCCGGGGCCAACCTCGCAAAGCGCAGCGAGATCAGGGCGCTGCAGATCGGAGAGGAGATTTCGGACGAATTTTGCCTCCTGGCCGCCGAGGACGACATGGCGTCGGTCGGCCGTGGCGTAGATCCGATAGAAGGCTGAGCCGCCCATGCTGCGCTCGTGCTTCGGTACCGGATCGCGGCCATGGGCGAAGACCGGGCCGACGACATTGGGATAGGCGGCGAGCACGGCGTCGTGCATCGACATGTCGAGATAGTCGCCGCGCCCGGTGCGTTCGCGCCGCAGCAGCGCCATCAGCACGCCGGACAGGGCCTGTAGCGAGCTCAGCATGTCGGCGGCGGGAATGCCGGGAATGGCGGGTGCGCCATCCTGCCCCTCGTTGATCGAGATCGCCCCGCCAAGCGCTTCGACGGCGAGGTCGTGGGCCGGTCGGTCGCGATAGGGGCCATCCTGACCAAACGCGCTGATCGAGCAGTAGACGATGCCGGGATTGCGGGCGCTGACGGTCTCGTAGTCGACACCGAGCCGCCGCACGACACCGGGCCGGAAGGTCTCGACCACGACGTCGGCCTCGTCGCAGAGCTTCAGCAGCCTTTCGCGCCCGGCCGTTTCCTTGAGGTCGATGACAAGGCTCTCCTTGCCGCGGTTCATGTTGCGGAAGAACACGGTTTCGCCCTCCACGCGCGGCCCGATCTCGCGGCCGGGATCGCCGCCGGGCGGCTCGATCTTCAGTACCTGTGCGCCGTGGTCGGCGAGCGTCATCGTCAGGTACGGCCCCGGCAGGAAGACCGAGAGATCGACGACGCGGAGACCTTCAAGTTTCATGGCTGCGCCCTAGGCGGCCGCGCCGGCGCGCAGCGCCGCGATTTCGTCTGCACCGAGGCCGATTTCGCGCAATACGCTCTCGGTATCGGCGCCGAGCGCGCTGCAGGCGCTGGCCTGCGGCCGTTCGCCATCGATCCGCAAGGGGCTCGCCAGGCAGCGCAGATCCGGCCGCTGCGGGTGCGGGACGCGCGTGACCATGCCGATGCGCTCGACGAAGGGATTGGCGAAGGCCTGCGGGATGTCGAACACCGGCGCGACCGGCAGCAGCCCGTTGAGGCGTGCGAGCCACTCCTGCGTGCCCGCTTTGGCGAACTCGGCATCGAGTTCCTGGGTCAGGAAACCGCGATTGGCCCGCCGCGCCTTCATGGTCGAGAAGCGCGAATCGCTCGCCAGGTCCGGCCGGTTCATAGCGCCGACCAGCGCGTTGAAGAACTTGTCGGTCATGCACATGATGAAGAGCCAGCCATCGGCCGTCTCGAAGGTCTGCACCGGCACGGCCGAGAGATGGGCGCTACGCGCCATCCGCGCCGGCACGTCGCCCTCGTTGAGATACCAGGTCGCAGGATAGGAGAGCTGGTGCAGCGCGACGTCGAACAGGCAGGTGTCGACATCGGCGCCGATGCCGCTGGTGCGCGCCCGCAGGATCGCCGCCAGCAGGCCGACCGCGCCGGTGATGCCGGTCATGAAGTCGATCATCGACAGGCCGAGCCGCGTCGGGGCGCCGTCGGGCTCGCCGGTGACGCTCATGATGCCGGTCTCGGCCTGCATCAGGTAGTCATAGCCCGGCCAGCCGCGCCGCTCATTGTCGCGGCCATAGGCCGAGATGTGCAGGCAGACGATGCGCGGATTGACGGCCTTGAGGCTGTCATAGGTCAGGCCGAGCTTGTCGGGCTGGTCGCCGCGCAGATTGTTGACGACGGCGTCGGCCGTGGCGACGAGCCGGCGGAAGGTATCGGCCCCGAGCGGCGTCTTCAGGTCGAGCGTGACGCTCTTCTTGTTGAGGTTGAAGGTCTGGAAATACTGGCTGTCGTCCGGGCCGAGCATATGCGGGCCGACATGGCGGGAGGCATCGCCGCCGGCCGCCGGGCTCTCGATCTTGATCACCTCGGCGCCGAGATCGGCGAGAGCCATCGAGCCATAGGGCCCGGCTCCGAATTGCTCCAGCGTCAGGACGCGCAGGCCGGCGAGCGGGCTCATGCGGCGGCACTCCTCTTGATCCATTGCTTGGAAATGATGATGCGCTGCATCTCGTTGGTGCCTTCGCCGATGCACATCAGCGGCGCGTCGCGGAAATAGCGCTCGATGTCGAACTCCTTCGAATAGGAATAGCCGCCATGGATGCGCATGCTCTCGAGGCTGTTCTCGACGGCGGCCTCGGAGGCGAAGTATTTCGCCATGCCGGCCTCCATGTCGCAGCGCTCGCCGCGGTCATAGGTCTGCGCGGCATCGAGGGTGAGCAGACGTGCGGCGCGGGCCCGGGTGACCATCTCGCCGAGCTTGAGCTGGATCGCCTGGTGCTCGGCAATCGGCTTGCCGAAGCTGCGGCGCAGTTGCGCGTACTCCGTCGCCAGCCGCAGCGCGCCCTCGGCGAGGCCGACGCCGCGGGCGGCAACGTTGATGCGGCCGAGCTCGAGCCCACCAGTCGCCTGCTGGAAGCCCTGGCCCTCGACGCCGCCGATCAGATGGCTTTCGTCGAGCTCGTAATCGTCGAAGACGAGTTCGGCCGAGTCGATGCACTTGTAGCCAAGCTTCTCGATCTTCTTGCCGACGCGGAAACCTTCTTTCTTCGGCGCGAGGAAGAGGCTCATGCCCTTGTGGCGCGGCTCGGCTGCCGGGTCGGTCTTGACCAGCAGCGCGAAGCAGGAACCCTCAATGCCGTTCGAGATCCAGGTCTTGGTGCCGTTGATGCGGTAGCGACCGCCATCGCGTCGCGCTGTCGTCCGGATCGCCTGAAGGTCGGTGCCGCAGTCCGGCTCGGTCAGGGCGAGCCCGCCGCGGATCTCGCCACTGGCGAAGCGTGGCAGCCATTGCGCCTTCTGCTCCGGCGTGCCGAAGCGCTCGACCGCGGCAGCCATGATCAGATGCGAATTGAAGAGGCCAGTGATCGCCATCCAGACATCGGAAATGCGCATGACGATCTTGGCATAGGTCGTCGCCGGCAGGCCGAGTCCGCCATATTCCTGGCCGATCGTCGCGCCGAACAGTCCGAGCTCCTTCATCTGCTCGACGATCTCTACGGGATAGATGTCGTCATGATCGTGCTGGCGCACCACCGGCCTGACCTTCGTGTCCAGCCAGCGATCGATCGTGTCGAAGAGCGCCTGTTCTTCGTCGGCAGGGAGCGGGGCGTTGCGCATCGGCCGGCTCAATAATTGGCTGCGTCGTCGACGCCGTGGCCGCGCTTCGGGACCAGCATCGAGCGGACGAAGTCGCAGACAGCCTTGCCGCCCTGATTGCGGCCGGTCGTCTTCACCGTGACGATGCCATCGCCTGGCCGGCTCGCCGATTCACGCTTCTCGAGCACTTCGGTCTCGGAATAGAGCGTGTCGCCGCAGAACACCGGTGCGGTCAGGCGGATTTCCTTCCAGCCGAGATTGGCTTTGGCCTTTTGCGAGACGTCGGAGACGCTCATGCCGACGACGATCGACAAGGTGAGCGGGCTGGCGACGAGGAGCCGCCCGAATTCCGAATGCGCCGCATATTCGCGGTCGAAATGCAGCGGATGGGTATTCATCGTCAGCAAGGAGAACCAGGTGTTGTCGGTCTCGCTGATGGTGCGCCCCGGCCGGTGCTCATAGACGTCGCCGATCACAAACTCCTCGTAGTAGCGCCCGAACGTCTCGCGATAGCGTTGCTGAGCTAGGGTCTTGACGGCGTCACGCATGGCAGCTCGTGGGGGTTGCTGATATGTCCGGACAACTTTCAATGATATGCGCAGGCAGTCAACCGCCTGGATACGCTGCGCCGCATCAAATCGATGCTGCAGTGCGTCGTTGCCGGGTTGGCCGGAGCGGCCGAAAGCGTGCGCGATTTCGCAAACAAGCGAAGAAATGGCGCCTATATTTGCGAGTATCGACAATCATGCCGCGGTTTGGCCTCGCTATCACTCGAAGCCCAGCGGCATTTCCTCTCTGGAGTAGCTGTGATGGATGGTCTATATTAGTCCGGATAAATCATCAGGAATCGCGATGAATCGGGACAGCATGGACGGGGCGGGGAGAGTGCCGCCGACGGAGCACGGCACGGCTTTCGATGCCGCCGGCTCGCCGCTTTATCAGCGGATCGCTCAGACCCTGCAGGCGGAGATCGAGGCCGGGGCGTTCACCGTCGGTTCGATGCTGCCTACCGAAAGCGAGCTCTGCGCGCGCTTCGATGTGAGCCGGCATACGATTCGCGATGCCCTGCGCGTGCTCGGCGAGTTGGGAATGGTGTCGCGGCGGCGCGGCTCGGGGACCCTGATCGCAGCGGGCACGCCGACCACGCGCTATGTCCAGGCCATGCGCTCGCTCGAGGAGCTGACGCAATACGCCCACGACACACAGTACGAGATCCAGCGGGTGGACCGTGTCGCGATTACGGCCGATGTCGCCCTGCTCGTCCCGGCGCCGGTCGACTCCGCCTGGATCCGGCTCGAAGGCATTCGCTGGCGGCCGCAATCGGCCGAACCGATCTGTGCGACCGCGGTCTTCGTGCATCTGCGGTTCGCAGAGCATCTTCACGACGTCCATTCCGCTGAGGGGCCGGTCTACGATCTCATCGAGCATCGTTCAGGGGAGCGCATCGCCGAAGTCGTTCAGGAGATCTCGGCGGAGCCGCTGCCGCGTTTCGCGGCGCGGGCGCTTGGCCTGCGCACCGGTGCTCCGTCCTTGCGCTTCGTCAGGCGCTACATCGACGATAGCGGCTCGACGATGCTGACCTCGATGAACTGGCATCCAGCCGAGAACTTCGTCTACCGCATGAGGTTGAAACGGGACGGCTAGGTGTTTCGCCCCGGATCGCAGCCATGTCCAACGCCGTGACAGGGCCATCTGGATCACGGCGACGAATCTGTCGCCCAAGCTGGCCGCGATCCTAAATGCCGAACCGCACAGCGCGGCCCTGGTGGTCAAGCGCCGCTAAAGGACGGTATTTCGGTAGGCGCCCAAGCCCTAACGATGGCCCGTCCTCAGGGTGAGCATGCCATGTGGCTTCAGGATTCCGCGGCAAGCTGCGAAGCGATGGTCGCGGAGGTGCGGCGCAGGGCCGGCAGAATGCCGTCCAGCAAGCGCTGGCGCGGCCCGGCACCGCGCAGGACGAGGCTGCTCAGGGCCGCCACTGTCTGTCCCTCCACGATGATCGGCACGGCCACGGCCCAGATCTGGGACTGGTAGACCGCATCGAGATAGCGTTCATGCGCGAAGGCGTAGCCATTCTGTCGGGCCGTGGCGAGCCGCTCCTCGAGCCCCTCCCACAGTTCGGGCGAGGCGTCCCAGATCTCCTTGGACTGCCGGAGGCGTTCGAGTTGGCCTTGCAGCGCCTCAGGCGGCAGACCGGCGAGCTGCATGATGCCGACGCCGGTGGCGAGCAGCGGAATGCGCGCGCCGAGCCGGCCCGGGATGGAAAGCCCCTTGGCGTTGCGATTGGTGTAGACGATGACCATCGCATCGTCCTCCAATGTCGCCAGATTGGACGGCCAGCCGATCTCGGTCCGCAGATTCTCGATCAGCGGCTCGGCGAGCTGGAGCAAGCGCGAGGTGGCGTCGTAGCCGCTGCTCAACAGCTTGGTTCGCGCCGTGATGCCAAAGGTGACGCCGTCCGAGCGACGATAGACATAGCCCGCCTCGACCAGCGTTTCCAGGATCCGTACCATCGTCGGCTGCGGCAGCTTGGCGGCCCGCGCCAGATCAGTGGCGGTGATCGGGCTCTGCTCGCTGACGAGGCGAAGAACCGTCAGGCCGCGCGTGATGGCGCGAACGGGCTCAAAGGAGGGCATGGAAGTGGTGTCGGGCCATCTGATGCGCTGGGGTTGGCCCCAGCCGCCGGCGGAAAAGGAGGCGGGGAAGCAGGGGCGATGCGCCCACTTCAGGCATCGCCCCCCACCAGGTCAAGTGCCCGCCCGACCAAGGCAGCCTGCTCGCTCTCATGGCGCTCGATCGAGCCGCCGGCCGCAACCGGGAGCGGCGGGCGCGCGACGACCGCCAGCCTGCGACCGGCCAAACGGGAATCGTGCCGGAACTGATGCTGCACGAAGGCGAGCGCCCCCTGGTTCTCCGGCTCCTCCTGACACCAGAGCCACTGCGCATCGCCATGTCGGGACAGAGCCCCGGCGAGATCGGCGGCGGGAAACGGGTAGAGCTGGTCGAGCCGAACGATAGCGATCTCGTCCTCCAGCCCGAGCCCTGCACGCGCCGCGACGAGTTCGTAGCCGATCTTGCCCGAGCACAGGACGACGCGCCGCGCCGGCTTTGCGGAAACTTCGGCAACCACCGGGCGGAACGAAGTGCCGGCCGCCATCTCGTCGAGCGAGGACACGCAGGCCTTCTGCCTGAGCAGCGCCTTGGGCGCGATGACGAAGAGCGGCTTGCGCCAGGGCGCCTTCACCTGCCGCCGCAGGAGATGGAACAGGTTCGCCGGCGTCGAGGGATTGGCGACGATCATGTTGCCGCCGGCGCAGAGCTGCAGCAGCCGCTCGATCCGGGCGGAGGAGTGATCGGGCCCCTGGCCTTCCAGCCCATGCGGCAACAGGATGGCGAGACCCGACATCAGCTCCCACTTCGCCTCCGCCGAGACGATGAACTGGTCGACCATGATCTGGGCGCCGTTGAGGAAGTCGCCGAACTGCGCCTCCCACAGGATCAGCCGGTTCGGATCGGCGAGGCTGTAGCCGTATTCGAAGCCGAGCACGCCATATTCGGAGAGCGGGCTGTTCACGGCCTCGAAACCAGCGCCGCCGGAGGCAAGGCCCGCCACCGGCACGAGATGCTCGCCCGTCTCGACGTCGTGCACGGCGAGGTGGCGCTGGGTGAAGGTGCCGCGGGCGCAATCCTGGCCGGAGAGCCGTACCGGCACGCCCTCGGCCAGCAGGGAGGCGAAGGCGAGCGCTTCGGCGGTCGCGAAATTGATGTCGCTTCCCGTCTCGATCGTCGCGAGGCGCGCACGGTAGAACTGGGCGACCTTGGCGTGAGGCTTGAGCCGCGGCGGAATCCGGCAGGCGTCGCGCCCGATCGCGCGCAGCTGCTCGACCGGCACGCCCGTCTCGATGCGGCCCAGCATGTCGGCCGCCCCAGCCCTCGCGACCGCGCCCCAGCCCTCGGGCCGCGCCGAAGCGGCGTTCGGGCGCAGGCTCTCGATGGCGGCGTAACCCTCCTGCATCTCAGCCTTGAAGGCTTCCGCCAGAGCGGCGACCCGATCCGGCGCCGAGGCATCGAGGCCGGCGACCACCCCCGCGAAGCTGTCGCGCAGGGAAGGGCGAGCGTCGATGGCGGCCCAGATTTTCGGCTGGGTGAAGCGCGGCTCGTCGAGCTCGTTATGGCCGTTGCGGCGATAGCAGACGAGGTCGATCAGCACGTCGCGGCGGTAGCGCCGGCGCCAGGCCAGAGCGAGTGCGGCGACCCGGGCGACCGCGACCGGATCGTCGCCGTTTACATGCAGCACTGGCGCGCCGACCATCTTGCCGATATCGGTGCAATAGCGCGACGTCCGGCCTTCCGAGGCGTTGGTGGTGAAGCCGATCTGGTTGTTGACGACGAGATGGACCGTGCCGCCGACCTCGTAGCCGGCGAGGCCGCCGAGCTGCAGCACTTCGCCGGCCAGCCCCTGGCCCGAAAAGGCCGCGTCGGTATGGAGAAGCAGGCACAGGACATCGTCGCCGGCCGTGCGGCGCTTGCCGCGCGCCAGCCCCGTCACCACGGGCGCGACGGTCATCAGATGCGAGGGATGCGGCGAGATCGACAGCTTCATCTGCCGCCCGCCATGGCTGACCTCGCCGGCATAGCCGAGATGATAGGGCACGTCGCCGGTGAAGTCGGGCCCGCCATCGGTCAGGTCCCGGCCCTTGATCTCGGCGAGCACGGTGCCGACCGGCTTGCCGAGCACGATGGCGAGCGTGGCGAGGCGGCCGCGATGCATGCCGCCGATCACGGTTTCGTCGAAGCCGGAAAGGCAGGCCTCGCGCAGCAGTTCGCGCAGGAAGACGATGGCGCCCTCGGCGCCCTCGACGCCGAAACGTTTCTTCGACGGAAACTTGACCTTGATGAAGGTCTCGAACGTGTCCGCCAGCACGATCGCGTCGAGCGCGCGATTCGCCAGATCGACCGGAGCCTCGGCCGCGAACAGCGCTTCGAAGGCGCCGTAGAGCCAGTCGCGGGCCTCGTCGTCCTCGACCTGCTGCGCCTCGAGCCCGACCTTGCCGGCATAGAGCCGCTGCAGCTCGGCGGCGAGGCCGGCGAGGGTGGTCTCGCAGGTCTTGCCGGCGAGGGTGACGCGGGTCGCCAGGCCCGGCTGCGCCGCCAGCTCGGCGCGCAGGCGCTCGAGCGGCAGCGCCGGAGCCCGCGCCGCCAGATCGAGCGGATCGAGCGCCGCTTCGCGGTGCCCGAAGCGCCGATAGGCTTCGACCAGCCGCAGGCCGAGCGCCTCGCCATTGCCGCGCCCGCCCGCTCTTTCCGGCTCCATCTCCTCGAAATGGATGCGCCAGTCCGCCGGGACCGAAAGCGGGTCGCGCCGGTAGCGCGCATAGATGTCGAGGAGGTACGCGCTTTCGGTCGCGACGGGCACGGTCATGATGGCGGCAGCTTTCGGGAAGCGGTGTCGGCTTCGGCTACGGAAGGTCAGTTCTTGGACGGCAGGCGCGGAGCCTCGACGCCGGCGAGCTCGCACCAGGCGTCGAGCAGCGCCGAGAAATCCTTGCCGCCGAAGCCGCGCGAGCGGGCGAGCTGCAGGCATTCGCGCGCGGCCGCCCCCATGGCGAGCGGCACCTTCATCGACGAGGCCGAGGTCAGGGCGAGGCCGAGATCCTTGTGGGCGAGGTCGATCTGGAAGCCGGGCTCGATATCGCCGGCCAGCACCTTGACCGGGAAATTGGTCTTGAGATGGCCGTTGGTGGCGGTGGTGCCGTTGAGGATATCGATGGTGCGCTCGATGTCGAGACCGAAGCGCGCGGCGAGCGTCAGCGTCTCGGCATTGAGCTGGCAGGCCGCGATCGCCAGATAGTTGTTCACCACCTTCATGCGGATGCCGGCACCGGCGGCGCCGCAATGATGGATCGTGGTGCCCATCGCCTCGAGCATCGGCTTGACGCGCTCGAAATGCTCCGGCGAAGCGCCGACCATGAACAGGCACTCGCCGCGGTCGGCATGGACTGCGAGCCGGCCGACCGGCGCGTCGACGAAGCCGAGGCCGGCGGCTTCCACCGCCGCCGCGACCTCGTCGGTCGCGAGCGGATCGATCGTGCTCATGTCGACGACGAGCGTGCCGGGCCTGGCATTGGGCACGATTCCGTCGAGCACGACGGCGCGCACTTCCGGATGGGCCGGCAGCATCGTGAAGACGATGTCCGATTCGCGCGCGACCTCGGCGATCGAGCCGGCGGCGCGGCCGCCGAGCTCAACCAGGGCCGCGACGCCCTGCGGGTTGACGTCGTAGGAGAGAGTCGCAAAGCCCTTGCGCTGCAGGTTGGACGCCATCGGGCGTCCCATCCGGCCAAGGCCAATAAAGCCGATCTTCGGGTTAGTCATGAGCGTTTCCTCCGGATTGGTCTTGTCGCTCAGGCCAGCAGGTAGCTGGTCTTGATCTGGGTGTAGAACTCGACAGCGTAGCGGCCCTGCTCGCGCGGCCCGTAGCTCGATGCCTTCCGGCCGCCGAACGGCGTGTGGTAGTCGACGCCGGCCGTCGGCAGGTTGAGCATGGTCATGCCCGCCTCGACATTGCGCTGGAAATGCCGGGCATGCTTCATCGAGCTGGTGCAGATGCCGGCCGATAGCCCGTAATCGGTGTCGTTGGCGACGGCGAGCGCCTCCTCATAATCGGCGACGCGGATGACGGTCGCGACCGGGCCGAACACCTCCTCGCGATTGATACGCATCGCGTTCGTGGTGTCGGCGAACAGGGTCGGGGCGAGATAGTAGCCCTTGGTGTCGAGCTCCAGCGCCTCGCCGCCGGCGGCCAGGCGCGCATTCTCGCCCTTGGCGATGGCGATATAGCCGAGATTTTTCTGGAACTGGGTGTCGTCGATCACCGGGCCGATCTGGGTTTCGGCCCTGAGCGCATGCCCGACCCGGAGCTTGCCGAGGCGCTCGGCGCAGGCCTTCACGAAGGCGTCGTGGATGCCGTCGGTCACGATCAAGCGGCTCGACGCCGTGCAGCGCTGGCCCTGCTGGAAGAAGGCGCCGTTGACCGCGATGTCGGCGGCCAGCTCGAGATCGGCGTCGTCGAGCACGACCAGCGGGTTCTTGCCGCCCATCTCCATCTGGCAGCGGATCAACCGTTCGGCGCAGGCGATCGCGATGCGCCGGCCGGTGGTCGAGGAACCGGTGAAGGAAATGGCGTCGGCATTGGCGATGACGGCGGCGCCGACATCAGGCCCGGCGCCGATCAGCAGGTTGAAGACCCCGGCCGGGATGCCGGAGGCGGCGACGATCTCGGCGATCGCGACCGAGATGCCGGGCGTCTTCTCGGAAGGCTTCCAGACCACGCCATTGCCGAAGGCGAGCGCCGGCGCGATCTTCCACATCGGCGTCGCCACGGGGAAGTTCCACGGCGTGATCAGGCCGACGACGCCGACCGGGTCGCGCGTGACCTCGACATCGACGTTCGGCCGCACCGAACCGAGCTTCTCTCCCGGCATTCGCAAGGCTTCGCCGGCAAAAAAGCGCGCGATATGGGCTGCGCGCGTCACCTCGCCGAGCGCATCGGGAACGGTCTTGCCGCCCTCGCGGGCGAGGATCTGGGCGAGCTTGTCCTTGTTGTCGAAGATGCCGCGCGCGATCGCCTCGAGCACCAGCGAACGCTGCTCCAGCGTTGCGCGGCCCCAGGCCGGCTGGGCCTTGCGGGCGGCGGCGAAGGCCGCCTCGACCTCGCTTTTGCCGGCGAGGCCATAGGTCGCGATCACGTCGCTGAGGTCGGAGGGGTTGCGGATTTCGAGAGCCTGCGCGCCGCCGACCCAGTTTCCGCCAATCAGATTCTTCTCGAGCATCACTGCAGCACTCCATCGATGGTTTCATCGTCCGCTCGCACCTCGGCGCGACCGGGATTGAAATTCGACTAGCACCATCCGGAGCCTCATGCTAGATTTGAATTATAAATTCAGTAAATGAATAAACCTCTCTCTTCGAGGGGTACTTGGAGGAAGACATGAGGAAACGCGACTTTCTGAAATCGGCAGCGGCCGGCGCTGCAGCGGGCGCCGCCATCGCGTCCCCCGCGATCGCACAGAGCGAGCCCAATATCCGCTGGCGGCTGGTTTCCAGCTTCCCGAAGAACATCGACGTCCTCTACGGCTGCGCCGAAGTCATGGCGAAGAACCTGGCAGAAGCGACGGGCGGGAAATTCCAGATCCAGGTCTTCGCCGCCGGTGAAGTCGTCCCTGCGCTCCAGGCCATGGACGCCGTCTCGAACAGCACCGTCGAGATCTGCCACACTGCCGCCTACTACTATGTCGGCAAGGACCCGACCTTCGCGCTCGGCACCCATGTGCCGTTCGGGCTCAATACGCGCCAGCAGAACGCCTGGGTCTACCATGGCGAAGGCAAGAAGCTGCTCGATGATTTCTTCCGCAAGTTCAACATTGTCGCGCTTCCCGGCGGCAACACCGGTTGCCAGATGGGTGGCTGGTTCCGCAAGGAGATCAGCGACGTCGCCGATCTCAAGGGCCTGAAATTCCGCATTTCCGGCCTCGGCGGCAGCATCCTCGCCAAGCTCGGCGCGGTGCCGCAGCAGGTCGGCGGCGGCGACATCTACCCGGCGCTCGAGCGCGGCACGATCGACGCTGCCGAGTTCAACGGCCCCTATGACGACGAGCGTCTCGGCCTCTACCGCGTCG